>NZ_JBFUFW010000002.1:0-596196 GCF_056403235.1 Rhodoferax sp. P2_H8_2
CGGCTTTACTGACACGTTCGTTCAGTGATTTGGTACTTACGCAAAGTTTTTCTATAAGTGCCATCTTGAGAGACCTGATCAAAGGCGCGGCGCCACTGGGCAATCTCAGCATCGGGCATTGCCAGATTCCCTGCAAGCCAAATACCACGCGAGTAGATTGGTTTACCTATACTGAATTCGCTGGGCTTCAATCCCGCTTGAGTCAGTTCGTAGACACTGATTTCTTGCGTCCCGAAAATGACGTCAATCACGTGCTTTTGCAACATCTTGACCAAGTCTGCGTAGTCATTCCCTTCRATGACATTCGGCAGTTTCAGACTCTTTAGTAAGCCCTGGCTTGGAGACGCGCGTAGAACTCCAACTTTGTATTTTTTAAGACTTTCGCCATGATCTAGATCACCAACGAAAGAACTTAAGGCCATGAAACCCACAACTCGACAGTGGAGTTGAACAATCCATCGGTATTCATCTTCGCGTTCTGRGGATCTATCCATTGGGAAGATGACAGCATGAGGTTGACTCTTTGCAATCATCTGGCTTCTCGCCCAAGGAAAAAACTCAACCTTAGCGTTYGGGATACCCATGCGCTTGGACATRTYCASCAAAATCTCGCCAATGGCTCCGGGYGCGTTTGCCCCCGTTTCAATTGTGAAGGGTGGATACGGCAACGTCAGTAGACGCGGCGATGTCTCTTCGGGCGCACAAATCGCCGTACGGGCGACAGTACTAATGATTGTCACCGCGAAGAGTTTTAAGATTGAACTTGTCATCCTTAACTTTATTGTTGTCCAACGGGTTTAGTGTGGGCGCATTCGCTGCAAATTGCAAGACGAACAGCTGTATTCCTTAGCTCATTCAAATACACACTGCGTATGCCGACGGTATCCACCGCCACTCTGGAAGTGGCTGAGCCACAGGATGTTCGATCGCCCTGTCAAGGGGCACTGCAATGTTGGCTCAATATTGCAGATTTGGTGGAAAAATGGATCTGAAAAAATTGGACGATCTTGTAGTGCCACTCCCGGCTCGCAGCATCAATCGAGACGAAGCTGAAGTGCGTCAATTGAGATGCAATGCTTCAAAGCGGTCATCCGCAGAGGTCCGCAACTGTCCCTGACTTATCGCAGCGACCGAACTACCTACAGTGCATCGGTCAACCCGCCGTCAGTCAGGATGGTGCGCCCCGTTATCCAACGCGAATCGTCCGAAGTCAGAAAGACGACTGCGTCGGCAATATCTGCCGGCTCTCCAATGCGGCCTGCGGGCGTCGCGGCAATGACAGCCTGACGACGGGCTTCGGGGGTAGCAGCTGTCATGTCTGTGCTGGTCATGGATGGTGCCACCGCATTGACGGTGATTCCGCGTGCGCCAAGTTCCTTAGCGAAGGCATTGGTCAAGACAGAGACGGCGGCTTTACTTGCCGCGTAAATCGCCGTTCCGGGACGTGGCGTGTAGATGAGGTTGCTGGAAACATTGACAATGCGCCCACCCGCAGCGGGGAAATGCGGTACAGCAGCCTGGGTCATATTCAGGACACCGCCCATGTTGACGCTGAACACGCGACTGACATGCTCAGCGTCGATGGCGCCAAAATTGCGCGCTTCAAACACACCGGCGTTGTTGACCAGGATGTCGATATGGCCGAATTGGGCCACGATCGCGTCTATCGCGCTCTGCGCCGCGGCCTGATCGGCCACATCTGCCGCGAACGCTGTGGCCGTGCCGCCGGCAGTCCTGATGGCGTCGACGACCGAATCGGCCCGAGCGTCATTGCCGCGATACACAATGGCTACGGCCGTGCCTTGCGCAGCGAGTTTTTTGGCAATCTCTGCGCCGATACCGCGTGAGCCGCCAGTAACAACTGCAATTTTGTTGGTGACCATGATTTTTATTCCTGTGGGTTAGAGTGGATTTGGTGTGACTGACTGCACCGGCTTAGGAAATTTCTGACACAGGCGGGGACGCCACCGACCCAAACTTCCCGGCATGAAAGTCGCGCACTGCAGCATCGAGCGCCGCCTCGCTTTGGTAGACAAACGGCCCGCGAGAAATGACGGGCTCATCGATCCGTTCGGCAGCCAGTACAACGCAGTGCGCTTCTTCACCAGCGCGCAGAGTGAAGATGCCGTCACTGCCGTTGGCACTGGCACAAAGGGCTTGATCGGCCCGCAACTCCGTGTCGCCGTCCACGACAACGCTGCCTTGGACTACGTGCACCCACGCGTTCCATTCGCCTAGCAAAGGCACTTCAATGGATGCGCCTGGCTTTTCAAACCGTACGTCGAGCATCAGGATGGGGCGGGGTGCCGGGATTGGGGAAGACCGCCCCTGGAAATCTCCAGCAACGACGCGCACACGCACCCCCTCCGCTGTCTGGACGACGGGCATCCGGTCATGGCCTATGTGGAACGAATCCGGCGGCAGTCGCTTCAGGGATGCCGGCAAATTCACGAAAATCTGCAGCGCATGAATGTGCGCCGATTTCACCGGAAGCTGGGTATGCAGGATCCCGCGACCCGCCAACGTCCAATGCAGGTCACCGGCACCGAACGTCGCATTGTTACCAATCGAGTCGCGGCTCTCCATGGAACCCTTCGTGTCATCGAAAACGAGCGTGACTGCAGAAAACCCCGCGTGGGGGTGAACTTCGAAAGTGGGCTGCCACATATGGAAGTGATCCACCATCACGAAAGGTGACATCGCCGTGCCGCCGAAAGCGTCGTGCCGGAACTGCGCGATGGTGCATCCGTCGCCTACTGCCTGCGCCGTTGCCGTCGCCACCTTTGAAAACTGGATGCTCATGGCTGTCCTCACTGATTCTTGGATTGCGGGGTGCTCTTCAACTGCCAGACCAACGTCGCGATGGGAATGTCCAGGGCGTTGTAAACGTCAGCCAATTGAACAACTGCTTTTTTAGTGAAAGACGTCGACATCTGAGGCTTCTGAAAGCTGAGAACTGAACTGTATGGATTTACTCATCGTTCGAGAAGCCAGAGAATGTCTGACGCATCGTTTTAAAAAATGGGATGATGGTGGGGTGTTGAACCTGACAGACGTTTTCTATTTCGTGCAAGTGGTGAACCATGGCGGATTTACCGCTGCCGCGCGGGTGCTGCGCGCGTCAAAGTCGACTTTGAGCCTGCGTGTGCAGCAGCTTGAGACAGATCTCGGAATCCAGTTGCTCAATCGGAACTCCCGAAAACTCGGATTGACGCACGTGGGCGACGACTTCTACCGCCATGCGCAATCTCTACTTAGGGTGGCCGAAGAGGCGGAGAATTTCGGCCGACAGCGACAGAGTGAACCGAGTGGCACGATCCGCATCACCTCGTCCGTGGCGGTTGCGCAGTTTGCATTGCGGAACATTCTTCCTGACTTCATGCGCATGTATCCGAAAGTCAGTATTGAGCAGCACGCGTCCGACGTGATGGTGGATATTGTTGGAGAAGGGTACGACCTGGCGATTCGCGCTCACACCGGCCCTCTGCCTGATTCGTCACTCGTGCAGCGTAGGTTGGCAGAGGTTCCTTGGTATTTGTTCGCCTCTCCGACCTATCTCGATGACAAAGGTATTCCGCATCGCCCCGACGATCTAGTGACCCACAACACCATCGCACACGGCCGGGGAACGACGAAAAGCTGGTCACTTCGATTCGAGGAAGAACCCGCCACCATGGTGCCAATTAGCGCGCGCTTCGTGAGCAACGACATGGTCGCATTGAAGCAGGCTGCCTGTGCCGGCCTGGGCGTTGTCGTGCTTCCCGGCTACGTATGCCGAGAGGACGTGGCGGCGGGAAGGCTGGTCCGGGTGTTGCCACAATGGCGCGCAGCCGACTCGCATCTGACCGCCGTACTACCTACTCGGCTGGGTTGGCTGCCCTCGGTACGGGTATTCTTGGATTACCTGGTAGACGAACTGCCCCGCGCAGTCGAGTGACCCCACACGAGGCCAGCAGAAATCGAATCGGTTGGGCACTGCAGCAATGTCGTCTTTCTCTAAAGCAGACATCCGCTGAAGACGGCTTGTGGCCCGGAGTGGCCATCCCACAAGGCCGCAAATATGCAGCAGTTACCTGCGTTGTAATCGCAGGGCCTTCAATTCCTGGCTCAACCATTGGCCGGCAGGTTGCGGCTCCGCCCTCCCACATCGCACCAGATATTCCTTGCCGCTGGAACTGCTGCTGCTCGCACCCTTCTCGATGAACTGCTCCGCAGTCTGCACCATGTTCTTGTCGATCAGATAGTCGAGTTTGCGCTGCAAATGCGCTCGGGCCTCTTTGCCAGAGTACCAACTGCCATTGCGCTGAAATTCGCAACCCGATGTCTCCAGTCGGGTCAACAAGCCGTCGATCTCGGTGCGCACCGCTATGGTAATGAAGGGGGCCGCAAAGGCGCACAAGGAAAAGCTGAGTGCAGCCACGGTGGTCAGAATTCGGTGTTGCATGGAAATATGGATTTGCTTGACTCAACACTTTAACCATTCGGTGCCCGCTTTGAACGTGATCATTACTGCACGATGTTCTGTATGTATCTGCTCGCTCGGCTTGATCCGATAATGCGCCATCCATCGCCTATTGAAACCACCATGCCCCACACCACGCTCATTTCCGTAGACCAGTTGAAAGCCCTGCAGTCCGGCGGCCAAGCCTGCATGGTGTTTGACTGCAGCTTCGATCTGATGAATCCCAACCAGGGCCCGGCCCAATACGCAGAGGCGCACATCCCTGGCGCGGTGTATGCGAATCTGGACACGGCTTTGAGTGCCAAGGGCGATCCAGCAAGAACCAACGCCGCATCCGGCGGCCGCCACCCTCTTCCCTCGCGCGATAACTTTGCCGCATGGCTGGGCAGCGTAGGCTTTGGTAACGGCATGCAAGCTGTGGTTTATGACCGCCAGGGCGTCAATTACGCCGGGCGGTTGTGGTGGATGCTCAAGTGGATGGGGCACGCGAATGTGGCGGTGCTGGATGGAGGCTTTCAGGCGTGGCAAGCGGCGGGTTTACCGGTCACCGCAGGCACTGAAGCTGTGCGGGCGGCAACAACATTCACGGTTCAGGCGCCGCTGGTCAAACTGGTGGATGTGACAACCGTACTGAGCAAGCTCGGCAGCGCCAAGCAGCACGTGCTGGACGCACGTGCCACGCCGCGCTTCAGGGGCGAGGTCGAGCCGATTGATCCGGTGGCAGGCCATATTCCCGGCGCGCTGAACCGTCCGTTCCCAACCAACATCGGCGCCGATGGGCGCTTCAAGCCCGCAGCGCAATTGCGTGCGGAGTTTGAAACATTGCTGGGCAAACGTGCATCAGAAGACGTGGTGCACCACTGCGGCAGTGGTGTCAGTGCGGTACCGAATATTCTGGCGATGGAGATTGCCGGATTGACCGGCAGCGCGCTGTTTGCGGGAAGCTGGAGCGAGTGGGTCGCCGACCCGCAAAGGCCGGTCGCCAAGGGCTAGTGTTTTAGTGGCCGCCGTGGGCCAGGCCGCTCACCAGCGTCACAAGCACGATGCCGGATAGCAACCACGTAACTTGTGCCGCCGTCTCGCGCAGGCTCAGGTGCTTTTGCAATTGCGGGATCAAATCTGCCAGCGCTACATAGACAAAGCTGCTGGACGCGACGACCAGAAAGTACGGCAGGTAATCCTGCAACTGATCGACCAACCAGTAACCTGCCAAACCGCCGATTGCCGTTACCGCCCCCGCCAGTGACACCTTGATCAGCGCAGCGCGCTTGTTCGATGTACCCGCGCGCAACACCATCAAGTCGCCCATATGGTGCGGTACCTCGTGTGCCAGCACGGCAACTGCGGCGATGGCGCCCAGGCGCATGTCGGCCATGAAGGCGGACGCAATCAGCACGCCGTCGCCAAAGCAATGCACGCTGTCGCCAGTCAACACGGCCCAGCTACCGGCCGCAGGCTTGGCATCGCCGTGGTGGTGTGCGTGGCCATGATCATGCGAATGGTCAGGGCCGCCATGCTCGCCGTGGTGATGTTCATGCCCGTGGTGCCACAGCTCGGCTTTGTCCAGCAAGAAGAAAAACACCAGCCCGATCAGCAGTGTCAAAAACAGGTCTTTGGCGGCGGCTTGGCTCTCAAAGGCTTCGGGCAACAAATGCATGAAGGCCGTGGCCAAGAGCGCGCCAGCTGCCAGACTCAGCATGTGCTGGGTGTAGCGCGACAGCGGCCCGAAACTCAGGGCCGCTGCCAGCCAGACACTGCCAATACCGGCAGCCAATGTGCCGATCAGAATCGCCAGAAGTGTCAAACCACACCCTTGTCTTTGAACCAAGCCAAAGCGCGCTGGAAGCCGTCTTCCGCTGCGATCTTGTTGTAGCTGGCACGGTAGTCGGCGTGGAACGCGTGGCCGACTCCGGGGTAGACCACAAACTCGGAGGCCTTGGCCGCCTTGTTGCCTTTGGCTGCTGCTGCGGCCAGCGCGTCCTTCATTTCATTGATAGTGGTCAGCGGAATGCCGCCGTCGGCGCCGCCGTACAGGCCCAACACCGGAGCCTTCAGGTTGCCAACCAATTCGATCGCGCTCTTAGGGGTCAATGCCGAAGACGTGCCGACCACAGGGCCGTACCAGGCCACGGCTGCCTTGACCTTGGGGTTGTGCTCCGCAAACAACCAGGTGGCGCGGCCGCCGCGGCAAAAGCCGGTGACGCCGACTTTCTTCAGGTTGCCACCGTTCTCACCGGCCCATTGCACCATCGCATCCAGATCGCCCAGCATCTGCGCATCGGGCACTTTGTTGGCCACTTCGGCCAGCAGCTTGCCGATATCGGTGTAAGAAGCCGCATCGCCTTGGCGCGCGTACAGGTCGGGCGCAATCGCCAGATAACCGGCCTTGGCAAACCGACGGCAGACGTCAGCGATGTATTCATGCAGGCCAAAGATTTCCTGGATCACGATGACGACTGGCAGGTTCTTTTTGCCAGCGGGCGCGGCCCAGTACATCGGAACAGGATAGTTTTCTACTTCAACGACGGGTGTTCCAAATGCGAGGCCAGTGGTCGGCGTCTTGATCGCGGTTTGCGCCATGATGGGCATGGCAGCGGCCGCGTAGCCCACGCCAATCGCTGCCTTCAGCGCGGTGCGGCGGGTGGCTCCCTGCTCGGTCGTTTTGCCGGGCAACAGGGAATTGATGTCTTGCTGGATCTCATTGAGCATGTGGGTCTCCAAATCAGTAAGTAATCCGTGGATGAAATGCCGCGCCAGTGTAGTCAGACTTTTCTGGCACTGCTGTTAAAGGGTTTCCTAATTGTCGTTTCTGCCTTAGCACTAGCGCGAGAAGTGGCCATCCGAACCCAGCTTGAAGACTGAGACCAGTTGCACAAGCTCATGCGCCTGGCCTTTGAGGCTGCTTGCGGCAGCGGCCATTTCTTCCACCAGCGCCGCGTTTTGCTGTGTCGCGTTGTCCATCTGGCGCACTGCTTCGCCGACTTGCGCCACGCCAGACGCCTGCTCGTTGCTGGCGGCGCTGATCTCGCCCATGATGTCGGTCACGCGCTTGATGGAGCTGACGACTTCGGCCATGGTGGTACCGGCCCGGTCCACCAATGCCGTTCCCTGCTCTACGCGCTCTACGCTGGTGCTGATCAGGCTCTTGATCTCCTTGGCGGCTTCGGCAGAGCGCCCGGCCAGGCTGCGCACTTCGGAAGCCACCACTGCGAACCCACGGCCTTGCTCACCCGCGCGCGCGGCTTCGACCGCGGCGTTCAGCGCAAGAATATTCGTCTGGAAGGCAATGCCATCGATCACGCTGATGATGTCGGCAATGCGGCGCGAGGCCTCGTTGATGCCCTTCATGGTTTCAACTACCTCACCGACCACGGCACCGCCTTGTACGGCCACGGTGGACGCGCTTTGCGCCAACTGGTTGGCTTGACGTGCGGAGTCTGCGTTTTGCTTGACGGTGGAGCCCAGCTCCTCCATGGAGGCGGCGGTTTCCTCCAGCGCGCTGGCTTGTTGTTCGGTGCGCGCGCTCAGGTCGTTGTTACCCTGCGCGATTTCAGAAGAAGCGGTTGCCACGCCCTCGGAACCACTGCGCACATTGGCGACCAGTTTGCCGAGGTTTTCCTGCATCTTGGAGAGCGAGCGCAGCATCGTGCCCACTTCGTCCGAGCTGCTCGCACGGATGTCATTGGTCAGGTCACCATCGGCCACGCGCTCGGCCATACGGGCGGCGGCTTTCAGCGGTGTGGCGATGCTATTGGACATGCGCAGCGCCAGCACGATGCCCACGATGACACCAATCACCATCACCGTCCACAGCACGGTGATCGCACTGTTCATGGCGGCCTTGAGTTTGCCGCTGTCGCTGATCTGCATGTCCACCAGTTTTTTGGTGAGTTGGCTGACGGCTGCGCCATAGGTTTCGGGAGTACCCGCCTGTGCGGAAGTGGCGGCAGCCAGCAGGCTTTTCTCTTCTGCAGCAGACGTGATCGCCGACAACTTCTTGACCGGTTCGATATCCAGACCGGGCAACGCGGTTTTCGCCGCCAATGCAACCTTGATCTGTGTGTCCCAGTCACTCGCCAGCGAAAGACGGAAGGCCCGCGAATCCAGTTCTTCGTTGTAGTGGTTGATGGTCGCCAACTGCGATTGCCCCACGCCCGTCACGATGGCCAACAACGCCAGCATGACACCAAAGGCCAGCATCAATCGATTCTTAATGGTCATTTGCATGTGTCTCTTCGTGCGGATATCAATTTAGAAAGTTTCCCAATCGTCATCACCACCAGCAGGGGTGGTTTTGGTGACTTTGGGGGTAGGCGCCGACAACTGCGCTGTCTTGGTTACGCTGGGGCGGGCAGGTGCACCGGCCGCAACCCTGGCGGGCGCTGCGGGCCGAGGACTCTGCGGCCTGAAAGCCGCTGCTGGTTTTGACTTGATTGGGGCCGCTACACGCGGGGCCCGGTTCATGGCGTGTTGGTCGCCCAAATTGAAGGTCGCCACCACCTGCACCAGGTCCTGCGCCTGGCTTTTGAGGCTGGAAGCGGCCGCGGCCATTTGCTCTACCAACGCTGCATTTTGTTGCGTGGCCTGGTCCATTTGCGTAACCGCTTCACCAACCTGCGAGACGCCAGCCGACTGCTCGTTGCTGGCTGCACTGATCTCGCCCATGATGTCGGTCACACGTTTGATCGAGCTGACGACCTCTGCCATCGTGGTTCCCGCCTGGTCCACCAGGGCAGTACCCTGCTCGACCCGCTCCACGCTGGCACCAATAAGGCTCTTGATTTCTTTGGCAGCCTCCGCAGAGCGCCCGGCAAGGCTACGCACCTCGGACGCCACCACGGCAAAACCACGGCCTTGCTCTCCGGCCCGGGCCGCTTCCACTGCGGCGTTCAGCGCCAGGATATTGGTCTGGAACGCAATGCCGTCGATCACGCTGATGATGTCGCTGATCTTGCGGCTGGAATCGTTGATGCCCTTCATGGTCTCCACCACCTGGCCCACGACTTCACCGCCTTTGACGGCCACGGTGGATGCGCTCATCGCGAGCTGGTTGGCCTGGCGCGCAGAGTCTGCATTGGCTTTGACGGTGGAACCCAATTCCTCCATGCTGGCCGCCGTTTCCTCCAGCGCGCTGGCCTGGCTTTCCGTGCGTGCACTGAGGTCGTTGTTGCCCTGTGCGATTTCGGCGCTGGCGGTGGCTACGGATTCAGAACCGGTGCGCACATTGCTGACAACTTTGATCAAATTGGTTTGCATGTCCTGCAGGCTGCTGAGCAACTGCCCGACTTCATCCTTGCGCTGGTTGTCGATCCGGGTGGTCAGGTCGCCTTCAGCGACTCGGCGGGCAACCATGCTGGCCTGGTTCAGAGGACGCGTAATGCTGTTGGACAGGAGCCATGCAACGATCAATCCGAAAAAAAGACTGACGCCCCCCAAGGCAATCATCAACGTTCGGCTTGCGCCGTAAATTTCATCGATGGACTTGCCGATTTCGTCAATTTCCTGTCGCTGCATCAGCAGCAACTCTTCAATCTTGCCCTGGTAGGACTTTCCAGCCGGCACAAACTTCTCTTCCATCAGTTTCAGAGACTCTTCCGCTTTGCCCTCTTTCTTGAGATTGACGACAGCGTCTCTCACCTCGATGTAAGCCTTGCGTTGCTCTCCAACGGCAGCAAACAGGGCCTTTTCCTTGTCACTGTCCATCAATACTTCAATCTGCTTTTGGTATTCCGTAGAGCTTTTGGTGGATGCGGCCTGGTCTTCGGCAAAGAACGCGGCAAGAGACGGGTCACTGCTGCGCGCGATGGCCGATGTGCGGCGAATACCTGCGTAAATATTGCGGTACCAGTCGCCGATGATGCGCTCGGTCTTGATCGGACTGGCAATCATCTGTCTGGTGGCATCGGCTACCGCATTCAGGCGCGACAGGCTTACCAGGATGATGACAATGGACAACGCCAGAATCAGAGCGAAGGCCACGCCCAGACGCTTGCCTACCGATACGTTATTGAAAAAGGTAGCCATATAAATTCCATTCTTAGTTACATCCAACCACTAGCACACACTGTCACCAGCCTTGCGCATTCTAGGCTTCGCTTCTTAGCGCATCATGACTGCCCAGGCGCAGAATTTCAATGCGCCTTGTCCCAGTTCGGACCTACGCCTACTTCGGCCAATAGCGGCACCTTCAGTTCCGCAACACCCGCCATCAACCGCGGAATCTCGGTCTTGAGCCAATCGACTTCGGCTTCAGGCACTTCAAACACCAGTTCGTCATGGACCTGCATGATCATCTTGGTGGCGCGCTTCTCTTGGTCGAGTACCTGCTGCACCTTGTTCATGCTGAGCTTGATCAGATCGGCTGCAGTGCCCTGCATGGGTGCATTGATCGCTGCGCGCTCCAGGCCCGCCAACTGCGCGCCCTTGGCCGACTGGATGCCGCCAAGCTGCAGGCGCCGGCCAAACACGGTTTCCACGTAGCCTTGTTGCCTGGCCAGTGCGCGGGTGGTCTCCATGTAATTCTTGACGCCGGGGTAGCGCTCAAAATAGCGCGCGATGTAGTTCTTTGCGGCGGTGTTGTCGATGCCCAGATTGCGCGCCAAGCCAAAGGCGCTCATTCCGTAGATCAGGCCGAAGTTGATCACTTTGGCATAGCGGCGCTGCTCGCTTGATACTTGATCCACCGGCACGCCAAAAACCTCGGCGGCAGTCGCACGGTGCACATCCAGACCATTGTGGAAGGCGCTCAAGAGCGCCGCATCGTCGCTGATGTGCGCCATGATGCGCAGCTCGATCTGCGAGTAATCTGCGCTGGCAATCACGGAGCCCTCGGGCGCCACAAAGGCCTCGCGCACGCGGCGACCTTCTGCTGTGCGTATCGGGATGTTTTGCAAATTCGGATCATTGCTCGACAAGCGCCCTGTGACGGCCACGGCCTGCGCGTAGTGCGTATGCACCCGGCCCGTGCGCGGCAGCGCGAGTTGGGCCAGCTTGTCGGTGTAGGTGCCTTTGAGTTTGGCAAGACTGCGGTGCTCCAGCAGCTTGGCGGGCAGCGGGTAATCCTCTGCCAGCTTTTCCAATACTTCTTCATCCGTACTGCGCGCGCCGGTAGCGGTCTTCTTCACTACCGGCATGCCCAACTTGTCAAAGAAAATTTCGCCCAATTGCTTGGGGCTACTCAAGTTGAACGGTTGCCCTGCAATCTCGTAGGCCTCGGTTTCCAGTTGCAGGATGCGCTGGCCCAGCTGGTGGCTCTGCGTGGCCAGGGTCGGCGCGTCGATCAGCACCCCGTTGCGCTCAATGCGGTAAAGCGTTTCGCTGCTGGCGATCTCCAACTCATAAATGAACTTGAGTTTGTCGTTAGCCTGCAATTGCGGCCACAGCACGCGGTGCACATCCAAGGTCTGGTCCGAGTCTTCGCAGGAGTATTCGGCTGCCTTTTCAATGTCGACCTGGTCAAACGCAATCTGGTTCGCGCCCTTGCCGCACAGATCTTCAAATGTGATGCCACTGCGCCCGACATGGCGCTCTGCCAAGCTAGACAGCCCATGCGGCATATGCACTTCCAACACATAGCTTTGCAGCATCGTGTCGTGCGCGTAGCCCTGTACTTCAATGCCGTGGTTGGCAAACACATGGCGGTCGTACTTGATGTGCTGGCCCAGCTTCAGCGCCTTGGGGTTCTCCAGCCAGGGCTTCAGTTTGGCCAGCACTTCTTCGCGGTTGAGCTGTTCGGGCGCGCCGGGGTAGCGGTGCGTCACCGGGATGTAAGCAGCCTGACCAGGCTCCACGCTGAAGGAAATGCCCACGATCTCGGCGCGCATTTCGTCGAGCGAGGTGGTTTCGGTGTCCAGCGCGGTGAGTTCGGCAGCTTGCAGTTTGGCCAGCCATGTGTCGAACTGCTCCCAGGTTAGGATGGTGTCGTACGCTAGGTTGCTGGTACGCGGGGGGGCTGCGGGCGCCGGTGCATCGAACAAGCCAGGGGCGTCGGAAGCTTTCGTGGCAGCGGTGGGCGAGGTAGGTGCGGTGGGCGCAGATAGCTGCGCTTCCAGCGTCTTGACCATGCCTTTGAAGCCATACCGCTCCGCAAAATCGCGCAGATTCGCCGTGTCTTGCGGTTTGGCCACAATCGCGTCCAGCGCGGGCATACCGTCGACCCAACCAGTCAGGTCGCAATCGGTCTTGATCAACAGCAGCGAGCGACCGGTGGGCAGCCAGTCCAGCGTCTTGCGCAGGTTTTCGCCGACCACGCCCTTGATATTGGCCGCGTTGTCCACGACACCCTGCAGCGAGCCATATTCCTGCAGCCATTTGACCGCTGTCTTAGGCCCGACCTTGGGCACGCCCGGTACGTTGTCGACGGCGTCGCCGACCAGCGTCTGGTAATCCAGCATCAGCCGTGCCGGCACACCAAACTCTGCCTCCACACCGGCCAAATCGCGCCGCTTCTGGTTCATCGTGTCGATGATGGTGATGTGCTCATCCACCAGTTGCGCCAAATCCTTGTCGCCGCTGCTGACGATGACTTCAATGCCCTGACGAGAGGCCGCCAGTGCCAGTGTGCCGATCACATCGTCGGCCTCTACACCCGGCACATCCAGCACCGGCCAGCCCAGCAGACGCACGACCTCGTGGATGGGCGCGATCTGGCTGCGCAAATCGTCGGGCATGGGATCACGGTGCGCCTTGTATTCGGGATAAATCGCATCGCGAAAGGTACCACCCTTGGCGTCGAACACGCAGGCCATGTAATCGGCGTGGTACTCCTTGCGCAGCAGCTGCATCATGTTGACCATGATGCGGATCGCGCCGGTCTTTTGCACGGTGCCGTCGGGCAGCGTGATGCTCATGTCGCCGCCGCCGGCAAAGAAGGCGCGGTAGAGGTAGCTGGAGCCATCGACCAGCAGCAGGGTTTTCTTGGTTTCACTCATGGTGACTATTGTGCCCCCACGCACCGTGAAAACAGAGCCCTACAATGGACGCATGGCAGTCTATACAGAGGTTTCCCTAGCGGAAGCCGGCACTTTTCTTCACGATCTCGGTCTCGGAACCCTTCAATCGATGGAGGGTTGCTCGGGCGGCATCGAAAACACCAACTACTTCGTTACGACGGACCAGGGCGCTTACGTGCTCACGCTGTTCGAGCGCCTGACGGCCGAGCAGTTGCCGTTCTACCTGCGGCTGATGAAGCATTTGGCAGTACATGGCATCCCGGTGCCAGACCCTGCCACCAACCGCGATGGCGATGTGCTGCACAGCCTCAATGGCAAACCCGCTGCGGTAGTGAACCGCTTGCGCGGCAAGAGCGAGTTGCAACCGCAGGCCGAACATTGCGCTTTGGTCGGCGCCACGTTGGCCCGGATGCACCTGGCGGGCCGCGACTTCACGATGGCGCAACCCAATCTGCGCGCGCTGCCCTGGTGGAACGAAACGGTACCCGTCGTGTTGCCGTTCCTGCAGCCTGAGCAGGCCGCTCTGCTGAAGAGCGAACTGGCCTACCAGAACCATGTAGCAAGCCTATCGGCCTATACCGCTTTGCCGCGCGGCACCGTCCACGCCGACCTGTTTCGCGACAACGTGATGTTTGCACCCCAAGAAGATGCCAACGCGCCGCTCGCACTGTCGGGCTTCTTTGATTTCTATTTCGCGGGTGTCGATAGCTTCTTGTTTGATATCGCCGTATGTCTCAACGACTGGTGCATTGACCTGGCAACCGGCGTGGCCGACATGGAACGCACCGAAGCATTCCTGGAAGCCTATGGTGCGGTACGTGCTTTGCTGCCACAGGAGCGGCAGTTGCTGCCTGCGCTGGCACGCGCCGGCGCATTGCGCTTCTGGCTGTCTCGGCTGTGGGATTTGCATTTGCCGCGCGAAGCATCGGTATTGACCGCGCACGACCCCTCGCACTTTGAGCGCGTCCTGCGCCAGCGCGTGGCCCATCCACTCACCATGCAGCGCGCGCTGGAAGACGCGGAGGCAATGGCATGAAGCTGAATATTGTTCCTGCACGCACGGGCACGCTGTGGGTGCGTCTGGGCATTCGCACCTTCCTGCGCCAGCCGCTGGCGATGAGTGGCCTGTTCTTCCTGTTCATGGCTGCCATATCGGTGCTCGGCTTCATCCCCTACGCAGGCAGCGTGCTATCGCTGGCCTTACTGCCTGCCGCCACCCTCGGACTGATGGCCGCAACGCGCGAGGCCACACTGGGTAACTTCCCGATGCCCACGCTGCTGGTCACGGCCTTTCGCGCGGAGCGCAGCCAGGCGCGCGCGATGCTGTTGCTGGGCGTGCTGTATGCCGTGAGCATCCTGTTGGTACTGGGCGTCTCCACACTGGTAGACGGCGGCAAGTTTGCCAAGCTGTACTTGCTGGGCGGAGCACTCACACCCGAGCTACTGCAGGAAACCGAATTTCAGTTGGCGACGCTGGTCGCACTGGCGCTGTATATGCCACTGTCCATGGCATTTTGGCACGCGCCCGCGCTGGTGCACTGGCATGGTGTGCCCGCAGTCAAGAGCTTGTTCTTCAGCCTGGTGGCGTGTGTGCGCAACTTCTGGGCGATGACCGTGTACAGCCTGCTGTGGGGCGCCGTGGCAGTTTCGGTGGTCACGCTGGTTACGGTGATTGGCGCCACGTTGGGCGGCCCGGAGCTGGTAGGCACGCTACTATTTCCTACAGCGCTGCTGCTGGTCGCAATGTTCTTCACATCCATGTATTTCACCTTTCGAGACAGTTTTGGCGAAGAATCAGTTCCAGGAGAAACACCATGACACAACACACCCTGCAAGGCCGCACCGAATCCGAGGTCCTCTGGTTCCAGCGGCGTGACTTCCTGAAAGCTGCGACGGCCTGGAGCGCGTTGGGCGGCGCCGGCGGCGCACTGGCCGCGGGAGCAACCAACGTGGTGCAGCTGGTCGGTGATGCGACCGTCAACGGCATGCGCCTGAACCGGGAGCAAAGCATCCAGACCGGCGACCAGATCGTTACCGGCCCCGGTTCTACATTGATTTTTGTGCTGGGCACGTCGGCATTCCACGTGCGGCAGAACTCGATGATGCGGGTGGAGCGCGGCGCATCGCTGAGCGCAGTCAGTTTCCTGCGCCTGTTGACCGGTGCAGTGGTCAGCGTCTGGGGCCGTGGCCCCTACCGCCAAATCGTCACGCCCACCATCACCGCCGGCATTCGCGGCACCGGCGTGTACACGGAGGTGTTTGCCAACCAGGGCGGTCGCGGCTATGTCTGCAACTGTTACGGCACGGTAGAAATGTCTGCCGGCAACGACCGCGCGCTGAGCAAGGCGGAATATCACCAGGCGTTTTGGGGTGAGGTTGAGCCCAAGGGCGGCCGCATGCTGACGCCCGCCAAGGCCATCAACCATACCGACGAAGAACTGGAATACCTGGCGCGGCTGGCGAATCAGCGCACCGCGTGGGAAATCCTGGGACGCAAGGGTGTCAAGGACGGCATGGGCTATATGGACAGCCAGCCCGATGCCACACATCCGGCGATGCGAACAACGAACAAGTAAAGGCCTATGGCTAAGGATTTCTCCGGCATGGAGGACAGCAACCGCTCCTCCAATCCCAGCATCCACGACATCTCTCACCTGGACCGGCGCAGCCTGCTGCGCGGCGGCCTCGGTGCGCTGGCCAGCGGCCTGCTGGCACCCTTGGCGGCCTACGCGTCCCCCAGCCCCTCTACCCCAACCTTTCTTGGCTTTGCCGGCGTGGCGCCGTCTGCGGCCGACGCAGTCAGCCTGGCAGCGGGCTACTCGGCCCAGGTGATCGCGCGCTGGGGCGACCCGGTCGGCATTGCCGGCGCGCTGCACGCGTTTGCACCCGATGCCAGCAACAGCGCAAAACAACAGGAAGCCCAGTTCGGCATGCACAACGACGGCATGCAGTTCTTCCCATTGAAAGGCGCCGCGGACCACGGCCTGCTGGTGATGAACCATGAGTACACCGATGAGGGTCTGTTGTACCCAGATGGTTTTGCGAACTGGAGCCTGGAAAAGGTGCGCAAGGCCCAAGCCGCACATGGCATCTCGGTCTGCGAGGTACGCCGTGACAAAGCGGGTCTTTGGCAGATCGTCGCCCCATCGCGCTATGCACGCCGCTTCACGGCGAACACGCCGTTTGCGATGCGCGGCCCGGTCGCGGGCCATGCTCTGGTGCAAACAACTGCCGATCCAGAAGGCCGCACCGTACTGGGCACGCTGAACAACTGCGCCGCTGGCATCACGCCTTGGGGCACCTATTTGAGCGGCGAAGAAAACTTCATCGAGTATTTCAGCGGCAGCGACAAGCCGACCGCGCACGAAAAACGCTGGGGACTGAAGAAGGATGGCAAGGGCGGCGACTACCGCTGGCACGAACACGACCCGCGCTTTGACGCAACGCGCAACCCCAACGAGCCCAATCGCTTTGGCTGGATCGTCGAAGTCGACCCGTACGATCCCACATCAACTCCGGTCAAGCGCAGCGCGCTGGGCCGCGCAGCCCATGAGGGCGCAACCACCGCCGTCACAAAGGACGGTCGCGCGGTCGTCTACATGGGCGAAGACGCGCGTTTCGAATACATCTACAAATTTGTCAGCCGCGACAAAATCAAACCCGGCGGCGCCAAGGCCAACCAGGAACTGCTGGACCATGGCACGCTATATGTGGCCCAGTTCAATGCGGATGGCCGCGGCCAGTGGCTGCCTTTGGTCCATGGCCAAGGTCCGCTGACGGCGGCCAATGGTTTTGCCGACCAAGGCGAAGTATTGGTCAAGACCCGCCAAGCCGCTGACCTGCTGGGCGCGACCAAGATGGACCGGCCGGAATGGGTCGCCGTTGACCCGGACGGCTGGGTCTATTGCACGCTGACCAACAACACACAACGCGGTGTAGGCACGGACCCCGGCGTGGACGCTGCCAACCCGCGCGCCAACAACAGCATGGGCCAGATCATTCGCTGGAAAGGCGATGGCGACCACAGCGCAAGCACCTTCAGCTGGAACCACTTTGTGCTGGCGGGTGACGCCAGTCTGTCGCGCGCCGAAGCACAGGGCAATGTCAAGGGTGATGCCCTCGCCTGCCCGGACGGCCTCTGGGCCGATGGGCGCGGCTTGCTGTGGATTTGCTGCGACATGTCTTCATCACGGATGCACAAGGGCGACTACAAAAACCTGGGCAACAACGCGCTGTTGGCAGCCGATACGCGCACGGGTGAAGTGCGCCGCTTTCTGGTCGGCCCTACAGGTTGTGAGCTGACCGGCGCCTGCGGCACACCGGACGGCAAGACTTTGTTTGTCAACATCCAGCACCCTGGCGAAGCGGCATTGGACCGCAACAACCCGGCCAATCCGCGCGCGATCTCCAACTGGCCGGACTTCCTGCCCAATGGCCGGCCGCGTTCGGCCACGTTGGTGATCCGCAAAAACGATGGCGGACTGATAGGTACTTGAGACTGGGAACTGAGCCGTTGCCCTTGTGCACGGCCGTCATCGGGCAGTCACAACATCGTCACACACGACCGGTACAAACGGGCCACGCCCCAATGCCGGGGCGCATCACAACGATGTACACCCATGGCCAAAGATTTTTCCCTGATGGAGGACAGCAACCGCTCCTCCAACCCCAGCATCCACGACGTCTCCCACCCTTCGCGCCGCACACTGTTACGCGGCAGCCTGGGTGCGATGGCAAGCGGCTTGCTGGCTCCGCTGGGCGCAGTGAGTGCCGCCGCTTTGTCGGCCTGCGCGACCACCGGTACAAGCCAGGGACCCTTGCTGGGCTTCAAGAGCGTTCCGATCTCGGTGACCGATGAGGTCGCCGTGCCCGAAGGCTATTCAGTGCAGGTGATCGCGCGCTGGGGCGATGCAGTCGGTCTGTCCGGCGAAGACCATGCCTTCAAGGAAGACGCGAGCAACACGGCGCAGCAACAGGAAACCCAATTCGGCATGCACCACGACGGCATGCACTACTTCGCACAAGACGGTTCGAAGAGCGGCCTCCTGGTGATGAACCACGAATACTTCGATGGCGGCCTGCTGTTCCCCGATGGCATGACCAACTGGAGTGCGGAAAAGGTGCGCAAGGCGCAGGCGGCAGTGGGAGTGTCGGTCTGCGAAATCGAAGACACAGCGGGTGCGTGGAAGGTGGTCAAGCCCTCGCCATGGGCGCGCCGTATCACCGCAACGACCCGCACAGAAATGTCCGGCCCGGCAGCGGGACACGCGTTGCTGCAAACTGCCGCCGACCCCCAGGGCCGCGTTGTGTTGGGCACGCTGAACAATTGCGCCGCAGGCATCACGCCCTGGGGCACTTACCTGACGGCGGAAGAGAACTTCGTTGACTTCTTCGGTGGCAGTGAACCGCAAACTGCGCACGACAAACGCTGGGGTCTGAAAGCCAAGTCGCCCTACCGCTGGAACGAATTTGATGCGCGCTTTGATACCAGCAAGAACCCGAACGAGCCGAACCGCTTTGGCTGGATTGTGGAGATCGATCCGTCCAACCCCAGCTCCACGCCGCTGAAGCGCACGGCTCTGGGCCGCGCTGCACACGAGGGCGCGACGACTGCCGTCACACCCGATGGCCGCGCCGTCGTCTACATGGGCGAAGACGCGCGCTTCGAGTACATCTACAAATTTGTCAGCCGCGACAAGATCCAACCCGGTGGCTTTGCCGCTAACCGCACATTGCTGGACCATGGCACGCTGTATGTCGCCCAATTCAACGACGACGGCAAGGGCCAATGGATTGCCCTCACGCATGGCCAAGGTCCACTAACCACTGCCAACGGCTTTGCCGATCAGGGCGAGGTGCTGATCAAGAGCCGCCAGGCCAGCGACCTGCTGGGCGCAACCAAGATGGACCGGCCTGAATGGATTTCGGTGGACAGAGAAGGCTGGGTTTACTGCACGCTGACCAACAACAACCAGCGCACCGCCGACAAGGCACCCGGCCTGAACGCGGCCAACCCGCGCGTCAACAACACCATGGGCAACATCATCCGCTGGAAGGAAGATGTCGATTTCAGCGGCACCCGCTTTGCGTGGAACCACTTCGTGCTGGCCGGTGACCCGGGCCTGGACCGCGCAGACGCGAAGGGCAACGTCAAGGGCGACATGTTTGCCTGCCCCGATGGCCTGTGGACCGACAGCCGCGGCGTGCTGTGGGTGCAGTGCGATATGTCCACGTCCAACATGGGCAAGGGTGATCTGAAGAGCCTGGGCAACAACATGATGATGGCGGCCGACACCAAAACCGGCGAAATCCGCCGCTTCCTGGTCGGACCTATGGGTTGCGAAATCACAGGTGCTACCGGCACGCCGGACGGCAAGACCATGTTCATCAACATCCAGCACCCGGGCGAGCCAGCCTCCGAACTCAGCAACCCGCAAAACCCGCGTGCCATCTCCAACTGGCCCGACAAGAACCCCAACGGCCGGCCACGCTCGGCGACGGTGGTGATTCGCAAGAAGGATGGCGGACAGATAGGCACCTGAGCGAAAACTGTAATGGATTGACAATGGACGGGTTGCTTTTTTGCGAACCCGTCCATGCTCACCACCACACTGCGCGCACTGGAGGCGTTTCCCGACCAACTGGAAGCGCATTACGCCGCCATCCCTGCGGCCTACCAACACTGGGCACATGCTTCCTGGGACGGCGTGCCCAGCGAGCCGCTGACCGCAATAGAACAGATCTGCCATGTGCGCGACATCGAGATCGATGGCTACCACATGCGCTTTAGCCGAACGCTGGCCGAACACCACCCAACGCTGGCGTCGATTGACACCGAAGCGCTGGCGCGAGAACGTGCCTATGGCAGCGCCGATGTTGACGCCATGTTTGCCGAATTCCGTGTGGCGCGCGCAAAGACATTAGTGTTGCTGGCGAATCTGCAACCAGAGCAGTTCCTGCGCACCGCGGTTTTTGAGGGCTATGGCCCGTTAACGCTCAAGAGCCTGGTGCATTACCTCTGCAGCCATGACCAGCAGCACCTGGCCGGGCTGCAATGGCTGCTGGGCAAAATAGACGCCGCGCAAGTGGCCGCCTAGCCACGGGCAAGCAGCATTGCTGCTTTTCAAGACCTACTTTGCCGCAGGGCGCACACGCTCCATCAACAAACGGTACTCCGCAGCTAGCACCGCTTCATTCGGTCCATGCCCCGCTTGGGGAACAATCACCATCGCTTTGTCTGGCGCTTGCAGACTGTCAAAGTAAGGCTGCGTCACGGACAGCGGCGTCAGCAAATCTTCCTTGCCCTGCACGAGGTACACGGGTATCTCAAAACGCAGACCCATACCTGGCAGATCGACATGGGACAGCATGCCGTCTCCCTTCATCCCGACGAACTGCACAAACGAATAGTCTTCACCGGCTTCCGCGTCGGCCAATGCGGCGGCCGTGGCGTATTGCGGTGCGGGCGCCCACCAGCTCGCTGGTGCGGGCGTGGTGACTTTCCCTTCGTAGACACGGATGGCACGGCGCAGCACGCCAAACGCACGCGGGTTGGTGCGCGGTGGCGGGCCGATGGCTTCGAGCGCGGCCACAGTTTTCGCATCGTCTGCTTGCTTCGCAATCGCCAGCGTCTGGGAATAGCTTGCGGCCTCGTTGGCGGTGCGGCTGACAAACTGCGAGGTGCCCACATAGGCGTAGAACAGATCAGGACGCCGCTTGGCCATATGCACCGCGAGGATGCTTCCCCAGGAATTGCCCATCAGAATGATCTTGCGCTGAGTCAGATGGCGTCGCAAAAACTCGGCCACTTCGACGCCGTCACTGGCCATGAGGTCCAGCGTCAGCGCAGATTCTGCGGTAGACGGAGTGCGCCCGAATGTTTTGCCGGCACCGCGCTGATCCCAGTGCACGATGGTGAAATCCTTGGCCCAGGCGGCATACATGGCGTCTGAATAAGGGCTCAAGGGATTGCCCGGCCCGCCATGCACGACCAGAACCACCGGGTTGGCGCGGTCTTCGCCGCGAATTGTGATCCATTGCTCGATGCCGCCTATCGACTGAAATCCGTCCTCAGAAATACCGCGGTCGGCGGCATTTGCGCCCAGAACGCAGAACGCGAGTACCAGCACACTGAACCATTTTTTGAGCATTGCAATTTCCCGGTAAGTTGTTGAACAGCGGGAAGTATTGGTTTTTGGGTGCTCAAAAGCGCCCCAAATGATGAAATGAGACCTCCAAACCGATTTCAGCGGCTTTTGGCGCGTCTCAAATGGTCAATTGGGACTTTGTGGGCCTTCAGCGCCCCGAAATTGCGATGGCGTCATTCCGGTCTGGTTTTTGAAAACCCGGTTCAACGAACTCTTGCTGTTGAAGCCCACCCCCATCGCCAGATCGAGAATCGTGGCGTCGCGGTTGGCGGCATCCCGCATCGCGGCCTGCAGCGCACGCACTCGGTAGCCGTTCAAAAACTCTTGAAAGTTCACCGACAACGACTGGTTGATCAGCTGGGACAACTCATGCGGCGTTAGCGCCAGGTGGGATGCCAGCGTTTCCAGGCTCAGTTCACCGTCGCGATAGAGCTGCTCCTGCTCCATGCTGGAGTTCAGTTTTTCCAGAAACTGGCTGCGTTCGGCAGGGCTGAGCAAGCTCTCTGCGGGCTTGCCGCGCGGACTGGGTGTGGGGAGCCGGTAGCCCATGGGCATGCGCATCGCGTAAAACGCCAGGCCATAGACAAAGCCGGTCAGCACCGCTGCCGCCCACAAGTCCGAAGAGACCGGCACGGGCAGGCCCGCAGCTTCGGCGACAAACAACAGCGCATCCAGCCCCAGCCCCACACCCAGCAGTGCGGTCAGTCGCCGCAAGCTGTGCACCATGGCTTGGCCCGGTCGCTCGCGGTCTTCCCGCGCGATCTGCCGGTACGCCAGCAACAGATAGGCCCCGAGGTGCAAGGCCTTGAGCAAACCAAACGCGCCCAGGTACCAGGGCAGCTGCATGCGCGGCGCCATCAGCGCCAGTTTTACATCCACGGGTTGCAGGTAATACGGTGCCCAGGCCAGCAGCGCTATTGCAAACGGCAAAAAGTGCCAGAGGCTGCGCCGGGAAAGCGGCTCCCCGTTCAGCAGGTTTTGCAGATACCACCATAGCAAGGGGCCAACCAGCAAAGGCAAAGTGGCAATGGAAGTCGCCAGATGCGGGTAGCTGGCGAACAAGCCATTCACGTCCATCCATGCGTGTCCGATGATCAACGCAAATAGAAAGACCAGCGCGGCGAGCAGACGATTGGCTAACTGCAATTCGCTGTGCCGGGACAGCAGCAAGGCGGCGCTCAGGAACACGCCCTGCCCCATGGCAACGAGGAGTAGCAAAGACACGATGGAAGCTTGCACGAAGCCGTTCAGCGATCTAAGGCACAGGTGTGAGTTTGGCCACAGAGAGGGCCAGCCACTTGGTTCCATGCCGCGGGAAGCTGATTTGCGCACGGGCATCGTCGCCCGCGCCTTCCAGCGTCAGCACGGTGCCTTCGCCAAACTTGGCGTGGAAAACTTTCTGATTCACCTTGAGACCGTGCGCTGGCTCTTCCTTGCGCTGGATTTCACTGCCAAAAGTGCCTGAAACGCCCGCAGAATGTGCGTAAGCAGCTCCTGAATTAGTAGCACTTCCGGAGTTCCAGTTGCGGCTGAAACCACCCATGGCGCCCGCTGGGGGGCGTTGGGGCGTCAGCCACTTGAGGCATTCCTCCGGCAACTCGTCGAAGAAGCGGCTCTTCAGGTTGTAGCGCGTCTGGCCGTGCAACATGCGGGTTTGCGAATGCGTCAGATACAAGCGCTTGCGCGCGCGCGTGATGGCCACGTACATCAAGCGGCGCTCTTCTTCGAGGCCGTCGCGGTCGTTCATCGAGTTCTCATGCGGGAACAAGCCCTCTTCCATGCCGGTGATGAACACGCAGTCGAACTCCAGCCCCTTGGCCGAGTGCACGGTCATTAACTGGATCGCGTCCTGCCCGGCCTGCGCCATGTTGTCGCCCGCTTCCAGCGCGGCGTGGGTCAGGAAGGCGGCCAGCGGTGACAGGGTCTCACCTGTCTCGGCGTCGGGAGGCAGCGGGGCGTCGTCCACATTCGGCAGGCCCTCGGCATCGCGGCCAAAGCCTTCCTGCATCACAAAGCTCTCGGCGGCGTTGACCAGTTCGTCCAGATTCTCCAGCCGGTCTTCGCCTTCGCGTTCCTTCTGGTAGTGCTCACGCAAGCCGCTCTGATCCAGCATCAGTTCGATGATGTGGCGCAGGTTCATGCCGGCCGTCTGCTCGCGCAACACATCAATCTTTGCTACAAAGCTGCCGATCAGGGCACCCGCGCGGCCACTTAAGGTGCTGACCGCATCGTGCAGCGAGCAGCCAGTCACTTTCGCAATATCTTGCAATTGTTCGATGCTGCGCGCGCCAATGCCACGGGCCGGGAAGTTCACAACGCGAATGAAACTGGTGTCGTCGTTGGGGTTCTCCAGCAGACGCAGGTACGCCAGCGCGTGCTTGATCTCGGCGCGTTCGAAAAAGCGCAGGCCACCATAGACGCGGTAGGGAATGGCGGCGTTGAACAACGCCGTTTCAATCACCCGGCTCTGCGCGTTGGAGCGATACAGCACCGCGATTTCCGAGCGTGAAACGTCGTCGCGGATGAGCTGCTTCATCTCGTCGATCATCCACTGCGCTTCTGCAAAATCCGTCGACGCCTCGTAAACGCGCACAGGTTCGCCCGGCCCTTGCTCGGTGCGCAGGTTCTTACCCAGGCGGTGGCTGTTGTGGCTGATCAGCGCGTTGGCGGAGTCCAGGATATTGCTGTAGCTGCGGTAGTTTTGCTCCAGCTTGATCTGGTGCTGCACGGCAAACTCGCGCACGAAGTCGGCCATGTTGCCGACGCGCGCACCACGAAACGCGTAAATGCTCTGGTCGTCATCCCCCACCGCCAGCACGGCACCACCCGCGCCATCCGGGCTGGCATTCATCCCTTGCCCCGCCAGCATCTTGATCCAGGCGTATTGCAGCTTGTTGGTGTCCTGAAACTCATCGATCAGGATGTGACGAAAACGACGCTGGTAATGCTCGCGGATGGGATCGTTGTCGCGCAGCAGCTCATAGGAGCGCAGCATCAACTCACCAAAATCGACCACGCCTTCGCGCAGGCACTGCTCTTCATACAGCTGGTAGACCTCTACCTTCTTGCGCGTGTCCGGGTCGCTGGCCTCTACATTCTGCGGACGCAGGCCATCCTCCTTGCAACCGGCGATAAACCACATCAGCTGCTTGGGCGGAAAGCGTTCGTCGCTGATGTTGTGCTGCTTGCACAGGCGCTTGATCGCGGAGAGCTGGTCTTGCGTGTCCAGAATCTGAAAACTCTGTGGCAGTCCGGCCATCTTGTAATGCGCCCGCAGGAAACGGTTGCACAGGCCGTGGAAGGTACCAATCCACATGCCACGCACATTGACCGGCAGCATGGCAGAAAGCCGCGTCATCATTTCCTTGGCGGCCTTGTTGGTGAAGGTCACCGCCAGGATGCCGCCGGGCGACACATAGCCGTTTTGCAGCAGCCATGCGATGCGCGTCGTCAGCACCCGGGTTTTCCCTGATCCAGCACCGGCCAGGATCAGCGCGTGCTCGGGCGGCAGGGTCACCGCGGCACGTTGTTCGGGGTTCAGACTGGCCAGCAAGGGCGAGTCGGTGGCCTGGCTATTGCTGTTGTTCTGGCTGGCGGCGGCTTGGTACATGCAGCGATTGTAGGAACCTCGGGAAAACGATTAGTGGCTTTCAGGTGCTTCTCTCTAAAAGTCCCGTTGCGTAGTGCGCGCTTACCAGTATCATGCAGCCACCCTGCAGACTTGGCCTGGGACTTGCATGGCTTCACGCCAGCTCGTTCGGCCCCGTACAGTGGGCCGTTTATCAACCCCAATTACCTGATATTGACAATGCATTTTTTAAGAGTTTTCGGGTTGGCAGTCATCGCTGCCCTGCTTGGCTTGGGTGCATCGGCGGCAACGATTGAAGTGGCCGGTGTCAAGATGGAAGATTCGTTGACCATCTATAACAATACGTTGGTACTGAATGGCGCAGGCGTCGTATCCACTGGGAAAACCCAGCTGTACGTCGTGAAAATTTATGCCAAGAAAAAGTTTGCCACCGTTGACCAGCTGTTCCAGGTTCCCGGCCCCAAGCGCCTGGTGATCACCGCGGGCGCCAAAGAGTTTGACACTGCGCCCATCATGAAGCTGTTCAACCGTAACGTGGAGGTGATGTCAGACAAGAGCGACATGGCCAAGCTGGTCCCCGGCCTGATGTCGCTGGGCAAGATCTTCGGCACTTACAAGGTGATCAAACCGGGCGAGTCGCTGATATTTGATTGGGCGCCCTATGCGGGCCTCGTGATGTACATGGACGGCAAGCTGTTGGGCGAGCCCTTCAAGGAACCTGAATTCTTCAAAGCCGCGATGTCGATCTGGATGGGCGAAGCCGCCCTGGAGCCCAAGCTGCGTGATGTGCTGTTGGGCAAGGAATAACCCCCCAGCCACAAGTTATATACAATCAGTCACCGGGCCCAAGCAATTGGGACCCGGTTTTTTTATGGCCGGGTCCCGTCCAAGTGCCCTTTCGCAATTAGCTTGCGGAACTGATTAACTTTGACAGGAGCTTGGGTACCATGGAAATTTTTGACTACGACAACATTCTTTTGCTGCCACGCAAGTGCCGTGTGGAAAGCCGCTCGGAATGTGACGCCAGCGTAGAACTGGGTGGACGCAAGTTCCGCCTGCCGGTCGTACCGGCCAACATGAAAACCGTTGTCGATGAGGCCATTTGCGAATGGCTCGCCAAGAGCGGCTATTTTTATGTGATGCACCGCTTTGATCTGGACAACGTGAAGTTCGTCCAGGACATGAAGGCGAAGGGCCTGTTCGCCTCCATTTCACTGGGCGTCAAGAAACCCGACTACGCCACGGTAGACAAGTTGCTCGAGCTGGGACTGGTGCCGGAATACGTCACCATTGATATCGCGCACGGCCATGCCGACAGCGTGAAAGAGATGATCACCTACCTCAAGGGAAAGATGCCCGGCACGTTCATCATTGCCGGCAATGTGGCGACACCCGAGGCGGTCATTGATCTGGAAAACTGGGGCGCAGACGCGACCAAGGTCGGCATCGGCCCTGGCAAGGTCTGCATCACCAAGCTGAAGACCGGCTTTGGTACCGGCGGCTGGCAGCTCAGCGCGCTCAAGTGGTGCGCCCGTGTGGCGACCAAACCCATCATTGCCGATGGCGGCATCCGCGACCATGGCGATATTGCCAAGAGCATCCGCTTTGGCGCCACGATGGTGATGATTGGCTCCCTGTTTGCCGGACACGAAGAGTCACCTGGCAAGACGGTGGAAGTGGATGGCACGCTGTTCAAGGAGTACTACGGCTCGGCCAGCGACTTCAACAAGGGCGAGTACAAGCACGTCGAAGGCAAGCGCATCCTGGAGCCCATCAAGGGCAAGCTGGCTGACACCTTGATTGAGATGGAGCAGGACGTACAAAGCTCCATCAGCTATTCCGGTGGCAAGAAGCTGATGGACATTCGCAAGGTCAATTACGTCACGCTGGGCGGCACCAATGCTGCCGAACATCTGCTTATGTGAGACATTGGGGTCGGACCACTCGCGCGGCGATGTGCTCTGACCCCAACTGAATAAATGCGCTGTCAGCCCGCCGACAGCAAAACGCGGGCAAACCCTCAGGCGAACTTTCAACGCGACGCTATCCTTTGTCGACTAGCTTGGAGTTCACATGAAAATCGCCGTTTTGGGCATTGGGCTGATGGGCACGCCCATGGCGCGCCGCTTGTGCGAAGCGGGCCACGACGTACGGGTATGGAACCGCACGGCTGAGAAGGCACAACGGCTCACCCAGTTCGGCGCCTCTGCGCACACCACTCCCGCCGAAGCGGTAGGCGATGCTGATCTGGTCATCACCATGCTGGATCACGGCGCTATCGTCGGCCAGGTGCTGTTCGACCAAGGAGCCGTGCAAGCCATGCGGCCCGGCACATTGGTGGTCGACATGTCATCGATCAAACCCATAGAAGCGCGCGACCATGCAGCACGTCTGAGCGAGTTGCACATCGACTATCTGGATGCTCCCGTATCCGGCGGCACCATTGGCGCAGAGCAAGGCAGGCTTGCCATCATGGCCGGTGGCAAGCCTGCAAACTTCGAGCGCGCCCTACCCGTCTTTCAGCATCTGGGCCGTGCGACACACGTAGGCCCCACCGGCGCCGGCCAGTTAGCCAAGCTGGCGAACCAGATGATTGTGGGCATCACGATAGGCGCAGTGGCTGAGGCGCTGCTGCTGTGCGAAAAAGGTGGTGCCGACATGGCGAAAGTCAGAGAGGCCATCACCGGCGGCTTTGCCGACAGCCGCATCCTGCAAGTCCATGGCCAACGCATGGTGGACCGCGACTTCGCACCGCGTGGACGTATGACAGTGCAACTCAAGGATTTGCGCAATGCGATGGCGACTGCGCAAGAGGTCGGATTTGAGGCACCCATTACTGCGTTGTTTGAGCAGTTGTATGCGCAGGGGGTTGAACACGGTCTGTCTGATCTTGACCACTCAGGTTTGTTTGTAGAACTTGCGTCCCGTAATGGGATGAGTTGAAACTTTCCCTTCAGAAGCTGCGCCTTTAGGGTGACATTGCTTCTGGATCATGCGTGTCGGGTACTCCCCTCAGCGGATGTCCCCCGGCCTTCGGCCTCCTCCTTGATTCCGCCCAGGGAAGCACCCAACCCACCTGATCTAGTGAGGCGTCGGCACACATCCAACGTCAGCCAGCGTATCGAGCTGAGGGCGTGGGGTTGGCCTCATTGCGAAATCAAGGAGGAGCCCGAAGGGCGGGGGACATTCGCTTTGAGGCTTACCCCGCGTCGTCAGCGGGCGAACGAAATGTCTCTCAAAGCCACAAAATAAAAGGCCTCACCGGATACCCGACGAGGCCTTTTAAGAATTTAGCGCTTAACGATTAGTCAGCACGCGCGGGACGCTTCTTCGCGTCACGGGGCACAAACACCTTGCCGCCGTTACCAGGCTTGGCAAAACCAGCTGGCTTGCCGAACGCAGGCTTGCGATCGTTGAAGTTGCCACGCGGAGCGCCGAAGTCACCGCGAGGTGCATTGAAGTCTCCACGTGGAGGACGTGCATCGCCGCGAGGAGCGAAATCACCACGGGGTGCGAAGTCGCCGCGCGGAGCGCCTTGACCGGCAAAGCGGTCATTGAAACCACCCTTGCGTTCGTAGCTGAAACCTTCGCGCTGCGTACCGCCGAAATCACGGGCGTTGTCGCCGAAGTTGCGAGGGGCACCGAAACCACCGCGGTCACCACCGGCAGGCTTGCCAGCGAAACCACCACGGTTGCCACCGCCACCAAAGCCACCTTCACGTGGGCCGCCAAATTTGCGAGCACCACCGCCACCGGAACGGTCGTTGCGGTCGTTACCGCCACGGCCACCAAAGCTGGGGCGTGAATCCGGGGCGCGCTGTTGCGGCTCCAGACCGGGAATCGTCTCTGCCTTGATAGGCTGGCGGTTGTAGGCTTCGATGTCGAAAATCTTGCGGCGATCGCGCATTTCTGCAAACGTCACAGCCAGACCATCGCGACCTGCACGGCCGGTACGGCCGATACGGTGGGTGTAATCCTCGGCCTTCATTGGCAGACCGAAGTTGAACACGTGGGTGATGGTGGGTACGTCAATACCGCGAGCAGCCACATCGGTTGCAACAAGAATTTGTACCTGACCTTGACGCAGCGCCATCAGGCGGCGGTTACGCAAGCCCTGGCTCAAAGCACCGTGCAAAGCAACAGCATCAAAGCCGTCTTGTTGCAGGTCGTTGGCCAAGCCGTCGCACTCGATTTGCGTGCTGGCGAAAACGATGGCCTGGTTGATCGTGGTGTCACGCAGCCAGTGGTCCAGCAGCTTGCGCTTGTGCGTGGCGTTGTCGGCCCAGAACAGCGACTGCTTGATATTGGCGTGCTTTTCTTGCGGGCTGTCGATCGTGATGCGTTGTGGTTCGCGCATCACGCGGGCAGCGAGTTGCTGAATGCGGGGAGCGAAGGTCGCGCTGAACATCATGGTTTGCTTGCGGCCAATGGTGAGCTGGTTGATTTCAGCCAGGTCATCGGAGAAGCCCAGGTCCAGCATGCGGTCAGCTTCGTCAACCACCAGGAATTGCACTTCATCCAGCTTGATTTGCATGGAGCGTTGCAGATCCAACAGACGGCCAGGCGTTGCCACCACGAGGTTGGCGTTTTGCAGCTTGGCAATTTGCAATTGGTAAGGCATGCCACCAACGATGTTGGCAACGCGCAGACCGCGGCAATGTTGCACCAGGTCGATCGCGTCATGTGCCACTTGTTGGGCCAGTTCGCGGGTTGGGCAAACGATCAGGGCGCCTGGAGTCGGTGCCTTGAAGTTACGTGGGTTGGTCGGGTCTTTGCGCTTGGCGCGCTTGGGGGCAGGCTCGCCCTTGGCAGCAGCGTCGGCGACAGCGGCTTCGTATTCGGCCTTTTCAGCAGCTTCGGCTTCGGCTTGCTGGGTCAGCAAGGTGTGCAGCACGGGCAGCAGAAAGGCAGCGGTCTTGCCGGAGCCGGTCTGGCTGGAGACCATCAAATCGATGTATTTGGCGACTTGGTCTTTGGTAGCGCCGGAACCCATGGCCAAAGGAATGGCCTTGCTTTGAACGATGGTGGGCTGGGTATAACCCAGATCCATACAAGCCTTCACCAGCTCAGGCGCCAGGCCCAGCTCGACGAAGCCGTTAGGAACTTCAGGTTCAGCAGCTTGCATGACTTCAGCTTCAACAGCTTCAGTGGCAACAGCTTGCGATTCCATGGGGCTGGAAGCCTCAACGGAAGAATTGGTAAAGTTTTCGGCAGGCGCGAATTCGCCTGTCACTTCAAAAGTGTCAGTCATATTTTTTCTCACACGCGAGCGCCGCAGGTTGTGCGACTGCTCCGTCAATGGTTAAAAAACATCAACCATCAAACGGAACCTGCTCTGAACCCGCCTAGGGGTTCTCAGTGCTGGGGGCGTTTAGTTGTCTTCTCTAGGGAAGACATGCCCGGTGAATGAAGGGAGATGTACAAAAAACGCTACGTCTTGTAGCGAAGCCGCTGATTATATACCGGATTCGGGTTTCTACCTAATCCAACTTTAAAAAATGGGTCCGGTAGTGCTCCAACTCGTCGATGGACTCATGCACATCAGCCAAAGCCGTGTGGCGTTGCTGTTTCTTGAAACCGGCAGGAATCTCGGGTTTCCAGCGCTTGGCCAACTCCTTGAGCGTACTGACATCAATGCTGCGGTAGTGAAAAAACGCATCCAGCTTGGGCATGTATTTCACGAGGAAGCGGCGGTCCTGTCCAATGGTGTTGCCGCAGAGCGGTGAGGTATTGGCAGGGACGTACTGGCTAAGAAAGCTTATCAACGCCGCTTCGGCTTCCGCTTCGGTAGTCGCGGACGCTTTAACCTTGTCGATCAATCCGCTCTTGCCATGGGTACCCTTGTTCCAGGCGTCCATCTTGTCGAGTTGCTCGTTGGTCTGGTGAATCACAAAGACCGGGCCTTCGATGCGTTGGTCCAGATTCGGGCCGGTCACGATGACTGCGATCTCGATGATGCGGTCCACTTCCGGCTCCAGACCGGTCATTTCGCAGTCCAGCCAGACCAGGTTTCTGTCGGATTTGCCCAGTGGGGCACTAGCGGAAGTGTTATCGGGGGTGTTCTGTTCAGCCATGCCGCTATTGTCGCCGATGGCCTACACTCACGCGCCATGAACGACGTTTCGAATCCTATTTCCATGCTGCCCCAGCCCGCCTGGCTTTTGACTATGGGCTTTGCTGTCGCCCTGATGGCCGCTTTGTTTCTTAAATTCTGGCTGGCCGGTCGCCAGATGCGCCACGTGGCCGCGCACCGTGAACAAGTACCCGCGCCCTTTGCGAACGACATTTCACTGCAGGCCCACCAGAAAGCCGCCGACTACACCATCGCCCAAGGCCGACTGGGCCTGCTGGAGCTGGCATTTGGAACCGCCATCACTTTGGTGTGGACGCTGTTGGGTGGCCTGTCCTGGCTCAACCAGATGCTGATGCAGTGGATGTCTCCCGGCATTGCACAACAGCTCGCCCTGCTGGTCGCCTTCATGGTGATCGGCTCGGTGATTGACCTGCCCTTCACGCTGTACCGCACCTTTGTGCTGGAAGAGCGCTTTGGCTTTAACAAAACCACTTGGAAGCTGTGGCTGGTGGACTCCATTAAAGGTGCAGTTGTAGGTGCCATCATCGGCCTGCCCTTGCTGACGCTTATCTTGTGGATGATGGGCGCCACAGGCTCGCTTTGGTGGCTGTGGACCTGGGGCGTATGGATGGGATTTAACCTGCTGATGCTGCTGGTATACCCCACCTGGATTGCGCCGTGGTTCAACCAGTTCAAGACGCTGCAAGACGAGGTCTTGCAGGCACGTGTCACGCAGTTGATGGCCCGTTGCGGTTTTACATCCAAGGGCTTTTATGTGATGGATGGCAGCAAGCGCAGTGCGCACGCCAACGCCTATTTCACCGGCTTTGGTGCTTCCAAGCGCGTGGTGTTCTACGACACGCTGTTGGCGCAACTCTCCCCTGCAGAAGTGGACGCAGTGCTGGCGCATGAACTGGGACATTTCAAGCACAAGCACATTGCCAAGCGCATGGTGTCGCTGTTTGGCATGAGTCTGCTGGGTTTTGCACTGCTGGGCTGGCTCAGCCAACAAGCCTGGTTCTATTTCGGCTTGGGCGTGGCGCCGAACATGGTGGGACCCAATGACGCGCTGGCGTTGCTGCTTTTCATGATGGTGTTGCCGCTGGCTGGCACCTTTGTCAGCCCGGCCTTTGCACAGCTCTCGCGCAAACATGAGTTTGAAGCCGATGCCTATGCCGTTGCGCATACCAGCGGACACGACCTGTCATCCGCACTGCTCAAGCTCTACAAGGACAATGCATCCACGTTGACCCCCGATCCGGTGTACGTGAAGTTCTATTACTCGCACCCACCCGCCTCCGAGCGCCTGGGCCGCATGCAAACGACCGCGTCCGCATGACCCACATTGGGAATTTGGAATGAATATGCCTACTGCCCCCACACGAACGGCGCTAAGCGCTACACAAATCGTAGCAGCCCTGTCGCAAACCCAAGGTTGGCGCCTGTTTGGCGATGGCGCCGATGTGGCGATCGAGAAGACTTTTCGGTTTGAGAACTTTCTCAAGACCATGTCCTTCGTCAATGCGGTCGCGTACCTGGCGGAGAAGCAGGATCACCACCCCGAAATGCTGGTGACCTACAGCAGTTGCAGCGTGCGCTTCAATACGCACGATGTGAATGGCGTGTCGCGTACCGATTTTGAATGCGCAGCGCTGGTCGATGCGCTGCTGCCTGTCTGAGTACCACGCACTTGGCAACGCCAATACTGGAACCCGGACTGGTCATCGCAGGACACGGCCGCCACGTCTGGGTCGAAACACCCGATGGTCGCCGCCTGATCTGCCATCCGCGTGGCAAGAAAAGCCAAACCGTGGTTGGCGATCAGGTGTTGTGGCAGGCCAGCGAGGATGAAGGCACGATTGAGAAAGTGCTGCCGCGCAAAAACCTGTTTTACCGGCAGGACGAGATTCGCACCAAGTCATTCGCAGCGAATCTGGACCAACTCCTGATACTGATCGCCGCGGAGCCCGAGTTCTCCGAGAGCCAACTCACCCGCGCGCTGATTGCGGCAGAGGCCCAGCAGATTCGGCCCATCATTGCGCTGAACAAAAGCGACATCGCCGGGCCATTTGGGCGCGCATGGGAGCGCTTGCTGGTTTATCGGGAGATGGGCTACACGCTGCTGTCTATGGCGTTGAAGCCCAAGGGCGAAAGCACAACCGCAACCGAATTGAAAGACCTGCTGGACGTGATGCAGGGCAAGACCACGCTGATCCTTGGCCCTTCAGGTTCCGGCAAAAGCACGCTGATCAACCGGCTGCTTCCTGATGCGCAGGTGCTGACCAATGAGATATCGACTGCGCTAAATTCTGGCAAGCACACGACGACCAGCACCAGCTTGTACTGGGTGGACGCCGCCAAGACCACGGCCGTGATCGACTCGCCAGGGTTCCAGGAGTTTGGCTTGCAACACATTGACCCCATGCATCTGGCAGGCCTGATGCCGGACATCAAGGCCCATGCCAGCGAATGCAAGTTCTACAACTGCACGCATCTGCATGAGCCAGGCTGCGGTGTGATTTCAGTGATGAAAAATGGCTCTGGCGCCCATGGAATAAGCGTAAGCCGCTACAAACTTTATAGCGAACTGTTTGCCGAACTGTCGCAAGAGCAACGGTACTGATCAGCCCCTGAGCGCTAACCCAATAAACGCGCCAGCGACAGCAGCGCCAGAAAAATCATCCACATCACCACTGTGCGCCAGACCAGGCCCACAATGGCGCGCAGATGGCCCGGCTGTGGCACCTGCCCCGTGTTCTCTTCGCTCTCAGCCCCAAGGCGCACATTGACCGCACCACTGGTCGCGGCGAGCACTACCCCGTTGTTGCTGGGGTTGGGGCCTGCTTCATGCTTACGATAGGCGTCTACCGCTTCTTCAAAGCTGCCCACAAATGCGAAGCCCAGCGCCGTAATGCGTGCTGGCAACCAGTCCACCGTGTACCAGGCCTGCACCGCATTGCCGCGCACCACATCGCTGACCATGGGGCGGTCAGGTTGCGTGGGCCGATTCACCAGAAAGTCCAGATAGCCCGCCATGCGGTAGAACACCGCACCCGCCGGGCCGAAGCCAAAGGCGGCCAACAGCGAATACCAGGCGAACACACCGAATACATGGCGGTGCGCCGACAGGATGGAATACTCGATAACGTGGCGCACCACTTCGCTGCGCGGCAACTCGCTCGCATCCATGTGCATCCAGCGCGCCAGCAGCTCGCGCGCTTGCGCTTCGTCGCCGGCCAGCAGAGCATCGCGAATAGCCGTGAAATGGTGGCTGAACTGGCGAAAACCCAGGGTCGCATACAGAATGGCCACATTCCAGATGACCGCGGCCAACCAGCCCACAGACCAGACCAGCGCCCAATGGATGGCACAGGCAGTCAATGCAGGCAGCAGAACCGCAATCGACCACGCCAACCAGGCGTGCTGTGCTTTACCGGAGTCAAAATTGCGCAGTACCCAGCGCACCCAATTGCGCACCGTACCGTGCACAGGGTTAACCTCGCCGAGCGGACGGGCCTGCTCCAGCAACAGCGCCAAAAGTATGGAGATGAAACTCATGCGGGCATCATACCGATGCTCCGCAGCGCAAATTGCCGCCGGGCCGCCCCAAGGCAATTTAACCCCCTCGGGGGGCAGCGACCCGCGAAGCGGCGGAGCGTGGGGGCCATATGTCAAGCCATCAAAAAGCGATAAAGGTTGCGCAACATCCCTGCTGTTGCGCCCCAAATGAAGCGCTCCGTATTCCCGTCCTGATACGGCATGGAGAGCCAATGCCGCTTGGCACCGGCAAACTCCACTTCGTGATGGCGGTGGTTGGCAGGGTCCATCAAAAAAGCGAGCGGGACTTCAAACACGGCGTCTACTTCATACGCGTTGGCGGTAATGGCGTGCCCTGGCTGGACCAGCGCAATCACCGGCGTCACATGGAACGCGCTGCCGGTGGTGTAAATCGGCAAGCTGCCCAGAACCTCCACCTGCACAGACTCCAGACCAATCTCCTCATGGGCCTCGCGCAAGGCTGTCGCGGCATCGTCGACATCGCCCGCATCACGCTTACCGCCGGGAAACGCAATCTGTCCGGAATGGCTGGACAGATGGGCCGTGCGCTGCGTCAACAGCACCATCAATTGCTCCCGCATCACCAGCGGAACCAGCACCGAAGCAGCGACCGGTGCACGGTCGCTGAAGCGTGACTCCGCGACCAGCTCGGGCGACCAAACCGGCGGTTGGGCAAAGCGGCTTCGCAGCTCTGCAACCTGCAAACGTGCGGCAGGCACCTTGGGCAAGTCTGTGTCCACCGCAATGACGGGCACCTGGCGTGGGTCGAACACGGGTGTCAGTGACATACGTGAATTGGGTTGAGGGCTGGCATGAACGTAAAAAAAGCCGCCACAGACAGATGCTGGGACGGCTTCTTGGCGAAGGACGCTGGGATTTAAGCAGCAGTCTTCTTGGCTGGCAGCTTTTCCTTGATACGTGCCGACTTGCCGCTGCGGTCACGCAGGTAGTACAGCTTGGCACGGCGCACGTCACCACGGCGCTTGACTTCGATTCCGGCGATCAGTGGGCTGTAGGTCTGGAACGTACGCTCCACGCCTTCACCGCTGGAGATCTTGCGAACGATGAAGCCGCTGTTCAGGCCACGGTTGCGTTTGGCAATCACGACGCCTTCGTAAGCCTGGACGCGCTTGCGTGTGCCTTCAACGACGTTGACGCTCACAACAACAGTGTCGCCAGGAGCGAATTCGGGAATGGTTTTACCCAGGCGAGCAATTTCTTCTTGCTCAAGAGTTTGGATCAGGTTCATGATTTCTTTCGTGATCTTGCAAGCGCCGGCACCGGAATTGGTGCCAACCATCAACTTCCCAAAGAAGCGTGGCCTGGCCGAGCAGAGGATCGGTTAGCCTGCCATTATAGCAAGTCAGGCGCCGGACGCCAAGTAGGCCGCTATCAGCTTCTCGTCCCGGGCATCCAGCAGCCCCTTCTGACGTGCAATTTCCAGCAAATCCGGGCGGTGCCGGACGGTCAGCAGCAGCCGCTGTTCCCGACGCCAGCGTTCAATATTCTCGTGGTGTCCGGACAGCAAAACCGGCGGTACCGGTTGCCCCGCCCACTCTTCGGGCCGGGTGTAATGCGGGCAATCCAGCAGACCGTCCAATGCGGGGTTGAAGCTGTCCTGTATGTGGCTGGCCTCGTCGGACAGTACACCGGGCTGCAACCGCGCGACCGCGTCCAGCAAGGTCATCGCAGGCAATTCCCCACCCGACAGCACGAAATCACCCAGACTGATCTGGACATCGATATGGGCATCGATAAAGCGCTGGTCAATGCCCTCGTAGCGGCCACACAGAAGAATGGCACCTTCGCTGTTGGACCAACGCTGCACGGCGGTATGGTCCAGCCGCTCACCGATGGGGGAAAACAGGACCACAGGCGCTTTATCGTTGCGCTGGGCCCGGATGGAGGTGAGCGCCTGCTCCAGCGGCTCGGCCATCATGACCATGCCCGGGCCGCCGCCAAACGGGCGGTCGTCGACGCGGCGGTAATTGCCGAGGGCGAAATCTCTGGGGTTGGTCAGATGCACATCGACCTGGCCCGATTCAAAGGCCCGGCGCGTGATGCCAATCTTCAAGAAAGGTTCGAACAGTTCAGGAAACAGCGTGATCAGGTCAAAGCGCATGGCTTGGCCTAGTAATCAGCTTGCCAGTCCACGCGGATGCGCCGCGCCTTCAGGTCCACGTCGTCGACGTACTGCGACACAAAGGGGATCATGCGCTCCACCGCCTTGCCGTCCTGCTGATATTCGAGCACCAGCACCGTTTGCGGGCCAGTGGACAGCAGTTCTTTCACGGTGCCCATGGCTTCGTCTTCGCGGTTGATGACATCCAGACCGATCAAATCGACCCAGTAATACTCATCTGTTTTAGCGGCCGGGAAGCTGGAGCGGGAAACAAAGATGCGGGCGCCGCGCAAGGCCTCGGCAGCCGTGCGGTCCAACACGCCATGCGCGGTGGCAACTACCGTGTCGGAATGTTCCTTGGCTTCCTTGATGGCCAAGCGGGCGGTACCCTCAAAAGTCTTGAGGCCGCGCTCCGTAGGCAACAGAAACCATTGCTTGGATGAAAAAAGCGCCTCTGAAGTGGCGCTGTGGGACAGGACCTTGAACCAGCCCTTGACGCCCCACGCGTCGGCAATGCGACCTACCTCGACGGCATCCGCCGGCATTTCGTCAGCTTCAAGCCCGGGTAGCATGTGTGGGGAATCTATCAAGTCAGCGGACAGGACAGACGCCCTGACACTGACATGAAAAATCAGGCAGCCTTCTTGGCGTGCTGATTTATCAGGCGTTCCACGGTGGGAGATGCCTGGGCGCCAACGCCCTTCCAGTACGTCAGGCGATCCTGAGCGATACGGATGCTTTCTTCATTGGCAGTAGCGATAGGGTTGTAAAAACCGATACGCTCAATGAAGCGGCCGTCGCGGCGAGTGCGCTTGTCGGCAACAACGATATTGAAAAACGGGCGAGCTTTTGCACCGCCACGGGCGAGTCGAATGACGACCATGATTTATCCTTTGGATGACTGAAAATTCAAAGAAGAATTCAGCCAGAAATTATTTGAAGTTTGAGACACGCAACTGACCACCCGGCCAGCGGCACTCCAAATAGCCTTCCATTATAACGTCTTCCTGCCATATGACAATCATCCGCCCCAGCATCGACAGCGATATCCCCAAAATTACGGCAATTTATGCCCACCACGTGCTGCATGGCACGGGTACTTTCGAAATCACGCCCCCCACCGAGGAAGACATGGCGACCCGCCGTGCCGACGTACTGGGCAAGGCTTTGCCGTACTTGGTCATTGAACAGGACGGAAAGGTTGCAGGCTTTGCCTATTGCAACTGGTTCAAACCGCGCCCGGCGTATCGTTTTTCTGCTGAGGACTCGATTTACATGGCGCCAGACGCAGCAGGAAAGGGCCTCGGCCGCTTGCTGTTACGCGAATTGATGGCGCAGGCTGAGCGGGCGGGCATCCGCAAACTGATTGCGGTGATTGGAGACTCAGACAACAGAGGCTCGATAGGCCTGCACACAGCACTCGGCTTTGCGCCAGTGGGCGTGGTCCACGCCTGCGGCTGGAAGTTCGAGCGCTGGCTGGACATCGTAATGATGGAGTACGCGATCGGATCGGGTAGCGACACCGCACCGGCACAATGAGGCCATGAAAAACAAAACCGTTGCACTGTGGCTCACGTTTCTCGGCGGGCCACTGGGGCTGCACCGACTCTATTTGAACGGCCGATGGGACCGCTATAGCGCGCTGTTTTGCGTGCCCACGCTGCTTGGAACGTATGGCCTCTACCGCGCCCGCACACTGGGTCTGGAGGACGGTTGGAGCTGGGTATTGACTCCGCTACTGGGGTTCACCGTCGCCATCTGCGCACTGATGGCCATCGCCTATGGCCTGTGCGATACAGAGAAATGGAACTCCCGCTACAACTCCGAGAGTCCGCGGGAAGCGACTGCCGGACAAACCAATTGGCTGACGGTGGCCGGATTGGTCATCGCTTTGCTGGCAGGCACCACGGTACTTCTGTCCAGCATCGCGTTCAGCTTCCAGCGCTATTTCGAATACGGGTTTGATCAATCTCAGGCGCTAGACACGCCGAGCATCAAAAAATCTGCAGACTGAACCAGTAAGCAATCGCTGCCACGAAGGCGCTGGCGGGAATTGTCAGGACCCACGCCCAGACGATATTGCCAGCAACACCCCAACGGACCGCGCTGGCGCGCTGGGTGGAGCCTACGCCCACGATGGCGCCAGTGATGGCGTGTGTCGTGGACACAGGGATACCGAGCAGCGTCGCCGTGAATAGCGTTGCCGCACTGCCAGCTTCCGCACAAAAGCCCGTCATCGGGCGCAGTTTGGTAATCCGCTGTCCCATGGTTTTGACGATGCGCCAGCCGCCAGACATGGTGCCTACTGCGATGGTCACATAACAAGCGACAACAACCCAGTGCGGCAAATAGTCTTTGGAGGCCTTCATCCACTCGGGCAAGCCCTCTACATTGGAACCCGTTGCTGCAATCAACAGCAACCAGATAATCCCAACCGTTTTTTGTGCATCGTTGCCACCGTGCCCCAAGCTGGAAGATGCGGCCGAGACGAGTTGCAACCGGCGAAACCAGCGGTCCACTTTGGAAGGTCTGGCACGTCTGAATATCCAAGAGATGGCTACGCGTATCAGGCTGCCCATCGTGAACGCCAACAGAGGAGAGATGAAGATAAACGCAACAATCTTCAATATCCCGCTCGCAATCAACACGCTGGCACCGGCCTTGGCAATCGTGGCACCCACAATGCCGCCTACCAGCGCATGCGAGCTGCTGCTGGGGATGCCGTAGTACCAGGTCACCACGTTCCAGGTCAGGGCGCCCACAAGGGCTCCAAATACGACGTGGGTGTCCACCACATCGGGCATGACGATGCCCTTGCCAATCGTGGCGGCAACGGTCAGACCAAAGACAAAGTAGGCAACGAAATTGAAGAAGCCCGCAAAAATCACGGCCTGTCCCGGCTTCAATACACCGGTCGAGACGATAGTCGCTATGGAGTTGGCAGCATCATGAAATCCGTTCATGTAGTCGAATGCCAGCGCAATCAGAACCAGCATAAATACTACCCACAGACCTACACTGGCCGTTTGTGATGCATCCATGTTCCTGCCCCGGGAATCAGGAGTTTTCGAGGATGATGCCCTCGATCACATTGGCAACGTCTTCACACTTGTCGGTGATGGTTTCCAGCAATTCATAGATGGCCTTGAGCTTGATCACTTCGCGCACATCCGGTTCCTCGCGGAACAACTTGCTCATGGCGGTACGCATCACGCGGTCCGCATCCGACTCCAACCGGTCGATTTCCTCGCAAGTCTTGAGCGCAGCTTCTGCCGCACCCGCTTCCGAAATGGTACTCAGCAACTTGACCGCATCACGCAGGCGTTCGCAGCATTTCACGCTCAAGTCGGTCAAACGGGTGATCTCTTCCGTCATGTGGCGCACGTCGTACAGCGCCATGGTTTCCGCCGAGTCCTGAATCAAATCAGCCACGTCATCCATCGTGTTGATCAGCGCATGGATCTGCTCGCGGTCGATGGGCGTAATGAAGGTGATATGCAAGGCCTTGTTGCACTCATGGGTCACGCGATCCGCAGCGCGTTCGGCGTCATCCACTTCCTGGTTGTATTTGGCACGCAGATCCAAGTCCGCGTAATTGGCCACTAGCTTCGAGAAGGCGTGCGCAGCTTGCACAATCCGCTCGGCATGCTGGTTGAACATCTCAAAAAAATTGCCTTCTCTGGGCAGCAGTTTTCCAAACAGCATGAAGTCTCCTAACGGTGGAACGTGTCAATCATTTGACAGCTTTATGACGGGGCGAAGTTTAACCGCCCCGGTCTCAAAGGGCCGGCCCCTAGTCAGGCACTTCTAAAAATAAAGTAAACCGCCCCAACGAGGCACAGGCCCGCCCACAAATAGTCCAATTTGAGTGGCTGGTCCATATAGAACATCGCAAACGGCACAAAAACCGCCAGCGTGATGACCTCCTGCATGATCTTGAGCTGGGCCACCGAGATGCCCGCCTGCTGAAAGCCGATGCGGTTGGCGGGGACCTGCAACAGGTATTCGAACAAGGCGATGCCCCAACTGAGCAAGGCGGCGACATACCAAGGGGATGTTGCCAGGTTTTTCAGGTGGCCGTACCAGGCGAAGGTCATGAAGACGTTGGCGACTGCTAGCAGCAGAATCGTTTGCAGGGTGAAGGGGATGGCGTTCAGGAATTGCATATTTGCATTATCTGGTTTCCGTTCATGCCAACGCTACTTCTGGATCAGGCGTGTCGGGTAGGCCAGTGACCCGATTCACTCCTGGCAACGGTTTCTCAAGCGGATGGTGCGGGGAGAGTCCCATTGCGTCGACTTGGGGTTTTGCCAAATCAAGGAGGAGGAGCCCTCACGGCCCCGGGGGACATTCGCTTTGGGACTTACCCCGCGCCGTCAGCGGGCGAGCGAAAGGTAATTTGAACCTGCACCAAAAGAAAAGCCCCGCAACAAACGCTGCAGGGCTTTGATTCGAAAGACAGTGGACTTAGATAGTCACCACACCATCTTTCACAGTGGCTGCGGAATCTGTGTAGTCACCAATCTTGTCAAAGTTCAAGTACTGATACACCTTGTCGCTCGCAGCAGTCAGCACGCCCATGTCGGCCAGGTACTCTTCCTTGGTAGGAATCCGGCCCAGCTTGGAGCAGATCGCTGCCAGTTCGGCAGAGCCCAAGTACACATTGGAGTTCTTGCCCAGACGGTTCGGGAAATTGCGGGTGGACGTGGAGAACACAGTCGCGCCCTCCTTCACTTGCGCCTGGTTGCCCATGCACAAGCTGCAGCCAGGCATTTCCATACGCGCACCGGCGCTGCCCAACACACCGTAGTGGCCTTCGTCGCTCAACTGCTTCGCGTCCATCTTGGTCGGCGGGGCGACCCACAGCTTGACCGGAATGTCGCGCTTGTTTTCCAGCAGCTTGGAAGCCGCACGGAAGTGGCCGATGTTGGTCATGCAGGAGCCGATAAACACTTCGTCAATCTTGGCACCAGCTACGTCGGCCAAAGTCTTCACATCGTCCGGATCGTTGGGGCAAGCCACGATAGGTTCGTGGATGTCGGCCAGGTCGATTTCGATGACCGCAGCGTAATCCGCATCAGCGTCGCCCTTCAGCAATTGCGGATCCTTCAGCCAGGCTTCTTGCGCGGCGATGCGGCGTGCCAGCGTGCGGGCATCGGCGTAGCCGTTGGCAATCATCCACTTCATCATCGTGATGTTGCTGTTGATGTACTCGATGATCGGTTCTTTGTTCAGGTGCACCGTGCAGCCGGCGGCAGAACGCTCGGCGGATGCATCGGACAATTCGAACGCCTGCTCCACTTTCAGATCTGGCAAGCCTTCAATTTCCAGAATGCGGCCAGAGAAGATGTTCTTCTTGCCCTTCTTCTCAACCGTCAGCAGGCCTGCCTTGATCGCATACAGCGGAATCGCGTTGACCAGATCGCGCAGCGTCACACCGTCTTGCATCTTGCCCTTGAAGCGCACCAACACCGATTCAGGCATGTCCAAAGGCATCACGCCGGTAGCGGCCGCAAACGCGACCAGGCCGGAGCCTGCGGGGAAGCTGATACCGATGGGGAAACGGGTGTGGCTATCGCCACCGGTGCCAACGGTGTCGGGCAACAGCAGGCGGTTCAGCCACGAGTGGATCACGCCGTCACCCGGGCGCAGCGAGATGCCGCCGCGGGTGCTGATGAAGTCAGGCAACTCGTGGTGCATCTTGACGTCCACCGGCTTGGGGTATGCAGCGGTGTGGCAAAACGATTGCATCACCAGATCCGCGCTGAACCCCAGGCAGGCCAGATCTTTCAGTTCGTCGCGGGTCATGGGACCGGTGGTGTCTTGCGAGCCGACCGAAGTCATCTTAGGTTCGCAGTAGGTACCGGGGCGCACGCCTTGTTGTTCGCCATCGACAATTGGCAGACCGCAGGCCTTGCCCACCATCTTTTGCGCCAGGCTGAAGCCCTTCTTGGTGTCTTCGGGGTTGGTTGGCAAACGGAACAGAGTCGAGGGAGCCAGGCCCAGCGCTTCGCGCGCCTTGGCGGTCAGGCCACGACCAATGATCAGAGGAATGCGGCCACCGGCACGCACTTCATCAAACAGCACATCGCTCTTGACGGTGAATTCTGCAATCACCTTGCCATCCTTCAGCGCTTTGCCAGCGTATGGCAGCAGTTCGACCACGTCGCCCATGTTCATCTGGCTCACGTCCAACTCGATCGGCAGCGCGCCCGCATCTTCCATCGTGTTGTAGAAAATGGGAGCGATCTTGGTGCCGAGGCAGACGCCACCAAAGCGCTTGTTCGGCACGTAAGGGATGTCTTCGCCGGTGAACCACAGCACCGAGTTGGTGGCGGACTTGCGGGAAGAACCCGTGCCGACCACGTCGCCCACATAGGCCACCAGATTGCCGCGCGCGCGCAGGTCTTCGATGAACTTGATCGGGCCGCGCTTGCCGTCTTCTTCAGGCGTGATGCCGTCGCGTTTGTTCTTCAGCATCGCCAAAGCGTGCAACGGAATGTCGGGGCGGCTCCAGGCGTCAGGCGCGGGCGACAAGTCGTCAGTATTGGTTTCGCCAGTCACCTTCAGGATGGAGACGGTGATGCTTTGCGGTACTTCAGGGCGGCTGGTGAACCACTCGGCGTCGGCCCAGCTTTGCAGCACGGCTTTGGCGAACTCGTTGCCCTTGTCGGCCTTTTCCTTGACGTCGTGGAACTGGTCGAACATCAACAGGGTTTTCTTCAGCGCTTCAGCGGCTTGCGAAGCAACCGCAGCGTCATCCAGCAAATCCACCAGCGGGCTGATGTTGTAGCCGCCCAGCATCGTGCCCAGCAGCTCGGTGGCCCGTGCGCGCGAAATGAGTATGCATTCTTCCGTGCCATGGGCCACAGCAGCCAGGTAGCTGGCCTTGACCTTGGCGGCGTCATCCACACCGGCAGGGACGCGGTGCGTGATCAGCTCCACCAAAGTGGCTTCTTCACCCTTGGGTGGGCTCTTCAGCAGTTCAATCAGTTCGCCGGTCTGCTTGGCAGACAGTGGCAAAGGGGGGATTCCCAGCGCGGCACGTTCGGCCACATGGTCTCGGTAGGCTTGCAACATGGTATTTACTCCTTCTAAATCTTCAAATCAAAAATGCCGCTTAGGCGCATGGAATGTGCGTAAGAAGCTATCTATTTCGTAGCAGGTATGTTGTCCACAGGGACTACATTGTCTTTGTCGGTAGGGTTCACTTTCGGCTTCACCGGGTCATCCAGCAAGCTCGCCTGGGGATTGCGCTCCAGCTCCTGTGCCACTTTCAATTGCTCTTCGTTGACGCAAGCGTCCGCCAGGCGCTTGCCCAGCTTCTGGTGCATCAGCATGGACTTGTTGCCCAACTGCAGCCAGACCGCACCGAGCGCCATTTCCTCCAGGCGCACTGCACCGGTAGTTGTGGCGACCGGCGTCATGTGGAACTTTTGCTTGCCCAGCTCCAGCCAGAAGTAGCCGGGGTTTTTCTCATCACGGGTGATATGCACAAACGCGTTCAGCTCACACTGCACCCGGCCCACCGCAATCTTTTCGGACAGCAGCAAGGTCTCAGCATCCAGCGCCTTGACCGGCGGCGGCGCCGCCACTGGCTTGCGCGCTGGCTGTGCTGCCATCACCGAAAAACTGCAGAGCATCGCTGCAACCAACAACCATGTTTTCATATCAATTCCTGTTTCACCGCGTTGTGGCTTGAAACCAGTGCTGTGTTGATTCCGGCATTTTGCGACCTGTCTGGTGCGCGCGCTCCAGCACCTGCCAAAAATAGCGGTAGCTGGCGCGGTCATGCAACTTGCCCTCCACCGAGATGGGCGCCCACTCCTGCGCCTGCGCCATTTCCACAATATGCGCCGCCAGCTCGACTTCGCTTTGCGCGGGCGAAAAAGCTTCCAAAATCGGACGAATCTGGTCCGGGTGAATGCTCCACATCCGGGTAAAGCCCATCGCTTGTGAAGCCGTGCGTGCGGAGCGCAGCAGCGCATCCGTATTCTTGAACTCTGTGACCACGCAATGCGATGGCACTTTGCCGTAGGCGTGGCAGGCGCTGGCAATTTCTGCCTTGGCCCGTACGACCAACGGATGGTGGAACTGGTCCAACGACACGCTGTCGCCCTCCGACCGCACGCCCATTGCCGATGACGGAATGGCACCGCCATGGCTGGACACAAAGTCCATCAAGCCGAAGCTGATGGATTGCACGCGCGGGTGAGCCGCAATCTGGAACACGCGGTGCACCGCAGCAGGCGACTCAATCAACACATGCAAAGGCAAGTTTTTCCCGCCAGCTGCATCGATGGTTGCCACGGCCCGATCCACATCGACCAGCGACTCGACCTTGGGCACCATCAGGTAGCTCAGCACGCCGCCGGCCTGGCTGACGATGGTGTGCACGTCTGCCGCGAATTCCGGGTGGTCTACCGCATGCACCCGCACACCAACCCGGCGGCGCAAACCGTTTGCTATTAAATTGGGAGCTGCTTGCGCACTATTGGCAAGGGCTGCGACCATATTGGCATGGTCATCTTCGCCGCCAATCGCAGCCCCATCTTCGCAGTCCAGGGTCACGTCAAAGACGCAAGCCCCGAACTCCTCGGTCATATCGGCCTGCAATTGCAGGCTTTTGACCATCCGCGCTTCAACGCCGCTGTAGTGGTCGCAAACAGGCAAAACACCCGCGGCGCCATGGGCACCTAGAAGAACTTCACGCGGGTGTTTCACTTCCGGTTCGGCTTACAGCAGGTGCTTGACGCCGTCTTGCTCACCCTGCAACTCGGCCAGGGTCTTGTTGATGCACTCACGCGAGAAGGCATCGATTTCCAGACCTTCGACGATCTTGTATTCGCCGTTGGCGCAAGTGACGGGGTAGCCAAACATGATTTCCTTGGGAATGTCGTATTCGCCGTTGGAAGGAATACCCATCGTGACCCACTTGCCGTTGGTGCCCAGCGCCCAGTCGCGCATGTGGTCGATGGCTGCGTTGGCAGCAGAGGCTGCGGAAGACAGACCGCGTGCAGCGATGATGGCTGCGCCACGCTTGCCCACGGTGGGCAGGAAGGTTTCGCGGTTCCAGGTTTCGTCATTGATCATGGCCTTGACCGATTGGCCGCCAATGGTGGCGAAACGGTAATCGGCGTACATCGTGGGCGAGTGGTTGCCCCACACGGCCAGTTTTTCGATATCTGCCACGGCCTTGCCGGTCTTGGATGCAATCTGGCTGGCAGCGCGGTTATGGTCCAGGCGCAGCATGGCAGTGAAGTTCTTGGCTGGCAGATCAGGGGCCGACTTCATCGCGATGTAGGCATTGGTGTTGGCAGGGTTGCCAACGACCAGCACCTTGACATTGCGAGAAGCGACAGCGTTCAGGGCCTTGCCCTGTGCAGTGAAGATGGCGCCATTGATGGACAGCAGCTCGGCACGCTCCATACCGGGGCCACGGGGGCGCGAACCGACCAGCAAAGCGTAGTCGGTGTCCTTGAATGCAGTCATTGGATCGCTGTGGGCTTCAATGCCAGCCAGCAGAGGGAACGCGCAATCTTCGAGTTCCATGATCACGCCCTTGAGCGCGTTTTGGGCTTTCTCGTCAGGGATTTCCAGCAATTGCAGGATGACGGGCTGGTCCTTGCCCAGCATTTCGCCGGAAGCGATGCGGAACAACAAGGCATATCCAATTTGACCAGCGGCTCCGGTAACGGCAACGCGAACGGGCTTCTTGCTCATGGTGAGAACTCCAGGAAGGGTTGAAAAGTGGTGGGAAAACGGTGACTAAAACAGTGTCTGTTAGCGGCTTCACACAAAACGCGGGAAGCCCTGCAGAATGCGGGCAAGTTTACTCCCGATTTCACTTCAAAGTCAATTTGTCTTATGTCTTATATAAGATATGATTCAGAGCAAAAGAAGCCTGACTGCTGACTGACATTTTCTTTGCATTCGAGACCGCCATGGCAACCCAATCCACTGATAGCGCGCCCTCTGCCGACAACGAAACCACTTCGCTGACGGGGCCTTCAGCCACACCCGCTTTCAGCCCGCTGTACCAGCAGATCAAGGTTTTGCTGCTCAGGAGCCTGCAGTCCGGCGAATGGAAACCCAGCACCGCCATCCCCAGCGAATTCGAGCTGGCAATCCGCTACAAGGTGAGCCAGGGCACGGTGCGCAAGGCGATTGACGAACTGGCAGCAGAAAACCTGCTGGTGCGCCGCCAGGGTAAAGGCACCTTTGTCGCCACGCATGCCGAACACCATGTGCAATACCGCTTCTTGCGCCTGTTCCCGGACAACGGTGACCCGAACAGCGAAGGCCCGGCCCAGCGCCAGATCATCGACTGCAAGCGCACGCGCGCCAGCGTGGAGGTTGCCCGCGCCTTGGCCATTCGCCAGGGTGATGCCGTACTGCAAGTGCGCCGCGTGCTGTCATTCGCATCCGTGCCCACGATTCTGGAAGACCTGTGGTTGCCTGGGACGCCATTCAAAGGGCTGACGGCTGAGCGCCTGCGCGACTATGACGGTCCGATGTACGGTCTGTTTGAAGCCGAGTTTGGCGTGCGCATGGTGCGCGCCGAAGAAAAAATACGCGCTGTGTTGCCAGATGCGGAGCAACAAGACCTGCTGAAAGTAGACGCGCCCACACCTCTGCTAAGCGTGGAGCGCATCGCCTATACCTACAACGACACACCCATGGAAATGCGGCGCGGTCTTTACTTGACCGATACGCACTACTATCGAAATGAGCTAAATTGACCACCATTCCCGCGCAAGGCCGCCGTCAGATTGTTACGGTGCAATAGAATTTTGCCTTCGCCCAGAAATAATTACATAACAATTACATCCTTGAAAGCCCATCCATGACTGAGCTTGCCTCCTCCCAGCGCCCAGCGCGCCCCGAATTCCGCAACATCAATGCTATTAAAGACCTACCGTCTTACGCGATCGCCATGGGGCCGGGCGCGACGGTGTCAATCCTGCACCGTATCAGCGGCGCAATTCTTTTCCTCCTGATGCCCTTCATCATCTGGATGTTTGACACCTCGGTGTCGTCTGAAATCTCGTTCGCCAAGTTCACCAGCGCCTTCAACCAGGGCCTGTGGGTGTTGCCCGGCTGGTTCATCAAGCTGGTCGCGCTGGCCATCATCTGGGCCTATTTGCACCACTTCATCGCGGGCGTGCGCCACCTGTACATGGACGCCACGCATTCGGTCAGCAAAGAGTTTGGCAAGTCTTCCGCCATCGTGACGCTGGTGTTGGGCACGCTGCTGACGCTGGTGCTGGCAGCCAAGCTGTTTGGCGTTTACTGAGATTTTGCGGGTCAGACCACTTTGCGCAGCAAATGTGCTCTGACCCCAACTGATTAAAAAGGATTATTCATGGCAGTTAACTTTGGTTCCAAGCGCGTCGTCGTCGGCGCGCACTATGGTCTGCGCGACTGGCTGGCGCAACGCGTCACCGCCGTGCTGATGGCGCTGTTCACCTTGCTGGTGCTGGCACAGGTCATCTTCTCTCGCGGCCCTATCGGCTACGACAAATGGGCAGGCATCTTCGCTTCGCAGTGGATGAAGGTCATCACCTTCACCGTGATCATCGCCTTGCTGTACCACGCTTGGGTCGGCGTGCGCGACATCTGGATGGACTATGTCAAACCAGTCTCCATTCGCTTGTCCCTGCAAGTCTTCTCCATCGTGTGGCTGGTCGGCTGTGCCGGCTGGGCGATTCAGGTTTTGTGGCGCCTTTGAGCCCATCCCCTTAGATCTCCACACATCACAACAGGCTCTAATTCCATGGCTTACTCCGTTACCAAACGCAAATTTGACGTCGTGATCGTCGGCGCCGGTGGCTCCGGCATGCGCGCGTCTCTCCAGTTGGCCCGCGCCGGTCTGAACGTCGCCGTCCTGTCCAAAGTCTTCCCCACCCGTTCGCATACGGTCGCTGCCCAAGGCGGCATTGGCGCAAGCTTGGGCAACATGAACGAAGACAACTGGCACTACCACTTCTACGACACCGTCAAGGGCTCCGACTGGCTCGGCGACCAGGACGCGATCGAATTCATGTGCCGCGAAGCACCCAAGGTTGTCTACGACCTGGAACACATGGGCATGCCGTTTGACCGCAATCCCGATGGCACGATTTACCAGCGTCCGTTTGGCGGCCACACCGCCAACTACGGTGAGAAAGCCGTAGAACGCGCCTGTGCCGCTGCTGACCGTACCGGCCACGCCATGCTGCACACGCTGTACCAGCAAAACGTTGCCGCCAAAACCAGCTTCTTTGTCGAATGGATGGCGCTCGATCTGATCCGCGACGCAGATGGCGACGTCGTCGGCGTGACCGCGCTGGAAATGGAAACCGGCGATGTACACATTCTGGAAACCAAGACCACGCTGTTGGCCACCGGTGGCGCAGGCCGCATTTTTGCCGCATCGACCAACGCCTTTATCAACACCGGTGACGGCCTGGGCATGGCGGCACGTGCTGGCATCCCGCTCGAAGACATGGAGTTCTGGCAGTTCCACCCCACTGGCGTTGCCGGTGCTGGCGTGCTGCTGACCGAAGGCTGCCGCGGCGAAGGCGCAATTCTGCGCAACAGCAATGGCGAGCGCTTCATGGAGCGCTATGCGCCCGCCTATAAGGATTTGGCACCACGTGATTTCGTGTCGCGCTGCATGGACCAGGAAATCAAGGAAGGCCGAGGCTGTGGTCCCAACAAGGACTACATCAACCTCGACATGACCCACTTGGGTGTGGACACCATCATGAAGCGCCTGCCGTCGGTGTTCGAGATTGGTCACAACTTTGCCAACGTCGACATCACCAAGGAACCGATTCCTGTGGTACCGACCATCCATTACCAAATGGGCGGCATTCCGACCAATATCCACGGCCAGGTGGTCACGCAAGATGCGGACAACAAGAGCCAGGTTGTCAATGGCCTATATGCAGTCGGCGAGTGCTCCTGCGTTAGCGTGCACGGTGCGAACCGCCTGGGCACCAACTCGCTGCTCGATCTGCTGGTGTTCGGCCGCGCTGCCGGCAACCACATTGTTGAATTCAACAAGACCACGACGCACAAGGCCTTGCCCGCGAATGCCGCTGAGAAAACGCTGGCCCGCTTGGCGCGACTCGACAATGCGACTGACGGCGAATACGCACAGGATGTGGCGAACGATTTGCGCGATGCGATGCAGCAGCACGCTGGCGTGTTCCGCACCCAGGCTGCAATGAACGAAGGCGTCGCAAAAATCGCTGCGCTGCGTGACCGTGTGAACAAGATCGGCTTGAAAGACAAGTCCAAAATTTTCAACACAGCCCGCATTGAAGCGCTGGAGGTGGAAAACCTGATCGAAGCCGCACAGGCCACCATCGTGTCTGCCGCTGCCCGCCAGGAAAGCCGCGGAGCACACTCGGTCAACGATTACGGCGATACACCTGCGCACCCGAACGGCCGCAATGACACCGAATGGCACAAGCACACGCTGTGGTACAGCGAAGGCAGCCGCCTGGCGTACAAGCCGGTTCAAATGAAGCCGCTGACGGTCGACTCCATTCCGCTGAAGACACGGACCTTCTGAGGATTTGCGGGACAGATCTTTAGCTCTGTCCCCAACTGACTAGGAAACATTTATGACTAAACGCACTTTCAAGATCTACCGCTACGACCCGGACACCGACGCCAAGCCCTACATGCAGACCATTGAGGTCGAGCTGGATGGCCATGAGCGCATGCTGCTGGATGCGCTGATGAAGCTCAAGGCGCAAGACCCGACGATCTCCTTCCGCCGCTCCTGCCGTGAAGGCGTTTGCGGATCGGATGCGATGAACATCAACGGCAAGAATGGCCTGGCCTGCCTGACCAATATGCGCACGCTGCCGGACGTGATCATCCTGAAGCCACTGCCTGGTCTGCCGGTCGTGCGCGATCTGATCGTCGACATGACGCAGTTCTTCAAGCAGTACAACTCGATCAAGCCGTATCTGATCAATGACAACGTGCCGCCTGAAAAAGAACGTTTGCAGAGCCCAGAAGAGCGCGAAGAACTGAACGGCCTGTACGAATGCATCTTGTGCGCGAGCTGCTCCACCAGCTGCCCCAGCTTCTGGTGGAACCCTGACAAGTTTGTCGGCCCTGCTGGACTGTTGCAAGCCTACCGTTTCATCGCCGACAGCCGCGACGAAGCGACTGCCGAGCGCCTGGACAATCTGGAAGACCCGTACCGCCTGTTCCGTTGCCACACCATCATGAATTGCGTTGATGTGTGCCCTAAGGGACTGAACCCGACCAAGGCAATTGGCAAGATCAAAGAGATGATGGTGCTGCGCACGGTTTAAGCACATGACTGCAACGCTGGAACTGATCGATGAAAGAGCTCTCAGCAAGCTGCGCTGGCGCTGCCGCCGTGGCCTGCTGGAGAACGATCTTTTCATCGAACGTTTTTTCAAGCGTTACAGCGAATCATTGACGACCACGCAGGCAAACGCATTGAACTATCTGATGGACCTGAGCGACAACGATTTGCTGGATGTCCAGCTCGGCCGCAAGACCCTCGGTCAGGTGAATGCCAGCATGGACAACGATGATGTGCACGAAGTTTTGAAAATGTTGAAGACTCCCCTCTGAAAGGTGAAAGATGAAAATAGCTGACAACAAAGCCACCCTGTCGTTCAGTAACGGCAGCCCCAGTGTGGAACTGCCGGTCTACCACGGCAACGTGGGACCTGACGTCGTGGATATCCGCAAGCTGTATGCGCAAACCGGCATGTTCACCTACGACCCGGGCTTTTTGTCCACCGCATCGTGCCAATCAGCCATCACCTACATCGATGGCGACAAGGGCGAGCTGCTGTACCGCGGCTACCCGATTGAGCAGTTGGCCACCAACTGCGATTTCATGGAAACCTGCCACCTGCTGTTGTACGGCAACCTGCCCGATGCAGCGGGCAAGGCCGACTTCACCAAGCGCGTGACCAACCACACCATGGTCAACGAGCAGATGCAGTTCTTCTTGCGCGGTTTCCGCCGTGATGCGCACCCCATGGCCATCATGACCGGCCTGGTCGGCGCACTGTCGGCCTTCTACCATGACAGCACCGACATCACCAACCCAGAGCACCGCGACATTTCCGCAATCCGCCTGATTGCAAAAATGCCGACCCTGGTCGCGATGGCTTACAAATACACCGTCGGCCAGCCCTACATGTACCCCAAGAACGAGCTGAGCTATGCCGGCAACTTCCTGCATATGATGTTTGCCACGCCTTGCGAACCCTACGTCGTCAACCCCGTCATCGAACGTGCGATGGATCGCATCTTCACGCTGCACGCCGACCACGAACAAAACGCCTCCACCTCCACCGTGCGCCTGTGCGGCTCGTCCGGCACCAACCCGTTTGCAGCGATTGCTGCCGGTGTGGCTTGCCTGTGGGGCCCCGCCCACGGTGGCGCCAATGAGGCCTGCCTGAACATGCTGGAAGACATCCAGAAGATGGGTGGCATCAGCAAGGTTGGCGAATTCATGGAGAAGGTCAAAGACAAGAACTCCGGCGTTAAGTTGATGGGCTTTGGTCACCGGGTTTACAAAAACTACGACCCTCGTGCCAAGCTGATGCAAGAAACCTGCAAGGAAGTGCTGGCCGAGCTGGGACTGGAAAACGACCCGCTGTTCAAACTGGCCATGGCCTTGGAAAAGATCGCGCTGGAAGACGACTACTTCGTATCGCGCAAGCTCTACCCCAACGTGGACTTCTACTCCGGCATCGTGCAACGCGCTATCGGCATTCCGGTGCCGCTATTCACCGCCGTGTTCGCGCTGGCCCGTACTGTCGGCTGGATTGCACAACTGAATGAAATGATTGGCGACCCGGAATACAAGATTGGCCGTCCACGCCAGCTGTTCACCGGCTCCGTCAAACGCGACGTATTGCCTATCGGCCAACGCTGATGGCAGCAGCCCTTGCGGCTGCGCTCCATGCCAATCCCCGCTGCTTGCAAAGGCAGCGGGGATTTTCATTTTTCAGAGGGGAATATGCCACTGGAGCGCATGGAATGTGCGTAAGCAGCTATCGTTTTGATAGTACCCACTGGGGATAAACGATTGCATGCCGTATCCGCCCTCGATGCCAGTCATCGCAAAACGCGATGCAAGCGGATAGATTCAATGGGAGAATAAAGGAACCACATCGCAATCAACGATGTCTAAATCCCATGCCCCATCCTGATCCCAACCTCGCCCGCCGCCTGGACCTGACTTCGCTTCAGTTGTTCGTCGCCGTCTGCGAACTGGGCAGCATCGGCAAGGCGGCCCAGCGGGAATTCATTGCACCCTCGGCGCTGAGCAAACGACTGAGCGATCTGGAAGCCACGCTGGGCAGCGCCCTGCTGCAACGGCATTCGCGCGGCGTGCACCTTACGCCCGCCGGGCAAAACCTGTTGCACCATGCCCGCAGCGTACTGTTCAGCCTGGAACGTCTGCAAGCCGAACTCAGCGAATACGCCGACGGCGCACGCGGCCAAGTGCGGGTACACGCCAGCATCTCGGCCACCGTGCAATTCCTGCCGGAGGACTTGGGCGCGTTCATCCGCGCCAACCCTGGCATCAAGATCGATCTGGAAGAACACTTGAGTGGCGAGGTGATCCGCGCAGTGCAGGAGGGCGCAGCCGATCTGGGCATCTGCAACACGGCCGATGGCGTGGGTGAACTGCAAACCTTGCCATACCGACAGGATCAACTGGTTTTGGTGGTGCCACGCAAGCACGCATTGGCCCGCAAAAAATTGGTCGCCTTTGAAGATACGCTAACGTTGGACCATGTAGGCCTGCACTCCAACAGCTCCATTTACGTCGCCATGCGCCAGGCCGCTTCCGCGCTTGGGCAAACCATCAAGCTACGCATTCAGGTCACCGGGCTGGACGCCATGTGCCGCATGATCCATAACGGGTTGGGCGTAGGCGTGATGCCCTTGCGCGCGTTCTCGCTGATGTACGGTGCAGGCGAGCTCAGTGCCGTGGCGTTGACCGATGCATGGGCGACGCGCCAGATCGAGCTGGTGGCGCGCGACTTCTCTACCCTGCCGCGCACTGCGCGGTTGCTGGTCGAACATCTAAAATCGAATCACTGAAGGAAAACCATGGCACGCACGCTTTACGACAAGCTCTGGGACGACCACGTTGTCCACACCGAAGACGACGGCACGTCCATTCTGTACATCGACCGCCATCTGGTACACGAAGTCACCAGCCCGCAGGCCTTTGAAGGCCTTCGCGTCGCTGGCCGCAAGGTCTGGCGCGTCAGCTCCATCGTCGCCACCGCCGACCACAACACACCCACCACCGGCTGGGAACGCGGCTACGACGGCATCACCGACCCAACCAGTAAAGAGCAAGTCACCACGCTGGACAGCAATATTGCCGAGTTCGGCTCGGCGGCCTACTTCCCGTTCCTGTCCAAACGCCAGGGCATCGTGCACGTGATCGGTCCCGAGAACGGCGCTACGCTGCCTGGCATGACCGTGGTCTGCGGCGACTCGCACACCTCCACCCATGGCGCATTTGGCGCACTGGCGCACGGCATTGGCACCAGCGAAGTCGAGCATGTGATGGCGACGCAAACGTTGCTGGCCAAGAAGGCCAAGAACATGCTGGTGAAAGTTGAAGGTACGGTTGCCAAGGGCATCACCGCCAAGGACATCGTGCTGGCCATCATCGGCAAGATCGGCACTGCAGGCGGCACCGGCTTCACGATCGAGTTCGGCGGCTCCGCGATCCGCGCCTTGTCCATGGAAGGCCGCATGACGGTCTGCAACATGGCGATTGAGGCCGGCGCACGCGCCGGTCTGGTAGCTGTTGACGAAAAGACCATCGATTACGTCAAAGGCCGCCCTCTGGCGCCGGGCCACAGTGCCGTCAATGGCGACGCGGCCGCTGTCGAATGGGACCAAGCCGTCACCTACTGGAAGACACTGCATACCGATGCAGGGGCAAAGTTCGACACCATCGTCGAGTTGGACGCGTCACAAATCCTGCCGCAAGTCACTTGGGGCACCTCACCCGAAATGGTGCTGGGTATCGATGGCCGCGTGCCAGACCCCGACAAGGAAAAAGATGCCAACAAGCGCGGCGCAATTGAACGCGCGCTGACTTACATGGGACTGGAGCCGGGCAAGGCCCTGGACGATTTGTTCGTCGACAAGGTCTTCATCGGTTCCTGCACCAACAGCCGCATCGAAGACATGCGCGAAGCAGCTGCCGTCGTGAAAAAGCTGGGCCAAAAGGTTGCCAAGAACATCAAGCTCGCGATGGTCGTGCCTGGTTCGGGTCTGGTGAAAGACCAGGCAGAGCGTGAAGGCCTGCATGAGATCTTCAAGGCCGCCGGCTTCGAGTGGCGCGAGCCCGGCTGCTCCATGTGCCTGGCCATGAATGCCGACCGTCTGGAGCCCGGCGAGCGCTGCGCCTCCACCAGTAACCGCAACTTCGAAGGCCGCCAGGGCGCCGGCGGTCGCACTCATCTGGTGAGCCCGGCCATGGCAGCGGCAGCAGCCATCCACGGCCACTTTGTCGATATCCGCAAATTCAGCTGACCCCTTCTCTGGAAGCTTTCATCATGAAAACACTCATCTCCCTGATTGCTACTTCTGCCCTGCTGCTCCTTTCTGGCTGCAACACTTGGTCCGGCGTCAAACAAGACGCTAAGGAGGTCGGTACGACCGCTGGCAAAGGTATCGAGAAAGCTGGCGAAAAAATCCGAGACATCTCCAAATAAGGCGCACCTCACCATGCAGAAATTCACCGTACACAAGGGCCTGGTGGCCCCCATGGACCGCGAGAACGTGGACACGGATGCCATCATCCCCAAGCAGTTCCTGAAGTCCATCCGCAAGACCGGCTTCGGCCAGAACCTGTTTGACGAATGGCGCTACTTGGACGCGGGCTACCCCGGCCAGGACCCGGCCAGCCGCAAACCCAACCCAGACTTCGTTCTGAACCAGCCGCGCTATGCCGGTGCCTCCATCCTGCTGGCGCGCAAGAATTTTGGCTGCGGCTCCTCGCGCGAACACGCGCCTTGGGCGCTGGATCAATACGGCTTTCGCGCCATCATCGCGCCCAGCTACGCCGACATCTTCTTCAACAACAGCTTCAAGAATGGCATGTTGCCCATCGTGCTGACCGAGACGCAGGTGGACCAATTGTTCAGCGAAGCGCTCGCCTTCCCCGGCTACCAGCTCACCATCGATCTGGAGCGCCAGGTCATCGTGAAGCCTCAGGGCGAAGAAATTCCGTTCGATGTGCAGGCCTTCCGCAAGTACTGCCTGATCAACGGCTTTGACGACATTGGCTTGACCCTGCGCCATGCAGACAAGATCAAGGCCTTTGAAGCCCAACGTTTGGCACAAAAACCGTGGTTAGCCCATACCATGCGTGCGTAAGCAGCTCCTAAAATAATAGCAAATCAGGCGGGGTTCGGCGTATGGCGCCACCTGCCTTCACCAAACTCAAAGTCTGAATATGAAAATCGCAGTGTTGCCGGGTGACGGCATTGGTACCGAAATCGTCGCGGAAGCCGTCAAGGTCTTGAAGGCGCTGGACCTGAAACTGGAAATGGAAACCGCGCTGGTGGGTGGCGTGGCCTACGACGCGCATGGCCATCCCCTGCCTGAAGCCACGCTCAAGCTGGCGAAAGAAGCCGACGCAGTGCTGTTCGGCGCCGTGGGCGACTGGAAGTACGACAAGCTGGAGCGCCAGTTCCGCCCCGAGCAGGCCATCCTGGGCCTGCGCAAGAACCTGGGCCTGTTCGCCAACTTCCGCCCCGCCATCTGCTACGAGCAACTGGTGGGGGCCTCCAGCCTCAAGCCCGAGCTGATTGCGGGTCTGGACATCCTGATCATCCGTGAGCTGACAGGTGACATCTACTTCGGCCAGCCGCGCGGCCGCCGTATCGCGACCGACGGGCACTTTCCTGGTGCCGAAGAAGCCTTCGACACGATGCGCTACAGCAAGCCCGAGATCGAACGCATCGCCCACGTCGCGTTCCAGGCCGCACGCAAGCGCAGCAAGAAAGTCACCAGCGTCGACAAGGCCAACGTGCTGGAGACATTCCAGTTCTGGAAAGACGTGGTCACCGAAGTCGGCCAGCAATACCCAGACGTCGAACTGCAACACATGTACGTGGACAACGCGGCAATGCAATTGGTCAAAGCGCCCAAGGCTTTCGACGTGGTGGTCACCGGCAACATGTTTGGCGACATCCTGTCCGACGAAGCGTCCATGCTCACCGGCTCTATCGGCATGTTGCCGTCTGCCAGCTTGAACAGCAGCAACCAGGGTCTGTATGAACCTAGTCACGGTAGCGCGCCTGACATCGCGGGCAAAGGCATTGCCAACCCGTTGGCAACCATACTGAGCGCGGCGATGATGTTGCGCTTCAGTCTGAATCAAGAAGAAGCTGCTCTCCGTATTGAGGCTGCTGTTCAGAAGGTATTGCAGCAAGGTTTGCGGACTGCGGACATTTATAGCGAAGGCACCAAGCGTGTGTCTACGTTGGAAATGGGTAACGCTGTGGTTGCGGCTCTGTAAGGCATTTCACACGCTTCAGATCAGCAGCGCGGTACGTTTTTGCTTCGTGTCCCCCGGGGCCGTGAGGGCCCCTCCTCCTTGACCTACGCAAAAACGCACCGCCCTACTGCTCCTCCGAACTTGGGCGTGCAAATGCCTTCAATTCCTTCCTTCGTGCACACACCTCTCCAGCAGCGGGTAAGGGGTGGGTGTTTTGCGGAGGTCAAGGAGGAGGGCCCTCACGGCCCGGGGGACACGTAGCAAAACATCCACCCCTTACCCGCTGCGGGCGAGAGACAAAACCGAACCCTGTAATCCCAAAGTAATCAAATCACCAAACTTGCAATTACAATGACACCCATGCAAGCACGCCCCATTTCCACCGCATCGACCCACAAGGTCGGCACTACTGCGCACACCGCAGTGGCAGTGGCTGGGTCTCTGGTGACCAAAACGACAACCATTACTGGCTAAACAGCCTGGTTCGTCGCGCCCCTCCCCGGCCAGACGAGCCGGGCAGATGAAATTCAAACATTTCGAAAATCTGAAAGGGCAATGCAATGAAAGTTGGAAATCTGGTCGGCCTGGTGGGCTGGCGTGGCATGGTGGGTTCCGTCCTTCTGGACCGCATGCAGGCCGAAGGTGACTTCGCGCTGATCGAACCTGTCTTCTTCTCTACGTCCAACGCTGGCGGTAAAGCCCCTGCGCTGGCAAAGAACGAAACCACCCTCAAAGACGCATTTGACATCGACGCGCTGAAGAAGTGCGACATCGTCATCAGCGCCCAGGGTGGCGACTACACCACCGAAGTCTTCCCCAAGCTGCGCGCCGCCGGCTGGAACGGCCACTGGATCGATGCCGCCTCCACGCTCCGCATGGACAAAGACGCCGTCATCATCCTGGACCCGGTCAACATGCCTGTAATCCAGAAGGCACTGGCAAACGGCGGCAAGAACTGGATCGGCGGCAACTGCACCGTCAGCTGCATGCTGATGGGCGTGGGCGCTTTGTACAAGGCCGGCCTCGTTGAATGGATGAGCACCCAGACCTACCAGGCTGCCTCCGGCGGCGGCGCCCAGCATATGCGCGAACTGCTGACCCAGTACGGCACGCTGAACGCCGAAGTCAAAGCCCTGCTGGACGACCCCAAGAGCGCGATTCTGGAGATCGACCGCAAGATCATCGCCAAGCAGCGCGCACTCACATCGGCCGAAACTGCCAACTTTGGCGTGCCGCTGGGCGGCTCGCTGATCCCCTGGATCGACAAGGATCTGGGCAATGGCATGTCCAAGGAAGAATGGAAGGGCATGGCCGAGACCAACAAGATTCTGGGCCAGGGCGCCGATTTTGGCTCGCTGGAAACCCCTGTCGACGGCTTCTGCGTGCGCGTAGGCGCAATGCGCTGCCACAGCCAGGCTCTGACCTTCAAACTGAGGAAGGACGTGCCCTTGGCCGACATTGAGGCCATGATCGCCGCTGACAACGAGTGGGTCAAAGTGGTGCCCAACACCCGTGAAGCCACGATTCAGGACCTGACGCCCGTGGCCGTCACCGGCACCATGACGATCCCGGTCGGCCGTATCCGCAAACTGGCGATGGGTCCGGACTATTTGGGTGCTTTCACGATCGGCGACCAGCTTTTGTGGGGTGCTGCCGAGCCGCTGCGCCGCATGTTGCGCATCCTTTTGCAGGCCTGATTACCTTTGGTTACAACGGCGGGGCGGGCTCACCCTGTCGTTGTCCCTTGGCAACATAAACTAGCCGTCCTGACCCAATCCATCATCGGCTTTGAAAGTTAAACACTTTCTTAGCTTGTCAGGCTAAGACATTGATGTTATGGTACTTTTTACGTTTTGAGAGCCGGGTTATTTGCCCGCAAAAAGACAAGTCCATTGCCGCTCGCCTGAGCACCGGAGGCTATTAAATTGATTGCTAAGTCACAACGTTGGCAGAAGACCGCACTTGCGGCTGCGGCCATTGCGTTCATGGGCCTGTGTGCTAACAGTGCCATGGCGCTTTCGCTCGGTCGCATTACGGTTCAGTCAGCCTTGGGCGAACCATTGCGGGCGGAAATCGATATTCCCGAGATCAACGCCGAGGAAGCCGCGTCCCTGCGCGCCGGTGTTGCCCACCCGGATGCCTTTGTGGCCGCCGGACTGGAATACAACACCGCACTTTCGTCCCTGCAGGCCAGTGTGCAGCGCCGTGCCAATGGTCAGGCCTACATTCGCCTGACTAGTACTCGCCCCATCAATGACCCGTTTGTGGACATGATTCTGGAAGCCAGCTGGTCCAGCGGTCGCATCATTCGCGACTTCACGATGCTGTTCGACCCACCGGTCGTGCGCCAAGCCCCAGCCCCCACGTTGCCTCAAGCCAGCACGGCGCCTGTACAGAGCAACCGCACAGCCCCCGTTACCCAGCCCAGCACGGCCTCAACTGACACCGCACGCGGCAACTCGGCGGCAAAGCCGGCCGCAGCACCCGTTGTTCCGACCAGCAAAGCACCTGCCAAACCTGCATCGGACTCCGGCAAGACAGTTACGGTGCGCGATGGTGACACCGCCGGCAAGATCGCCGCCAACGCCAAACCCGCTGGCATTTCGCTGGACCAGATGCTGGTCGCAATGCTGCGCTCCAACCCCGATGCATTCCTGAAGGGCAACATCAACCGCATCCGTTCTGGCGCGGTGATCAACCTGCCAAGCGAAGAACAAGCCCGTGCCGTATCGGCGTCTGAGGCCAGCCAGATGGTTGTGGCCCAAAGCAAGGATTTCAACGATTTCCGCCGCAATCTGGCGACCAGCGTGCCAACCGCTCCAGTAGTGGCTGCCGACCGCAAATCCAGCGGCTCTGTGACCGCCAAGGTTGAGGACAAGAAGCCCGCGGCAGCAACACCTGACAAACTGACGCTGTCCAAGGGATCGGTCCAAGCCAAAGCCGACGAAGCCCGTATTGCCAAGGAGCGAGCCGAGAAGGACGCCGCTGCGCGCGCTGCGGAACTGGCGAAGAACATCAAGGAATTGTCGAAGGTTGCAGCAGCCACCAAGCCTGCCGCGAGTGCGCCAATTGCCGCAGCACCGGTTGCAGCGGCAAAGCCCGCATCCAGCCCCATTCCTTCCGTCCCGATTGCCGCCGTGACTGCTCCGGTCGTAGCGCCCGTTGCATCTGCGCCCACGCCCGCACCTGTTGCTTCAACGCCAGCGCCCGCCCCTGTCGCAGCCGCAAAACCCGTGGTCGCGGCGCCAGCCCCTGCCGCACGTGTTGAAGAACCCGGCATTCTGGATGAATTGCTCGCAGACCCGCTGGTACCAGCGGGAGCTGGTGGCTTGTTGGTATTGCTCGGTGGATTTGCGTTCTGGCGCCAACGCCAGCGCAAGAAGAACTCTGCCCAAGTGGATAGCTCCTTCCTGGAAAGCCGCCTGCAACCGGATTCCTTCTTTGGTGCCAGCGGCGGTCAACGTATCGATACGGCCAATGAAGGCCCGGTATCCAACTCGTCCATGGTCTATTCCGCCAGCCAGTTGGATGCTGCGGATGACGTGGACCCGGTGGCCGAAGCCGATGTCTACTTGGCATATGGCCGCGACCTGCAAGCCGAAGAAATCCTGAAAGAAGCGGTTCGCACCAACCCCAACCGCTTGGCGATTCACACCAAGCTGATGGAGATTTACGCCAAGCGCCGCGATGCAAAGAGTTTTGAAGCCGCGGCCACCCAGGCATTCAAGCTGACCGGTGGCAACAGCCCCGAATGGGCGCGCATCTGCGAAATGGGACTGACCATTGATCCTGATAACAAGCTGTACCAGCCTGGCATTACGTCCGTCAGCGGATTCGGTGATCTGGGGCCAGCACCTACCGAGGCCACGATGGCGTTCAAGCGGAGCGACGCTCCGTTTGCCAACAGCACGGTTCCGCAATCGGTCCAACCCGAGTATGCCGAGAGCAAATCCATGGATCTGGATCTGGATCTGGATTTCTCCATGGACGACGAGCCCGCCAGCGCAATCAGCGATGTGACGGGTGGCAAAGTACCTGAGCCTGCCGAGCGGACACAGAAGATGGTCTCCACACCCCCCTCTGACGACGGCATGTCGCTGGACTTTGATGTCTCCGGCCCCGGCGCATTGAGCGCAGAACCCGAACCCGCCGCCGCACTGCCTGAAATCTCGCTGTCAATGGACGGCCTGAGTATGTCAAAAGACGACATGCTGGACCGGCCCGACTTTGTAGCGACCGACACCGCTCCACCAGACACCGGACGTACCGGTTTGGGTGCATCAGACAGCACCTCCGCAGGCATGTTGGAGTTCGACATGGGCTCCCTGTCGCTGGACTTGGATACTCCTTCCGAGCAACCGAGCGAAGCGCCAACTCTGTCGGGAGAAGACCCGCTGGAAACCAAGCTGGCCTTGGCCGACGAGTTCATTTCCATTGGCGACGAAGATGGCGCCCGTGCGTTGATCGAAGAAGTCGTGGCTGAAGCAACGGGCGACATGCGGGTCAAGGCGCAGCGCGCGCTGGCCAATCTGAGCTAAGGCGCCCAGCGGGCGTCTTGGCTTCCTTTTCTTCTTGAAGGTCTGAACCCGCCATGAGAGTGGCGCTGGGCATCAGCTACAACGGACGGGCCTACCACGGCTGGCAAAGCCAGCCGTCGGGCCTCACCATCCAGGACAAACTCGAAGCCGGGCTCAGCAAGTTTGCGGCGCAACGGGTCTCCACCCTGTGCGCGGGTCGCACCGATACTGGCGTGCACGGCATCATGCAGGTTGTGCACTTTGACACCGAGCTCGAACGCGACACCTATTCCTGGGTGCGCGGCACCAACGCCAATCTGCCACGTGATATTGCCGTCCAATGGGCCGTTTTTACGCCGGACGAATTCCATTGCCGCGCCTGCGCCACGTCGCGGCGCTATGCCTATGTACTCTACGAGTCGCCCATCCGGCCCAGCGTGGACCATGGCCGCGTCGGCTGGACATTCAATACGCTGGATGGGCAAGCGATGCGACAGGCGGCCGATATCCTGATTGGCGAGCACGACTTCACTTCATTCCGGGCCTCTGCGTGCCAGGCCCTGACCCCGGTCAAGACCATGCTGGAAATCGCATTCAGCAAACGCGGTGCGTACTGGCGTATCGAGTTCGAAGCGAATGCCTTTCTGCACCACATGATTCGCAACATCATGGGCTGTCTGGTTCAGATTGGCCAAGGGAAGCAGCCACCCGAATGGATGGCCGAAGTATTGGCAGCGCGCAATCGTCGCGCCGCTGCTCCCACCTTCTCGCCCGATGGCCTGTACTTTCTCGGCCCGCGCTATGACGCCAAGTGGGGCATACCCGACCGCACCGCTGCGTATGATGGCTTGCCATGACAAGCCAAAAAACCCGGATCAAAATTTGCGGCCTGACGCGTGAACAGGACGTGGAAGCGGCCGTGGCCGCTGGGGCCGATGCCGTGGGATTCGTTTTATACGACAAGAGCCCCCGCTATGTCACCCCGGAACGCGCAGCCATGTTGGCGCGCCGATTGCCAGCTTTCGTCACCCCTGTGCTGCTGTTCGTGAATGCCGCACCAGGTCTCGTGCGGCAAGCGTGCGAACAGCTTCCCAACTCGACACTGCAGTTCCATGGCGATGAAACGCCACAACTGTGCCTGGCTTTGGCCAAGGCATCGAGCGAGCGCCCCTACCCCCGGCCTTTTTTGCGCGCAGCGCGCATTCCCCTTGGCGATGACGACCAGGCCTTTGACCTCGTACAATTCACAAACGATTACTTCAAGGCCCAAGCCATCCTGCTCGACGCACACGTCGAAGGCTACGGTGGTGCAGGCAAAACATTCAATTGGTCACTTCTTCCTCCAAACGTCAACGCTCACCTCGTCTTGAGTGGTGGACTCACCAGTGCAAACGTGGGCGATGGCATCACATCGGTTCGGCCGCGCTGTAAAACGCTGGCCGTGGACGTGAGCTCCGGCGTGGAAGCCATCGACGCTCAGGGCAAGCCCCTCAAGGGCATCAAAGACCCCGTAAAGATTTTCGAGTTCGTTGCTGCCGTGCGCGCAGCGGACCAGCAATTTCAATAATTTCCGGTACGGACTGCACACAGTGCCAGCTCCGTCCGATCACGGATGGAAAACCATGTACGAATACCAGCAACCCGATGCCAAAGGCCACTTTGGCCAATACGGCGGCAGCTTTGTTTCCGAGACACTCACCCACGCCATCAACGAGCTGAAAGACACCTACGCCAAGTACCAGCACGACCCGGCCTTCCTCGCCGAGTTCCAGTCTGAGCTGTCTCACTATGTAGGCCGCCCTTCCCCGGTCTACCACGCAGACCGCATGAGCCGTGAAATGGGCGGTGCGCAAATTTTCCTGAAGCGCGAAGACCTGAACCACACCGGGGCGCACAAGGTCAACAACACCATCGGCCAGGCCATGCTCGCCAAGCGCATGGGCAAGCCGCGTGTGATCGCGGAAACTGGCGCCGGCCAACACGGCGTGGCTACGGCCACCATTTGCGCACGGTACGGCCTGGAATGCGTGGTCTACATGGGCAGCGAAGACGTGAAGCGCCAAAGCCCCAACGTCTACCGCATGAAACTCCTGGGCGCCACCGTGGTTCCGGTCACGAGCGGCAGCAAGACGCTGAAAGACGCACTCAACGAAGCCATGCGCGACTGGGTAGCGAACGTGGACAACACCTTCTACATCATTGGCACCGTGGCGGGCCCACACCCTTACCCGATGATGGTGCGCGACTTCCAAAGTGTGATCGGCAATGAATGTCTGGTGCAGATGCCCGAGATGCTGCTCGCCGCTGGCTGCAAGACACAGCAACCGGACGCTGTCATTGCCTGCGTGGGCGGTGGCTCCAACGCGATGGGCATCTTCTACCCCTACATCCCGTACGAGAACACCCGCCTGATCGGCGTGGAAGCAGCGGGCGAAGGCCTGGACAGTGGAAAACACAGCGCCAGCATCCAACGCGGCAGCCCGGGCGTGCTGCACGGCAACCGCACCTATGTACTGCAGGACGACAACGGCCAGGTCACCGAGACGCACAGCATCAGCGCGGGCCTGGACTACCCCGGCGTAGGCCCGGAGCATGCGTTCCTGGGCGATATTGGCCGCGCGGAATACGTGGGTATCACCGACAAGGAGGCACTTGAAGCCTTCCACTACCTATGCCGCACGGAAGGCATCATCCCCGCACTCGAATCCAGCCACGCCGTGGCCTACGGAATGAAGCTGGCCAAGACGATGCGCCCCGACCAGTCGATTTTGATCAACCTTTCAGGCCGCGGCGACAAGGACATCGGCACGGTGGCCGATCTGTCGGGTGACGATGTGTATGACCGCCCTTCGATGCGCGGCCATGTGGTGAAGGGAGCATGAGCATGGGACGCATTGACACCACGTTCTCGACCCTCAAAACCCAGGGTCGGAAGGCGCTGATTCCATTCGTCACCGCCGGCTACCCGTATGCCGATGTGACGCCCGAACTGATGCACGCCATGGTCGCGGGCGGTGCGGATGTCATCGAGTTGGGCGTGCCATTCTCCGACCCCAGCGCCGACGGCCCTGTGATCCAGAAGGCGGGCGACAAGGCCTTGGCGTTTGGCATTGGCCTGGTGCAGGTTCTGGCCATGGTGCGCGAATTCCGAAAAACCAACGCCACCACGCCCGTGGTGCTGATGGGCTACGCCAACCCGGTGGAGCGCTATGACCAGAAACATGGAAAAGCCGGCGCCAACAGCACTTTCGTCAAGGACGCGGCGGAAGCCGGTGTGGACGGTGTTCTGATCGTCGACTACCCGCCCGAGGAATGCGAGACTTTCGCCGCCGATCTGCGCGCGCATGGCATGGACCTGATCTTTTTGCTGGCGCCTACCAGCACCGATGAACGAATGCAGCAAGTGGCCCGTGTAGCCAGCGGCTATGTGTACTACGTATCGCTCAAGGGCGTGACTGGCTCCGGCGCACTGGATATTGGCGCTGTAGAAGCCATGCTGCCACGCATACGCCAGCACATCAGCACGCCGGTCGGTGTGGGCTTTGGCATTCGTGATGCGGAAACCGCCAAAACCATCTCCAAAGTGGCCGACGCTGTGGTGATTGGCAGCAAGATCATCCAATTGCTGGAAGACCAGCCACGCAATCAGGTAGCGGCCACGGCACAGAAATTTATGCAGGAAATCCGCTCAGCACTGGACGCCTGAACGCAGGACCTCGTTTACAGTAGCGCCCACACAGGCGAGGAGTCTTGATTGATGGACACAGCACAACCCACTGGCGGCGTTAACCTCACGGAACTGCAGCAGCTGCGCATCAGCCTGGCGCAGCGCGACATTGAGCTGTCCATCATCAACACCATTCAACAAGCTATTGTTGAAGAACTGACTTTCCAGGCCATTGTCGATTTTGTGGGCGACAAACTGCGCGCTGTACTTCACAGCGATGACATTGCCATTTCCGTGTACGAGGCGGAAACCAACCTGATCCACAGCCTCTATGTCTACGAACACGGTGTGCGGCTCAACCTGGATCCGGAACCGCCGCGCCCGGGCGGCCTGTACGAGGCGATGGTGACAACCGGGCGCGAGGTGATTATCAACAATGCAGTGGAGCTGGATTCGGCGGGCCTGCAAATCATGGATGGCACCGACAAACCGGTGTCCATCATCAGTGTTCCCGTCTTTGCCGGTAAGCAGATCATTGCGCTCTTGAGCCTGGAAGACCATGTGCAATCCAATGCATTTGGTGAGGCGCAATGCCGACTTCTCAATACAGTGGCAACCAGTTTGGGCGCTGCGCTAAAAAACGCACAACTTTTCACCGAGACCATCAAAGCCCGCGCCGCCGCAGAAGCGGCCAACCAGTACAAAAGCGATTTCTTGGCCAACATCAGCCATGAAATCCGTACCCCGCTGAATGCCATCATCGGCATGGGCTTTCTGGCCCTGGGAACGGAGCTGACAGAACAGCAGCGCGACTACCTGCAAAAAATCCAGCGCTCGGGCCAGCATCTGCTGGGCATCATCACCGACGTGCTGGACTTCAGCAAAGTCGAGGCGGGGATGATGCAGATGGAATCCGTGGACTTCTCGGTGCAAGACCTGATCGAAGATGTAGCCACGCTGATCTCTGAGAAAGCGGAAGAAAAGGGGTTGAAGCTGGCCGTTGACATCGCCCAGGATGTGCCGGCCATGTTGGTGGGAGACGCGCTGCGACTGCGCCAGATCCTGATCAACTATGCCAACAACGCCGTCAAGTTCACAGACCAGGGCGACGTGGGCATCCGGATCCGTCTGCAGAGCCAGTCCACCCATGAAATTCTGCTGCGATGTGAGGTGAGCGACACCGGCATCGGACTCACCGAAGAACAAATCAGCCGCCTGTTCCAGAGTTTTCAACAAGCTGACACTTCCACTACGCGGAAATACGGCGGAACGGGCCTAGGACTGGCCATTTGCCGGCAACTGGCCGAATTGATGGGAGGCGACGTTGGCGTGCAAAGTGTTCCAGGCAAAGGATCGACCTTCTGGTTTACGGCCCGCCTGCAACTGTCCAGCAGCGAACCTGCGCAGCGTGCACCCCGTGAAGACTTGCGAAAATCGCTGCTCCTGAGCAAAGCGCTGGCCGGAGTCAGGGTGCTGGTGGTTGAAGACAACCCCATCAACCAGCAAGTGGTTTTGGAAGTCCTGACGGGCGTAGGCGTTGTAGTTGAAGTTGCGGGCAACGGCGCAGTCGCTGTGACGATGGCACAAGCGCAATCGTTTGATGCGATCCTGATGGATGTGCAGATGCCGGTGATGAACGGTCTGGACGCCACGCGTGCCATGCAGGCCTTGCCAGGCTGGCCCGGAACACCCATCATCGCAATGACTGCCACTGCCATGTCGGCGGACTGGCAGCGCTGTTCAGACGCGGGGATGGTGGATTTTGTGGCCAAGCCGATAGTGCCGGCGGGGCTTTTTTCTGCCCTGTTGCGATGGAGCAAGCCCCCGACGCGCAACACCACGGCCGGCGATGGACCACCCCTGCCACTGCAAGAGGATGCGATGGCGGTAGTTAACGAATTGGTGCGGCTATTGCGGGATGACAACCCGCAGGCGTTGCGGCTTTTTGCGGCCAAGGAAACCTTGTTCAACCGCATGTTTGCGACACAGTTCCGCAGCCTCAAGCTTGCCATCACCCGCTTTGCACTCGATGAAGCGCATGACATTTTGCGCAGGGCAGTAGCACAGGCCACACCCTGAAATGACCCACAATGCGCCGCCCATAACCGATGCACGTGCCACCGTGTTGGTGGTGGACGACACGCCCTCCAATCTGTCGCTGATGACCGATTTGCTGGAGACTGATTACCGGGTCAAGGTCGCCTCCACCGGCGCGCGGGCGCTGAAGATCGCGCAGGCAGATAATCCGCCTGATTTGATTTTGCTGGATGTCATGATGCCGGAGATCGACGGCTACGAGGTTTTGCAGCAACTCAAGGCCAATCCGGCGACGCGCGATATTCCTGTGATTTTCATGACGGCGCGCAATGAAATCCGCGATGAACAGGCGGGCCTTGCCATGGGCGCGGTGGACTATTTCACCAAACCCATCAGCCCACCCATCATGCTGATGCGGGTCAAAAACCACCTGGCCCTGAAATCTGCCTCCGATTTCCTCAAAGATAAAAATGCGTTCCTGGAGCAGGAAGTGCTACGTCGGACCGAGGAGGTGCATGACGTTCAGGATGTAACCATCCTGATGATGGCCTCGCTGGCGGAAACCCGCGACAACGAAACGGGCAATCACATTATTCGCACCCAGCACTACGTCAAGCTGATCGCCCAACAGTTACAGAAGCACCCCAAGTTTTCGGCAGCCCTCAACGACACCGCAATCGACCTGCTGTTCAAGTCTGCACCCTTGCACGACATTGGCAAAGTCGGCATAGCGGACGACATCCTGCTTAAACCGGGAAAACTGACCGCCGAGGAGTTTGAGGTGATGAAGACCCACACCACGCTGGGCAAAGTCGCGATTGAGAGCGCCGAGGCGCGTCTGGGCAAACACGTCCCTTTTTTGCAAGTCGCCAAGGAGATTGCCCTGTCGCACCAGGAAAAGTGGGACGGCACCGGCTACCCAGAGGGGCTGGCCGGAGACGCTATACCGCTGTCGGCCCGCCTGATGGCAATTGCCGACGTCTACGATGCATTGATCAGCCGACGCGTCTACAAACCCGCCTTTTCGCACCAGGACGCCATGCAAATCATCGAGGAAGGTCGGGGCCGCCACTTTGACCCGGATGTCGTGGACGCTTTCGTCGCCGTCCAGCTGGAATGCATGGCCATCGCCGACCGATACGCCAATACGGATGACGAGTTGGCAAAACGGCCATAATCTGGACTTTCGCGGAACCTGGAAGCGAGTGAGACTATGAGTTGGTTAGAAAAACTGTTACCCCCCAAAATTCAGCAAACCGACCCTGCGGACCGCCGCAGCGTGCCGGAAGGCCTGTGGATCAAGTGCCCCAGCTGCGAAGCGGTGCTCTACAAGACCGATTTGGAGCAAAACCAGAATGTCTGCCCCAGCTGCAGCCACCACCACCGCATTGGCGCCCGCGCCCGCCTGAACGTCTTTCTGGACAACGAAGGCCGTTACGAGATCGGCCAGGAAGTGCTGCCCATTGACCCATTGAAGTTCAAGGACAGCCGCAAATACCCCGAACGTCTGAAAGAGGCGCTGGAAAACACCGGGGAGACCGACGCGCTGATCGTCATGGGCGGTGCGGTGCATGGCATTAGCCTGGTCGCCGCCTGCTTTGAATTTGAATTCATGGGCGGCTCGATGGGATCGGTCGTTGGCGAGCGCTTTGTGCGCGGTGTCGAAACTGCCATCGAACAGAAAGTGCCTTTCATTTGCTTCACCGCCACTGGTGGCGCACGCATGCAGGAAGGCTTGCTCTCGCTGATGCAAATGGCCAAAACCAATGCGTCTTTGACCCGCTTGGCCAAGAAGGGCCTGCCCTATATCAGCGTGCTGACCGACCCGACCATGGGCGGCGTTAGCGCTGGATTTGCATTTTTGGGCGACATTGTGATTGCCGAGCCAAAAGCGCTGATCGGCTTTGCCGGCCCCCGTGTGATCGAATCAACCGTGCGCGTAACTTTGCCGGAAGGCTTTCAACGTGCCGAATTCCTGCAGACCAAGGGCGCGGTGGATTTCATCAGCGACCGGCGTGAACTGCGCAGGACCATTGCCGACTCACTGGCGATGTTGCAGCGACTACCTGCCGATGCTGTGATCTAGACAAAAAGGCCCTCTGAAGAGGGCCTTTTTTACAGCAGCATCAGTACGGCTGCCTGGACTTTGCCCAGCAGAATGCCCAGTATCTGCAACAGCACCAACAACACCAGCGGCGACAGATCCACGCCACCCACCAGCGGCAGCACGCGCCGTATGGGTATCAGCACCGGCATCACCAGGCGCTCCAGCAGGTCCGCAGCGGGCGACTGGGTCTGGACCCAGGACAGCACGGCATAGACAATCACCATAATCGTCAGGCCGTAGACACACATCTGCGCCACTGCAAACAGCGTGTAAATCAGGATGGGAATCGGGCTGCCTGCCATGCCTACCAACAGCCACAGCAATAAGAACCGGACCAGCTCAATCAAATAGGCACCGATCAAGCTGGCGGTGTCTAGCCGACCCATCGCCGGAAGTACCTTGCGCAGGGGCAGTACCAGCCAGTCAGTGGTCGCAAAAATGAAGTTGCCCATCGGGTTACCGGAGCGCGCCGACATGGGGATGCGCTGGAATTGCATGTACAGGCGCAGCAGGCACATACCGGCCAACAAACCGGCAATGACTTCCAGCAACAGCGAGGCAATTTCAAACATAGAGGCGGGCATCCAAAAGTGGCGCCGCCATCATAGCGCGCAGGGGCGGCTTCCCTCTTAGAATCACGGGTTCCGCTACGCATTGAATCCCATGTCTGATACAACACCCGCCGCACCCGCCCCTATCGACGAAAACCAGCTGATTCTGGAGCGCCGCGAAAAACTCAAAGCCATTCGCCAGCAGCAGGTAGACGGCAAAGGCGTGGCCTTCCCGAACGATTACAAACCCAGCCACAAGGCCGAGGCGCTGTTCGCCGAATTTGAAGCCAAGACCACCGAAGAGTTGGCCGCACTGGGCGCGACCGCCAAGGTAGCCGGTCGCATGATGCTCAAGCGCGTAATGGGCAAGGCCAGCTTCTGCACCTTGCAGGATTCATCGCTAGGCACCACGGGTGGCCGCATCCAGATTTACGTCAAGGGTGAAGACGTGGGCGAAGAGCTGTACGCCGCGTTCAAACACTGGGATCTGGGCGACATCGTCGCCGCTGAAGGCACCGTGTTCAAGACCCGCACCGGCGAACTGTCGATCCACGCCACCAGCGTACGCCTCTTGACCAAGAGCCTGCGCCCGATGCCCGACAAGTTCCACGGCATGGCGGACCAGGAAACCAAGTACCGCCAGCGCTATGTCGATCTGATGACCGACGTGGAAGCGCGCAAACGTTTCATGGCGCGCAGCAAAGCCGTCAGCGCCCTGCGCGAATTCATGGTGGCGCACGACTTCCTGGAAGTCGAAACGCCCATGCTGCACCCCATCCCCGGTGGCGCCAACGCCAAGCCGTTCAAGACGCACCATAACGCGCTGGACCAGGAAATGTTCCTGCGTATCGCGCCCGAGCTTTACCTGAAACGCCTGATCGTCGGCGGCTTTGAGCGCGTGTTCGAGATCAACCGCAGCTACCGCAACGAAGGCATCTCGGTACGCCACAACCCCGAGTTCACGATGATGGAGTTCTACGCGACGTACTGGAACTACCAGGACCTGATGGACTACACCGAAAAGCTGATCCGCGACGCCGCACAGCGCGCCACCGGTTCGCTCCAACTCACCTACGCCGGCAAGCCGGTGGACCTGGCCCAGCCGTTTGAGCGGCTGACGATTGTCGAAGCCATCCGCAAATACACCGAAGCCGGCGATAACGTCAACGACGCAACCTGGCTGACCAACGCATTGAAGAAGTTGGGACTGAACGAGGCCAAGAATAAGCTCGCGGGTCGCACACTGGCCAGCCTGCAAGTGCTCTACTTTGAAGAGACTGTCGAAGAGAAGTTGTGGAACCCCACCTTCATCATGGAGCACCCCACCGAAATCTCGCCGCTGGCGCGCGCCAACGACGAGCGCCCCGAAGTGACCGAGCGCTTTGAGCTTTACATCACCGGCCGCGAATTCGGCAACGGCTTCTCCGAGCTGAATGACGCCGAAGACCAGGCCGCACGCTTCAATGCGCAGGTGGTGGCCAAGGACAGCGGTGACGATGAAGCCATGTTCTACGACCACGACTTTGTGCGCGCGCTGGAATACGGCATGCCACCGACAGGCGGCTGCGGCGTGGGTATCGACCGGCTGATGATGCTGTTGACCGACAGCCCCAGCATCCGCGACGTGATCCTGTTCCCAGCGCTACGCCGCGAAGTTTAATTCAATTTTCCAATGAAAACGGGCTGAAACGCCAGCAGAATGTGCGTAACAAGCTATGAAAAACATAGCAACTGCAGCAAGGCCTGTTGCCTACCTGCCCTATCTGCAGGGCTACGCGCAGGAGACATTGGCGCAAGTCGCCCACATGCTGCAAGAGCAGAAGGTGGGTGACTGGCTCACGCGCAAATACCCGCAAGGCCACGGACTGCGCACCGACAGCGCGCTGTTTGACTACGTGCAGGAGCTGCGCCAGGAATACCTGCGCGGTGCGGATGCGCTATCGAAGGTGCATTACGACAGCAAGCTGCATGTGATGCGCAACGCGCTGGGCACGCACACCACGGTGTCTCGCGTACAGGGCAATAAGCTCAAGGCCAAACGCGAAATCCGCATCGCCTCGCTGTTCAAGGACACGCCCTCCGAGTTTCTGCGGATGATCGTCGTGCACGAACTGGCGCATTTGCGCGAACGCGAGCACGACAAGGCGTTTTACCAGCTGTGCCATTACATGGAGCCGAGCTACCACCAGCTGGAGTTTGAGGTACGTGTGTACCTGACGCATCTGGACAGCTTGGGGACACGGCTATGGCAACAGACAACGGGAAACTCCGTATGATGGGCTGTCCTTCGTTCGCAAAATAATCCATATGTCACGTCAAAGCGCATGGGCCATCAAAGTGGCCGCCATCATTCAGGGCGGCAACAGCCAGGCGGCGCTGGCACAAATCCGGGTTGCACCCACCGTGCGTGATGTGCAGCAACTGCGTGCCCTGCTGACCACATCCGGCCAGCTCGCACGCCACCCGCAAATCGACAGCGCAACAGAAGACCAGATTTCCGCACTGTCAGCACCCCGCCTGCACCGCTCCCCCTAAGGAGCGCCACACCATGCAAAAAGGGCCGCGAAAGAGGCCCTTTTTTTGCAAGCCACGTGGCTTATTGCGCAGTTTTCTTGTGCTTCACCTTGTGCTGCTTTTTGACAGCCTTTTTATGGGCCACCTTCTTGTGCGCAGACTTCTTGGTGCTTGCACCAGTGCGTTTGGTCTTGCTGACATTGGCGGCCTTGGTATGCGCCGTCGCGGGGGAGGGGGCAGCCACAGGCATCGCCGACACAGCAGGCGCAGTCATGGGTGTGGGAGCAGGCGCTGCGGTAACCGGATGGGTCTGCTGCGCGAAGGCAGAGGCTCCCAGGGCGCACAAGGCAACCGCTGCGAGCAGGGATTTCATTGTCATTGTTCTCTCCATCAATAAGAAAATTACTTGCCAGCTGGGCCGCAAATGGCGCTCTGCCCCATTTGCACCAACAGTTCACGGGCCTGCTTCACTTCGGCGGCAGTTGCCACCGCAGCAATATTGGCAGACACACTCTCGATATATTTAGCCGTGGCCTCTGCCGAGGAGCGGAACGTAGCGCAGCGCGCTGTCAGGTGTCTTTTGACAATGGCCACGTCGCCTGCATCACGCAGTTCGGTGGTCAGCGCGCCCAGGTCCAGCACGCCTTCTGCGTTGGCATTGATGACATTGAGCTGGCTGACCACCAGCTTGAGCATGTCGCGGTCATTGGGCGACGCCGTAGAAATGCGCTTTGTCAGATCGGCCAGACTGGTGGACAGGCCGGTGGCCTGTTTGTAGAACTCGGCATTGGCCTTGGCCAACACGGCCTTGGTCTGGGCAGCTGCAGGTTGCAGGCTGGCAATGGCTACCAACGCCACGGGAAAAAGGATACGAATCGCACGCATAAAACGCCTTGAAATTGAGAATGTGCCGAACTTTACACGGGTTCGGGCGCTAAGTAACGATGGTTTCTACTACACAGAAACTGGCTGCGTAATCCGTTTCGTCAGTCACTGTAACCAGCACTTGGAGATGGCGGGCTTCAAACCATTCCTTGAGCCCACCGTGCAGCACGATATAGGGCTTGCCGCTGCGCTCGTTGGCTATCTCGCACAGGCGCCAGGTCATGGGCATGCGCATGCCAAGGCCAATGGCCTTGCTGAAGGCCTCTTTGGCGCTGAAACGGGTCGCCAGATAGCGTACACCGCGCTCAGGCCAACGGGCGCTGCGCGCCTTCCAGATTTTGAACTCGCCCTCCGACAGCACTTTGGCGGCAAACCTGTCACCGTGCTTTTCCAGACTGGCGCGGATACGGCGCACGTCGCAGATGTCGGTGCCTATGCCGTAAATCATTGGAATATTGCCCCCACGCTGCACCGCTCACGCGGGTCGCTGCCCCCCATGGGGGCTTGCGCGGCTTGGGACGGCCCGGCGCCACTCATGCCAAGCACTCCAGATATGCTTTGATGGTGGCGTCGTAGCCAAGCTCCAACGCATCGGAAATCAGCGCATGGCCAATCGAAACTTCCTGCAACCCGGGAACCTGCTGCGCAAAGGCAGCGAGGTTGTCGCGGTTCAGATCGTGCCCGGCGTTGATGCCCAGCCCCACTTTCAATGCAGCGCGGGCTGCTTGCGCAAAGCGCTCGAGCTGAACACCCTGCCCCGGCGTGCCCCAGGCGGCAGCGTAAGGCTCGGTGTACAGCTCCACGCGGTCTGCGCCCACCTCTTTGGCGGCCAGCATCGCACCCGGATCAGCGTCCATAAACAGGCTCACGCGCAGCCCCCAGGACTTGGTGTGGGCGATCAGCGGGCGCAGGCGGTTGGCGTCTTGGGGAAAATTCCAGCCGTGATCGCTGGTGAATTGCCCCTCGGAATCCGGCACAAAAGTGACCTGGTGCACTGGCAGCTTGCGGTCCAGCAGGTCGCGCATCGTGTCCATCAGATTGTGAAACGGGTTGCCCTCAATGTTGTATTCGCGGTCTGGCCAAGACTTCAGAAGTTCGCCCAGATCTCGAACATCGTCGGGGCGAATATGGCGTGCGTCGGGGCGCGGATGCACGGTAATGCCCGCGGCGCCGGCCTGCAGGCACAGCGTAGCGGCACGTGTCACGCTGGGGATGCCCAAGTGACGCGTATTGCGTACCAGGGCCACTTTGTTGAGGTTGACGGAGAGATGGGTAGTCATGGTCACAGTGCTTGAATGTCGATCATCATCTGCCGGGTTCGCAGGGTTTTGACACCGCAATGGTAGTGCAGCAGGTGGCGCAACTGAGGCTTGAGCTCGGCCATCATGTCGGCACAGGCCCGCAGTGTGGTTGTGAAGGGCGCACTGTCGTGAATGGCGGATTGCAGTTGCAGCCACTGCGCACCGGTGAGCGTTGCCCGGTCCTCACTGTGCGCCTGCCGCAAACCACCCTCGGGGACCAGCACATAGCGCGCCTCTGCCTGCAGCGGCGCCAAGGTCATTGTCTGTCGATCCAATGCGGGCAGCAGGCCAATTTCGCGCAGTAGAAGCAATTCGTAGGTACGCAACGCGGCCTGCAATACTTCGCCGTGCTCGCTGGCAATGACCTGAACCACCCGATCGTAAATATCGAACAGCGCCGCATGCGTATCGTCCCGCGCCAACAGCGTCAACAGCAGTTCATTGATGTAGTAGCCGGACAGCAGCGCATCGCCCGTGGGCATCACATGGCCACCCTGCCATTCGGCGCTCTTGAGCGTGCGAATTTCGGCATCCCCCCCAAAGGCTACATGCAAGGGCTGCAGCGGCAACAGAATGGGACGGAAGCTGGAGCTGGGCCGCTTGGCACCTTTGGCCACCAGCGCAATGCGCCCGTAGTGGCGGGTGAAGACTTCCAGAATCAGGCTGGACTCGCTCCAGTCGTAGCGGTGCAGGACGTAGGCCGGCTCGTCGCTAATGCGCTTGGTGGCCACGCGAAAATGCTATTGAAATGCTACTCGTAGCCGAAGGAACGAACGCGGGCCTCGTCGTCAGCCCAGCCAGAGCGCACTTTCACCCACATCTCCAGGAAAACTTTGGCGTCGGCCAGCTTTTCCAGTTCCACGCGGGTTTCCATGCCGATGCGCTTGATGCGCTCGCCCTTGTCACCGATCACCATGGCCTTGTGCGTGTCGCGTTCCACCACAATGGTCGCGGCAATGCGCAGCAGGCGCTTCTGCCCTTTTTTCTGCGGCGGCTCTTCTTCAAACTTGTCGATGATGACGGTGGACGTGTAAGGCAGTTCATCACCGGTGAGGCGAAACAGCTTTTCGCGAACCAACTCGCTGGCCAGAAATTTCTCGCTGCGGTCAGTCAGCTCGTCTTCGGCGTACCACCAAGCCTGCTCGGGCAGGTACTTTTCACAAATTGCGAGCAGACGGGGAATGTCTTTGGCATTCTTCGCCGACATGGGCACAAACTCGGCAAACTTGTGTTTGTCAGTCATGGTTTGCAGCCAGGGCGCGATATCACCACGACGGTGAACATTGTCGAGCTTGTTGGCGATCAACAGGGTGGGAATGTCTTTGCCCAACAGCGCCAATACGCGCGCGTCGGCAGGCGTAAAGCTGCCAGCTTCCACCACAAACAGAATCAAATCTACATCCGCCACCGCGCCTTGCACCGTTTTGTTCAGTGACTTATTCAGGGCGTTGGCATGCAGAGTCTGAAAACCCGGTGTATCCACAAACACAAACTGGGTGTTACCCAAGGTATGCATGCCGGTAATGCGATGGCGCGTGGTTTGCGCCTTGCGTGATGTGATGCTGATCTTCTGACCCACCAGTGCATTCAGCAGGGTGGACTTGCCGACATTGGGCTTGCCCACAATCGCCACCAGACCGCAGCGTTGGTCTTCGGCCTTCGTGCCTGGCTGGGCCAGCTTGGGTGTGCTTTTGAGCAGACCTTCGAGCATCGCGTCCAGGTTTTCCTGCACTTCGGGCTCAGAGGTGATTTCCACATCCTTTTTGCCTTTAGAAGCCGTAGATTTTGCGGAAGGAGCTATCTTTTTAGGAGCGGTTGTCATGGCTTTACCTTGGTCTTGAGTGTTTGCAGCATCGCGGCCGCGGCGGCCTGTTCACCCGCGCGCCGGGAGCCGCCAATGCCGCGCTCTGCCAGCAATAGCTCGGGAATCTCGCATTCCACATCGAAGCTCTGTTTATGGGCGGCACCGATGGTGCCCACCACTTTGTAGACGGGCAACTTCATCTTGCGACCTTGCAGCCACTCTTGCAGTTCAGTCTTGGGATCTTTGCCAATCGCATCCATCTGGGGATTGATCTCTACCGCGTCAAACAAGCGGTGCACCAGCGCCTGTGCACTGGCAAAACCGGCATCCAGATAGACCGCACCAATCACCGCCTCCAGCGTATCTGCCAATATGGAGGGGCGCTTTTGGCCGCCCGATCGCACTTCGCCTTCGCCCAGCTTGAGTACATCCGGCAGCCCTAGGCCCACTGCCAGTTGATGCAAGGTGTCCTGTTTGACGAGATTGGCGCGCACACGCGAGAGATCGCCTTCGGGCAAGGACCCAAGACGGGAATAGAGCAGATCAGAGACAGCGAGATTGAGAACCGAATCGCCCAAAAACTCCAAGCGCTCGTAATGGTCACTCGAAAAGCTGCGGTGGGTCAGCGCCCTGGCCAGCAGGGACGGGGTGGAGAATTCATGTTGCAAGCGCCGCTGCAACTCCACCAGACCATCAGCCACCTTATTTGGAACGACCAGCGTATTTCAGCGTCAGGAACGCGGGGCCTGCCAGATGGATTTCCCGTTCATAGGAAAAGCTAACGACTACTTTGTCCCCCTCTTTGGTGACGATCAAATCCTTGCCAGAGATGGACTTGATGTCATCAATGGCACTTGATTTGTCGAACAGATTCTGAACTTCCTGGACCGTGCTGCCATCTTTGGCGCGGTTGACAGCCTTCTGGATCGCCATGTACTCCACGGCAGTAGGAAATACTTGCGCTGCGACGACACCAGCCATGGCCAGCACTGCGCCCACAAATATGAGTCCGATAAACGAGATACCGCGTTGTTTGGACCGAGTTTGCACTGTCATTTTTTGTCCCCTACCAAGTTCACTGAATTGAATACAGGCATCAGTCAAAGTAACCGATCCGGCGAAGATTACCAAAGTTCATCCACACCAGAAATGCCTTGCCAACTATATTCTTCTCCGGCACGAATCCCCAATAGCGGGAATCCAGAGAATTATCCCGATTGTCGCCCATCATGAAGTAGTGTCCAACAGGCACCTTGCAGGTCACTCCTTCAACGGTATAGGTACATCCCTCGCGGCCGTCGAATGCGCTGGCGCCGGCAACAAATGCAGGCGCGTCATCATTGTTCAACAGTCGGTGCTTCTTGCCCCCAAGCGTTTCTTCAAACTGCTTGAAGTAGCGCATCGCATCTTCATCAAAGAACTCTGGAAGTGTCTGGGTATCCATCACTTCGCCATTGACAGTGAGTCGCTTGTTTTTGTAGGCCACGGTATCGCCAGGTACACCAACCACGCGCTTGATGTAGTCCTGGCTGGGCTTGGGCGGATAGCGGAACACCATGACGTCGCCGCGCTGGGGCGGCGTTCCCTCAGTGATCTTGGTGTTCAGTACTGGCAAGCGCAAGCCGTAGGTAAACTTGTTGACGAGGATCAGGTCGCCCACCAGCAAGGTGGGAATCATGGAGCCGGAAGGTATCTTGAAGGGCTCAAACAAAAAAGCCCGTAGCAGAAACACGGTAATGATTACCGGGAACAGCCCCGCGGTCCAATCCAGCCACCAGGGCTGCATCAGCAGTGTTTCGCGCGCTTGCGCAATATCGCCGTCTACTTGGGTGATGCCCTTGCTGTTCAACTCTGCTCGGCGTTGAATGTCATTCGCTTCCAGCGCCGCCGCCGCCTTTTGGCGCTGCGGTAAAAAGTAAAAACGCTCGGCCAGCCAGTACAAACCGGTCACAACACTGGCCAAAAACAGAACCAAGGCGAAGTTGCCTTCAACGGCACCGAAGTACCAGGAGGCCAGATATAAAACAAAAGCGGCCAGTACCGCAGAGGTAAAGGCTTGCATCAGTCTTCCACCTGCAAAATTGCGAGGAAGGCCTCTTGTGGAACTTCCACGGAACCGATTTGCTTCATGCGTTTCTTGCCTGCTTTTTGCTTTTCGAGGAGCTTGCGTTTGCGTGAAATATCGCCGCCATAGCATTTGGCCAAGACGTTTTTGCGCAGCGCTTTGATTGTCTCACGCGCAATGATGTTGGCGCCGATGGCCGCCTGGATCGCTACGTCGTACATCTGGCGGGAAATGATCTCACGCATCTTCGCCACCACGGCGCGGCCGCGGTATTGGCTCTGGGCGCGATGCAACATGATAGACAGCGCATCGACCTTCTCGGAATTCAACAAGATGTCCACCTTGACCACATCGGCCGCTCGGTATTCTTTGAATTCGTAATCCATGGAGGCGTAGCCCCGACTCACACTCTTGAGTTTGTCAAAGAAATCGAGCACGATTTCGGCCAGCGGCATCTCGTAAGTCAACACGACCTGGCGACCTTTGTAGGCCATATTCATTTGCACGCCGCGCTTTTGGACTGCCAGTGTCATCACGACACCCACATACTCTTGCGGCATATAGAGGTGCATCGTGACGATGGGCTCTCGAATCTCGGCCGTCTTGCCAATCTCTGGCATCTTGGACGGGTTTTCCACCATCACCACTTCGCCATCGTTCTTCACCACCTGGTAGACCACGCTGGGCGCGGTGGTGATCAGGTCCTGGTCGAACTCACGCTCCAGGCGCTCTTGCACGATCTCCATATGGAGCAGGCCCAGGAAGCCGCAACGGAAACCGAATCCGAGCGCTTGGGACACTTCCGGCTCGTAATGCAATGAGGCATCGTTGAGCTTGAGCTTCTCCAGCGCATCGCGCAGCGAGTCGTACTCGCTGGCTTCGGTTGGATACAGACCGGCAAACACCTGAGGCTGGATTTCCTTGAAACCCGGAAGCGCCTCGGTGGCGGTGGCAGCAGCCCCGCCAGTGCCGGACTTGATCAGCGTGACGGTGTCGCCGACCTTAGCCGCTTGCAACTCCTTGATGCCTGCAATGATGTAACCCACTTCGCCCGCTTCTAGCGACTGGCGCGGCTGGTTGGCGGGGGTGAATACGCCCACATTGTCGGCGTTGTACATCGCGCCAGACGCCATCATCTTGATGCGCTCACCCTTGCCCAGACGACCGTCGACCACACGCACCAGCATCACCACGCCGACATAGGGATCGAACCAGCTGTCGATGATCATCGCGCGCAGCGGCGCGTCAGGATTGCCCTTCGGTGCAGGCACCTTGGCCACAATCATTTCCAGGATCTCTTCGATCCCCAGGCCAGTTTTGGCGGAGCACACGAGAGCGTCAGTCGCGTCGATGCCGATCACATCTTCGATTTCGCTGCGCGCGTTGTCAGGGTCCGCGTTGGGCAGATCAATCTTGTTCAAGACCGGCAGCACTTCCACGCCCAGGTCCAGCGCGGTGTAGCAATTCGCCACGGTCTGTGCTTCCACACCTTGTGATGCATCCACAACCAGCAACGCGCCTTCGCATGCGGAGAGTGATCGGCTCACTTCGTACGAGAAGTCCACATGCCCAGGTGTGTCGATCAGATTGAGGTTGTAGACCTGTCCGTCTTTGGCCTTGTATTGCAGTGCAGCGGTCTGCGCCTTGATGGTTATCCCACGCTCTTTCTCGATGTCCATGGAGTCGAGCACCTGCGCTTCCATCTCGCGTGCTTCAAGGCCGCCGCAACGTTGGATCAAGCGGTCGGCGAGCGTGGATTTGCCATGATCAATGTGCGCAATGATGGAGAAATTTCTGATGTGATTCATCAACGACAAGCTTCAAGTGATTGAATTAAAACGGAGCGGGCAAGAAAAAAGGGCGCGTCGGTTGACGACGCGCCCTGAACCAACAATCTTTGGCAACTGCGAAGGTTGGAGCTTCATTGTAGGCAAAAAGTCCGGGGTGCACAGCACCAAAAATCACCTTTTGGGGTCGTTGCGATGCGACAACAGTAAACTTATTCACAGCTTATAAACAATTTTGAGCTGAAAGGCTCTGGACAACTTGTGGGTGATCTGTGGATCGACTGTGGGGGAGCCGATAACATCGCAAAACACGGAGATTTAGGGCACCCATATACCCATAATGGGCTGAGAGACGCCGTTATTCTAACCAAAATGCACGCACTCAACTAAAGTTAGTAGGCGCAAACACCAAGTCTTCTCACCCAAGCGACAAAAATATTTTTGTCGCTTGGGCGCAAAAGCCTAGTCAATAGCCCGCAAAAGTTGCGGGCTATGCCCGTTTAATCCTTCGAGGGGCGGTTAGGGCGTATTACCGCGTACTGGGTCCACTCTCCGCGACGGAACAAAACCGTGAGGGGTTTGCTCTTGTCGCTCTTGGCAATCGCAGCATCGAAATCCTTGACCGATGCCACCACCAGGTTGCCAACCTCAATGACCACGTCGCCTTCACGTAAACCTGCGCGCGCAGCGCCTTCAACTGCAGCATCTACGCGCACACCGCTCTTGACGCCGATCTCTTTCTTCTGCGCTTCAGTGAGTCCGCTCACTGCCAGGCCGAAGCTTTGCGCAGCCGCGGCTTTGGATTTGTCCTCCTTACTGACGGCCTTGGCGACTGGCTTTTCTTCTAGCTCCGCAACCACGACACTCAGATCTTTGCTGGCGCCACGGCGGAACACGGTGATGGTGCTCTTGGCCCCGGGCTTGGCTCCACCCACCAAACGGCGCAGATCGTTTGAGCTATCGACCGTTTTGCCGTCCACCTTGGTAATGATGTCGCCAGCTTCGATACCCGCTTTGTCGGCCGGTCCACCGGATTCAACGCCGCGCACCATTGCTCCCGCAGCCTTACCCAAACCAATGGACTCCGCCACTTCCTTGCTGACCTGATCGATAGTCACCCCAATGCGACCGCGGGTCACACGCCCATTGGTGCGCAACTGCTCGCTGACCCGCACCGCTTCGTCCATGGGGATTGCAAACGAAATACCCATGAAACCGCCTGATCGGGAATAGATCTGACTGTTGATGCCGACCACCTCACCGCGCATATTGAGCAGTGGGCCGCCCGAATTACCAGGATTGATTGCCACATCGGTCTGAATCAGCGGAAGGTCACCGCCGGTGTCGCGCTGTTTGGCGCTGACGATGCCGGCAGTAACGGTATTTTCCAGACCGAATGGTGAGCCGATCGCCATGACCCACTCTCCAACCTTCAGACGATTGACGTCGCCAATCCGAACAGCCGGTAGCCCAGTGGCTTCGATTTTCACAACTGCTATATCGCTACGCGTGTCCGAACCAATGATCTTGGCCTTGAATTCGCGCTTGTCGGTCAGCGTCACCAACACCTCATCCGCACCTTCCACCACATGGGCATTGGTCATGATAAAACCATCGGCAGACAGGATAAAGCCCGAGCCAACACCGCGGGGTTGGGGCTCGGCCTCTTGCTGCGGCTGGCTTTGCCGGGGGGTCTGGCGCGGGGTATTAGGTACCGGTAACCCAAAACGGCGGAAGAACTCCAGCATTTCTTCGTCGTTGAGTCGCTGCTGGACACGCGGAATCAATTTTTCCAGGGTGCGAACACCGACCACCGAGGGACCTACCTGCTCCACCAGATCGGTAAAGTCCGGTAGCCCACGCGCTTGGGCATAGACGGGTTGCAGGGGCGCAGTTACGAACAACGCGGTACTGCCCAGGGCCACCGCGACTGTCAAAGTGCGCAAAGCTTGTATTGCCAAGATTTTCATCAGTTTCTCTCCAAGTACAAACGGTCAATGCGATTCAAAAAGAAGCCAGCCTAGGCTTCGAACGAAATATGGTGACTCATCGTTGACCTTCAAGATCACTGATGGGTGAAGGTTCGGTAAATCCGGCCTCCGCACTCACCAAGGCCCTGCGCAAAGCATTCCATTGAAACACGCTTGCGCCGGATTCCAGCCACAGCCACTGGATAGGGGTTTCGGCGACGGTCAGCCGTATCAAAACAAGATGTTGAAAATCCCACGCCATCTGCACTTGGCAAGCTTGACCTTCGCCACTCTGAATCCAATGCCAGTGCTCACCATCCCATTGGAGTAGCCCTTTGGCTGAAGCAGACCATGCACGCAGGGCAACCCATCCGCAGATTAGCCAAATCGCGGAAAGTGCAGCGGAAGGCAAGAGAGATCGGTGCGAAACAGAGACGTAAAACAAGGGTCCGAGTGCCATCAGCCAAAGGCCCAGCAGCAAGAATCCGTGCCACTGGGACCTCGCTACGTGGTGGCTAACTGCAGGCGGCCGATGCATACGCCCATCGATCGACCGTGGCGGTCAGATCCGCTTGAATACCAAGGTACCGTTGGTACCGCCAAAGCCGAAGTTGTTCTTCACCGCAACATCAATCTGCATATCGCGCGCAGTGTTGGCGCAGTAGTCCAGATCGCACTCGGGATCCTGGTTGAAAATGTTGATGGTCGGTGGACACTTTTGGTGGTGCAGTGCCAGCACCGTGAACACGGACTCCAAACCGCCCGCGCCACCCAGCAAGTGACCGGTCATGGATTTGGTAGAACTGACCACCATGTTCTTGGCATGGTCGCCCAGCGCGGCCTTGATCGCATTGGTCTCGTTGAGATCGCCCAACGGAGTGGATGTGCCGTGCGCATTCAGGTAATCGACCTGGTCCGCATTCACGCCTGCGTTGCGCATGGCATTGACCATGGCGCGGCGCGGGCCGTCCATGTTGGGAGCGGTCATGTGGCCGGCATCGGCGCTCATGCCAAAGCCCGCCAGTTCAGCGTAAATCTTGGCACCGCGTGCCTTGGCATGTTCGTACTCTTCGAGCACCATCACACCGCCGCCCTCGCCCAATATAAAACCATCGCGGTCTTTGTCCCAGGGGCGCGAAGCTGTGGCTGGGTCGTCATTGCGGGTGCTCATTGCGCGCATCGCGGCAAAACCGCCAATACCCAGCGGAGACACCGTGGCTTCGGAGCCACCTGCCACCATCACGTCAGCGTCACCGTACTCGATCATGCGGCCTGCCTCGCCTATGCAGTGCAAACCCGTGGTGCAGGCTGTGACGATGGCAAGGTTCGGGCCCTTGAAGCCAAACCGGATCGACACATGGCCAGCGGTCATATTGATGATGGACGCAGGCACGAAAAATGGCGAAATGCGGCGTGGGCCGCGGTTCGTCAATTCGGTGTGCGTCTCTTCGATCATCGGCAGACCGCCGATGCCCGAACCAATCAGGCAACCGATGCGGGTTGCCATTTCTTCATCCAGCGCTTCACCGGTGGGCAAGCCAGAGTCCTGCACTGCCTGTACCGCTGCAGCAATACCGTAATGGATAAAGGTGTCCATCGTGCGGGCTTCCTTGGAAGTCATATACGACTCCACATTGAAACCTCGCACTTCGCCGGCTATCTTGCAGGCAAAGGCAGACGCATCAAACCGGGTGATCAGGTCAATGCCTGACTTGCCTGCCAACACATTGGCCCAAGCCTCCGTGACCGTATTGCCTACGGGACTGACACAACCCAAACCAGTGACAACTACACGACGACGGGACATAGGCAATCGGCCTTTAGGCCTTTTTGTGGTTAGTGGCGTAATCGATGGCGTTTTGCACCGTCGTGATTTTTTCTGCGTCTTCGTCCGGAATCTCAATGCCGAATTCGTCTTCCAGCGCCATTACCAGTTCCACGGTGTCCAGAGAATCAGCACCCAGATCGGCCACGAAGGCTTTTTCGTTGGTGACTTGTGACTCTTCAACTCCGAGTTGTTCGGCAATTATTTTTTTGACGCGTACTTCGATATCGCTCATGGGGTCCCTCTAAGGGTTGTAAAAGAATCCGCGATTTTACCTGCGCTTAGAGTGCGAACTCTAGGCAGGCAGCCGAGCGGACATTTCGGCCCATTTTTCCAACCAGTTGGGGACAGAGCTAAAGATCTGTCCCGCAAAGTATCACATGTACATACCACCATTGACGTGCAGCTCCTGACCCGTCACATAACTGGCCTGGGGCGAGGCCAAGTAGGCCACGGCGTGCGCAATATCCGAGGGTTTTCCCAGATGACCGAGCGGGATTTGCCCCAGCAGAGCCTTCTGTTGCTCCTCATTTAACCCGGCCGTCATGTCAGTTTCAATAAACCCGGGCGCCACGCAATTCACGGTGATATTGCGCGAACCCAGCTCACGGGCCAGCGCACGCGCCATGCCCGCCACACCTGCCTTGGCGGCCGCATAGTTGGCCTGACCGGGGTTGCCAGACGCACCCACCACTGACGTAATACTGATGATGCGGCCGTAGCGCTGCTTCATCATCGGACGGATCACAGCGCGGCTCATGCCGAAAACGCCTTTCAGATTGGTCGCGATCACTGCGTCCCAATCGTCATCCTTCATCCGCATCGCCAGCGTGTCACGGGTGATGCCGGCGTTATTCACCAGCACATGCAAAGCGCCCGCTTCCTTGACGATAGCGTCTACCAATGCGTCGCCCGCTTCCCTGTCGGTCACGTCCAGTACCCGCCCGGAACAATCAGGGAACGCCGCCAAGGCTTGTTGAATATGTTCTGCACCAGCGGCAGAGGTAGCAGTCCCATAGACGCGCAGACCTTTGCGTGCCAGCTCCAGCGCAATCGATGCGCCAATACCGCGCGATGCGCCGGTGACCAGCGCCACCTGCCCTGCAAATTGCACTTCACTCATTCCAAGGCTCCTTTGACTTCCAACAGGCTGGCCGAGTCAAACAAGGGCAGACCTGTCATTCCAGCGTCAATACGCTTAACCATACCTGCCAACACCTTGCCCGGGCCACATTCGACGACAGTCTCCAGCCCACGTGCCTTGATCGCTTGCACGCACTCCACCCAGCGCACCGGACCAAACGCCTGGCGGTACAGCGCGTCGCGGATGCGGTCTGCATCCACTTCAACGGCGACATCTATATTGTTGATCAGTGCAATTTGCGGAGTGGCAAACTCAATCGCCTCCAGACGCTCGCGCAGCTTTTCGGCCGCAGGGCGCATCAGACTGGAGTGGAACGGTGCTGACACCGGCAATGGCAGTGCCCGTTTGGCGCCGTTGGCCTTTAGCACCTCGCACGCTTTCTCGACAGCCAGCTTGCTACCGGAAATCACGGTTTGTGAAGGATCGTTGAAGTTCGCGGCCTCCACCACTTCATTGCTTTGTACGCCGAAAGATTGCGTCACTTCAAGGCAGCCGGCAGCGACCTTCGCAGCGTCCATGCCCAAGATTGCGGCCATCGCTCCCGTGCCCACAGGGACCGCTTCCTGCATGGCCTGCGCCCGCAGACGCACCAGTGGAATCGCTTGCGCCAAGGTCAGCGCACCGGCAGCAACCAATGCCGTGTATTCGCCCAGCGAGTGACCTGCCACCGCGTTGGGCGCAATGCCGACTTCCGACATCCATACACGGTAGGCCGCGACACCCGCCACCAACATGACGGGCTGGGTATTGCTGGTCAGCGCCAGATCTTCCTTGGGGCCTTCCTGGATCAAGCGGCCCAGGTCTTCGCCCAGCGCATCAGAAGCTTCTTTCAGGGTCTGAACCACCAGCGGGTGATCGCCCCAGACGTCGAGCATGCCGACCGACTGCGAGCCCTGGCCAGGAAAAACAAATGCAAATTGCTTCATAGATTTATATAAAAAGTGGCTGTAGAGCGCACAGAGTGTGCGTAAGCAGCTACCAATTCAATAGCACCGCGCCCCAGGTAAAACCACCACCAACACCCTCAAGCATTAATGTGTCACCGGATTTGATCTTGCCGCCGCGCACCGCCCAATCCAGCGCCAAGGGGATAGACGCCGCAGACGTGTTGCCATGCTGGTCAACCGTCACCACCACTTTGTCCATAGACAGTTTCAGCTTTTTGGCAGTGCTTTGCATGATTCGGATATTGGCCTGGTGCGGAATCAGCCAATCAATATCGGCCTCCGTTTTCCCAGCCTTGGCCAGCGTGGCGCGCGCAGCGCTTTCCAGTACCCCCACAGCCAATTTAAAAACGGCCTGACCGTCCATCTTGAGCAAGGGATCGCCCAGGATATGTCCGCCCGATACATGGCCCGGTACACACAAAATGCCCACGTGTTTGCCGTCGGCGTGAAGATCGGAAGCCAGCACGCCGGGCGTGTCTGACGCTTCCAGCACCACCGCGCCCGCGCCGTCACCAAACAGCACGCAGGTGGTCCGATCCTTGAAATCCAGAATACGGGAGAAAACTTCAGTGCCGATGACCAGCGCGCATTTGGCTGATCCCGACTGGATCATCGCGTCCGCAATGGTCAGCGCATAAACAAAGCCGCTGCAAACCGCTTGAACGTCAAACGCCGCACCGCCATTGGCGCCCAGCTTGTTTTGCAGAATGCAGGCGGTGGACGGAAACACCATGTCGGGGGTCGACGTGGCCACGATGATCAGATCGACTTCCTGCGGAGTACGGCCGGCGGCGGCCAATGCACTCTTGGCGGCTTCCAGTCCCAGGTCGCTGCTAAATACCCCGTCATCGACAAAGTGGCGCGCACGGATGCCCGTCCGCTCGACAATCCACTCGTCCGAGGTTTCCACGCCGGTGGCTGCCAATTGGGCAACCAGGTCTGCATTGGTCAGGCGCCGCGGCGGCAAGTAGCTACCGGTACCTGTAATTTTTGAAAATCGTCTCATGAATGGCGCAATGTGCACCCGCGAGGATCAGACCGCTTCGGGAGCAGGCACCAACAAAGGTGCTGCATGAGCGATACGGACCTGGACGCGGTCAAGCAAGTTGTTTCGGGCTGCATCATACGCGCGGTTCAATGCGTTCCCAAAGGCCAGGGCATCGGCCGATCCGTGGCTTTTAAAGACCAGTCCACGCAATCCCAATAGAGCCGCACCGTTATAGCGACGGTGGTCAACTCGATTTTTAAGCGAAGTTAAAACAGAATAAGAGAGGATCGCAGCAATTTTTGTAAATATATTGCGAGAAAACTCAGCCTTCAAAAAACCACCGATCATCCCGGCAAGACCTTCACTGGTCTTCAGAGCCACATTTCCGACAAAACCGTCGCAAACCACGATATCGACCACGCCCTTAAAAATATCGTTGCCTTCGACATTTCCGTAAAAATTCAAATCACCGGAATTAGCGGCAGAACGCAACAGTTCACCCGCTTTTTTGATGACTTCGTTGCCTTTGATGACTTCTTCACCGATATTAAGCAAGCCCACCGAAGGCGATGCATCGTTATTGAGCACAGACACCAACGCCGACCCCATCACAGCGAACTGCAGCAAGTGCTCGGCAGTGCAATCCACGTTTGCACCCAAATCGAGCACGGTCGTAGCCCCTCCAAGGGCATTGGGAATCTGTGCGGCAATCGCTGGACGCTCGATGCCATCCAGGGTTTTCAGCAAATAGCGCGAAATCGCCATCAAAGCACCAGTGTTGCCCGCCGACACCGCCGCCTGGGCGGCACCATCCTTGACCTGCTGAATGGCAATGCGCATAGACGAATCCTTCTTTTTGCGCAGCGCCACCTCCAGTGGGTCATCCATGGCCACCACCTCGCTGGCCGCAACAACGCTGGCGCGGGGATGCGAGAACCCGACAAATACCTCCGGCAAACCTACCAAAATCAGGGAGGCCTCCGGGTGGCGGTCCAGAAAGGCGCGGCAAGCGGGCAGCGTGACTTCAGTGCCATGGTCTCCGCCCATGCAATCAACAGCGAGGGTTGTCATCAGAAAATAAGGGGGTCAATGTCGGCAGGAATGGCGCAGAAAGCAAAAAGCCCGATGCTACTGGAAACGTAGCTTCGGGCCTTTAAGGCTTTTGGCAAGCTGATCGCTGGGGATCAGGCTTCAGATTTGGTCTTCAGCACCTTGCGACCACGGTAAAAACCGGTGGGGCTGATGTGGTGACGCAGGTGGGTCTCGCCAGTGGTGGATTCCACAGCGATACCGGGCACTACCAGTGCATTGTGCGAACGGTGCATACCGCGCTTGGATGGGGACTTTTTGTTTTGTTGAACAGCCATGATTCGCTCCTGGGCGAGGTGCTGCACAGGTGCAACACGGTTAAGGGTTAGTCAATGCGCCAAGTCTCGTGAGAAAAACTGCGCGAAGCCTTGGATTATAGCCTAATAAGACCTCAATCGCCAAGCCCATCTTTTTTAAGCTTTCCCAGCACCGCAAACGGGTTGGGCTTCTCGACCTCCTCCGCCACGAAACCGGTGTCAGCGACTGACATTTTGACCGGCTGAGGGCAAACGTCATGCTTGGGTGCAGTGGGCATGTCCATCAGCAACTCGTCCTCTGCCAGCTCCATCAAATCGAATGTGCGGCTCAAAACCAATACATCTTCCTCGGACTCCTCATCTTCGATCTCCGCCAGTTCTTCGGTCGCTACAAACCGGAAATCACGCTCAAATTGGACTTCAACATCGACCGGTCCCAGGCAACGCTGGCAGGTCAGCGCAATCGTCGTATGCGCAGCCAGATGTACCCAGGCCTCGTCCACGCCAGCGGCATCCGCCTTGACACTACCCTGCGCCTCAAAGTGCAGCAGATTCTCTGCGCCAACGCCCTTGGACTCTTCGATCAGACGGCCAAACTTGGCCAAACGTTCTTCGCCCGCAAGCGTTCCGCCCTCCTTCGCGAAAGCAGCAATATCCAGTCGACGAGGGTCCTGCAGATGTTTCATGACCACAGTGTAAGAGAATCAGGCCATGGATATTCCCGCACCACGCCGCCTCATTTTGGGCTCCACTTCGGTTTACCGCCGCGAGCTCCTGTCCCGACTGCGCATTCCTTTTGATGTGGAGGCTCCGCACGTTGACGAGTCCTCGTTGCCTGGCGAAACGCCGCTCGTGCTGGCCCAGAGGCTGGCTTTGTCTAAGGCTCAGGCCGTAGCGGCCCGTTTTCCCGATTGCGTTGTGATTGGCTCTGATCAGGTTGCCGATCTGGACGGCAAAGCGTTGGGCAAGCCCGGCAATTTCGAACGGGCATTGGCGCAGTTGCAGGAGATGCGCGGGAAAACCGTCGTGTTTCAGACCGCGCTGGCTGTCGTCTGCCAGGACACTGGTTTCTGCCAGCAAGACGTGGCGCCCGTACGTGTAACGTTTCGCCACCTCACCGATGACGAGATCACCCACTACCTGCATGCCGAGGAACCTTACGACTGCGCGGGCAGCGCTAAGAGCGAGGGCCTCGGAATTGCTTTGCTGGAGAAAATCGACAACGACGACCCCACTGCGTTGGTCGGCCTTCCATTGATCCGCACGGCCGCTATGTTGCGCGCAGCAGGCATCCCACTATTGGCTAAAGCATGACCGCCAGGCCCGGAACCCTGTACCTGGTCCCTGCGCCGCTGGACTTTGGCTGCGACAGCCAATCATCCTTGAGTGACAGCATGCCTGCCGGCACATTGACGGTCGCCGCAACCCTGCAACACTGGGTCAGCGAAAACGCCAAGTCCACACGTGCTTACCTGAAGCGGGTAGCAGAAATCCACCCTTTGGCCGCGCCACTGCAAGCCATGCAGATCCAGGAATTACCCCGCGAAGTGCATAAAAAGGGCGACCACAGTGGTCAGTTTGATGCGCGCCCCCTGCTGAAACCTGCGCTGGATGGGCATTCCATGGGGCTGGTCAGTGAAGCGGGTATGCCAGCCATCGCTGACCCCGGCTCATCGGTGGTGCGCGCGGCACACGATCTGGGTATTCCTGTCGTGCCGCTGGTCGGCCCGGTGTCCATCCTGCTGGCGCTGGCTGCCAGCGGACTCAACGGGCAAAATTTCGCATTTGTAGGCTACGTGCCGGTAGCTCCCGATGAACGCGCAAGCCGGATTCGCGAACTGGAAAGTCTGGCACTTAAAACCGGCCAGACGCAACTCTTCATCGAGACGCCTTACCGCAATCAGGCATTGTTGCAAACACTGCTGCAAAGCTTGCAACAGAACACCCGACTGGCAACCGCCAGCGGATTGACGCTGGCCACGGCGCAATGCCGAAGCGATGGGGTCAAAGGCTGGAAAAAGAACGGATGGGTGCTGGACAACAGCACGCCGACCGTGTTTGCTATAGGTCGCTAGCGGATTGCGGGGGCAAGCTTGAGTGTGCGTGCCATCGATTCACCCACCGATGCACCAAAGCGCTTGGCCAAGCGTTCGGCCACATTGTCGCGGCGGGTGTAGTCCACCAGATCTTCGGCCTTGACGATTTCACGCGCCACAAAATCCACATTGCCCAATTGGTCCGCCAGCCCCATCTCAACGGCCTGCTGACCGGTCCAGAAAAGGCCACTGAAAGTCTCCGGGGTTTCTTTCAGACGGGTGCCGCGACCTGTTTTGACTACCTTGATGAATTGCTGGTGAATCTGGTCCAGCATGGCCTGCGCAAACACACGCTGCTTCTCGGTTTGCGGGCTGAACGGGTCCATGAAACCTTTGTTTTCACCGGCTGTCATCAAACGCCGCTCGACGCCGATTTTGTCCATCAACCCGGTAAAGCCAAAGCCATCCATCAACACGCCAATGCTGCCGACCACGCTGGCCTTATCGACAAAAATCTGATCCGCGCCAACAGCGATGTAATAAGCGGCCGACGCACAAGTCTCTTCCACCACCGCATACACCGGCTTGTTGTGCTTGGCACGCAGCCGGCGGATTTCGTCATTGATGATGCCGGCCTGCACCGGGCTACCGCCTGGTGAGTTGATCAGAAGCACCACCGCCTGTGCGCCCTGGTCTTCGAAAGCGGCTCGCATCGCTGCTACCACCAGTTCGGCGCTGGCATCGGTACCCGATGCAATTTCACCCTTGATTTCCACCACCGCGGTATGCGGTTTGGTGACATCCGTTGCTGGCCCGCCGCGGCTCAGACCAATCCAGATCAACAAAACGAAAAATCCCAGCCAAGCCAGACGAATGCCATTGCGCCAGCGCCGCGCTGCGCGCTGCTCCACCAGCGAGGCCATGGCCAGCTTCTCCAGCGTAGCGCGCTCCCAGCCTTGCGCTTGAGATACGCCAGTTGCTTCATTTTTGATAGCTGCTTGCGCACTGTCTGCGGGCGTTTGGGGCGAATTTGATTCGTACATGGTTAAAAATCTACGGGTTTCAGGGTGGGGGCAGTATGCCAGTGCACTACGCCATCGTGTTCTGTGAGGGCGATTTTGACCAATCCGCCTCGGCACGGGCCGCCTCGACATTCGCCAGTGCGGGGTGAATAGGTGGCGCCGTGGGTTGCACAAATCAAGGCATGGCCCGTCAGGTCAAAAAAGCGGTTGGGCTGGTAGTCCATCTCCATGGGCACATGGGAACACTGGTTCAGATACGCATGGGCTTCATCGGCATAGCGGATGGCAAACGCTGTGCAGGTACGCCCGCAATAGACCACGTCAAATGGCACTGCCTCGCCGCTGTTGACGAGGTCGCGCGAGTTGCACAAGGGGATGATGTCAGCCATTCGCCATCAACCACGCATGCAACTCGGCCACCGAATGCGCCACGAACCGGGGCTGCAGTGCGTCAAACGCAGCGGGTTCGTGCGCGCCGTAGCTCACACCTACACTGGCGCAACCAGCGTTCAGCGCCATTTGCAAATCGTGCGTGGTGTCACCAATCATCAGCACACGTTCACGGGGCACGCCGAATTCCTGCATCAGCTCCAGCAGCATTTGTGGATGCGGCTTGCCCGCCGTTTCATCCGCAGTGCGTGAACCGTCAAACAGGTTTTTGAGTTCCACCGCGTGCAGCGCTTCGTCCAGCCCGCGGCGGTTCTTTCCGGTGGCGACAGTCAGCAAGTGCTGGCGTGCGCGCAAATCTGCGAGCATGGGCAATACGCCGTTGAACAGGCAAATGTCGTTCTGGTGTTGGCTGTAGTGGTGCCGGTAGCGGGCGCCCAGTTCGGCATATTTTTCCTGCGGCACATCGGGCGCGGCATGGGCCAATGCCTGCATCAGACCCAAGCCAATCACAAAGGAGGCTTCTTGGTCGCTGGGTACCTTGCCGCCGACGTCGGCGACTGCCAACTGAATACTGCGCGTGATGATGGCGGTGGAGTCAAACAGCGTGCCATCCCAATCGAAGGCAATCAAATCGAACTGACGGGTGCGTGGAGTGGACGGACTCACGATGAACTCTCAGGAAACGGGTATGTGCCGGGCAAAACTTGCTCCACGTAATCGGCGAGCTCCACTGGCAACTCAGCCGCGAGATGGATGGCCTTACCAGTTTTTGGATGGCGGATTTTCAGATTCCAGGCATGCAAAAACATGCGCTTGAGCGCTTTAGGGCCAACGGCTTTAGCTCGGTCCTTGTTCCACTCAAAGTCACCGTATTTGTCGTCTCCGGCTATCGGGAAACCCTCGGACGCCAGGTGCACACGAATCTGGTGCGTACGGCCGGTTTTGATCGTCACTTCCAGCAGGGACAACTCCTTGGAGGCGGCCCGCACCTTGACCAGCGTCAGCGACGGCATGCCATCCGGGTCGTCCTTTGAAACCACCTTGACACGCCGCTCACCCTCTTCGCCGTTTTTTCCAGCCAGCAGGTATTTGTGCAGCGGCTTGTCCAGCACCTTCTTGTTAGAGGGCCAATGGCCCAGCGCCATCGCGAGATAAGTCTTGCCGGTTTCCCGTTCGCGGAATTGGTTTTGCAGGTCTTTGAGCGCACTGCGCCGCTTGGCGACCAGCAGAATTCCACTGGTTTCCCGGTCCAGCCTATGCACCAGTTCCAGATAGTCGGCGCCCGGACGCGCCATGCGCAACTGCTCGATGACTCCAAAACTGACGCCGGAGCCACCATGGACGGCCACGCCTGCAGGTTTATTGATGGCCAAGAACCATTCATCCTCGTACAAGACTGGAAAATCCCGTGCGGGCGCGGAACCCGATGCCGCATGTTGGGCCACCTGCTGGGCCATCGCCTCGGTCTTCTCGGCCGCCCGTTCGGACACCCGAACCGGCGGTACCCGCACCACATCCCCGGCTTGGATGCGCGTATCAGCGCTGACCCGTCCCTTATTAATACGCACTTCACCACTGCGAATGATGCGGTAAATATGGGTCTTGGGAACGCCTTTGAGCTGTCGCATCAGGAAGTTGTCCAGGCGTTGCCCGGCGCTTTCCTCGTCCACGGTGACCAATTTGACGGGAGGGCCCGCAGGCGCGGGATTGCCCCCTATAATGTGTTTCACTAGCGTTGTGCCGTAAGTGGTTGATTTGTCTGGAGTTTAGTCCACAGTCTGCCCCCGGCCTCGCTGGAAGGTCGATGCCGCCAGGAAGACCCGCCCGCAAGTCACATGCCAAATGCCTGTGATGGCCCGCAGTCTCCTTGGCCAAGCCGACGAATTGAAACTCTGAAACGGAATACCCAAAGTTCGCAGGCAGCCGTCTGCGAATGGAATGAAACGAGATGTTTGTGTTGTTGTGCCTGATGACTCTTTGCCTGCCCAGCGTATTCGCTGCGGTTTTTGGCATGAATCGGCCTGCAGCGCCTGCAACAGCGGCGCAACCAGCTATTAGTTTGATAGCAAATTCACAAACGCACTCCCTCGTCCCCATCCACGCGCCTACGCTTAGTCACCTTCGGTGACACAAAGCTCCCCGGCAATTCCACCGCGTTTCGATTCGTCAGTCAGGCACCGTTAGCCCATCTCGGGCATGTGTTAACTGAAGAAGGATGCAATCCATGAAACGGATGCTGATCAACGCCACGCAGGCTGAAGAACGCCGCCTGGCCATTGTCGACGGACAAAAACTCCTCGACTACGAAATCGAAATCGAAGGGCGCGAACAGCGCAAGGGCAATATCTACAAGGCCGTCGTCACACGCGTCGAGCCCTCCCTCGAAGCCTGCTTCGTGGACTACGGCGAAGACCGCCACGGCTTCCTGCCGTTCAAGGAAATCTCAAAGACTTACTTCCAGCAAGGCGTCTCCGCCGGCAACGCCCGCATCCAGGATGCGATCCGCGAAGGCCAGGAACTGCTGGTGCAAGTGGAAAAAGAAGAGCGTGGCAACAAGGGCGCAGCCCTGACTACCTTTGTCTCGCTGGCTGGCCGCTATGTGGTCCTGATGCCCAACAACCCCCGTGGCGGTGGCGTATCGCGCCGCATCGAGGGCGACGACCGTGCCGAGCTCAAAGAAAACATGGACCAGTTGGAATACCCCAACGGCATGTCCATCATTGCGCGCACCGCCGGCATCGGCCGCAGCGCGCCAGAGCTGCAGTGGGACTTGAACTACCTATTGAAGCTCTGGACCGCCATCGACGGCGCTGCCAAGGGCGGCAAGGGTGCGTACCTGATTTACCAAGAGTCTTCCTTGGTGATCCGCGCAATCCGCGATTACTTCAACCACGACATCGGCGACATCCTGATCGACACCGACGACGTGTACGAACAAGCCCAGCAGTTCATGGCCCACGTGATGCCCGAACACGCTGCCCGCGTGAAGCGCTACCGTGACGACGCTCCGCTGTTCAGCCGCTTTCAGATCGAACACCAGATCGAATCGGCCTACGCCCGCACGGTGCAGTTGCCCTCCGGCGGTGCCATCGTGATCGACCACACCGAAGCCTTGGTGTCCGTGGACGTGAACTCGGCCCGCGCTATCAAGGGCGGCGACATCGAAGAGACTGCTACTCGTACCAACCTGGAAGCCGCTGACGAAGTAGCACGCCAGATGCGCTTGCGCGACTTGGGTGGCCTGATCGTGATCGACTTTATCGACATGGAAGAGTCCCGCAACCGCCGCGAAGTGGAAAACCGCTTGCGCGACGCGCTGCGCCAGGACCGCGCCCGTGTGCAATTTGGCACCATCTCCAAGTTCGGCCTGATGGAAATGAGCCGACAACGTCTGAGGCCTGCGCTTAGCGAAGGTGCTTCGATTCCTTGCCCACGTTGCGGTGGCTCTGGCCATATCCGCGACACAGAATCCAGCGCTTTGCAGATTCTGCGGATCATCCAGGAAGAATCGCTGAAAGACAGCACTGCCTCAGTGCTGTGCCAGGTTCCGGTGGATGTTGCTTCGTTCCTGCTGAACGAAAAGCGTTCCGAAGTCGCCAAGATCGAACTCAAGCAGCGTATCAACGTGTTGCTGGTGCCTAACAAGACACTGGAAACGCCCAACTACAAGCTCGAACGCCTGAAGCACGACGACCCACGTCTGGACAATATCGAAGCCAGCTACAAGATGGCTGACGTGGTGGAAGACCCCACTTCGGTGACGCGTCGTTCGCAAGAGCCGACCAATAAGCAAACGCCGATCATCAAGGGCGTTTTGCCGGATGCACCTGCGCCGATCGCTCCGCCCAAGCCAGAGCCCGTCAAAGCACAGGCGCCAGCCCACGTCGCCCGGCCTGCTGCCAAAGCAGCGCAAACGCCCGCAAGCAAGGGCTTCATTGCCTGGATCAAGGGTCTGTTTGGTGCAGAAGAGAAGCCCAAGAGCACAGCCCCAGTAGCTGCCCCCAAGGCAGACGACAAGCGCGATGGCCGCCAAGGCAGCGGTCGTGATGGCAACCGCAATGGTGGTCGTAACGAAGGACGCGGCGATCGCGGCCCACGCGGCGAAGCGCGTCCGGAAGGCCGTGGCGAAGGTCGCAATGAGGGTCGTAGTGATGGGCGAGGCAACCGCGGCGGCCGTGGTGGTCGCGGTGGCGAACGTGGTGAGCGCCAAGGCGCAGGCCCACGTGAACGCCAGGATGCGGAAGGCCGTACCCAGGAAATGAACGTGTCCGCACAGGCACCAGTGGAAGCTGGAACGCCAAATGCTGGCAATGGCCGTGGTGACCGCGGTGGTGAGCGTGGCGGAAACCGCAATGAACGCGGTGACCGTGGGGCGGAGCGTGGCGGTGAGCGCGGTGGTCGTCAGGGCCGCAATGGCCCTCGCCCAGACCAGGCTCCGCGTGAAGACGCAACGGGTGAAGCGAATGCAATGGACACCAACGTCCAGCGCGCCGATGCCAACCCAAGCGACGCAGAAGGTCGCCCGGAAGGCCGCGAAGGCGGCCGCAGCCGTGGTGGACGCGGACGTGGACGCCGTGACGAGCGCGGCCCACGCCAGGAGGGTGCGGAGCAGCAACCGGGTGCAGCTGAAGGCGCACAAACCCAACTGGGCTTTGCCGATACGGAACCAACCCGCGACGTGCAGAATGCTGCCGAGACCACAGCGCCAGCTGACGGCGGCAACGACAACCGCGAACCCCGTGAAAAGCGCTCACGCGATCGTTACGGTCGTGAACGCGGTCCCCGTGGAGATCGCACCGAGCGTTCTGACGAACCTCGCCAGAACGCAGACGCGGCGCCTGAAACCCAAGCTGCGCAGCAGCCGGCTGCAGAACGCGTAGCGCCTGTTGCAGCACCCGTAGCAGCGCCAGCCGCCGCAGCGTCGGCCATGCCCAAGGTCACCACGTTTGAGTTGCCCAAGGCATCACTGGAACAAGTGGCCCAGCAATCCGGTCTGCAATGGGTCAATTCGGATCCCCAGCGCATTGCGCTGGTGCAAGCGGCAATTGCTGCTGAGCCCAAGGCCATTCACGTGCCCCGTGAACGCCCCGAGCCAGTCACTATTGACGAAGGTCCGCTCGTCCTGGTTGAAACTAAACGCGATCTGAGCAATATGACACTGCCGTTTGAAGAGGCCACAAAAGCCTGATCTTCGCGGCGCTCAACAAAAAGGGACTCTGACGAGTCCCTTTTTTTATCTGAACAGTTGGGGGTCAGAAAATATCAACCGCCCCCACCTTGGGGGCATCGCCAAAGAATCCTTTGCGTACCAGATCCGCATGGCTACAAGCCTTGTTGCGGCCGTTGTTCTGAGCGTAATCCACGGCCCGCTCCGCGCGCTCCAGCGCGGTGCTGGGCGAATCGTCTGCAGTCACCCGTGTGAACCCCGCACAGACAGTCACACGCCCCGCTTGCGGGAAATTGAACTTTTCGATGTTGGCACGAAAGCGTTCAAATGCGGCCAGCACCAGGGCCTCATCCGGGCAATGCATCAACACCGCAAACTGCTCTCCACCAAAGCGGTACAGACGGTCGTAGGTTCTGAACGTATTGTTCATGATGCGCGCAACCAAGAGCAACACCTCCTCGGCAATCAGGTGTCCGTTCTTGTCATTGAGCAAACCAAAATTGTCTACGCTGATCGTGCCCAGCCAGTAATTGGGCGGCACACGGTGGCGGCGTTCCTGACCTGGAAGCAAAACCGCTTCGGCTTCTTTCTTTGCGGCTTCGCGGCCTTCATCCAGCTCCTCCAGCACGGCACTGTAAAACGTATCGTCCAGCGATTTACGGTTCAGCAAACCCGTGAGCGCATCGCGGTCACTGTAAGCCAGCAGGTTATACATATTGCGAAATACGTGCTGCACATCGACGATGGCACCCAGTTGGCCTTGCGACAACGCAAAAGCGGAATGGATCTCCAGTACACCTTCTTCTTCAATGTGGGTATCAGCAAACAAGGGAAAATAATTGATGCGCGGACCATCGTCACCAGCCCAGGCAAATTCCACCTGCTCCCGACTCAACAAGCAGTTGAAGCGTTGGCGGTTGTCATCGAGCAAAGGCAGGGTTGCAAAATCAATGCGCAGCGGATCCACGACTTTGCCACCCCCCTTGTGATCCAGCGTGGCAATCTCCAACCAGCGCTTCACGCCCTCTTCGCTGACCGCCCGCGCAATAACCACGCGTTGTATGGGCAGCAAGTCAATCAAGGCTTTGGACAGGGTCAACTCCAGCAAGTCACGATCCCTGTGGTCGGTCAACTTGATGATGTGCTCAGTGATGGTGGCCATAACACCATAATAGCCCTGAATCAGGGATTCGTCATCAGCACAAGTGTGGTCTCTAACACTCCGTCGCTTCACGGGTCGCTGCCCTCAAGGATTTCAATTTTGGCCTCGCCGCACTATGTGAGCCTTGGGGTGGCCTTGCGGAAAACTCAGCGTCTGACGGTCTCTTGCAGCGCTGCGCGATAGGCCTCTGTCGCCGCCTTCGCATCCTGTCGCTGCTCGGCCATTTCGGCCAGCGCGCTCCACGCGTCGCGTCGCAATTCGGAATCCTGCAGCAGGGACAGTGATTGCTTGAGCAATTGCTGCGCCTTGCCCCATAAAGACAGACGCATGCACACCACTCCAGCCAGATACTGCAATACCGGATCGCGTGGGTTGGCCATCTGAGCCTGCTCAATCCGGCTCAACCATTGCGCGTCGGGCACGTCGCCTGAGCTGCCAAAACTGCGCTCCAGCACACGCACCAGTTGCACCCGCTGCGGCAGAGGCAGGCTCTCCTGGCCCTGTGGATGTTTCACCATCGCGTCCCAGACTGGCAATAACCACTCGCGACATTGCGCGGCAACACCACCCAATACCAGCAGTCGGCTCGCAGCCTCCATCGCAACTTCGGGCAGCTGTTGCTCCGACTTTTCCAACACGCCCCAGACGCGCTGAATCTGCACGGGGTCGTGCGCGTTGCGCAGCATCTCCAACGCCAGGCCGCGCGCAATGCTGCGCCCTGCGACTTCTGAAAAGGCACGGTGTTTGGTCAAAAGACGCACGGTCTCAAGCGCAACGCGCGACTTGCCAGCCAGGCGCGCGGCCTTAAATCGAAGGCGCATCGCCAACGTGCGGCGTGCGGCGCCCTGTGGCAGCCGGTCCAGCCAGTCCATCGCGGCTGGCGCATCCCGGTCATCAAAAGCCCAGCGGGCGGCGCGCAAATGCACGCCGTCGCGCACATCCTGCCCGTCGCGGTGCTGGGCATGGCTCAGCGATTGCTGAAAATGCAGATCGCGCAATGCGCGATCCTGCACCGCATGCGCACTTTCTGCGGCGACCAGATGTGCCATTGCGCGCAGCCTGCCCGCATAAGACAAGTGTTCGCCGCTCTTCGTCACTGACTCTTCCAGCGTCACCAGATGTTCCGCCGATTTACGGGCCCGCACAAAGCGCCCCGACACCAGATGCGACAGCGACTCCAGCAAGGCGGCCTGTATGGCACGTTCTTTTTGCTGCAAACGCCACTGACGCGCCTGTTGCGGAATATTCCACAAGGCCGACAGCGCGCGCAGCGCATAGTGCAACGTCACAAAGCCGACTATCAATGTCAGCAATACAAAGTTGAGTGACAGGTCCACGCGGTAGGGCGACCAGTACAGCGTCACCGATCCCGGGTTATTGCCCGCAAACAGCGCTGCCGCCACCGCGATCGCAAAAAGGGCCATCAGCCACAATGCGGCACGCATGGCTATCGCCCCGCAGCCGCTGTGGCCAGCGCAGCCAGGGTTTCGTCGACCCGCGGCAGTTCCAGAGACTTCATTTGGCTCTGCACTTGTTGCAACAGCGCAGCAGCTGTCTGGGTCTTGCGGGAGCTACCATCGAAATAGCGGGTGATGGCCACGGCGGCGGAAGCCAGATCCGAACGTGACGCATCGATCTGGCGCGACAGCAGGCCCAGCCGTGCGTTAAGCAATTTCAGCTTGAGGTTTTCACGCAGAAAGAAAGATTGCTCCGGAGACAATAGAGCAGCGTCGGGGTCCTCAATGCGGCTTACGCGCACCAGGCCGCGAATCTCTTCCCGCACCACGAGTCCAATGCGTGCCCACCAACTGGAGACTGACTCTTCCGGCTTCTTCTTCAGCGTATCGGGTGTACGGGCCAAAACTGCATTGGCCACCGGCAAATCGTCAGCCAATACCGACAGTTCGTCCAGCTTGACCAACAGTGCTGGCGTGTCGGCCAGTACAGTTGCCTTGATGCGTGCCACATCTCGTGCAATCGCACGCTGCAGCGGCGTCAGTCGCGGCTGGGCGGCCCGAGTAATGCGCAACTCGGCAGTCTTGAGCGCGGCAAGCAGAGGCTCGGCGCTGCCGGTCAATTGCGCTTGTTGTTGCGCCAGACGTATCGCAGATTCAATATCCACCACCAGGTTTTCATCGCGCGAGCGCGACAGGCTTTGCATCAGCTCTTCCAGTTGCGTACGCTGCAGCGAGACTTCGCTCAACCGCGCCTCAGTCACCGACAGTTTTGCAGAAGTTTCACTGGCCAAATCCAGCGCGTGGCGCGCGGCAGCCCGCGCATCCGCAGCCTGAGCTGTGGCGTCGCCGCTTTGTCGGGCGAGTTGCTCCTGAATGGATGAAAGCTTTTGCCACAGCAAAACACTGCTGGCCAGACCTGCTGCAGCCAATAAGGCCACGCCCACCAGCAACCGCGGACGCGAAGTGGAGACTGGCTGTGTCGCAACCGGCTCCGGTGCAAGAACAACGGGGACCGGGTTGTCGGATCCTGGGGTGTCAGTGGTCATTGCCGCGATTCTATCGATGCGACCAGCGCCGGGATGCTGGGACGTGACTCCAGCACATCACCAAAGCCCAATGCAAGCGCAGTATGGGCAATGCGCGAGTGGGTCACGATGGCGCGGGCTTGGCTCCATGTCTGATCGGGGCACAGCGCGGCCAAATTGCGAATGGCCTGCGAACTGCTGAACAGCCAGATCGAGCCATCGCTGGCTGCCTGCGCCGCCAATGCGCCGCGCTCGGCCGTCCACGTGGGGAGCTGGCGCTGATAGGCGACCACGAACTCCACTTCGCCTCCTGCTTCCATCACCCGTGAGGCCAACCAGTCACGCCCTGCGCTCTGCGCCGGATCATTACTCTCCGCGCCACGCACGATCAAAAGTCGAAACCCCGACTTCACCTGAGCTTGCACGACTTTCCACAACGCTTCTGAGTCGAACTGGTCTTCCTGCGCGTGCGGCGCATCGACCCATTGAGCGGCCACGCCCGCTTTACGCAAAGCGGATTGGCTGCCTGGACCTGTAACAAAGGCGCGCAGTGCTTTGGGGCTGCGGCTTGTGAAAAAGAGACTGTCGTCAGGGCGGGAAGCAAAAAAATGCTCGACCGCATTGCCACTGACAAACATCACAGCGTCAAATCCCGTCAGACGATTCCAAACCTGTACCAGCGCTTGTGGTTCAGGTGGGCCGATCACCGCGATCAAAGGCATGGCCATCGCTACGAAGCCCAGCGAGGCCAATGCATCCACCAGTTTTTGTGCCTCCCGCTGCGGACGCGTGACAAGTACCCGCATGTGCATTAGCCCAAGCTTGCGACGCGCGCTTGCAGTTCGCGCGCCACTTGGGTGCCTAGCGAATCCGCCGCAGAGATATCGGCCACCGCACCCTGCGCATCGGCCAGAACCAGCGTTTTGACACCATCGGGATCGCCCCAGGCAGCGCGAATATTCATCACACCACCGTTTTGCGTAGCGAAGGCAGACAGTGGCATCGAACAGCTCGCCCCCATGCCGCGGCTCACAGCCCGTTCAGCGGTTACTGCCAGCAACGTAGGGATGTGCATCAGCGGTGCCAGTGCCTGCAACACGTCGGCGCGTCCAGTACAAATCTCAATGCCCAGCGCACCCTGCCCTGCAGCAGGCAGCATCGCCTCTGGCGCCAACGTGCAGCGAATACGCTCCGGCAAACCCAGGCGTTTCAGGCCAGCTGCCGCCAACACGATGCCGTCATATTGACCTTCGTCGAGCTTGCGCAGGCGGGTATCGAGGTTGCCGCGCAGGGATTCGATCCGCAAATCGGGGCGTTTAGCACGCAACCAGGCGACACGGCGCAGGCTGGAGGTGCCGACCACAGCACCCGCAGGCAGCAGTTCCAGGCTGGCGTACCGGGAAGATACCCAAGCGTCGAGCGGGTCTTCGCGCTCCATCACGCAAGCCAGCTCAAAACCTTCGGGCAGGTCCATGGGAACATCCTTGAGCGAATGCACGGCCAGATCAGCGCGGCCATCGGCCAATGCGGTTTCCAGTTCCTTGACGAACAGGCCCTTGCCCCCGACCTTGCTCAATGACCGATCCAGGATCTGGTCCCCGCGCGTCGTCATGCCGAGCAGCGTGACCTGATGGCCCTGTTTTTCGAGGCAGGACTTGACATATTCAGCTTGCCAAAGCGCCAGCCGGCTCTCGCGTGTTGCAATCGTAAAGTGGCCCAAAGCGGTAACCTGTTGGTAATAGTCCAGTAGCCTTCAATGCTAGCATGGTCACCATGAAAAACACGTCCGCCCCAACACCCGCAAAGCGGGCCAAAGACAACGAACGCCCGCTGGTGGAAGACATCCGGTTGTTGGGCCGGATTTTGGGAGACGTGATCCGCGAACAGGAGGGCGTGGAGGCGTATGAATTGATCGAACGCATCCGCACGCTGTCGGTCGCTTTTCGGCGTGATGCAGACCACGAAGCCGACAAAGCACTGAAGAAATTGCTCAAAGGATTGAGCGGCGATCAGACCGTCAGCGTCATTCGCGCTTTCACCTATTTTTCGCATCTGGCCAATCTGGCCGAAGACCGCCACCATATCCGTCGCCGCGCCGTCCATGAGCGCGCGGGCGATACCCAGGAAGGCAGCATTGAAGTCGCGGTGTCGCGCTTGCGCTGGGCTGGCATCTCCACCAAGACCATTGCCGCCACGCTGGCCGAGAGTTTCGTGTCGCCGGTGCTGACAGCCCACCCCACCGAAGTACAGCGCAAAAGCATTCTGGATGCAGAACGCGGCATCGCCCAGTTATTGGCAGTGCGTGATGAAATCAAATTGCGCGCCAGCGCCTTCGACGAGCGCAAGGACGCGCTGACACCGCGCGAACTGGCTGCCAACGAGGCGCAGATGCGCGCCCGTGTAATGCAGCTGTGGCAAACGCGTTTGCTGCGCTTTTCCAAGCTCACTGTCGCTGACGAGGTGGAAAACGCGCTGAGTTATTACGAATCCACTTTTCTGCGCGAGATTCCCAAGCTCTACGCCGAGCTGGAAGGCATGCTGGGTCAACACCCCGTGCACAGTTTCTTGCGCATGGGCCAATGGATTGGCGGCGACCGCGATGGAAACCCTAACGTGAGCGCGCAAACGTTGGAGTACGCCCTGCGCCGCCAATCCGAAGTGGCGTTGCGCCACTATCTGACCGAGGTGCACTTTCTGGGCGCCGAACTGTCCATTTCCGCGATGCTGGCTGACTGCACGCCCGATATGCAGGCGCTGGCCGAAAGCTCACCCGACCAGAGTGCGCACCGCATGGACGAGCCCTACCGCCGCGCACTAACCGGCATTTATGCGCGGCTGGCCGCCACCCTGAAAGAATTGACCGGCACCGAAGCGTCCCGCCACGCAGTGGCACCGCAAAACCCGTATGCACGCTCGGAAGATTTCGCGGCGGAACTTCGCACCATCGAAGCATCCCTGCAAGCTCACCATGCAGGCGCACTCTCCGAGCAGCGCCTGCATCCGCTGATCCGGGCAGTGGAAGTGTTTGGCTTCCATCTGGCGACCGTTGATTTGCGCCAGAGTTCGGACAAACACGAAGAAGTGGTCGCCGAACTGCTGGCCACGGCCCGCATTGAGACCAGCTATAGCGCACTCGATGAAATGGCCAAGCGCAAACTGCTGCTGGGTCTGCTCAACGACGCTCGGGCACTGACCGTGCAAGGCGCCGCGTATTCGGCGCATGCGGTCAGCGAGTTGGCCATCTTTGCTAGCGCCAAGCGCATGCGCCAGCGCTACGGATCGCAGGCCATCATCCACTACATCATCAGCCACACCGAAACCGTCAGCGACCTGCTGGAAGTGCTGTTGCTGCAAAAGGAAGTCGGCCTGATGCGCGGCTTCTTGAACGAAGACGGTGCTTCGTCGGCCACATGCGATCTGATCGTTGTACCGCTGTTTGAAACGATTGAGGACTTGCGCAACGCAGCGCCCATCATGCGTGACTTCTACGCCCTGCCCGGCATTGCCGATCTGGTGGTGCGCAGCGGTGGCGAACAGGACATCATGCTGGGCTACTCGGACAGCAACAAGGACGGCGGCATCTTCACCAGCAACTGGGAGCTGTACCGCGCCGAAATTGCGCTGGTCGAGTTGTTCGACCAGTTGGCTACGCAACGCAAGATCAAGCTGCGCATGTTCCACGGCCGCGGCGGCACGGTGGGCCGCGGCGGCGGCCCCAGCTACCAGGCCATTCTGGCGCAGCCTCCGGGCACGGTGCGCGGGCAAATCCGCCTGACCGAGCAAGGCGAAGTGATCGGCTCCAAATACGCCAACCCGGAAATCGGTCGCCGCAATCTGGAGACTCTCGTTGCCGCCACACTGGAAGCCACACTGCTTCAGCCCACCAAAGCCGCCAGCAAGGCGTTTCTGGATGCCGCAGCCCAGTTGTCGCAAAGCAGCATGTCCGCCTACCGCGCACTGGTGTACGAAACCCCTGGCTTTACCGAATACTTCTTTAACGCGACGCCGATCCGCGAAATTGCCGAGCTGAACATTGGCTCGCGCCCGGCGTCACGCAAGGCCAATCAGCGCATTGAGGACCTGCGCGCGATCCCCTGGGGATTCAGCTGGGGCCAATGCCGCCTGACGCTGCCGGGCTGGTTTGGTTTCGGCTCTGCCGTACAGGCCTTTATCAACGATGGCAAAGGCGCCTCTGCCGCAGAGCGCACCGCGCTGCTGCAAAAGATGTACAAGCAATGGCCGTTCTTCCGCACGCTCTTGTCCAATATGGACATGGTGCTTGCAAAGAGCGACTTGGCGCTGGCCTCACGCTATTCCGAACTGGTGACAGATGCACGCCTTCGCAAGCGGATCTTCACCGCGATCGAGGCCGAATGGCACGCCACGGCACAAGTGCTTGGCCTGATCACTGGGGAGAAACAACGCTTGGCGAATAACGCAGCTCTGCAGCGCTCGATCCGCCACCGCTTTCCGTATATCGATCCCTTGCACCATTTGCAGGTGGAATTGGTGCGTCGGTACCGCGAAGGCAAGGCCGACGAGCGCGTGCAACGGGGGATTCACATCTCGATCAACGGCATCGCGGCGGGCTTGCGCAATACTGGCTGACGTCGCGCTGGGGGCGCCCCCATGTACTGCGCCACACAGACGCGACCACGTCTTGCTTTAGACTGTGCAGACGGGCCATTCGGCCATTCCGGGGAAGCGCCTTGTGGCGCCCGGTAGAAGGAGCACGCTATGAAACAGAAAATTTTGGGGTTGGCGCTGTGCCTGCTGGCCTCTGTACAGGTCGTTGCGTTTGCACCACCCGCCCTGCCGTCGGCTGAGCTAAAGCCCGAAAAATACGAGGAAAGGGCGGCTCACGTCGCCGCCGAAATTCTTTCGCGGCACCACTACAAGCCCGCGCAGATTGACAAGGCAATGTCGGGGCAGATCTTCGATCGGTATCTGAAAGCGCTCGATGGCGACAAACTGTTCTTCATCCAAAGCGATATCGACCGTCTCGTCCTAGACAGGGACCGGGTCGGTGAAATGATTTTTCGGGAGGATTTGACGACGCCCTTTGCGATATTCAATCTTTACAAGCGCCGGGCCGTGGAACGCCTGAGCTATGCCCGCGGTCTGTTGCAAGGCCCATTCGATTTCACTTTGCAGGAAAGCATGAAGCTGGAGCGCAGCAAGCAGGCCTGGCCACAGTCAGAGGCCGAGGTGCGGGAGGTTTGGCGCAAGCGGGTCAAAAACGATTGGCTTGGCCTCAAGCTGGCCGGCAAGGATGACAAAGACATATTGAAGGTGCTGGACAAACGCTACGAAAGCACCATCAAGCGCATCAACAAAATCAACAACACCGATGCGTTCGAGACGTTCATGAACGCCTACACGATGACCATCGAGCCCCATACCAACTACATGGGCATACGGGCAGCAGAAGAATTCAATATCTCCATGCGCCTGTCCTTGATCGGCATTGGGGCCGTGCTGTCACAAACCGACGACTACACCACCATCCGCGAGTTGGTCGCCGGCGGGCCCGCCGGGCTTTCTGGCAAGCTCAAGGTGGGTGACCGCATCGTTGGTGTGGCCCAGGGGGATGAGCCTATGGTCGACATCGTGGGTTGGCGCCAGGACGACGCGGTGCAGCTGATTCGTGGTGCCCTGGATACCGTGGTCCGGCTTGAAATATTGCCCGCCGAAGCAGGCCTGGATGGCCAGAACAAAATAGTCACGCTGGTGCGCAAACCTATCAGCCTGAAAGAGCAGGCGGCCAAATCCACGATTGAAACCATCAAGGATGGGGCCACGACGCGTCGCATCGGCGTCATCTCGCTGCCCTCCTTTTATGAGGATTTTGCAGGTCGTAGTGCCGGCACCAAAGACTATAAAAGCGCCAGTCGTGACGTAGAGAAACTTCTGATTGACCTTAAAAAAGCCAAGGTTGACAGTGTGCTGGTGGACCTGCGAAGCAACGGCGGCGGCTCTCTGGCGGAAGCCATCGAGTTGACAGGCTTGTTCATTGGCAATGGCCCTGTGGTGCAGCAACGCAATGCGCAAGGCAAGATCTGGGTGGACTCGGCCAAGCGTGCCAAACCGGTGTGGGACGGGCCATTGGGCGTGTTGATCAACCGGGGTTCTGCATCGGCATCGGAAATTTTTGCGGCTGCCATTCAGGACTACGGTCGTGGCCTGATCCTGGGTGAGCCCAGTTTTGGGAAAGGCACTGTGCAAACCGTAGTTGACCTCGATCAGGTGGTACGCAATGGCAAACCACAGTTTGGTGGATTGAAGATGACCGTGGCTCAGTTTTTCAGAGTCAACGGGGGCACAACGCAGTTGCGCGGCGTGAACCCCGATATACGCTTTCCCGGGTATTTTGATGACGGCGAGTTTGGCGAATCCAGTGCCGACAATGCGCTGCCGTGGTCACACATTGGACAGGCCGAATATTTACCGCAAGGAGGCGTTCACGCCATTGTTCCGCAACTGTCTGCGAGGCACGACGTGCGAGGCAATACGGACAAGGCATTCAAGTATCTTCAGGAAGACATTACCGAGTACCGGCTGCAGCGCAAGAAAGCCGAGATTTCGCTGAATGAAGCCGTACGTCGCAACGAGCGCGACGCGCGCACGGCCCTTTTGGCAGCGCGCAAGGTTTCAGACGGAAAGTCCGGCAGCTCAGAATCGGACACCACAAGTACCGATGATGCGGTGGATACGGAAGACGGCGGTGTACCCCAGGATACAGCGCAAGAGAAAACAGCAAAAAAGCGCAAAGACATTTTGCTGCTGGAAGCTGCACATATTCTCAGTGACGCGGTGGGCCTCGCAAGCAGCCCCCGAATGGCAGCCAACGAGGCGGTACTCAACGATCGCAAAGTGAAGTAGGAAGCGCCTCAGCTACGGGGTACTGAGTGCCGATCTGCTATCCGTTGGCAATCAGCCCCCGCACTGCGGAGAGTTGCCGGCGGGACACGGAGAGCAACTCGTCCACACCGTGCAGTCGTACCGCCCATCCATCGCCCTCTTCCGCATCAAAGTGCTTCTCCAGCGCGTGCACGGCACGCCGCGCAATCAGCGCATTGCGGTGGATGCGGATAAACAATTGTGCGTATTTTTCTTCCAGCTCATTGAGTGAGCCATCGAGGATGTAACTGCGCGTCGCGGTGCGCACCGTGATGTATTTCAACTCTGCCTTGAAATACACCACCTGGTGCAAAGGCACGCGTTCTACCCGGGTCCGCTCCTGAATCAGCAGGGCTTCTTCCGGCTCCGTCACTCCTTGGGCGTCCTGGCGTGACTGCAAATGGCGTTGCGCCTTTTGCAGCGCGGTTTGCAGGCGCTCCAGGCGTACCGGCTTGGTCAGGTAGTCCACAGCGTCCAGTTCAAACGCCTGCACCGCATGTTCCGCGTGCGCTGTCACAAAAATCAGTGCTGGCGCCTGCGGCATTGCGCGCAAGGCCTGCGCCAGCGCGAGGCCATCGGCGCCAGGCATGTGGATATCCAGCAGGGCTACGTCAAAGGACTGGCGCTTCAGGTGTTCCATCGCCTGCACTGCGTTGGCGGCTTCGGCGTTTATGCAGACCTCCGGGTTTTTGCAGTCCCCCAACAGGGTTCGCATACGCGCACGCGCCAGACTCTCGTCGTCCACGATCAGCACTTTGAGAATCTGCGCGTTTGCTGTTTCACCGCTCATAGCGGAACCTCCATGCGCACCTGGTAGATACCCTCCTTCAAGCCACTGCGGAACTGGCCCTGCACGTCGTGGAGCAAGGCAAGACGGTCACGCACGTTGCGCAAGGCAACTCCATGGCCCGTTGCGCCCTGTCCGGAGGGCACCGTGTTGGTCACCTTGATGACCACCGTAGTACCGCGCTTCTCTGTGGAAATCTTGATTTCGGCACCCGTAGGGCTGGGCTCCACGCCATGGCACACCGCGTTCTCCACCAGCGGCTGCAACAACAGAGGCGGCAGGCGGGCGTTACCGGCAGCGGCGTCCAGCCGCCATTCCACCCTCAGGCGCTCGCCAAAACGAACCTGCTCGATGGCCAAATAGCGCTGCGCCAACGCAATCTCCTCATCCAGCGTGACCGATGCCCCCTGGTCTATCAGCGCGTGGCGGAACAGGTCGCTCAAGTCCTCCAGCAGGGTCTCCGCCTTGGCGGGCTCGGCCCGCACCAGCGCGATCGCGCTGTTGAGCGTGTTGAAAAGAAAATGCGGGCGAATCCGGGACTGCAACTCGGCCAGCCGCGCGGTGGTGTCGGCCGGCAGGCGCCCCTTTGCGCGCATCACCAGCGCAGCAACCAGAATGGAAGACACCAGCGCGCCACTCAGCGCGGTGGACAACCAGGGCGGGTTCTCCAGCAATTTGGCAAAGGCCAGCAAGCCACAACCATAGAGCGCGGCCAACATACCCAGCGCAATTGCGACCGCGTATTGCCACGCATTGGGCAAACGGGCTATGAGCCGTTTGGCAGCACAGGCACTGAGCAGCCAAGCCAGTGTGGCGGGCAACGCCGCTCCTGTGACAAGAGAGAACCGCCCAACCCAGTCCAGGAACCCGGATGCATCAAACATCACGGCAATACCCATCAGCACCTCGACAAACATCAGGGCCCGCAGCATCACTCCCATCTGGCAGGCATCAAAGACCAGTGCAGGCCCGGGCCTTGCAGGAGCTTCTGGCGGGCTCAGTTCCTGGAACGTCGATAATATTTGGGTGTCTTTCATGTCAGCCGGATTTTGACTCCATTCTTACTAACGCCCCGCCATGTCTCAAAACCAATTCGATAAAAAATCTGAAGCGTGGTCTGCGCTGTTCTCCGAGCCCATGAGCGATCTGGTCAAACGTTACACCTCGAGCGTGTTTTTTGACAAGCGCATGTGGCAGGCCGACATCGCCGGCAGTCTGGCGCATGCCGAAATGCTGGCCGCGCAGAACATCATCGGCACCGCTGATTACGCCGCCATCCAGAGCGGCATGGCCCAAATCCGGTCCGAGATTGATTCCGGGCTGTTCGAATGGAAGCTGGACCTGGAAGACGTGCACCTCAACATCGAGGCCCGCCTGACGCAATTGGTGGGCGATGCCGGCAAGCGCCTGCATACCGGCCGCTCGCGCAACGACCAGGTCGCTACCGATGTGCGACTGTGGCTGCGTAGCGAGATCGACCTGATTGCCGACCTGCTCATAGCGCTGCAAAAAGCTTTGGTCGAGGTAGCAGAGAAAAACGTCGAAGTGATCATGCCCGGCTTTACCCATCTGCAGGTCGCCCAGCCCGTCAGCTTTGGCCACCATCTGCTGGCCTATGTGGAAATGTTTGCCCGCGATGCCGAGCGCATGGCCGACGTACGCCGCCGCGTGAACCAATTGCCGCTGGGCGCTGCCGCGCTGGCTGGCACCACCTACCCGCTGGACCGCGAACGTGTCGCAAAAACATTGGGCATGGACGGTGTGTGCCAGAACAGTCTGGACGCCGTCAGCGATCGCGACTTCGCGATTGAATTCACCGCCGCCGCTAGCCTTTGCATGGTGCACATCAGCCGCATGAGTGAAGAGTTGATTCTGTGGATGAGCCAGAACTTCAGCTTCATCAAGATCGCCGACCGCTTCACCACCGGCAGCTCCATCATGCCGCAGAAGAAAAACCCCGACGTGCCCGAACTGGCGCGCGGCAAGACCGGCCGCGTGGTCGGCCATTTGATGGGCTTGATCACGCTGATGAAGGGCCAGCCGCTGGCCTACAACAAGGATAACCAGGAAGACAAGGAGCCGCTGTTCGATACCGTGGACACGCTCAAAGACACGCTGCGCATCTTTGCCGAGATGGTGGGCGGTCAAATCAACCCGGCGACCGGTCAGAAAGAAGGTGGCATCACCGTCAACGCCCAGGCGATGGAAGCGGCAGCACTGAAGGGCTATGCCACGGCCACCGATTTGGCCGACTATCTGGTGAAGAAAGGACTGCCCTTCCGTGACGCACATGAAACCGTGGCCCACGCGGTCAAGGCCGCTATCTCGCACCAGGTCGATTTGTCCGAACTACCACTGACCGTTCTGCAAGGCTTCAACCCGTCGATTGAGAAAGACGTGTACGACTGCCTGAGCCTTCGCGGATCGCTGAACGCACGCAACACGCTGGGCGGCACTGCGCCCGCGCAGGTGCGGGCGCAAATCGCCCGGCACCAGGCGCGCCTAGCGTAACCAATGCGTCACCTGCGGCTGTAACCAGAGCGCAAATGGCGCTTACATCGCGCGCCAGAAAATGTAATCAGCGCGGTAGGTAACTACCTGCTTTTGGCCCTCAACCATCTGGCCGCAGGGCGCTGCAGGGGCTACGCCACCTTCCGTCGCTACGCGCTGGATGTAGGCCACGCCTTGCATCGCGCCCATACCCATGGCCGGATTGGCTTTCACCAGTTGCAGCGGAATATTGCCTGTGCCATTTGGCGCTACGGCGACCTGGGTGCCAGTGACTTTGGATCCGTCGTTGCTCTCCCAGGTGGCAGGCGGGCCGTAGTATTTACCCACCAACTTTCCGCTGCGGTCCGCCAAGGGTGCCTCCGGGCCAACGAACACCCACTCATACTGCCCCGGCATGTCTTTCTTGGTACGGCACTGGTACGTGATGTTCCCGGCGGCGGCCGTCTCCATGCTCACGACATGGCTGGCGGGTACTTTCACGGCCTCAGGCAGGGCGGCCTGGCTAAACGGCGCTGGCTGAAGGCTCTGGCTGGCGCAAGCGCCCAGACCGGCAACGAGAATCAGGGGAGTGAAACGGCGAATCATCATGGCTGCTATCCTTCGAAAGGGTTGGTGAAAGCGCGCGCAACGGATGCGCCACGCTCTCCGTATACGCAGCAATCGCCCCGCTGGATTCAAAAATATTGCGGGGTGGACTGCAATCACGCACGCCATGTGGGTTTCAGGCTTGATGCAAACAGCGCCCTAGTCCATACTGGGTTACAACCGCATCACCGCTTTACTATCACCTCAGACTACCAAGGACCCCATGGACCTGCTCAAACACGACATCGTTACCGAGTTTCCCCAGTTCAAGGACAAGATCCACACCCTCAAGGGCAGCAACGCCCACTTTGCCAAGCTCTTCGAGCAGTATGACGCGTTGAACCACGCGATTGCCCGCTATGAAGGCGGTGTCGGCGCCATCACCGATGGAGCGCTGGAAATTGAAAAGAAAAAACGCCTGAAGCTGAAAGACGAGATTTACCAGATGCTCAGCAAAGGCTGAACTAGCGCACCGTGATCACATCACGGTGCATAGGCGCCAGAAGTGCCAACAACTGGTTTTGCGTCGCGAATGGGATGCCCTGTGCATCCATCGATTGCTGCAACACCTCAACCAGCGCATTGAAATCGCCCTTGGTGATCTTCAGGCTGGCATGCGCCGTCTTCATGTCGTCCCCCTCGTAAACGCAAGGTCCGCCGCTGACAACACAGAACTGGTCTGCCAACTGGGTCTTGAGGTTTTTGAGGTTGGTCGATTTGAATTGCACGCCAATGCGCGGATCATCGCGCAGGCGGTTCAAAAAGTCATCGACCAGTTTCACCAAGCCTGCCTTTTCGCCCAATGCTTTGTAAAGCATGTCGCTGCGCACGGCAGGCGCTGCAGTGCTTTGCGCGTGGGCGGGAGACAGGAAAACGGAAACGCTGATCAGCGCAGCAGCTGTCGCGGTAGCTAACCGGTGCATTGTTTTCATTGAGGCGTCCACACGCTAAATATATTAGATTCAGCTTTTTTTGCGTCACCCCGCGCGCTTAACCCGTCCACTCAGTTGGCGATTTCCAGGTTTTGCACCAACCCAGCACCTCGTCGCTAGGCATCGGGCGGGCAATCTGGTAGCCCTGCGCCATATCGCATCCCAGCGCAATCAATCGCTTCCCATGCGCCACTGTTTCCACCCCTTCGGCGATCACTGCCCGGTGGAATGCCGCCGCAAGGCCAATGACGCCGCTGACAATGGACAGGTCATTCTGGTCGGCCAGCATGTCGCGTACAAAGCTCTGATCGATCTTCAGCGTATTCACTGGCAAGCGCCGCAGATAGGTCAGTGAGGAATAGCCGGTTCCAAAATCATCAATCGCAAAGCACACACCCAAACGGTGGCATTCCTCCATGATGGTCGCAGTGGCACCAATATCGTCCAGCGCACTGGTCTCCAGCACCTCCAGCTCCAGCCAACCCGGCAGCACGTCGGGGTACTTGGCCAGCAGGCTGCTCAACTGCAACGCAAAGCCGTCGCGCTGCAGTTGCCGCGCACCGATGTTGACGCTGACGGGCAGTTCTAGCCCCTGCGCCTTCCAGTCACTCATTTGCTTCAGTGCCGTATCAATCACCCAGGCACCGATGGTTTCGCTCAATGGATGCCGCTCAATCGCGGGCAAAAAAGCCCCCGGTGCCACCAGCCCCCGCTCGGAATGTTGCCAGCGGATCAGTGCTTCCACGCCCATGATGGCCCCGGTGCGCATGTTCACCTTGGGCTGGTAGTGCAAAACAAATTCGTCGTTGGCAATACCCTGTGCGATCTGTTCTTGCAACTGGCTGCGGCTTTTGGCTTCGGCTTCTTGCGCGGAGTCGAACATGTGGAATTTGTTCTTTCCACTTTGCTTGGCCTCGTACATCGCCTGGTCGGCATGGCGCATCAACTGGTCTGGCTCGGCGTTGTCCTGCGGGAAAAGCGTCACGCCAATGCTGGCGGTGACCTTCAAATCCTCTCCCTGGATGCGAACCGGTTGCGCACACGCATCGAGTATCCGTGCAATCATTTGCATGCAGTCCTGCACACTGTCCACGTTGCTCAGCACCGCAACAAATTCATCACCCCCCATGCGTGCCAGCGTGTCCACATCCCGCAAAGTCGCCTTCATGCGTTTGGACACCTCTACCAGCAAGACATCTCCCGCCTCGTGACCAAACTGGTCGTTGATGGCCTTAAAACCATCCAGATCCATGTACAGCACAGCCAGGCTGTGGTGGTTGCGCAGGCACATGGTCATCGCCTGTTTCAACCGGTCTGACAGCAGCAACCGATTGGGCAAATCGGTCAGTGCATCAAAATGTGCGCCGTGCTCCAGCTCTTCCTGTTGCAGCTTCAAAACGGTGATGTCCGAGAACAAGGCCACATAGTTTTGCACCCTGCCCGCGCTGCCGCGCACCGCGCTCACCGTAATCCACACCGAATAGGCCTCACCGTCCTTGCGCCGGCTCCACAACTCGCCCCGCCACTCACCATACCGGCGCAGTGATTTGCGCATGGTCACAAACACTTCCGGCCCTTGCCGGCTGGAGCGGAATATCGCAGGGTCGTGTCCCACCACTTCGTCCCGGCCGTAGCCTGTGATGTGGGTGAAAGCATCGTTTACCTCCACAATCACCCCGGACGGATCGGTGATCAAAATGCCCTCGCTGGTGTTGGTAAACACGCTGGCAGTCAGCCGCAGTTGTCGTGTGGCCAGCTTCTCGGCCGTGATGTCACGCGCGATCTTGGACGCACCAATCAGACGGCCATAGCTGTCGCGGATCGGAGAAATCGTGACTGAGACATGAATTTCGTGCCCGTCCTTGCAAACCCGAACGGTCTCGAACGTGTCCACCCCCTGCCCCGTCCTGATTCTTTCGAGAATGGCAGTTTCTTCGCTTTTCCTGTCAGCAGGCAACAGACGAAGAATGGGCTGTCCCAGCATCTCCGATGCCGTGTAGCCAAACATATGTTCAGCCCCGGGATTCCAGCTGGTGATGATGCCGTCCAGTGTTTTGCCAACAATGGCCTCTTCGGTCGACTGGATGATGGCCTCGGAGCGGCGCGAGAACGACAGTACCCGCATCAGCGCCGAACCCATGACCAACGCGAACGCCGACACGAGCGCTGCGGCTACACCCAGAATAGCCGTGTGGTACCGCCAGGGCCGCAGCAGGTCGTCCTTGCTGGCGCTGACGTACACGACCAATGGGTAATCTTCCACGTGTGAAAACGAGACCAGCCGCGGCAGATTGTCGAACAGACTGACCGGAGATTCGTAAGCGCCCTTGGACATCACGCTCATGTAATTCTTCCAGGCGTCGCCGCGTGCGATCGACTGGCCAATGGCGCTCTCCTTCATCGGGCTGCGAAACAGCAGCGTGCCATCGTTGCGCGTGATGCCGATGGTGCCGGCAGGTTTGATGCGCTCCGCTTCGAAAGACCCTGCCATGCGGTCCAGCTCGATCACGATCAGCAGCGCCGCCATATCGCTGTCGGCCCGCTCCACAGGCGCAGATATGGGGACAAGCCATTTTTTGCTGACGCGGCCCATGATGGGTTCACCAACATACAGCCCGCGGGTTTTGGCATCGAGTTGCGTGCGGAAATAGTCGCGGTCAGACACGTCCACGTCGTGCGCTTCATTGCGATCCGGAACAAATCGCAGTTTGCCGCCGCGCGTAACCATGCGGATATCCAGCAGGCCGCCGGAAGCCTTGCGAAGCCGGTCCACTTGCGCGATGAAATCGGGACTCTTGCCGGGGTCTTGTCGCGGGTGCTCGGATATCCAGTGGTTTGACACGATCAGCAGAGACTCTGCTTGCTTGAACAAGCCACGGGTCTGCGCTTGCACCGCTGCGCTCAATTGCTCCAGCACCAGCGTGTTGGAGGAAAGAATATTGGTCCGCTCCCACCACGACCAGAAGCCCACAAACCCCCACAGACAAATCAACAGCGCACTCATCAGCGCCAGCACTTCCCGGTGGTGGTTGGAACTCAGGCGTTCCGTGAGTTTTTCCCAAATCGGCTGCATGTTGAATTTCCAGGCTTATGGACAGGTCAGCGTATCCCTGGGTTAAGTCGCGCTTGTCGCGTACAAGCCATTCTGGATGGGCTGTCTGGCCCTGCCTATCCCCCAAATGGGGGATATTTGTGGCCTGCGCCCGACATTACCGAATGTGAATCCATTGCGCGATTCGCCGCGTACTAGCTACAAGCCCTTTGTTTCGGGCAAATGACCAACCATGTTTTCACTCTCCAGCGCCCAATTTAACGGCGTAAGCAGCTCCTCATTTCATAGCAACCCTTGGCTGCACTGCGCGATATCGTTAATTAGTACCGAATTCTCAAGGTTCCTACAGAATCGGGGGATGAACTACGCAACCCAAGACGCCCTGCTGATCCATCTTCTCGACCGCATAGCCCGCAAGGACGATGCTGCATTGAAGGAGCTTTACGACCAATGCGCCTCCAAGCTGTACGGCTTGGCCCTGCGCGTGGTGACGCAACGCGAATTGGCCGAGGACGTTTTGCAGGAAACCTTTCTGACCATCTGGCGCTCGGCCGGTGACTATCGCGCCTCTCTGAGTCCACCGATGGCCTGGCTGGGACTGATCGTGCGCAGCCGCGGACTGGACATGCTGCGCCGCCGCGCGGCCGAGCGCAGCCACCTGACACAAGAACTTGATGAAACACTGGCCGACATGCTGGAAGGCGACACGCCCAACCCGATGGACACGGCACTGGCGAGTGAACAGGCCTGGGCCTTGCACCAGTGCATGGGCAAGCTGGACAACAAGCAACGCGAGGTCGTGAGCCTGGCCTATGCGCGCGACTTGAGCCATGGTGAACTGGCAGAACAGTTGCGCCTGCCGCTTGGTACGGTGAAGACCTGGATCCGCCGCGGGCTGGACCAGTTGCGCCAATGCATGGCGCGCTTTGCGTGAGGGTCCCAGCATGAACCTCATCAAAAACCCAGAACTCCTCGAACGCCTGGCCAGCAGCTATGCGCTGGGTACCTTGCGCGGTGGCGCACGCCGCCGTTTTGAAACCCTGGCCCGTGAACAAGCCCCGGTCCGCGCGGCCGCATTGATCTGGCAAAGCCGCCTGTCCAGCCTGAACGAACTGCAACCGCAGGCCCAACCTGCTTCGGCGGTGTGGACACGCATTGCCAATTTGGTACAGGGCGAAAAAGCGCAAGCCGCAATGCTGGTCGCACAGCGCTCTGCGCAAGCCACCCGCGCGGGATTCGACTGGCTGCGCAGCCTGGCACTGTGGCGCAGTGTGAGCGCGGCAGGTGCAGTCGCAACGGTAGCCGCAGTTGCGGTAGGCATAGGCATGCGCCAGGAGTTGGGCACGGAAATCGCCCGCCTGCAAACCGAGTTGCAAGCGGCTCCGCAGATTCAATATGTGGCCGTGCTATCGGACGATAAGTCCGCCGCGTCGATGTTGGTGACGTTCGATCCGAACAGCAAGAAACTCACGCTGCAACGCGTAGGCAGCTACCAGGAAGCCGGCGACCGCTCACTGCAACTGTGGGCATTGCCCCCCACTGGTGGGCCCAAATCATTGGGCGTACTGGGCCGCGACAAACTCTTGCGCCTGACCGCCGGTGAGAAGGATGTGCATGAAGTGCCCATGCTGGCGATCAGCCTGGAGCCCAAAGGCGGCGTGCCCAGCGAAACGGGCCCGACCGGGCCCGTGCTGTTCAAAGGTGCTTTGATAGAGAAGATGCTCTGAACCGCGAGGTTCAAAGCATCTCCTTCCCAACGGAATTAAATCCGACGCCTGCGCGGCACGACATCGAGTTGCACCGTCATCTTGGCCGCAGCCGCAGACACGGTCAAAGGCTGTGGCTTTTTCTCGGCGAGCTGGGCTGGGTGCCAAACCTTGATCGTGGCAGCGCCTTCGGGAACGTCTTCCAGAATGGCGACGCCATCGGCGCCGGTCTTCACTGCCCACGATGACTCGGCCACATAGATATTTCCGCTCATGGAGCCGTGAATAAAACAACCCAGCAGTGCAGCGCCAGTGACGCCCGGTTTGTCCAGCGTGACCTCCGCGCTGCTGGGCGGCTTGCCCTCGGATCGGCCTTCCAGCCGCAACGCAAAGCCATCCGCACTGGAGGTTGCACCGCCAAAGCCCACGCCGGGTGCCGACATGCGCACATGGTGGTCCCAGGCGTCGTTGTTGACAAAACGCACCTTGGCACCCGGCGACACGACAGTCACCGCGGGCAAGAACTGCATTTTTTCCTGGTTGACCACGGCCGTTAGCGGCGGCGGATGTTTGGCGACGCCCTTCGCGGAAGGCACGATGACGACCACCGCGTCGGGCGCGGGCTTGCCATCCTTGTCCAACACCAGAACATCCAGCGTGCCAGCGTGGGCCGCCCCGAAGGCAAGCAGCCCGAAGGCGGCTTGCGCCGCTGCCTTCAACATCCATTGCTTCATGGCGGGCCTCACTTGACGGTGATCACGTCACGGTGCATCGGCGCCAGCTTGGCAAGCAGCGCGTTTTGTGCAGGGAACGGAATGCCACGTGCGTCCATCGATACCTGCAACACTTCGACCAATGCGTTGAAGTCGCCCTTGGTGATGTCCAGCTGGGCGTGCGCCGTTTTCATGTCCACGCCCTTGTAAGTGCAGGGACCACCAGAAACCATGCAGAACTGCACGACCAGCATCTCCTTGATGTGTTGCTGGTTGGTAGGCTTAAAAAAAGGACCGGTGCGCGGGTCGGCCAGCAGGCGGACCATAAAGTCGTCCATCAGCAGTGTCAGGCCGGCTTTTTCGCCCAGGGCTTTGTAGAGTTGGTCCGACTGCGCGGCAGGTGCCATGGTGCTGGTCTGGGCTTGGGCCATATCGGACATGGCCAACAAGGGAGCGGCCAAGGCGGTGGCCAACAACGAAATGCTCAGGAATGTGTGTTTCATAGGATGTCTCTTTGAAATGGGAGGGAGATCACAACGCGATCAAAACGCGAACTGCGCCGAGAGGTAGTAACCCGTCTGCGTGCGTCCGCCGGTAATGCCCGGCACGATGCGCCCCAGGTCTACATAGGCCAGCGTCACCGAGGCGTTCTTGTTCGGCGCCCAGGCGATGAACAGGTCTTTCCACGCGTCTTCGGCTAGTGCATCGCCCAGCCCGGCCCCACGGCCCACGTCTTCCAGGTTGTTGGGCTTGGCGCGGTATTCGGCACCGATGGCTACGTGCTTGTTCAGCAGGTAAGCGACCGAGAACTCGGGCACCAGAGATGGTTTGTCACGTCCGGTGGCGCCAGCCCCAAAGCCCAGCAGGCCGTTCTGGTTGGCGTTGGTGTAGCGCAGCGTACCGTTGACCAGCAGGCTTTGCGCCAGGAACAGCTTGGTGGCGCTGACATAGAGGTCGGTGCCGGTGGTTTTGGTGCCGAGAAAGTTCAGGACGGAGCTGAGCGATCCGGGGTCTGTTGATTTGTACTCCAGACCAACAGCGATTTGCGGCATCCAGCTGTCGCTGTCCAGAATGGCGTCGCCTGCGACTTTGACCTTCAAGCCCAGCACGTCCATCTTGATGTGCTGGCCAGGGGTGACGCCAAAGGGGGCGATGCCGTTCAGGGCAATCGAGGGTGATGCATCAAAGTCCTGGCGGGCCAGGGAGACTTCGACCCGGTCCTTGTAGCCCACCGCGGCGCCAAAGGCGGTCAGTGAATAGTCTTGCGTTTTGGCACGGCTCACATGGGCGGTGGCGCCGATTTCGCCTTCGGTGGCGTTGGAGCCGATGATGGCCCAGGGGGTTAAACCGCCGCCTGCGGCGCCATCCACGGTGCTGACGCCGCCGGTGAGCAGCAGCTTGCCGGTATCGGCTTGGGCCGCTACGCAGCCAAGTCCGAGGGCACCGGCGACCAATGCGGTACTTAGGGAGTTCTTCATGAAGTGTCCTATTGCAGAAAGGTGAATAAAAGCGGCAGGCAGCGCGCCCAGCCGGGCGCGGTTTGCAGTACGCCTATTGGGTACGCAGCACTTTGGGGATTGGATTCAACTATTTTTGCGCAGACGCATTTACCTGCAAAATTGGCCCGTAACGCCCGCAGAACGTGCGTAAGCAGCTACTATTTTGATAGTAACTACGAACCGTGCACCCTCTGGCGCGTGGCCCACCAGCTCATGCCCATAGACGCCAGCAGCCCTGCCAGGCCAAACCAATGCAATGAATCCATGCCGCCCTGCGCGATCAGCCAGCCACCGCTGCCCGCGCCCAGCGCCTGGCCCGCGTACATCGCCGATGAGTTCAACGCAATCGATCCAGCGGCCAGCGCCGGGGCGATGCCGACCAGCCGCGCCTGCTGAGCCGAGTTGGACGCAAAGCAACCCAGGCCCCAGGGCGCAATGATCAGGGCCACCAGAATCAGGTTGGTGCCCAGCGGAAACAACAACAGGCTCAGCGCCATGCTACCCACGGCCAGCATGACCGAGCGCGGCGCGCCGATGCGGTCGATATTGCGTGACATCACGATATTGCCAAGCAGGCCAAACGCACCAAACCACGCGAACAGCAGGCTCAGCTGCAGCGGCGTGATATCCAGCATCGCCTTGTAATACGGCGCGAAGTACGAAAACAGCACGAATTGCCCGGCCGAGTACAGCAGAGTGACCGCCACGCTGAACATCAGCGCCTTGGAGCGGAAAGCCTCACCCCAGGCCGCGCGCGACAGCGCCGGCGGCTTTACGCCATCGGGCATGGAGCGCCAGACCCAGATCCCGCTGACCAAACTCATCAGTGCGACAAAGCCAAACGCGCTGCGCCAGCCCCACATGCCGCCAATCAAGGCACCGATAGGCATGCCCAACACCGACGCCACAGACCAGCCCAAAAACACAAACGTAATCGCCCGCCCGCGCTGCTCTGGCGGCACCAGCAAGCCCACGCAAGCGGCAGCCTGCGGCGTGAAGATGGCGGGTGATATGACCGTCAACACCCGCACGATCATCAGCGAACCAAAGCTGGGCATCAAGGCACTCAAGCCCAGGAGCGCGGCATACCAGAGCATGGAGAGTGCCAGCAGGCGCCTGCGGTCCCAGCCTGCGACCACAGTGGCCAACAGCGGCGCGCCAATGCACATGACTGCCGCCGCCGCAGTAATCAATTGCCCAGCGACTGCTACCGAAATACTGAGCGAAGCGCTGATTTCATTGAGCGTGCCAGGAACGATCATCACGCCGGTGCCGATGACAAAGTTGCCAAACAGCAAGGGCCAAAGAACGTTGGGCAGCGGCGCGGCTGCCGCGCTGGCGGGAGTGGATGTCATGGTGCATTCTGCAGCCCACAGGGGTTGCATGGGTGTCCTGGGGAAGACACCCCGCTTGCGCAACAGGCCTAGCGGTTGAGCCGGAACACCGCCACGGTCTCGACCAGCTGCTGTGCCTGCGTCTTCAGGCTGTCGGCCGCAGCGGCAGACTGTTCCACCAAGGCGGCGTTTTGCTGCGTGGCCTGGTCCATCTGCGTGATGGCCTGCCCGACCTGCTCCACGCCAGTGCTTTGCTCGTTGCTGGCGGCACTGATCTCACCCATGATGTCGGTCACCCGCTTGATCGAGGCAACCACCTCCTGCATCGTCGTACCGGCCTGATCGACCAGCGCCGTGCCCTGGCCCACGCGCTCCACGCTGTCATTGATCAGCGTCTTGATTTCCTTGGCGGCTTCGGCACTGCGCCCTGCCAGCGAACGCACTTCACTGGCGACCACCGCAAAGCCGCGGCCCTGCTCGCCCGCGCGAGCCGCTTCCACCGCAGCGTTCAGCGCCAGGATATTGGTCTGGAATGCAATGCCATCGATCACGCTGATGATGTCGGAAATCTTGCGCGAGCTGTCGTTAATGCCCTTCATGGTCTCGACCACGCGGCCTACCACTTCGCCGCCCTGAATCGCCACCTTGGAGGCGCCCATCGCCAGCTGGTTGGCTTGGCGCGCGTTGTCGGCGTTTTGCTTGACGGTGGAGCTGAGCTCCTCCATCGATGCAGCCGTTTCTTCCAGCGCAGAAGCCTGCTGCTCGGTGCGACCCGAAAGGTCGTTGTTACCCATCGCAATCTCCGCGCTGGCAGTGGCAACGCTTTCGGAACCACGCCGTACGTTGGATACCACCTTGGACAGGTTGTCCTGCATGTCTTTCAGTGCAGTAAGCAGCTGCGCAGCTTCGTCGCTGCCTTCGTTGCGGAAAGTCTCTGTCAAATCTCCCTCCGCCATACGCATGGCACTGCGGGAGGCTTGCTGCATGGGCAGCACAATAGAGCGCGACAGCATCACCGCAAACCAGGTACCCAACACCAGGGCAACAGCCCCTCCCACCAGCAGAATCATCTGGCCCTGTGCTGCATTCTGGTAGGCGGCTTCCAGCGCTTCGTTGAGAACCTTCTGCTCTCGCTGCTCCAGCTTGCTGATGGCGTCGCTGTACGCCTGGGCCAACGGCTTGAGTTGCGTGTCCAACGATGCCGACACATCCTCTCCAGTCATGCGCCGCTTGACCAGTGCCCCACGCGGCGTGCGATAGGCCTCGCGCGCCACGTCAGCTGCAGCAATCAGGGCTTTGCCTTCTTCGGAGTGAATCAGCTCGATCAGTCGCTTGCGCGAAGCCAGAGTGACCTCGGAAGTCTTGTCCATATCCGCCTGCCAAGCCGGAATGCGGCTCACGTCGCTGTCCAGAATGGCAGCACGGGTGCGTATGGAGTTCAGATCCACGGTCTGGCGCCATTGCACGGCCATCCTCAGCTTTTCACTTTCGGTGGTGCCCAGCGCGCGCGTGGTGGCCTCCAGTTCCTTCAACCGCCATACGCCCACTGCCACGCTAACGGCCAAAATGATCAGGATCACACCAAAGGCCAGAGCCAAGCGCTTGCCAATACGAAGATCGCGAATACCGGACATGGAAACTCCTCCATTTATTGTTCCTGCGATCTTGCACCAATTGATACAAATCGACAAGTTTTCGCAGGCCACGCTAGCGGATACGATGGCTGCACTTTTTTATCCGACTGCCAGGGAGTTCATATGAAACATTGGTTTGCCGCCTGCAGCCTGCTGCTAGCCACATTCTCTGCGCAGGCCATTCAGATCATCAGCCTGTCACCGCAAGGCGAGGTAGCCCGGGTACGGCAAGTACTGGCCAAGTTTGACGACAGCGCGGTCAACTTCGGCGACCCCAAGGCAGAAGCACCGCTGTCATTGAGTTGCAGCGATGCGCAGGTCACCAAAGGCACCGGCCGCTGGGTCAACGACCGGGCCTGGGCCTTCGACTTTGACAACGACCTGCCGCCCGGCGTCTCGTGCACGCTACAAGTCAAACCCGGCTTCAAATCTCCCAAAGGTGCAGAGCTAACAGGCGTGACCAGCTATAAATTCAATAGCGGTGGTCCGTTTGTGCAAAACATCCAGCCCTACCAGGGCAACCGCATCGACGAAGAACAGTTCTTCACGCTGCGACTGAACGGACCGGCCACGTTGGCCAGCGTGCAGGCCAATGTCTGGTGCTCGGTCGAGGGCCTGGGTGAGCGCGTGGCGGTGCGTTTGATTGACGGTGCTGATCGAGCCTCCTTGCTGAAATCACAAGGCTTGGAGCAACAGGCGGCCAAAGAGCCGCTGAGCATCGTCACGCTGGCCTGCAACCGGCGCCTGACCGCGTCTGCCAAAGTGCAACTGGTCTATGGCAAAGGCGTTGCAACACCCGCAGCGGGCAACAGCGCAGGCGTACCCAACAGCGTGGAGCGCCGCTTTCCCTACCAGGTGCGCGAGCCATTTGAGGCCAACTTCAGCTGCGAGCGCGAAAACGCGCAAAGCGCTTGCCTGCCGATCCGGCCCATGCAACTGAGCTTCAACGCACCCGTCGCCAAGAAGTTGTTAGCCGGCATTCGTCTGAAAGCCGGGCGCGAGAGCTACAAACCCAATTTTGGCAATGGCGGCGAGGGAGACGGCGATGAAGACCATGTGATCTCCAGCATCTCGTTCAACGCCATCTTCCCCGAGCAAGCGCAATTCACGCTGGAGCTGCCCAAAGACTTCAAGGACGCGTCGGGACGCGCGCTGCGCAATGCAGACAGCTTTCCATTGAAAGTAGCAACAGGCGCAATGCCGCCGCTGGCCAAGTTTGCGGCAGCACCGTTTGGCATCGTCGAGCGTTTTGCCGAGCCCAACGGAGTAGCGCTGCTGCCGGTCACGCTGCGCAATGTGGAGGCCGCGCTGCAGATCAAGGGATTCAACGCGGAACAGAACCGCACAGCGCCCAAGCCACCCGCAGGCAAAGTCAGCGACCTGAAGCCTGCCACCGACGCGGACATCATTGCCTGGTTCACCAAGATCCAGCGCTACGACAATTTCACCGTGTCACGCCGTCTGGCGGCGCAGGACGTCAAGGGCACGTTGCCCAAGTCCGTGGATACCAATGACACCACCGTGCAGTCGCGCATGGTCTCCTTGTTGCAAGGCCTGCCCGGTGTGAAGACGCTGGACCTGCCGGTGCCCGTAGACGACGATCCAAGACCCTTCGAAGTGGTGGGCATTCCACTGTCACCCGGCTTCCATGTGGTCGAGATCGCATCGCAAAAGCTGGGCGCAAGCCTGTTGGACGAGCGCCATGGCGCGGGCCGCACGATGTACGTTCGCACCTCGGCGCTGGTCACCAATCTGGGCGTGCACTTCAAGCTGGGCCGCGAGAACGCGCTGGCCTGGGTGACGACGCTGGACAAGGGCAAGCCGGTAGAAGGCGCCATGGTCCGCGTGTCCGACTGCCGCGGCCGCGAAGTGGCCAGCGGCACCACCAACGCACAAGGCATCGCCAACCTGACCGGCATCTCGCCGCAAGCCCCGGCCTGCCGCAGCGAAGACAACTACAGCCAGGCCTACTTCATCAGCGCCCGCGCAAAACAACCGTCTGGCGACGGCAAGGGTGAAGTGGACGACATGGCCTTCACCTGGAGTGACTGGAACCGTGGCATTGAGGCCTGGCGTTTCAATGTACCCACCAGCCGCGACATACAGCCCGACAGCGTGGCCCACACCATTTTCGACCGCACGTTGTTGCGCGCTGGCGAGACGGTGTCCATGAAACACATCCTGCGCAGCGAAACGTCCACCGGCTTTGGTCTGACCCGCGCACAACCCGGCCAACTGGTCGTCACCCATGTCGGCAGCGGCCAGCAGTACACGCAGAACATCGTCTGGCGCAAAACGGCTACGGGCGGGCAAAGCGCCGAAAACACGTTCTCCATTCCGCCGGCAGCCAAGCTCGGCGTCTACAGCGTGCAACTGAACAGCGGCGAGCGCAGCTACAGCACCGGCGAATTCCGTGTCGAGGAATTCCGCCTGCCCGTGCTCGAAGGCCGTGTGACGCCTGCCGAGAAGAAGGCCTTGGTCAATGTCAAAGCCGTGCCTGTCGACGTGCAGATCAACTATGTGTCCGGCGGTGGTGCGACCAACCTGCCGGTGCGCGTGTCGGCCTTGGTGCGCGGCAAGGCGCTGAATTATTCCGATTTCAGCGAATTCAATTTCTCGCCACCGCGCGGCAAGCGCGATACGAGCTCTGAAGGCGAAGAAGAGGCCAGCTCCACACAAGACGCCCGCGTGATCGCCGACAAACTGCCGCTGACGCTGGACAAAAACGGCGCAGGCAAAGTCAGCGTGGACAAAGTGCCCACCAGCCGCCAGCCGCAGGAGCTGCTGTTGGAAGCCACCTACTCCGACCCGAATGGCGAGGTACAAACGATCCGCAGCACCAACACGCTGTGGCCCGCCAGTGTGGTCGCCGGCATCAAGACCGAAGGCTGGGTTTCCAGCAGCCAGAAGATCAAGTTCCAGGCATTGGCACTCAGCCTGTCCGGCAAACCACAGGAAGGCGTGGCGCTGGAGGTGAAAGCCACCGCCCGCATAGTCACCACCACGCGCAAGCGCATGGTCGGCGGCTTTTACACCTACGACAACAAGACCAGCATCAAGGAGCTGGGCACGGTGTGCGATGGCAAGAGCGATTCGCGCGGCCTGCTGTTGTGCGAAACCTCGTTGGGCGAGCCTGGTGAAGTGGAGCTGGTGGTGACCGCAAAGGACACCTCGGGGAACAGCATTCAGGCGGCATCGAGTGTTTATGTGACCAAGCAAGGCGAGCTGTGGTTTGGCGGTGAGAACCACGACCGCATGGACCTGCTGCCGGAGAAAAAGAGTTACCAACCCGGCGAGACTGCCAAGTTCCAGGTGCGCATGCCGTTCCGCTTTGCAACTGCTTTGTTGGCGGTAGAGCGCGAAGGCATTGTTGAAACGCAAGTGGTGCAGCTCAATGGGCAAGATCCGACCATCAACCTGAAGATCAAGGAGGGCTGGGGGCCGAATGTCTACGTCAGCGTGCTGGCCCTGCGTGGTCGTCTGCGCGAGGTGCCGTGGTACAGCTTCTTCACCTGGGGCTACAAGGCGCCGCGTGAGTGGTGGACGTCGTTCTGGTACGAGGGTAAAGAGTATGTCGCGCCGACTGCGTTGGTGGACCTGAGCAAACCTGCGTTCCGTTTGGGTGTGGCAGAAATCCGTGTCGGCACCAAAGCGCACCAGTTGGATGTGAGCGTGAAAGCCGACAAGGAAAGTTACGCCGTGCGTGGCAAAGCGCAGGTCACGATCAATGTGAAGCTTCCAAACGGTCAGCCCGCCGCCAACGCCGAGGTCGCGCTGGCCGCGGTAGACCAGGCGCTGCTGGAGCTGATGCCCAATAACAGCTGGGATGTGCTCAGCGCGATGTTGCAGCGCCGCTCCTGGGGCGTGGAAACGTCGACCGCACAAATGGAAATCATTGGCCGCAGGCACTATGGCCGCAAGGCCGTGGCGGCGGGCGGCGGTGGCGGGCACAGCGGTGCGCGTGAGCTGCTGGAGACGCTCTTGCTGTGGAACCCTAGCGTGAAGCTGGATGCCAACGGACAAGCCACAGTGACCGTGCCGCTGAACGACGCATTGACGACGTTCAAGATCGTCGCCGTGGCCGACGCATCGACCGGTTTGTTTGGCACCGGCTCCACAAGCATCCGCGCAACACAGGATTTACAAATCATCAGCGGCCTGCCGCCGTTGGTACGCGAAGACGACCAGTACCGTGCGCAACTGACGTTGCGCAATACGACCAAGCAGGCCATGACTGTGCTGGTGACACCGCGCGCCACATTGCTGACGCTGGCACCGCAAACCGTGGACATCCCGGCGGGCGATGCGCGCGAAGTGGCGTGGATGGTGACTGCCCCCGCGCAATTGGCGCAGAGCCGCTTTGAATCCATCCTGTGGGAGATTGAAGCCAAGGACACCATCACCGGCGCGCGCGATGCGCTGAAGGCCAGCCAACGCATCATCCCCGCCGTGCCACTCACCGTGCAGCAAGCCACGCTGGTGCAGATCGACGGGCCGTTCACGCTGGATGTGAACGCACCGGCCGATGCGATACCCGGCCGCGGTGGATTGAAGATGTCACTGCAGCCCAAGCTGGCCGAGGGCTTGCCGGGTGTGAAGGACTGGTTTGCCAACTACCCGTTTGCCTGCCTGGAGCAAAAGACCAGCAAGTCTGTCGGCCTGCGCGATGGGAAGCTGTGGCAAACGGTGGCCGCGCAAATCCCGAGCTACCTGGACAGCGACGGCCTGGCCAGCTATTTCCCGCCGCGGGATGGCGAGGCCGACCATGGCAGTGACACACTGACCGCGTATTTGCTGGCCGCCACGCACGAGGCCGCCAGCATCAACCCCGCGTTTGCATTGAGCGACGACGTGCGCGCGCCGATGGAGCGTGGGCTGATCGCGTTTGTGGAAGGCCGTATCCAGCGCAAATTCTGGAGCCCGCGCAATGATCTGGATGTGCGCAAGCTCGCCGCGCTCGAAGCCTTGTCGCGCTACGGCAAGGCCCAGGGTCGCATGCTCAACAGCATCACCATCGCGCCAAATCAGTGGCCGACCCATGCGGTGATTGACTGGTACAACATCCTCAAGCGCGTAAGCGACGTGCCTGAGCGCGACAAGCGCCTGGCCGAGGCCACACAGGTTTTGCGTTCGCGCATTAGTTACCAGGGCACGAAGATGATCTTCAGCACCGAGCGCGATGACTACTGGTGGTGGCTGATGCAGAACGGCGACGTCAACACCGCACGCCTGATGCTGGCCGTGATGGATGACCCGGCCTGGAAAGACGACATGGGTCGCCTGGCCAACGGCTTCATCGGCCGCCAGCAAGGTGGCGCATGGCACACCACGACGGCCAACCTGTGGGGTGGTCTGGCACTGGAGAAGTTCAGCGCCAAGTTTGAAGCAGTCACCGTCGCGGGTTCCACCAAAGCGTCCATGAGCACGGGCGCCGCGAGTGTGGAATGGAGCAAAGTCGAACGCATCAAGACCACCGACGCATCAGGTGCCGCCCACCAAAGCACCTGGTTTGGCGCACCCGCTGCGCCCGGCAACCTGCGCAACAACAGCATGTTCCTGCCCTGGGGCAAGACAGCGGCCAAAGACACGCTAAGCGTGACCCACCAGGGCCCCGGCAAACCATGGCTCACGTTGCAGTCGGTGGCGGCCATCCAGTTGAAAGAGCCCTTCTCTGCCGGCTACCAGATCAAGAAAACCATTACACCGGTGGAGCAAGCCAACAAGAGCCTGCCCGCGGGCAGCTATACGCGCGGCGACGTGCTGCGCATCACCTTGGAGGTCAACGCCAGCGCCGACATGAGTTGGGCCGTGATTACCGACCCGGTGCCCGGCGGCGCGACGATTCTGGGCAGTGGCCTGGGCCGCGACAGCGAAATCGCCACGAAAGATGAGAAGCAGGCTGGCTATGGTTGGACGGCATTCGAAGAGCGCAGCTTCGAATCGTTCCGCAGCTACTACCAGTTCCTGCCCAAGGGCATCGTGAAGATGGAATACACCATTCGCCTGAACAACGTCGGCGAGTTCTCGTTGCCGCCAAGCCGCGTAGAGGCAATGTATGCACCCGAGATGTTTGGCGAAACGCCCAATGCGAAGGTCAAGGTGGAGGTGGCGAAATAAAACGGTGAAATCAAAGGTACACAATCTCAGCCATGCCAAAACTGCTGCGATGGTTTCCGTTGCTCGTGCTCCTCGCATCCGTGTGCGCGCAGGCGGCAGAAACCATCCATCTGAAAGTGATGGAACTGCCCGACAACCGGCATGTGTACTACACCCGACTGCTGGAAGAATCCTTGCGCGCAGCGGGCTACGCACCCCGGCTGGAATTCATAAAAAATGTCCCGCAGGCGCGCATTTGGAGAATGACAGCGCGCAGTGAGCTTTCGCTCATGTGGGGCGTGCAAACCAGCGCCCGGGACCATGACTATGCCTCCGTTGCCAATTCGCTGACCAACGGCTTGGTCGGTCAACGCGTGCTGCTGGTACGCAAAGGGCAGGAGCAGGACTACTCTGGCGTGCGCAATCTGGATGACTTTCGCAAGCTAGGCCGGGTGGGTGGGATGGGCGAAGGCTGGTTTGATGTGGAGGTCTGGCAACTCAACGCACTGCCGTTCTATGTCAAGGCTGGAGACTGGCGCAACTTGTTCAGCATGGTCGCGTACGGTGGGCGCGGTATCGACTATGTGGTGCGCGGTGTCAATGAAATCGTCAACGAAGCCACCAATTACCCGGGCCTGGCAATCGAGCCCAGCCTGGTCCTGATGCACGACCGCGATGTGCGTTTTTATCTTTCCCCCAAAGCCGCGCGTTACAAACCAGTCATCGAAGCCGCTCTGGCACAAGCAGACCGCAGCGGGCTGAAGAAGAAATTGATTGCACAATACATACTGCCAGACCTCAAGGTTCTCAACCTTGAAAAGCGCCTGAAACTCAAGCTCAACACCCCCGCACCTTGAATACAATCCTCTGATCTTGATTCTCCCCATCCATTCCCCTGCGATGGCGGTCCATAGTCGATAAGCAACTCACGTGAACATAGGTAAGTGGTCAGTACATCCCTCGTTGTCGATCCTTCTGATCGGCTTCGTGCTTGCCGTTCGCATTTTGAGCGGACCGACCTATATCAGCTCGGCCATTGAACACGCCGAAATCTACAGCGGTATATGCCTGAACATCGACCCCCATTGCTACGTCAATGAGCACAAGCAGGTTGAGCTGGAAGACGACCCCAGCAGCGCACTGAATTTGTCCTTTCACTTGCTGAGCAGCAGTGCCTCCATACTGGAAGGGCTGTTTGTAGCCACCGTCCTGCCGCATGTATTGCACGCACGTGCGTTGAACCTGCTTCTGAAAGTCTTCCCCTCCTCCATCTTTCATCCGCCTAAGTGAGCTGCCCTCACCAGACGGGCGGCTGGGCTGCTTCACGCAGCGCCTTCCGCCCATGCGCACGCCCGAAATGGGCCCACACGATATTTTTTAATTTGGAGTTTTTATGATGAATACACGTTACTTTGCCCTGGCAGCCACCACTGCCACCTTGCTGTTTGCCGGATGCAGCAGCACCCCGGTTGCAACCGCCCCCGCACCTGCGCCCGTGGCTGTGAAAGCCCCTGCGCCCGCACCCGTGGCGCCCAAGCCCGCCGAATCCGTCGTCGCCAAAGTGGTGGTTGCGCCGCATCTGGATGCCAACAACCTGATCTCCAAAGAGCGCAGCGTCTACTTTGGTTACGACGATTTCTCGATCCAGAGCGAGTACACCGCGCTGGTCGAACGTCAGGGCAAATACCTGGCTGGCAATGCGGGTCTGAACATCAAGATCGAAGGCAATGCGGATGAGCGCGGCAGCTCCGAATACAACCTGGCGCTGGGCCAGAAGCGCGCTGAAGCGGTGACCCGCGCACTGAAGGTCTATGGCGTGAAAGACACGCAGATGGAAGCCGTGAGCTGGGGCAAGGAAAAGCCCAAGAACACAGCCCATACCGAAACGGCCTGGGCGCAAAACCGCCGTGCCGATGTGGTGTACCCGCAGCGCTAAGCGCTACTGCCTCGCTTAAACCAGCGTAGCCAGGGCCGCCGGTGAGAAGTCTGACAACTCACTGGTGCGCCCGTCGCGTACCTTGGCAACCCAATCAGGGTCGCTGATCAGCGCACGGCCCACGGCCACCAAGTCAAAGTCACCGCGGTCAAACCGGCGCAGCAGTTCGTCCAGCGATGCAGGCTTGGACGATTCACCGCCAAACGCGGCGATGAACTCACCACTCAAACCGACCGAACCGACGGTTATGGTCGGCACGCCAGTCAGCTTCTTGGCCCAACCGGCAAAATTCAAATCCGAACCATCAAACTCCGGCTCCCAGAAACGGCGCTGTGAGCAATGGAAGATGTCCGCACCGGCATCGGCCAACGGCTGCAGCCAGGCCGTCATTTCGTCGGGGTTGGCGGCAATCTTCGCTGTGTAGTCCTGCTGCTTCCATTGCGACAGGCGAATGATCACCGGGTAATCCGGACCGACTTCCGCGCGAACTGCCTTCAGAATCTCCGCCGCAAAACGCCCACGCGCCGCGAGGTCGCCACCGTAACCATCGGTGCGCTTGTTCATGTTGGGCCAGAAGAACTGGTCGATCAGGTAGCCATGGGCGCCGTGCAATTCAATCGCATTGAAGCCCAGGCGCTTGGCTGCGCCTGCGGCCTTGGCAAAACCAGCGATGGTGTCGGCAATCGCCGAGTCGGTCATCGGTTCGCAGAATTGCTTGTTAGGCGACGACAGGCCGGATGGGGAATCCCATGGCTGCGGTGGCTTCCATTCGGTGCGGCGGTTCGGCGTGGCGCCTACGTGCCACAGCTGTGGCGCCATCACGCCGCCCACGCTGTGCACCGTGTTGATCACGTCTTGCCAAGCGCCCAACGCGTCCTCACCCCAGAAGCGGGGCACAGCAGGGTCGTTGCTGGAGGCGGGGCGTTCGATCACCGTGCCCTCCGACACGATCAGGCCAACGCCAGAAGCGGCGCGCTTGCGGTAGTACTCGGTCACCGCGGGGGTAGGCACACCACCGGGCGAGAACGAGCGCGTCATCGGCGCCATCACGATGCGGTTGGCGAGCTTCAGGGATTTGAGGGCGAAAGGCTGGAACAGCGAGGCTACTGAGGACATGGATGGAAATGGGGATGGTTGGGCTATGCCGGAATTGGCGCTGGCGCCGAGTCTAGGAGGAAGTGCATAGGCCGCGCTGCTTGAGGGGATTGCCGGTCTGCATAATCTTTGCATCGATTCGACTGGACTCCGCTTGAACCACCGCCCTGCACGTCTTCTGGTTGCTATGCTTTTGCTAGCTGCTTACGCACATTCCGCGGGCGCTGCAGCCACTTTTAATGCTGTAAAAACGGGATATCAGCCGTCTGACACCTTAATTCTTGACCGCAACGGCGAAGTGCTGCACCGGCTGCGCACCGACACCAGCGTGCGCCGTGGCCAGTGGGTGGCGCTCGCCGACATCTCGCCGGCCCTGCGCACGGCGCTGGTGCTCTCCGAGGACAAGCGCTTTTACGAACACAGCGGCGTCGATTGGCGTGCGGTCTCCAGCGCCGCCTGGGCCAACCTCTGGAACAGCAAGACGCGCGGCGCATCCACGATCACGATGCAGTTGGCTGGTTTGCTGGACGACGATTTGAAACGCGGCAACGGTGGGCGCAGCGTCGTGCAAAAGCTGGGGCAAACCGTATCGGCGCAGATGCTGGAAAGCGGCTGGCGCAAAGACCAGATTCTGGAGGCCTACCTGAACCTGGTTCCGTTTCGCGGTGAGTTGGTGGGCATTGATTCGTTGAGCCAGACGCTGTTTGGCAAAGCGGCACACGGCCTGGACAACCGCGAGGCCGCTGTAGCCGCAGCGTTGGTGCGCGCGCCCAACGCCAAGCCCGCGCAAGTCGCGCAGCGGGCCTGCAGCGTGTTGCAAAGCCTGGAGCCCGCCAGCAAAGCCGACTGCGAGGGCATGGAGTTGTTCACCAGCAATGCGCTGAGCCACCGTGACTACGCCGCCAACGAAGGCATTGCGCCGCATGTGGCGCGGCAAGTGGTCCGGGCGGCCACCAAGCGCACCAGCATCACGACCACCTTGCGCGCACCACTGCAACGCTTCGCCGTGCAAACCCTGCAACAACATTTGCGCGAACTGCAGGGCCGCCATGTGGAAGATGCTGCGCTGGTGGTGCTGGACAACGCCAGCGGCGACGTGCTGGCCTGGGTGGGTTCGTCGGGCAGCCTGAGCGATGCGGCTGAGGTGGACGGTGTCACCGCGCTGCGCCAGCCGGGCTCCACACTCAAGCCCTTCCTGTACGCGCAGGCCATCGCCGAGCGGCGTATCACCGCCGCGTCGCTGCTGGACGACTCGGATACGCAAATCCAAACCTCGGGCGGCCTCTACATCCCGCAAAACTATGACCGCCATTTCAAGGGCTGGGTCTCGGCTCGCACGGCGCTGGCCGCATCGCTGAATGTGCCGGCAGTGCGCACATTGGTGATGGTGTCGCCGGATGCGTTCTTCAAACAATTGGTGAAGCTCGGCTTGCCGCTGCGTGAGAGCGGCGATTACTACGGCTACAGCCTGGCGCTGGGCAGCGCCGAGGTCTCGCTGCTGAACCTGACCAACGCCTACCGGGCGCTTGGCAACGGCGGTGCATACGGGCCCACCACGCTCACGCCCGCCGCAAAGCCCCCGCTGCGCCCCGCGCTCGACGCGCGGGCCGCGTTCATCGTCAGCGATGTGCTGTCCGACCCACTGGCCCGCGCGCGCACGTTCGGCACCGACAGCGTGCTGGCCACGCGCTACTGGACCGCCGTGAAAACTGGCACCAGCAAAGACATGCGCGACAACTGGGCCATTGGCTGGTCGCAGCGCTACACAGTAGGCGTGTGGGTCGGCAACGCCAGTGGCGCGCCGATGTGGGATGTCAGCGGCACCACGGGCGCTGCCCCCATCTGGGCGGCGGTGATGAACTACCTGCATGCCAAACAAACCAGCCGTGCGCCCAAAGCCCCGGCGGGCGTGGTGCAAGCGAAAGTGCAGTTCGCCAACACATCAGGATCGACCGAGGCAGCCCGCGGCGAATGGTTCATCGCGGGCACACAGCAGCCTGCATTCGCTATGGATTCAGGAGCTGCTTACGCAATACCTGCGGCCACTACGGGCCAGGACTTGGGGTTTCGCCAAAAAGGCTTCAAATCTGCCCGTATCACCGCACCCACCAACGGCACCATCATTGCGCTGGACCCTGACATTCCGCCCAACCGCCAGCGCCTGTTGTTTGAAGCGACGGGCACCAACCTGCGTTGGCTGATGGATGGCAAGGTGTTTGCGAAAGGACCTACGGCGCAATGGCTGCCTTGGCCAGGAAAACATGTGGTGCGCATCACGTCGGAACGTGGCGACGTGCTGGATGAGATTCGGCTGGAAGTGCGTGGGGCAGGGGCAAAGTCTCCTGCACCCAAATGAACAAGTTTAGTGCGCGACTTTGCGTTTGAGCCAGCGCATCAGCGACCCGATTAACGGCAACTTTTCATACAGCTCTTCGGCGGCATCCCAATAGTCGCGGTGCATTGCAATGCGGCCCTCCGCGTCCAGCACCAGGTGCGAGCCACCGCGAATGCATTGCGGCTGGCCCTTGTGAAAGCTATTGAAAGCGAAGTGGAACTCCCAGGTCAGAAAACATTGCGCACCCTGCTCTATGCGCTCGGTGATGACAAAGCGCGGTTGCTCGAGTTGCACAAACATCTCCCGAAAAATTCGCTGGATCGCCGCCAGCCCCTGGACTTCATTGAATGGGTCTTTGAAGCGCGCATCGGACGCGTACAGGGCATCCAGCGCCGCGACACTTTCTGGTGTCAGCGTTTCGAAGGCCAGAACAATACGGTCGATGGCGGTGGTCATGCGTTAAGTCTACGCGTGGCTGCAAAAAACAGAGCATAGGGCAAGAGCCGCAGCAGCTTCATGCCCCAGGTAAAGCGGCGCGGAAAGTGAATCTCAAACGCACCGCGCGCCCAACCCTTCAGGATGGCCTCGGCCGCCTGCGCAGGCGTGAGCAGTGCGGGCATCGCGAAGTCATTGGTCTTGGTCAGCGGCGTGTCCACGAAGCCGGGGTTGATCAGCGACACACCCACGCCCTGGCGGTGCAAATCCAGGTACAGGGTTTCGCTCAGGTTGATCAGCGCCGCCTTGGTAGGCCCATAGGCCAGGCTGTGCGGCAAGCCGCGGTAGCCTGCCACGCTGCCGACCAGGCTGATATGGCCGCGCTGCCCGTCCTTCAGCGGTTGCGCTAACAGAGCGGGCACGATAGCGTCCAGCATATTCAGCGCGCCTACATAGTTCACCTGGTTGTGGCGCAGCATGTCTATCAGATCGATCGCGTTGGCGTCCATCGCCCGGTAGTGCCCCGCGCAATAAACTACGCAATCCAACGCACCCTCTGCGGCCAGGCTCTGCACTGCGGCGCGCATGGCCTCCGCATCGGTGACGTCCAATGGCAGCGCGCGCGCACCCGGATGCTCGGCGGCAAAGGCGTTCAGCGCATCCGCGGAACGCGCAGACACCACGACCAGCGCACCGTGCGCATGCAAGGCAGATGCAGTCGCGCGGCCAATGCCGCTGGAAGCACCAACGAGCCAGACGCGGCGACCGCGCCAATCACGCAAGGGAGGATTGAGTGCCATGGCTAGCGCTTTGTAAATGACAAAGTGACCTCGCCCAGCCCCACGCCCCACTTGCGCATGGCGGCGCGGTTGAGCATGACTTTGTCGTTCATCAAATACATCCAGTCGTCAAACTGGACTTCGATCACCTTGCCGTCCACAGGCAGCGCCAGGGTGTATTTCCAGTTGAAGGCGTTGCCACTTTGCTGGCCTTGCGCCATGCCCACCACATCGTCCGCGCGCCCGGTGTAGCGGCCATCAGCCAGTCGGGTCAGGCGCCAGATGCGGCGCTGCTTCGTGCCGTCAGAATAGGTAAACGCTTCGTCCAGCGTGCCTTCGTCGCCCTGCCAGGTGCAGGTCATCACCACGTCAAAACGCTTGACCACTTTGCCGCTGCGGTCGGTAAAGACGCCATAGGCATCCAGCGTGCCGTTGAAGTAATCGCGCAGTTCCAGTGTTGGCTTTTGGCCTGCATAGTCCTGGACCTGCGGTGTGCTGCAACCTGCCAACAACGCAGCACACAGCAGCACGGTGGAAGTGAGTTTGGGGAGTGTCATGGCTTGGACGGCGAAGCCGCGGGGTGGATGATCAGAAGCTGCAGCGCCAGGGCCGCAAGGGCCTTCAGCGCGCAGGGCAAGAGGCAATAACAGAAGGTCAGCCAGGTCAGCGCCTGCGCTTCGTGGGAACCGGGCGCGTAGCCCAGCCAGGCCAGCAATGGCAATGCCAGCCCGGCTGCCAGTGCCAGGTTCAGCTTGCTGGCAAAGTTCCACCAGCCAAAGTACGCGCCTTCGGCCTGGCCGCTGTCACCGGCCTTCGCAATCAACCCGGCCAACAGCGCCGCGGGCACCGCCAGGTCTGCGCCCAGCGCTGCGCCAGATAACGCGCACACCAGCAGGAACCACGGGGCATCGCCGGTGCCGAGCAAGCTGGCGCCCAGAAAGGTCACGATGGCCAAGGCCATGCCGCGCCGCCAGGTGCGCGGCAACCCGATACGGCGCACCTGGCGCAACCACAACGGCAGTGACAACGCGCCACTGGCGAAATACAACGCAAGGGCTGTTGACTGCAGCGCCACACCGGCTTGCAAACGGTCTTGCACGAAAAACAGCAGCAGCGTTGCCGGGATTGCACTGGCAATGCCATTGAGCAAGAACACCAGCATCAGCCGCCGAAAGCCTGACTGACGCCAGACGCGCCACAGGCCGCTGCGCGCAGCGGGCAACGGCAATCGCAAGGGCCGCGGCCCCTGCGTCCATGCCCAGCACCCCAGCACCAAGCCCGCGAACAACAAGACCAGCAAAGCGGGAATGCCACCCACCGATGGCGCCACCGCCGCCAACATCACACCAGCCAGCCCCATGCCCTCGCGCCAAGCCACAACCTGGCTGCGTTGCAGCGCATCGCCACCCAGCATCGCGCCCCAGGACTGGTGTGCCAACGTCAGCGCGCTGTAGCCCAGATACGTCACAACCAGACTGGCACCCGCCCACCACAGCAGCGCATCGGGCGCGCGCGGCACAGGCAGCATCAACAGCGCAAAGCCCGTGGCCATCAGAAGCGCGGCCACTGCGCCAAACTGCAACACCGCCGTCAGAGACTTGGCAAACAAGGCATCACACCAGCGCCCCAGCAAGGGGTCGACCAGCGCATCCAGCAGACGCACGCCCAACAGCAGCGCGCCCAGCGAAGCCAGCGGCACACCCCATTGATGCGCATACAGATTCGGCATCACCACATACAAGGGCAAAGCGCAAAACGCCAACGGCAAGCCCAACAGCCCGTAGTGCAGGCCGCCGCGCGCGTTCATCGCGCAGCCCCACCCGCCTGGGTCAGCAGATCCTTGCGCAAGGCCGGCTCTGAGGTTTGCGGCGACAGCCAGATACCGAAGAACAGCTTTGCAAACACGGGGTCGCGAATCTCACCCAGCAGCTTTCCATTGCCATAAAACTCCGCGCCGATGCCGGGCAGATGCACGCCGGTGATGCGATCTCCCGACTGCACATTGGGAAACAGCGCGCGCATTTGTTGCTCCCACTGCGCTGCTTGTTGCGCGTCGAATCCGTCCTGGCGCCGCATCTCGACCATGGAGCGCTTGGCAATGTCCGCACCCTGAAAACTGCGCAGGTAACGCAACTCCAACGCAAACTTGTTTTGCGCGTAGTTGGCTTCTGCAAAGCCGGGCGCGACCCACAGGCTCGCCCGGTAAATGTCAAACCCCAAAAATCGCATCGTGGCCTGGCCCGACAGCGCCGCCTGCGGCACTGGGTTGGCCAACTCTTGCGGCACAGGCTCCGCCCGGCTGGCCAGGCATGCAGCCAGCAGCAAGGCAACTGCGATGATTTTGTTCATGGTGTGGGCTTGGCCAGGGTGTACTGCATCAGATTGATGTCACCGGTCTCAAACGCGGCTTCGCAATACGCCAGGTAGAACTCCCAGATGCGCATAAAGCGCGCATCAAAGCCCAGCGCTGCAACCTCTTCCTTGCGCGCCAGAAACGCATCGCGCCAGCGCCGCAGCGTTTCGGCGTAGTCTGGCCCAAACGCAAATTCTTCGATCACCACCAGCCCCGCCGCTTCTGCCTGACGCCGGAACTCCGCCGGGCACGGCAGACAGCCGCCCGGAAAAATGTACTGCTGGATGAAGTCGGTCGAGCGGATATAGCGCTCGAACAGCGCATCGTCGATCACGATGCTTTGCACGCAGGCACGACCACCCGGCTTGAGCAGTCGGCTCACCGTGGCAAAGTACTGTGGCCAATATTCACGGCCCACCGCCTCGACCATTTCGATCGAGCAGATCGCGTCAAACGGCGCGTCGTCAATATCCCGGTAGTCCTGCAAGCGCAGGTCGGCATTGTTGACGCAAAGGCGTTGCATACGCTGCTGGGCATAGTGCAATTGTTCCGTACTCAGCGTCACGCCAACCACCGATGCCCCGCGCTCGGTGGTGACCTGCTCGGCCAGCGCGCCCCAACCGCAGCCGATCTCCAGCACCCTGTCCCCCGCATGCACGTCAGCACAGTCCAACGCACGGCGTACCTTGGCGTGTTGGGCGCGGGCCAGCGGTTGACTTTGGTCGCCGTTAAACCAGGCACTGGAGTAGTTCATGCTGTCGTCCAGCCACAACTGGTAGAAGGCATTGCCCAGGTCATAGTGCGCGTGGATGTTTTTGCGGCTGTTGGTGCGGCTGTTGTGGTTCAACAGATGGCGGATGCGGTACAGCAGGCGCCCGGCCCAGGTGCCAAACACCATGGCCTCGACCTCCTTGCGGTTGGCCGAGAAGACCGTCAGCAGCGCGGTCAGATTGGGGCTGCTCCAGTCACCGGCGATATAGCTTTCTGCAAAACCAATATCACCCGACTTCAGCGCCGCGCCAAACACGTTCCAGTTGTGCAGCGTGATACTGGCTTCCAGCGTCAGACCATCGGGATGCTGCGGATGCGCGCCGAAGCGGCGTTGCGAGCCATCGGGCAAGGTGACGGTCAACGCGCCGTGGCGCAAGTTCTGCAACAGGCGCAATGCATTGCGGGCGGCGGCAGGTGCCCCAGCTGGAACACTGTTGTTGTTAGAGGTGGTGGTCGCGGTATTCATGGGCGGCTCCGAAGGGAAAGTTGAACGTGGGTGCGACTAGCGCGTGACCGATTCGATAGGCAAAGCCGGCTTGCGAAACCACGGCACGCGCTTGAGCCACAGGCGCAGGGCCTGCGTATGGATATGCAGCACCACGCCCAGCGTCATCGCCGGGTAGCGCCACAGCGCATGGCGCAGCGCGGCGTGGTCCAGCAGCCGCAGGGTGCCGCTGATACTGGTTTGCAAAACTGCTTGCGTATCCGCGCTGTCATCAAAGTAATCTATGCGGGCCACGCTGCGCTCTTCGCCGTTGTGCTGGCTGCGCATAAAGCGGAACGCGTAGTGCCCTGTCACCGGGTTGAACGGCGACACATGGAACACCTTGTCGGCCAGCAGCGTTTGGCCATAGTGCGGCGCGTCCAGCAAATAGCAATGGCGTTCGCCAAAGGTGTTGTTGACCTCGACCACGATGGCGCGCAGTGCGCCGCCCTGGTCGCCACCCTCGGCATCTGGCGGGCGGTGGCAATACCAGAAGCTCACGGGTTTGAACGTGTGACCCAACACCCGTGGATACGTGTGCAACCAGACTTCTCCCGTCGCATCGCTGATGCCTTCGCGTTGCAGCAATTCATCCAGCCACCCAAGCGCCCCGCCCTCGGCAGGGGTTCTGCCATCGCCATGGTCGGTCTCAAAAAAACTCAGCCAACCCGATCGGTTCAACGCCCAGGCGCCGCGCGCTTGCGGCCGCCGCACCATGCTGCGCAAGGGCAACATCAAAAAATACGTGGGATAGGCAAACGCATGCTGCTTCGGCCGCTGCCGGTTGTGGCGCACCTGGCCAAATCCGATCAGCGGCTGGTTCATGCCGCACCCCCACTCAAGCCAACATCGTTGAGCAGTTGCCCCGCCGCCGTCAAACCGGCCTTCAAACCATCTTCATGGAAGCCATAGCCCATCCATGCGCCAGCGTAATAGCGGCCTTGCGGCCCCTGCAGTGACGGCATGCGGCGCTGCGCTGCTACGGCAGCCAGGTCAAACACCGGGTGCGCATAGTCGTATTCGCCCAGCACCTTGTTCGGCGCAATTGGGTGCAGCGGATTCAGGCTCACCACCACGGGCTGCTCCCAGGGCAGCGGCTGCAGGCGGTTCAGCAGGTAATGCAGGCATACGCGGTTGGCGCGTTGCCCCGGCGCGGCGGAGCGCTCGTAGTTCCAGGCGGCCCAGGCTGCTTTGCGCTCCGGCAACACGGATGCATCGGTATGCAGCACAGCGCGGTTTGACTGGTACTGGATCGCACCCAGAATCTCGCGCTCCTGCGTGTTCGGTCCGACCAGAAGGCCGAGCGCTTGGTCGGAGTGCGTGGCAATGATGACCCGGTCAAACACGGCGCTGCCACTGCCTGTGCGAACGCGAACCATGCCCGGGCCGACGCCCGCAGGCAAATACTCAATGCGCGCGATGGGGGTGTTCAGGTACTTGTGGTCTATGCCTGCGATGATTTTGTCGACGTAGTTGCGCGCTCCACCCTGCACCGTCCACCATTGCGGCCGGTTGGTGATTTGCAGCAGACCGTGGTTATGGCAAAACCGCACCATGGTCGATACCGGGAACTGCAGCATCTGCGCCGTCGGGCAGCTCCAGATGCAGGCCATCATCGGCAGAAAATACCAGTCACAAAACGCTTCGCCAAAACGGTGCTCTTTTAAAAAGTCGCCCAGCGGTTGCGCCAGTTGCGCTTCCGTACCCTGCTTGGCAATGCGCGTGGTCAACTTATTGAAACGCAGCAGATCGCGCAACATGCCCCAGAAGCGCGGGTTCACCAGATTGGCGCGCTGAGCAAACACGGTATTCAGGCTGGAGCCGCTCCACTCCAGATCGTGGCCGCTGGCAAAGTCGTGTGCCTGAACGGAGAACGACATATCCGATTTCGCCGTTGCAACACCCAACTCTGCGAAGAGCGCAATCAGCTGCGGGTAGGTGCGCTCGTTGAGCACCAGAAAACCCGTGTCTACCCCATGTTTGACCGGGCCCCGCTCTGTGGGAAGCGTGACATCCACGGTATGCGTATGCCCACCAAAGTAGCTGCCGCCCTCAAACAGCGTGACCTCGGCCTTGCCGCGCAGCGCATGGGCGGCAGCCAAGCCAGAAATTCCGGAACCCACGATGGCAACTTTGATCGGCACAGATACCTTTTCGATTGATTTCGGCGAATTCTATACTAATTGGTAATAATAAATACTGATTAGTTTACAAATAGCCAAATCAGTCTATTAGTAGCCCGGAACGGCTACAATTGCGCATGGCCACCGCTACCCCCCTCAAGGTTTCTTTCAAGGCGCAGATGCTTCTGGCCCGTGAAGACGCCATCATCCAGTCCGTCAACCGCCTGCTCGCCGAGAAGGGCTACGAAGCGATGACCGTGGACGAAGTCGCTGCAGACGTGGGCATTGCCAAGGCCAGCCTGTACAAGCACTTCACCAGCAAGGAAGACCTGGCCGCCGCGGCCATGGTCTCGGTGATGCGCCGCGCCCAAACCTTTCTGGACGAGCTCCCAGCCGAGGCCTCGGCCATCGACAAGCTGCGCGCGGTCGTGCAATGGACCATGGGCCTGAAGCTGGCGGGCGAAATGCCGTCCTTGCCCAGCCAGAACTCCAACCTGCGCACTGCGCTGATGGGCAACAAGGACTACATGGATGGCCTGATGGACGTCAGCGACCGGCTCGGCGCCTGGATCGAAAAAGCGCAGAAAGATGGCGCGATCGATCCCAAGCTGCCCGCGATTGCGGTGCTGTACACCCTCTATGCGCGCGCCTGCGACCCGGTGCTGGAGTTCCTGAAAATGGGCGAGCTCTACACCGACGAGCAAATCATTGCGCTGGTGATGGCCACTTGTTTTGATGGGCTAAACGCACGCTGAGCCGCAGTGTTAGCGTGCGATGCCTAAAATGGATCGCAGAAGGAATCCTGCCAATGTCATCTCGTAATCCCCGTCTCTTCCCATCGCTGTGCCTGCTCGCGCTGGCACTTACCAATGTGACCAACGCCTCTGCAGAGGAACCCACGCCGTCCCTGTATCAGAAGCGGCTCGGCATCATCCAGGGCACGGCCAAAGGCATTGTGCTGTGGGGGCCAGACAAATCGGAGCCATCCGCGGCAACACCGGCAGCAGCAGCGGCACCCGCCGACAGGAAAAAAGAAGCCGGAGTCGACGGCAAGCCGACTGCCGCTGCACCGCAAGCGCCCGCCACCAGCAAGTTCTTGAGCGCTCTTCCACCACCCAGCGGCCGATCCATGGCCGAAGCGCAGCGCCTTGGCGCTGTGGGCGGCGGCATCCCCATTCCCACCAAGGCGGCTCCAGTGCCGCAAACGGAGCCGGCTACCAAGCCTTAGCCGGCCTCACAACAACGCATTTGCAGCCGTTGTTGTTTTACAAAATTCAACCAATATCCCCCATTTGGGGGATACCGCTACTTGCATTGAATACCTAGACTGCGCTCAACCTTTATTTTGGTGAGCGCCCCATGTCTCAGACCACTTTCATCACTTTTCTCTTCTTCATCTTCACCATCGCAATGATGTACCTGGCGCGCCACCGGGGTACATCGGGCCACTTGGTAGGAGATGCCGACGTGATCTCCCAGCTGCGCAAAGCCGGATCGGATCTCAACAAAACGCATCCGGTGGAATTTTTCCTATATTTCCCCACGGAAGATGCCGCTAGGCGTGTCGGGGATGCATTGTTCGCACTGGGCTTCACCCCCGCGGTCCGGCCCGCCTCGTCCGGCTCTCTCGATTGGCTGGTACTCGCCACCCGCAAGATGGTCCCCTCGGTCGAATTGATGCGCGAATTGCGCAGGGACCTCTCCACCCTGTCTGCGGCAGAGGGTGGCGAATACGATGGTTGGGGGACTTCGTTGGTGAAGTGACGGGCAGTGGATACCTGTTTTGCAAGGTATACGGCCATTTCCCAATATCCCCCAAATGGGTGATATTCATTTTGGAAAGCTCTCTTCAGAATTGCCACAAGCGCTTAGTGCTTTGAGACGCTGTGTTGCTTCCTGGTTTCAAACTTCAAATCTATAAAGGGTAGGCCTATATGACTTTCAAGAACTTGTCTGCACTAGTTTCACTTTCTCTGCTCTTGTTAGCAGGGACAGCCAGTGCCCAAACAATCACTTTTCAGTTTTCTGGACTAGTTACGTATGGGAGCCCTCTTGGCGTACCGCCAGGCACTGCAGTTGTAGGGACATTTACCTATGACGTCGACACACCGACAGGCGGTCAAACCAAAAACTATGCGTATTACCAAATTCAATCACCATCGGCAATGACAATCAAATTCGGCGGCCATACAGTCATTGCAGATACATTGGGTATCGCGCTTATGAACAATACCAAGTCCAATGTAGGAGATTTGGTCGATGTCAACGGAGCTTCGCCGGTACTAGACGGAACAACGCTTTCAAGTGGTGACGCCGGGTTCCGCATCGCAAGTGCCGCCAATCAAAACACAGCACTCAAAAGTACCAAACTCCCACGCAAATTCAAAATAGACAAGTTCAACGCCGGTCCAAGTATGAATTATGGTTATCTGCAAATGGACGGCGGCCCGACAGGCATGCTTCTTGAGTTCTCCATGGACTCAATTGACGTGATTAACTCTGTAAAAAAATAACCTGTTTTTAACGCCGCCAATTGCCTGTGACGCGAGCAATGCGTCAGCAATTGATGCTGCTTTGCAGCGATAGCAGACATCCGGACAGCCAAGGGCGCTCCGAGTGCATCTCTACAATGCGACGAACTACTCCGTCGTAGTAGACGATTTGCTGGGAGAAATTACGCATGGCAACCCTCATTCATGACTGCCCATACTGCAGCGCCAAAGGGATCACCTTCAATTCGATAACTGCTGCGTCGGACTTGCATAGATCTGGCGGCTGGAACCTGTTTTTGATTTGCAGTGGCTGCAGCCGTGGCATCGTCGCCCATGTGCACGATCAGGGACGCAGCCGAACCCCCCACAGCCACTCGCTGGATCTGCGCTTGAAAGACGCCTCAGGAGCTGGCGTTACCATTTGGGATATAGAGCCCAAGTCCAAGGCTACTGACATTCCACAGCATCTCCCGGACGCGGTTGCCAAGGCTTTCAAAGAGGGGTGCGAAGTGCTTAGTCTGAGTGCCGATGCCGCGTTTGGCATGTTCAGAAAAGCGCTGGAGATTGGTCTGAAAGACCTGAGCCCCGAGGTCGAGGCTTACAAACTGCACAAGCGCATAGACCTGATGGCTGAAAAAGGGCTTTTGACGGCTTCCTTAAAAGAGTGGTCGCACCACTTGCGTTTGGACGCCAATGAAATGCTGCACGAATCGGGCAAGTCCGACAAAGACCATGCGCTTGAGATTCAGAACTTCACAAAGTTTGTGTTGATGTACCTCTTTACTCTGCCCGAGAGCGTAAGGTTGGCTCAGTTGAAAGACTGAGCTTGTGCAGCGGTTGATCATGCTGCATTTCGTTGCACCAAAATGCTGAAGCCACGCGCTACGCATGCGCCGCAAATTTCGAACGTTAAACCTCATATATGGCACCTCCACCTGGCACCCTGACATCATGGGGGGATTTCTGTGCGTACGCAAGTGCGGCAGGTGCTGAATTCTTCGGCTTTGTTCGACCTCTCCCTGATGTAAATCGCTTCGCCGCGCGGTATCGAGCCGCGTCAGCATTTCGAGGCGTGGTCCTAGACGGCTACTCGGACACGACCGCTGCTGGCTATGGCGAATTCACTCGGCTGCTATTCACCTACTCCACGTTCGAGGTGTTCCTTCAAATCTGCGGGAAGTCGCAATCCACAATAGGCCCAGAACTTGAGGACGCCGGCGCCATCGGGCTGCTCAAGACGCTGCGCGCCATTGACACCGATAGCCGGTTCTACGCCTTCTTGCACGATCGCGTAAATCCTGCGCACAAAAAGGAACTTGAGAACTACATGGCAAATGACCCGTGCAACGTAGCGTACATAGCATCTGCGGTGCGACACATCTTTGCGCACGGATGGCTTACGCCGAACGCTGGAGGTGGCGAGGCGGCGATTGCCGCAAGCATCTGCAGCGAACTGAGTGGTTTTCTTCTGGGCTTCATGGACCAACAATTCACCACGTACGTCCGCCGAGGGCTCGACGAAATTCATAGTGCCTAACCCTTCTATCGAGTGGACCTCAACAGGCAAGCCGCACTTCGCTCAGCAGTTGATCATCGCCCCGTGCAGCCAGCCGGATTCGTCTCATCAGTTCAAACGTTAACGCTACGTTCGACAATCCACTTTTGAACGCGCAATAAGTCCGCAATCAGCCTATAGCCGTCAAGCAGCTAGACAATGAACATCCTCTTCATCTGTAGCAAGAACCAATGGCGCAGCCCCACTGCTGAACAGGTCTGGCGCAAGCACCCGGGCCTCAACGTCCGCTCTGCAGGCACCAGCCCCAATGCACGGCACCCGGTCTCTGAGGCCGACCTCGCATGGGCCGATGTGATCTTTGCGATGGAGGAAAAGCACAAGTCGCGGTTGCGCGCTGACTACCGTGATGCCATTCACAACAAGTCCATTCATGTGCTCGACATTCCGGACGACTACAAATACATGGACCCGGAGTTGGTAGAGTTGTTGCAATCCTCCGTAGGCGGAATTCTCAAACTCACTGAATAGCCATGACCACCGACTTCAAACCCGAAGATTTTGCCCAGCGCCAGCTCGACGCCTACAACGCCCGCGATCTGGAGAGCTTTGTCCGTGAATATGCAGAAGACGTCGTCGCGTTCCGGCTGCCTGATACGACGCCCTTCCTGGTCGGCAGCGCTGCCTTGTCTGAGCACTATCGCAAGAACCGTTTCAACCTGCCTGCGCTGCATGCGGAACTGGTGAGCCGCATGGTGTTTGGCAACAAGGTGATTGACCTGGAGCGGGTGACCGGTGTGGGCGATGCGGTGATGGAGGTGGCGGCGATCTATGAGGTGTCACCCGCCGGTATCACCAAGGTCTGGTTTCTCAGCGGGCAATAGCCACGCCATCCGCGTTTGCATGCCGACGCAGCCTTGCCGCTGTGCCTTACCATTCGCATATGAAAACTACCTATATTTTTGGCGCCATCCTGGCCTGCAGCATCGCAGGTAGTCTGATCGGCGCTCGCAATACCAAAACAGCTCTGCTAGCGGTAACGGGCGTGCTGTCCGCATACGGCCTGTTCCGCATCCTGGGTTAACCACACCTCATCCCAAAAAAGTAACACCATGACTGAACCTACCGAACGCCCTCCACTGCCCGATCACCTGTCCATCGACCCGCGCAGCCCGCACCACAACGCCGCCGTTTTTGAACACGACATCGGCATCCGCTTCAACGACAAGGAACGCGAAGACGTTGTCGAATACTGCATCAGCGAAGGCTGGGTCAAAGTGCCCGCAGGCAAGACGCTGGACCGCAAAGGTCAGCCGCTGCTGATCAAACTCAAGGGCCGCGTCGAGGCGTATTACAGCTAAGCGCACTGCGCAAGGAGATCCCATGCTGGAACTGCGCCCTACGTGCGAACACTGCAACACAGCCTTGCTGCCCGCCTCCCTTGAGGCGCGCATCTGCTCCTACGAGTGCACGTTTTGCGCGAACTGCGTGGACACGGTGCTGGGCAATGTCTGCCCCAATTGCGGCGGTGGATTTACACCCCGACCGGTTCGTCCGGCCAAGAATTGGAAGGGCAACAACTTCCTGGGCGCAGACCCGGCCAGCACCACGGTCAAACACCGGCCCGTGAACGCAGAGGCCCACGCAGCTTTGGTGGCGACGCTGCATGACCTTCCATCCGACGCGCGTTAGCACGGCCCATACAAAGGGCTACGCGCTGTTCCCCACGGCGTTGGGGCATTGCGGCATCGCCTGGGGGCCCAATGGCCTGACTGGCGTCTACCTGCCGGAACCCACCGAGGCGGCACTGCGCGCCCGCATGGCGCGCCAGTTTCCCGATTGCAACGAGAGCGCGCCGCCCGCGCATGTGCAGCAGGCGATGGACGATGTGGTGGCGCTACTCAACGGCACACCGCCGGAACCCAACGACCTGACGCATTTGGTGCTGGACATGGATGGAGTGCCGCCGTTTCACCAGCGCGTTTACGCAGTCACACGCCGCATCCCGCCAGGCCAGACGCTGACCTATGGCGAAGTGGCCAAACTGTTGGGCGAACCCGGCGCGTCACGCGCGGTGGGGCAGGCGCTGGGGGCCAACCCGTTTGCACCGGTCGTGCCTTGCCATCGCGTATTGGCGGCCAACAGCGGCTCGGGCGGCTTCTCGGCGCCAGGCGGCATAGACACCAAGCTGCGCATGCTGCTGACCGAGCGCGCGCAATTTGGCGGGCCAGGATTGTTTGACTGAGCGCCAGACGATGAACCATCCCATGCTTTTTGTCAGTGGGCCGTATCAAGCCCGAGAAATGCACGCCGACGAAGTGCCCCAGTTGCAAAGCTTCTTCGAAGACAACCCGATCTATTTTGAGGCCGTCAACGGCCAAGGCCCCACACCACAAGAAGCGCAGCAGGAGTTTGACGACTTGCCGCCTGTGGAAATGCGGTTTGGCAATCGCTGGATGCTGGTAATCACGGATTCCGATGGGGCTTGGGTAGCGATGGCCAGTGTGCTGTCGGACTTTCTGGCGCCGGGCGTCTGGCATATCGGCCTGTTCATCGTCGCCACGCGCCTGCATGGAACGGGCACCGCGCCATCGCTGTACGAGGCGATGGAGCGGTGGATGCAAAGCCAGGGGGCGCATTGGGTGCGCCTGGGCGCGGTGGAAGGCTGGGGCAAAGCCGAGAACTTCTGGCGCAAACAAGGCTACATGCAAGTGCGTACCCGCGATGCGATAGCGATGGGCCGACGCGTGAACAACGTGCGCGTAATGGTGAAGCCGCTGAAGGGCGGGGCGATCCCTGACTATCTGCAACGGGTACAGCGGGACAATCCGGGTGCTGCCTGAGGCGGAGTCGCTATAGATTTGGTAGCTGCTTACGCATATTCTGCGGGCGTTTCAGGCATTTTCTCCTCTGAAGAATTTATTTCATCCGGCGTAAGGTGGATTTCAAACCGCTCTCCCTGAGCCGCGGCTAACATTGGCAGCAAGCACCTGGAGTTTTTGCATGCCCATCATCACCAATATCGAAGACCTGCGCGTTCTGGCGAAGCGCCGCGTGCCGCGCATGTTTTACGACTACGCCGATTCCGGCTCCTGGACCGAGAGCACCTACCGCGCCAACTCCGAAGATTTTCAGAAGATCAAGCTGCGCCAGCGCGTTGCGGTGAACATGGAGAACCGCACGACCGAGGTGCGGATGGTGGGCCAGACCGCGCGCATGCCAGTGGCGATTGCGCCCATCGGCCTGTGCGGCATGCAGAGCGCCGACGGCGAGATCAAGGCGGCACGCGCGGCCGAGAAATTCGGCATTCCGTTCACGCTGTCGACGATGAGCATCTGCTCGATTGAAGACGTAGCCGCCAACACCACAGCGCCATTCTGGTTTCAGCTCTACATGATGCGTGACCGCGATGCGATGGCGCGCATGATCGAACGCGCGCGCGCGGCCCGCTGCAGCGCGCTGGTGTTGACGCTGGACCTGCAGGTCATCGGCCAGCGCCACAAGGATCTGAAAAACAAGATGCGCGCCACGACCATTCCGAGCATGGGCAACCTGCTGGATATGGCCACCAAGCCGCGCTGGTGGCTGGGCATGCTGGGCACGCGCCGCCATACCTTTGGCAATCTGGTCGGCCACGTCAAAGAGGTCAGCGACATCAGCTCCCTCGCGTCCTGGACCAACGAACAGTTCGATCCCACGCTGTCGTGGGAAGACGTCAAATGGGTCAAGGAAAAATGGGGCGGCAAGCTGATCCTCAAGGGCATTCAGGACCTGGAAGATGCCAAGCTGGCCGTGCAAAGCGGCGCCGATGCCATCGTGGTCAGCAACCACGGTGGTCGCCAGCTCGACGGCGCGCCCTCTTCCATCTCGGCGCTGCCGGAGATTGCCAACGCGGTGGGCGACCAGATCGAGGTCTGGATGGATGGAGGCATCCGCAGCGGACAGGACGTGCTCAAGGCCTGGGCGCTGGGCGCACGCGGCACGATGATTGGCCGCGCGATGGTCTATGGCCTCGGCGCGATGGGCGAAGCCGGCGTCACCCGCGCGCTGGAAATCATCCACAAGGAGCTGGATGTGACGATGGCGTTTTGCGGCCATACCAACATCCAGACCGTCGACAAAAGCATTCTGCTGCCCGGCAGCTACTAAGCAGCAGTCAAACGCGCTAGGTCTGCGTCAATGCTGCCCGTTGGGTTTGGGCGGCACGGTCTTCAGATAGGCATAGATGGCTTGCGCATCGGTGTCATTCATCTCCCGCAAGGAGCCGAAAGGCATGACCTTGATGACGCTGCCGTCGGGCCGCTTACCGCTGCGCAGCATTGCAACAAAAGTCTGGGCATCCGGGTAGGACGGCATCACACTGCCCTCACCTGGAGTCAGGTTGGCCGCGGCCGGCCAGTCAGGCGGACCGCCAGCGATCTTTCCGCCGGACAGGCCTGTTCCATGGCAGCCAATGCACATATTGGCCACGTAAGCACCGTGCTGCGGCGTTACACCAGCAGCCACTGCAGTGGCCGGGGGCTTGCTGTGGTCAATGCGCTGGGCCGCATCGGGAATCATCCCAAAGCCATACAACACGAGCGCCGGCAGCGGCAACTCCATCACACGCCCATCGCCCGGCAAAGGCGGCAAGCTGCGCACGTAGCTGACCACAGCGGCCACATCCGCGTCCACCCACTGGTTGTAGTCTTCGCTGGGCATGATGAACACCGGCTGGCCCGAAGGCTTGACGCCATGGCGTATCACGCGCACCCAGTCTTGCGGCGTGTAAGCAGCGGTTGTTCCTCCCGATGTGATGTTGGGGCCGGCAATGCGCGTGCCCTTGCCATCATTGACAAACTCGCGCCCGCCGCCATTGGCACCGTGGCAATCCACGCAGCCGCGCGATGCGAAAAGATAGCGACCGCGCTCCAGATCGGCGGCCTCGGTGGCGTAGGGGATGCCTTGCACCGCCACGTCCACCTGCCGGGTGCGCTTGGCCTGCGCCATCTGCTGCCCCGTTATCACCAGCCCCACCACGACCACCACCAGTCCACCCACCACCCCACCCGTCCATTTGATCCAGCGTTTCACACTAGCCTCCCTTTTTTTGGAACTGCGCATCCTAGTGCCACCGCGCCCATTGCGCAATATGTAGATCGCAGGTCTTGATATCCTTTGGTTATGCCCGAGCCCACTGCCCAACCGTCACACCCACCGGTGAGACGGATAGCCCATCTCGATATGGACGCCTTTTACGCGTCCGTCGAGCTGCTGCGCTATCCGCAGCTCAAGGGCCTGCCGGTGGTGATTGGCGGCGGGCGCCGCGCGCTGGACGATGCGCTGCGCGAGAAGTACGCCGACCTACCGTTGCACGAGATCCCGGTCTCCGCATTTCCTCTGTTGCGGGATTACACGGGCCGCGGCGTGATCACCACCGCCACCTATGCCGCGCGCCAGTTTGGTGTGGGTTCGGCGATGGGCATGATGAAGGCGGCCAAGATGTGTCCGCAGGCGATTTTGTTGCCGGTCGATTTTTCGCAATACCGCCACTACTCGCACCGCTTCAAAACCATCATCACCGAGATCGCGCCGCTGATGGAGAACCGCGGGGTAGACGAGGTCTACATCGACTTCACCGATGTGCCCGGTGGGCAGCGTGAAGGCGGGCGCGTGCTGGCGCGGCTGATTCAGAAAGCCATCTTTGACGACACGGGCCTGACCTGTTCGGTCGGCGTAGCGCCCAACAAGCTGCTGGCCAAGATGGCCAGCGAATTCAACAAACCCAACGGCATTGCCATCGTCCATGACACGGACGTGGAAACCATGATCTGGCCACTGGCCTGCCGCAAGATCAATGGCATTGGGCCCAAGGCCGATGAAAAGCTCAAAGGCTATGGCATTCAGACGATTGGTGAGCTGGCGGCCAAGGACCTGGACTGGCTGATGGCCCACTTCGGCCAGCGCACTGGGGCCTGGATGCATGACGCATCGCACGGCCGCGATGACCGGCCTATCGTGCTGGAGAGCGAGCCCGTCTCCATCAGCCGCGAGACATCGTTTGAGCGCGACCTGCACGCGGTGCGCGACAAGGCCGAGCTGGGCGCGATCTTCACGAGTCTCTGTGAGCAGCTTGCCAGTGACTTGCAGCGCAAGGGCTACGTGGGCAAGACGGTTGGCATCAAGATCAAGTACGAGGACTTCACTGCGGTCACGCGCGACATCACGATTGACAAGCACATTGACGATGCCAAAGAGATGCGGCGTGTGGCGGGGCTGTGTTTGAAGCGGGCGCCGTTGCAGAAGAAACTGCGGTTGTTGGGGGTGCGGATGGCGGCGCTTTTGAGTGCGGAAGAAGCTTTGGAATATGAGAAGAATCGGGCTGCGGCGCCCGGGAGACGTGCACAGGCAGCTATCGAATCAGGAGCAGAGGACGAGCGGACGGGGTGGCTTTTTTAGCTCTTCTGTCGTAGCTACCTTGGTGTACGCCCGCTGACGGCGCGGGGTAAGCCCCAAAGCGAATGTCCCCCGGGGCCGTGAGGGCCCCTCCTCCTTGATTTGGCAAAACCCCAAGTCCACGCAATGAGGCCCACCCCACACCGTCCGCTTGCAGCGGTCGCCGCCGGAAGCTGAACCCCAAGACATTGATACGCCAATATCACTTCAGATCAGGTGGGTTGGGTGCTTCCCTGGGCGGAATCAAGGAGGAGGCCGAAGGCCGGGGGACATCCGCTGAGGGGAGTACCCGACACACCTGATCCAACGCGACAGCCCCCAATGACAACATGCACTACAGTCACACCGACCCTATACGGAGACATCAATGACCGCTATGCAATCTTTCAAACTGACAACCGAAAACCACATCGCCCACCTGGTGCTAAACCAGCCCGAAGCGATGAACACCATGCACCCCACGTTCTGGCGTGAGCTGGATGCTGTGCTGACGAACATCCACAAGGACGGTTCGGCAAGAGCACTGGTCATCAGCAGTACCGGCAAACATTTCAGCGCTGGCATGGCGCTGGACACGTTTGCAGGCGCAATCACGATGGATGATCAAAGCCCGGAAGGCCGTGCGGCGATCTTTGACATGCTGACTGACATGCAGGCCACGTTCACCAAGCTGGAAACGCTGCGTATCCCGGTGATTGCGGCTATTCAAGGTGGTTGCATTGGTGGCGCGGTGGACATGGTCACGGCCTGCTGCATCCGCTACGCGACTTCCAACGCGTTCTTCTGCATCCAGGAAATCAACATCGGCATGGTGGCCGATGTGGGCACGTTGCAGCGGTTGCCCAAGCTGATTCCGATGGCTGTGGTCAAGGAGATGGCTTACACCGGGCGCCGCCTGCCTGCGGACAAGGCGCTGCAATACGGGCTGGTCAACGCGGTGTATGACACGCCCGAGGCCACGCTGGAAGCCGCGATGGCTTGCGCAGCCGAGATTGCCAGCAAGCCGCCCGTCGCGATCTGGGGCACCAAGCAGGCGGTGCACTACGCGCGCGACCATTCGGTGGAGGATTCGCTGAAGCAAATGGGCTGGTTGCAAGGCGCGATCTGGAGCAACCGCCATGTGATGGCGTCGGTGATGGCGATGAAGGCCAAGCAGCAAGCGGATTTTCCGCAGCTCAAAGCACTCCATAGCTTCACACAAATAGGCCAATAGGCTCCATACATCATGCGTGGATAGCTATATTTCTGATAGCAATTCACTGGATATGCCGGTTAGTTCGCAACCGGCATATCGGACCTAATCGGGCTACACTGTTTCGATGAACCTGTCGCCCCCACACCTTGCATTGGAACTACCCCAGATGCAGGTGATGCTCGACGCACTGCCACTGCCCGTCATCCTCAAGGATGCCCAAAGCCGCTTTGTATTGGCCAACGCCGGCGCCCAAGCCCTGTTGAAAGTGCCCTTTGCAATGTTGAAGGGTACGCAGGGTGCTGACCTTCTGCAGGCTGACGCTCTGGAACGCAGCCTCAAATGGGACGCGGAAGCGCTGGCCGGCGACGCACCGACCAACCACACGGATGAATTCTGGAGCCCAACGCTGCAAGGGTTGCGCTGGTTCCAGATTTTTCGCCAGCGCTTGCTGGACGCACAGGGTCAGCCGGCTTATTTGCTGTGTGCAATGCTGGACAAAACCATCGAGCACCATGTGCAGACGCAAATGGATGCTGAACGCGGCATGCTGGAGATGCTGATAGGCAACGCTACGCTGACCACGGTGATGGACACATTTGTGCGCAACTACGAGCGCAGTTTTCCAGGCGCGATGTGCTCGGTGCAGCTGCTGGACGAAGATGGCGTGCATTTGCGCCACGGCGCAGCGCCCAGCCTGCCCGCTGCCTTCAATGCGGCGGTTGACGGAGCAGCCATTGGGGTGGGCGTGGGCTCTTGCGGCACGGCGGCCTTTGTGGGGAAGGATGCGTTGGTCAGCGATATCCGTACCGACCCGCTCTGGGCCGACTACCGCGACCTGGCGGCTGAACACGGATTGGTAGCGTGTTGGTCGGTACCTATACTCTCGCCCAAGGGACGGGTCGTGGGCACCTTTGCCACCTACTATGCCCAGCCCCGCACGCCGACGCCGCAAGAGCTGGACGCCTTGCGCCGTGGCGCCTACGTCGTCGGTCTGGCGATGGAGCACCAGCGAACCGATGCCCAATTGCGTGCGGGCCAGGCATCGCTGCGCGAATCGGCTCTGCGTACACGTGCCATTCTTGACAATATGGCCGATGGAGTGGTGACCTTCGATGCGACCGGCACCATCGAATCCTTCAACAAGGCCGCCAGCACCATGTTTGGCTACCCGGCCGTGGCGGTCATCGGCAGCGACATTGCTACCCTGACACCGCCCACGCGCCATGCCGAATATGCGCCCATGCTCCGGCAAATGGTCAGCTTGGACACGCTCGGGGCCGAAAGCCTGCAGCTTGAATTTGAAGGCCTGCGGCGCAATGGCACGGTATTTCCCATGGCGGTGTCCGTCTCGCGCTTGGCCGGCGAGGGCCGGGTACTGGGCATCGGCATACTGCGCGACATTACCCAGAGCCGCCAGAACGACGAGGAAATCCGTCGATTGGCCTTTTACGACCCGTTGACGGAACTGCCCAATCGCCGCCTGCTGATGGACCGGCTCAAGCAGGCACTTGCCACATCGACCCGCAATGGCACCCATGGTGCAGTGATGTTTCTGGACCTGGACCATTTCAAGCAACTTAACGACACGCTGGGCCACGAGATGGGCGACGTGCTGCTGCGTGAAGTAGCGCGCCGCCTGAAAGCCTGTGTGCGCGAAGTGGACAGCGTAGCCCGGCTGGGCGGTGATGAATTTGTGGTGCTGATGGAGGCCATGAGCGACGATCCCCAAGAAGCGGCCATGCAGGCCGAGGCCATCGCTCTGAAGGTTCTGGCCTCGCTGGGGCAGCCATATGCATTGGGAGAACATAGTCACACCAGCACACCCAGCATCGGCATCGTGGTGTTTCTGGCCCAAGAGCATTCGCTGGAGGATCTGCTGAGGAAAGCGGACGTGGCGATGTACCAGGCCAAGACCGCCGGGCGCAACACGGTACGCTTTTTTGATCCCATCACCCAAGCGGCGATTGACGCTCAGGCGGAGCTGGAGCGCGACATGCGCCGCGGCCTGGATGCACAAGAATTTTTGCTGCACTACCAGCCCCAGGTCAATGGCCGTGGCGTTACCGTGGGCAACGAGGCATTGGTGCGCTGGAAGCACCATCGCCGAGGTATGGTGCAACCTGCCGAATTCATTCCTCTTGCAGAGAGTACCGGCCTCATCTTGCCACTGGGGCAATGGGTACTGGAGACGGCCTGCCAGCAGTTGGTGGTGTGGTCGACGGATCCATCCACCACGCGCTGGACCTTGTCGGTGAATGTCAGCGCCCTTCAATTTGCACAGCCCGATTTTGTCAACCTGGTCCAGTTGGCGCTTGAAAAAACCGGAGCCAACCCACTGCGCCTGAAGCTCGAATTGACGGAGAGCATGCTGGTCAAGGATCTGGAGGACATCATCGAAAAGATGCGCGCCATCAAGAGTTTCGGCGTCGGCTTTTCGCTGGACGACTTTGGCACTGGCTACTCGTCGCTCACTTACCTCAAGCACTTGCCGCTGGACCAACTCAAAGTGGACCAGTCATTTGTGCGGGATGTACTCACCGACCCTAGCGATGCGGTGATTGCGCGCACGGTCGTCGCACTGGGCCACAGCCTGGGCCTCACCGTCATCGCCGAAGGCGTGGAAACCGCCGAGCAAGCCGAATTTCTAGCCGGCATCGGTTGCGATGCGTTTCAGGGCTACTACTTTGGCCGCCCTGGTGTAGCCGCAGGGTCTGCGGCACCTGTAACCGTTACTGGCGCGCTGTCCTGATATTGCCCGGCAGCGCTTGCGGGTAGCTAGTGCGGAAGGGGTTGATGTCCAGACCACCGCGGCGCGTGTAGCGCGCGTAGACGGTGAGCTTGGTGGGTTTGCAGCGCGTCCAGATGTCCATGAAGATGCGCTCCACGCATTGCTCATGGAACTCGTTGTGGTTGCGAAAGCTCACCAAATACTGCAACAGGCCTTCTTGCACGATGGCCGCGCCGGTGTAGCTGATCTGCACGCTACCCCAATCGGGCTGGCCGGTCACCAGGCAATTGCTCTTGAGCAAATTGCTAACCAGCACCTCGCTGACGGCGCCTTCGTCAGGCACGGTCTGCAGCAGCTCTGGTGCAGGCTGGTACTGCGTGCATTCCACATCGAGCCGGTCCAGGTTGAGGCCGTCCAACTCAAAGATGGGTTCACGGTCAAACCACTCTGCCGCCGTCAGGCGCACGCCTATCGACGCCTGCACCACGCCGCCACGCCATACGGCTTCATTCAGGTCGGTGCGCAGCCGGGCCAGCACTTCGGCCGCATCGGCAAAGCGGGTGTTGTTGAAGCTGTTCAGGTACAGCTTGAACGATTTACTCTCGATGATGTTGACCGACTCGCACGGCACGGTGATATGCGCCAGCGCAACTTGCGGCTTACCTCGCGTGTTCAGCCAGCTCAGTTCGAACGCTGTCCACATGTCGGCGCCAAAGAATGGAGCGGCGCCGGTGATACCGATTTCGGCGCGCTTGCCTGCGCGCGGTATCGGAAACAGCAGCGATCCGTCGTACTGGTCGATATAGGCAGAGGCCTTGCCGAGCTGGCTTTGTTCCGGCGTGTTCTTTTCAGGCGTGTTCATTGTGGGCCTTCAGGTGCGGAATCAGCTCGGCCAGCATTTGCGCAACCGGCTGCGGCGGCAGGTCGTGGCCCATGCCTTCAATGCCGACCAGCTTCGCGCCCTTGATGCGTTTGGCCGTGTCTTCGCCGCAGGGGTAAGGCACCAGCGGGTCGGCCAGGCCGTGCAGCACCAGCGTTGGGCTGGTCACGCGCGCGAGCTGTGCCGCGCGCGTGATGTCGGAGACGATGGCCAACATCTGGCGCAATGTACCTATCGGATAGAAACTGCGCTGCATGCCCGCCAGAATGCGCTCGCGCAGTGCGGCCTCAGGCATCGGGAACGCTGGGCTGCCGATCACGCGGAACAGCTTCAGGTAATGCGCCACCACGCCTTCGGGCGTTGCGCTCATGGGCCGTCCCAGCAAGACTTTCAGCACGGCAGGCTTGGCATTGGGCAAGCCCTTGGCGCCGCTGCTGCTCATGATGCTGGTCAGACTCAAGACGCGGGCGGGTGCCGCAATCGCAATGCGTTGCGCAATCATGCCGCCCATGCTGACGCCAACCACGTGCGCCTTGTCAATCTTAAAAGCGTCCAGCACACTCAATGCGTCAGCCGCCATGTCGGCGACGGAATACGGCGCTTTGGGCGTGAAGCCCAGCTTCAGTTTCAGCGTCGCCAACACCAAGTTGGGCTTGCCCAGATGGTCCAGATGGCTGGACAGGCCGATGTCGCGGTTGTCGAGCCGGATCACGCGGTAACCAGCATCCAACAGGGGCTGCACAAAATACGGCGGCCAGGCGATCAGTTGCATGCCCAGGCCCATCACCAGCAGCACGACCGGGCGCCTGGCGTGCGCCGCGTCTGCTCCTATGGCCGAATCTTCGACCTCGATATCCAATCCGTTTGCTCTGATTTTCATAGCTGCTTACGCTCATTTTTCGGGCGCTTCAGGCCCATATGGTTGGAATTTTGGTTTAAATTTTACGGCGGAACACCAAACGCTCAACGCTGGACGACTTGGCGTGGAAGCGGTAGCCATCCAGATCGAAATCCTTCAACTGCTCGGGGGTCTCCAGTTGCTGCGTGATCGCAAAGCGCGCCAGCAGGCCACGCGCCCGCTTGGCGAAAAAGCTGATGGTCTTGTAGCCGCCGTTCTTGTAGTCCAGAAAGGCACATTCGATGACCTGGGCTTTGAGCTTTTTGGTATTGACCGCGCCAAAGTACTCCTGCGATGCGCAGTTGATGACGATGCCAGAGCCGTCTGCCTTCACACGCTTGTTCAGGTACTTCGCCACCTCTTCGTCCCAGAACTTGTAAAGCGTATTGCCGCGGGCATTGGGCAGGCTCGTGCCCATCTCCAGGCGATACGGTTGCATCAGGTCCAAAGGGCGCAACACGCCGTACAGGCCGCTCAACATGCAGACATGCTCTTGCGCCCAGGCGAAATCGTCCGCGCTCAGACTGTAGGCATCCAGGCCGCCGTAGACATCGCCATCAAAGGCCAGCAGCGCGGGTCGCGCGTTCTTAACCGTCGCGCGGGATGACCAGGCCTTGTAGCGCGCCACATTCAGCGCGGAAAGGTTGTCACTCAGGTCCATCAACTCGGAAATCTGCGGCGGCGTGTAGCCGCGCAAAACGTCAATCAGTTCCTTGCTGTGTTTGACGAAAAGTGGCGGTGTGGGGGGTAGCGCAGCCAGTGCGGCCGGTGCGGGGGTCTCGTAATCCAGGGACTTGGCGGGAGAAAGCAAAAAGAGCATGCGCGCATTATCCGGATAATGACCAGCATCACACTGGGCCACCGCGATGATTGATCTCAACTACAGCCAAACCCCTTCCAACAAAGGCGCCCTGCTGGCTTCACTCCTGGCCCGCCGCCCGGCGCTGGCTGCGCCCGACAAGCTCAACGTGAAGTTTCACGCCATATGGACCAGCGCGCGAGTAGACCCAAAAACGCTGCGTGACTACATCGCGCTCACAGAAGGCGAGACTGGCCCAGTCTGTATCCCGAACGCCCCCGCGCCCTACTACGCGTTTGCGCTCCCGCTGTTGTATGTGCACGCGATGGCAATGCCGCTGCATATGGCCATCATGGCCCACGAGAGTTTCCCAATCCGGCTGCTGGGCCTGGTGCACTGGGCCAACCAGACCGAATCGCTGCAGCCCATTGCGCCCGGCGAGGCGCTGGACTTTGAGTGCACGCTGGATGGCATCACCGCCAACGAACGCGGCCAGATGTTCGAGATCCACACCATCGTGCGCGTCAAAGGCGAAATAGCTTGGCGCGAGATCAGCACCTTTCTGGCACCCGCCAAGCAAAAGAAATCCGCCAAGGGTGCCCACGCTGCAAGCGCTGATGAACCCGCATGGGGCACCCCCATCGCAGAGTGGTCCGTCGCTGCCAACGCAGGCCGCCTATTCGCCGGCCCCAGCGGCGACTGGAACCCCATCCACATCAGCGCTTTCACCGCCAAACTGTTCGGCTACCCGCGTGCGATTGCGCATGGCCTGTTCAGCGCGGCGCGCTGCCTGTCGCTGTTGCAGGCCGGTCAGCCGCAGAGCCTTCCAGTCAGGCTGGATTTGCGTTTCAAACGGCCTTTGCTGATACCTGGCAGCGTGGCACTGCATACGGCCGCCGCCGATGGCGCAACTCAGTTTGTGCTGCGCGTGCAGCCCGGCGGTGAGCCGCATATCGAGGGGCGCTTGACGCGCTAAGACTACGGCTTGAAGTCGCTGTATTCCCAGGACCAGGGCATACGGGTCATCCCTAACACCAGCTCCGCAATGCGCGGGTAGATTCGCTCGGCGCGCACATCGTTGGACAGCATCACCACACAGCGTTTGCCCGCCTCCAGGCACAGCACCATATTGGCCGTGCCATCGTCGTGCCCACCCTTGAACCACGCGGGGCCGCTGGTGTCGCGGAAAGTCACGACACCTAGACCCGCCGCCAACCCGACCTCCGCATTGCGCGGTTCGGTGTCTGTTGACAGCGTGGGGAACTGGTGTTTGGAGGTGATCGCGAGCCCCGGCTTCACCATCTCGGCCCGCCCGGCGGCGCTCAGTCCATCACCACGCACAATCGCAGCCCACAGCCGCGCCTGATCGGCAATAGTCGTATCCATAGACCCCGCCGCGCGCGCACGGCCGCGCTGGCTGTGGGGCACGACGGCGCCATGGATGTCATAGCCTTCGGCATAGTTTTGTGCAAAGCGTGACTCCCACCGCATGCTGGTGTTTTGCAGGCCAAACGGCGTGAAGATGCGGGCCTGCATCTCACCGCCGGTGTCCAAGCCCGTACGCCGCTCCACAATGAACTGCAACAGGTTGATGCCTTCGCCCGAATAGAGATAACGGCTGCCCGGGTCGGCATGGAAACGCAACTTCTTGTCGGGCTCCAGCCAGCGAAAATTGGCAAACCCGGCGGAATGCGTCAACAGGACGCGCGGCGTGAGCCGTTTCCAACGTGCGTCCGCAGCCAGATCGGCATACGCCTCGTACTCCGGCAAGGCCTGCGGTAACAGCTCGGACACTGGTGTATCCAAGCCCAACTTGCCCTGGTCTTGCAGTTGCAGCACCCAATACGCAAACGCCGCCTTGGTCAGCGAAGCGCCGTACATCACGGTGTCTTGTGTGAGCGGCAAAGCCTTTGCAACATCCCGCTGTCCGTAGGACGCCACATGTACCACCTGACCGCCCTCAATGACGGCCAGCGCCATGCCCACCACGCCTTGCGCCTGCATCAGGGCCTTGGCGTGGGCGTCCAATGCCGCGAATTCACGGGGCTGTGCCATCGCACAAGCCGCCACCAGCCAGATAGCGAACAGCCCTAGGACAACTCGCATGCGTTTCATAGCCGCCTACTTGGGTTTTGTCTGACGCTCGTATTTGCGCCAGTACTGGAATTCGTCTTCGTGGACTTCGATATCAATCTCGGAAATGCGCGCCTGCAAACGCTCCTGCACCTCGGCCACGGCTTGGTTGTAGATCAATGGGCCGATTTCCTCGATGAAAAAGCCCAGCAGCGCGCCCGCCGCCAGATTGCCGATGCGCTCATCCATGTTCTGCTGGAAGTAGCGCTCTATCGAGGCCACAGCCTCTTTCTTGGATTCTTTGGAGAGTTCAATCGCCATGTCGGCTCCTCACTCAATTCCTGGGGATGGCGTAAGTACCGGTCGCATGGGCCACCATGTCAGGGTTGCCCTCGGAATACAGAGAAACCTCTCCAATCGCCAGCGTCTTGCCCAGCTTGATTAGCTTGCATTCGGCAATGATGTCGCGGTCCGATGCAGGCTTGCGCAAAAAGTTGATATTCAGGCTCGTCGTGACGGTCAGCGGCACGATGCCGATTTCACCGAGGATGGCCACATACAGCGCCACATCGGCCGAGGTCATCAACACCGGGCCGGACACCGTGCCACCCGGGCGCAGCTCGGCGTCACCCACCGGATAGCGGATCACACAGCCCATATTGCCCACGCTCTCAACGGTGCATTTGCTCTGCGGAAACGAGGCTTTGAGGAATTCGGCGATCTGTTCTTTGTTGGCCATGGTCAAAAAAAGGAAAGTAGAGGGCTGGTCAACCAAAGCATCGCAGCAATGGGCCAAGCGGGAGCCTGCGAGCCGATTTTATGAGCGCAGCGAATCATGAGGCCCGCGAGCTTCCGACAGGCCCATTGCGGAGCGCAAATCAAACGACAGGCTGGCCCCGGTAAAATCACAGGTTCCCCCGAAGAAATACCCATGTCTGACACTGCATCCACTCCTATCGAACAACCCGGCCTGCTGGCCCTCTCCAAGTCCTTCGAGCCGCACGCGCTGGAAATGCATTGGGGCCCCGAGTGGGAGAAGCGTGGCTACGGCGTCGCCGGTTTCCGCGGTACGCAGGTCGCCAACGCGGCCGCGCAGGCCTTTGCGATCCAGTTGCCGCCGCCGAATGTGACCGGCACGCTGCATATGGGCCACGCCTTCAACCAGACGATCATGGACAGCCTGACCCGCTACCACCGCATGGCTGGTTTCAACACCGCCTGGGTGCCAGGCACCGACCACGCCGGTATTGCGACGCAAATCGTTGTAGAACGCCAGTTGCAAGAGCAAAAGGTCAGCCGCCACGACCTGGGCCGTGAAAAGTTCCTCGGCAAGGTCTGGGAATGGAAAGAAAAGAGCGGCAACATCATCACCCAGCAGATGCGCCGCATGGGCGCGTCGGTGGACTGGAGCCGCGAATACTTCACGATGGACGACAAGCTGTCCAAGACCGTGACCGAAACCTTTGTGCAGCTCTATGAGCAAGGCCTGATCTACCGCGGCAAGCGCCTGGTGAACTGGGACCCGGTGCTGCAAAGCGCGGTCAGCGATCTGGAAGTCGAAAGCGAAGAGCGCAACGGCTTCATGTGGCACATCGAATACCCATTCAGCGACGGCCCACAAACCGCCGCTGACGGCACGCCGATGCGCGGCATGCACATCGCCACCACCCGCCCAGAGACCATGCTGGCCGACGGCGCGCTAGCGGTGCACCCGGAAGACGAGCGCTACAAGCACTTGGTCGGCAAATTCGTTGACCTGCCTTTGTGCGACCGCAAGATCCCGATCATTGCCGACGACTTTGTCGACAAGGAATTCGGATCGGGCTGCGTCAAGATCACCGGCGCCCACGACTTCAACGATTACGCCTGCGCGCTGCGCCACGACCTGCCGCTGATCACCATCTTTACGCTGGACGCGAAGATCAACGACAACGGTCCCGCGCAATACCGCGGCCTGGACCGTTACGACTGCCGCAAGGCCGTGCTGAAAGACCTGGAAGAACAAGGCTTCCTGCAAAAGGCCGTGCCGCACAAGAACATGGTGCCGATCTGCGCGCGCACCGGCCAAGTGGTCGAGCCTATGCTGACCGACCAGTGGTTTGTGGCCGTGAATAAGGTTGCAGAAGGCGACGCCACCGGCAAGTCGATCGCGCAAAAAGCCATCGACGCAGTGCATTCCGGCGACGTCAAGTTCGTGCCCGAGAACTGGGTCAACACCTATGACCAATGGATGAACAACATCCAGGACTGGTGCATCAGCCGCCAACTCTGGTGGGGCCACCAGATTCCGGCCTGGTACGACGAAGACGGCAAGGTGATCGTTGCACGCAATGAAGCCGAGGCGCAAGCCAAAGCGCCGGGCAAGACACTGCGCCGCGATGCCGATGTGCTGGACACCTGGTACTCCTCGGCTCTCGTGCCTTTCTCCACCATGGGCTGGCCTGAAAAGAGCGAAGACATCGATCTGTATTTGCCATCGACCGTGTTGGTGACGGGCTACGAAATCATCTTCTTCTGGGTCGCCCGGATGATCATGATGACCACGCACTTCACTGGGCGCGTGCCGTTCAAGCATGTCTACATCCACGGCATGGTGCGCGACTCTGAGGGCAAGAAAATGTCCAAGTCTGAGGGCAACGTGATTGACCCGGTGGACCTGATGGACGGCGTCGACATCGAGACGCTGGTGCACAAGTCGACCATCGGCCTGCGCAAGCCTGAGACCGCGCCCAAGGTAGCGGCGCGCGTGCGCAAGGAATTCCCGAACGGCATGCCCGCCTATGGCGCCGACGCACTACGCTTCACGATGGCCAGCTACGCGAGCCTGGGCCGCAACATCAACTTCGACACCAAGCGCTGCGAGGGCTATCGCAACTTCTGCAACAAGCTGTGGAACGCCACCCGCTTTGTGCTGATGAACTGCGAAGGCCAGGACTGCGGGCTCAATGAGCACACGAAAGAAGAGTGCGCTGTTGGTGGATCAGCCCACGGCTACCTGGACTTCAGCGCCGCCGACCGCTGGATCGTGTCGCTGTTGCAAAAGACTGAGTTGGAGGTGGCCAAGGCCTTTGCCGACTACCGCCTGGACAACGTCGCCAACACGATTTACCAGTTCGTCTGGGACGAGTTCTGCGACTGGTACCTGGAAATCGCCAAGGTGCAAATCCAGTCCGGCAGCGCAGCGCAACAACGCGCTACCCGCCGCACCCTGATCCGCACGCTGGAAACCATCCTCCGCCTGCTGCACCCGATCACGCCCTTCATCACCGAAGAGCTGTGGCAAAAGGTCGCGCCGGTCGCTGGCCGCGCAGGCCCATCGATCAGCATCGCCGCCTACCCGGTGGCCCAGCCCGAGCGCATCGACGAAGTCGCCATGGCCCATGTCGCCAAGCTGAAGCTGTTGGTGGACTCCTGCCGCAATCTGCGCGGCGAGATGGGCGTGTCGCCCGCAACGCGTTTGCCGCTGTATGTGGTCGCGCAGAGCGCCGCTGAAGGTGAATTCATCACCGCATCGGCCCCGGTGCTGCAAGCCCTGGCCAAGCTCAACGCAGTCAAGCTGTTCGCCGACGAAGCCGCATGGCAAGCCGCTGCGCAATCGGCGCCAGTCGCTGTCGTTGGCGAAGCCCGCATCTGCCTGCACATGGAAGTCGATGTGGCCGCAGAAAAGATTCGCCTGGGCAAGGAAGTGGCGCGTCTGGAAGAACAAATCGTTCGAGCCAATGCCAAGCTGAGCAATGAAGCCTTTGTTGCGAAGGCGCCGCCTCAAGTACTGGAGCAAGAGCGCAAGCGAGTTGCAGAGTTCGGCGACACGCTGGCAAAAGTCAAAGAGCAACTAGCTCGATTGGCCTAAAAAGCGACCTCGAGCCAAAGGCTCGGGGCAAGCGTTTTGCGCAGGTAAAGGGGGAGCCCGAAGGGCGGAGGACACGGAGCAAAACGCTTGCCCCGAGCCTCCGGCGGGCGACCGAAGCGCCGTGGCAATAGAAGCAGTATTAGCGACGACGCAAAACGTGCAAGTACTCTGTGCCGACGGTCTGCTGATCGAGCAATTCATTGCCAGTCTGCTTCGCAAACGCCTGAAAATCCCGAACCGACCCGGCGTCCGTGGAAACGACCTTGAGCGTCTGACCACTGCGCATGTCCGACAGGGCTTTCTTGGCCTTCAAAATGGGCAACGGGCAATTCAGACCGCGGGTGTCAATTTCTTTGTCGATCTGCATGGTGGGCTTTCTGGCGTGTGTGCCAATTCTATTCCGCCGATTGCTCGGCAGGCTTGCGCCAAATGGGATCAATGAACTGCGGCTCGTGCCCACGCGAGCGCAGGAACTCGGCCAACGCATAGCCGGTGCCTGCGGGCCAGCACTTCACATCTTCCATTGCGTACAGCCGGTAGTCCGCCAGCTCCGGGCTCAGCGACACCGTGCCATGGCACACCGCGTGGTAGGCAATGATCACCTGGTTCATCCGCTGAAAGTCATAGACGCCCAGCAGCTTCAGTGCACTGGTGCTGAGTGAGGTTTCTTCTTCAATCTCGCGCGCTATGCCGCCTTCCGGTGTCTCGCCCGCCTCCATGAAGCCGGTGATCAGCGCATACATCTTGCCCGGCCAAGCCGCGTTGCGGGCCAGCAGAATCTTGTCTTCGTATTCAATGACCGCCGCCAGAACGGGCGTAGGGTTGTTCCAGTGCGTGTAATCGCAAGCCGGGCAACGCAAGCGCGCCTTGTCGCCGCCGTCCTCAGTCTGCGTGATCCAGGCCAGCGGCGTGGCGCACTGCGGGCAAAACTTGAAAGCTCCGGACATAGTTACCTTTGCTATAAATTGAGTAGCTGCTCACGCACGTTCCATGCGCCTCAGAGGCCAATATCTCTGGAATTACGCTGGAAATACGCCGGTTGACAAATAGCGGTCCCCTCGGTCGCAGACGACAAAGACAATGGTCGCATCGCGCTCACGCGCTGCTATCTGCTGCGCCACCCAGCAGGCACCCGCCGCCGAGATGCCGGCAAAAATACCTTCTTCCCGGGCCAGGCGTCGGCACAATTCTTCTGCATCCGCCTGGGATACCGAGACCTGCTCGTCCACGAGCGAGGCGTCAAAAATCTTGGGCATGTATTCCTGCGGCCATTTGCGAATGCCCGGAATGCGCGAGCCTTCTGCAGGTTGCGCGCCAATGATGCGGATCGCTGGGTTCTTCTCTTTCAAAAAGCGTGCGACGCCGGTGATCGTGCCGGTCGTGCCCATCGCTGACACAAAGTGCGTGATGCGGCCGCCGGTTTGCTCCCAGATTTCGGGGCCTGTGGTTTCGTAGTGGATGCGCGGGTTGTCGGGATTGGCAAACTGGTCCAGCACGGTGCCCTTGCCTTCCTTGACCATCTGGTCGGCCAAATCACGGGCGTATTCCATGCCGCCGCTCTTGGGCGTCAGGATCAGCTCAGCGCCAAAAGCCTTCATCGTCTGCACGCGTTCGATGGACAGGTCCTCCGGCATGATCAAAACCATGCGGTAGCCCTTGATCGCAGCTGCCATCGCCAATGCGATGCCGGTATTGCCGGAGGTTGCTTCGATCAACGTATCGCCGGGCTTGATTTCGCCGCGCTCCTGCGCGCGCTGGATCATCGAGAGGGCGGGACGGTCCTTGACGGAACCGGCTGGATTGTTGCCCTCCAACTTGCCCAAAATCACGTTATTGCGTGCTGTATTTTCAGCGGCGCCAATGCGCTGCAATGCCACCAGCGGCGTCTTGCCAATGGCGTCCTCGATGGTGGGATATTTCATGGCCTTAAATGTGCCATAATTCTGGGCTCGACACATTCATCTGCCCGGGTGATGAAATTGGTAGACGTAGGGGACTCAAAATCCCCCGCCGCAAGGCGTGCCGGTTCGAGTCCGGCCCCGGGCACCAGCTAATTACTGGTAAAAAAGCACTGACTTGCTCAGTGCTTTTTTTATTTCTGCCGCACACCATCAGGTATTGAGATCCGCCCCTTGGGTTTCCGGCAGAAAGAAATACCCCACCGTCAGCGCGAGCAGCAATAGCCCTGCGGGATACACAAGGCCGGTCAGCGCACTGCCGGACTTCTCCGCAATCAACGCCACCATGTACGGCGACAAACCACCAATCCAGCCGGCCGCCAGGTTGTGTGGCAAGCCCACGGCGGTGTAGCGCGTGCGCGCTGTGAACAGCTCCGACAGCAGCGCCGTTTGCGGCCCGGTCACCAATGCCACCGCCAGCACCAGGATCAGCAACAGGCCGAAAATCACCATGGGTTGGTCAGACCACTGCTGCAAACCGAAGTAAATCGGCAGAATCGTCAAAGCCCCCAGCAGCAAGCCGGTCAGCACCACGGGCCGACGCCCGAAGCGGTCTGACAAGGCGCCACATACATAGGTCAGCGGAAACAGGCACAGCGTGGCAGGCAAAGTCACCCAACCCACCAGTTGCGGGTCCATCTTGACGACGGTTCTGAGGAAGATGGGCGCATAGACCTGTGAACTGAAGAACAACAAGCTGCCCCCGGCAGAAATGCAGAAGAACAGCAAGGCCATGCGGCCCAGCGTTTGTCGGTCTTGCAGGCAATCGCGCAAAGGCGTCACCGTCGTTGTCTTTTGCTGGCGCAGTTTTTCAAACACGGGCGACTCATGCAAGGCGAGGCGCGCGCGCACGCTAACCAGCAACAAGACCGCCGACAGCAGGAACGGAATGCGCCAGCCCCAGGCCTTGAAATCTGCTTCGCTCAGAAACGTCTGCAACAACATGATCTGGAACATCGACACCAGAATGCCAAACCCGCCCATCCACTGCAACACACTGGTCATCGCGCCGCGGCGGGCTACGGGTGCGTGCTCTGCCAAATACACATTCGCACCGCCAATCTCTCCACCCATGGCTAGGCCCTGGATCAAACGCAAAGTGATCAGCATGCCGGTAGCCACCCAGCCCCACTGCGCGTGCGTGGGCAACAAGCCCACCGCAAAGGTCGCTACGCCCATCAGCCCGATGGTGGCAATGAAGGCCTTCCTGCGGCCATAGCGGTCACCAAATGAGCCAAACAGCGCGGCGCCAAGAGGTCGCACGACCATGCCCAGCCCGAAAGTCAACAGGCTGTACAGCAGGCCCGCAACCGGATCATTGGCAGGAAAGAACAATGCAGCGAAATGGACGGCCAGCGTGGCAAACGTCAGAAAGTCGTACCACTCGATGAAAGTGCCAAAGCAGGCAGCCAGTGCGACTTTGCGGTAGGCCGCTGCCTCGGCTTCCGTTGCGGCGGGAATATGGGTTTCGGAGGAATTCATGTGCCGCCCCTGAAGATCAGGCAAACACGTCAGCCGCTGCCAGCGAGCTACCCATCGCATCCTTTGCGGACAACAGCGGGCCGCCTTCTAGCGCGGGCCACTGAATTCCGATGGCTGGGTCGTTCCACATAATGCAGCGCTCATGGGTCGGGGCGTAGTAACGGGTGGTTTTGTACAGAAATTCGGCCGTGTCTGACAACACCAAAAAGCCGTGCGCAAAGCCGGCGGGTACCCACAACTGCTGTTTGTTGTCACCCGACAAATGCACGCCAAACCATTTGCCAAAATTTGGTGATGACTTGCGCAGATCGACTGCAACGTCGAAAACCTCGCCCTGCACCACACGCACCAACTTGCCCTGTGGCTGCTCAATCTGGTAGTGCAAACCGCGCAGCACGCCGCGCGCGGACTTGGAGTGGTTGTCCTGGACAAAGGTCTCCTGGACACCGGTCTGCTCGGCAAACGCGCGCGCGTTGAAGCTTTCAAAAAAGAAGCCGCGCTGGTCCCCAAATACCTTGGGCTCGATCAGCCAGACGTCGGGCAATGAAGTCCGCACAGCTTTCATCGAAGGGCGCCTTCCTTCAGCAGACCCAACAGGTACTGGCCATATCCATTCTTGGCAAGCGGCTCTGCCAGTTTGGCCAGTTGTTCATCGCCGATAAAGCCATTGCGCCAGGCGATTTCCTCGATACAGGCAATCTTCAGGCCCTGCCTGCGCTCCAGCGTGGCGATGAATTGTCCCGCTTCCAGCAGGCTATCGTGGGTGCCCGTGTCCAGCCACGCATAGCCGCGCTGCATTATCTGCACACTCAACTGCCCTTGCTGCAGATACGCCTGGTTGACTGCAGTGATTTCCAGCTCGCCACGCGCGCTGGGTTTGACGGCCTTGGCAATGTCAACGACCTGTTGGTCGTAAAAGTACAGGCCTGTCACCGCGTAGTGGCTCTGCGGTTGGGCGGGCTTCTCTTCGATGCTGCGGGCACGGCCGTCTGCGTCGAAGGCGACTACACCATAGCGCTCCGGGTCGTGCACGTGGTACGCGAACACGCTGGCGCCAGTGGTCTGCTTATGGGCATTGGACAGCAGCGTATTCAGGTCGTGGCCATAAAAAATATTGTCGCCCAGCACCAGCGCGCTGTCGTTGTTGCCAATAAAGTCTTCGCCAATCAGGAAGGCTTGGGCCAGGCCATCGGGGCTTTCCTGCACCGCATATTGCAGATTGATGCCCCACTGGCTGCCGTCGCCCAGCAGTTGCACAAAACGCGGCGTGTCCTGTGGCGTGCTGATGATCAGGATGTCGCGCATGCCCGCCAGCATCAATGTGCTCAAGGGGTAATACACCATGGGCTTGTCATATACCGGCAGCAACTGTTTGCTGATCGCGAGCGTGGCCGGATGCAGGCGTGTGCCCGAGCCTCCGGCCAGGATGATGCCCTTGCGACTGGAGGCGTGGGTGCTAGTGGGTACGACCATAGTCAATCTCGTTCAACATGCGGTTAACGCCTGCCTGCCAGAATGGCAGTTGCAGGCCAAAGGTGGTTTGCAGCTTGGTGGAGTCCAGCCGCGAATTGTGGGGGCGCTTGGCCGGTGTGGGAAAGGCCGAGGTGGGCACTGCCTTGATATTTTTTGCTACTATTTTTATAGCTGGTTGCGCACGTTCTGCGAGGGCTACAACGTGTTTTGCATACTCATACCAAGTGATGCAACCCTCTGCAACCAGGTGGTAGATGCCAGCCAACGCCCTATCGCCATCGGCTTGGCCGGCCTTCGCGTGACGGATGGCATGGGCGGTCACATCGGCAATCAGGTCGGCGCCGGTGGGCGCACCCATTTGGTCGTCAATGACCTGAAGCGTCTCGCGCTCCTGGGCCAGGCGCAGCATGGTCTTGGCAAAGTTGCCACCGCGCGCGCCGTAGACCCAACTGGTTCTGAAGATCAGGTGACGCTCACAGCGCATAACGGCCTGTTCGCCTTCCAGTTTGGTCTGCCCATAGATGTTGAGCGGCCCGGTGGCATCCGTCTCTTTCCAGGGCTCGCCACCACTGCCGTCAAACACATAGTCGGTGCTGTAGTGCACCAGCCAGGCCCCCAGGCGCTGCGCCTCATCGGCCAGAACACTGGGTGCCAGCGCATTGAGGGTGCGGGCCAGATCGATTTCGCTTTCGGCTTTGTCTACGGCGGTATGTGCGGCTGCATTGACGATGACATCGGGGCGGACTTTGCGCACGGTCTCTGCCAGCGCCTCCAGTTGCGTCAGGTCACCACACAAGCCATCCACATTCCGGGAACTATCACGACCCAACGCCACGAGTTCTCCCAACGGAGCCAGACTGCGTTGCAGTTCCCATCCGACTTGGCCCGTGGAGCCCAACAGCAAAATCTTCATGCGCCGTATTGGGTTTGCACCCAATCGCGGTAAGAGCCGCTTTGCACATTGGCAACCCAGCCCGGGTTTGCCAAATACCAGTGCACGGTTTTGGCGATGCCGGACTCGAACGTGTCCTCTGGCTTCCAGCCCAGTTCGCGCTCGATCTTGCGTGCGTCAATCGCATAGCGGCGGTCGTGGCCCGGGCGGTCCGTCACAAACGTCATTTGCTCGGCATAGGATTTGCCATCGGCACGCGGCACGGCTGCGTCCAGCAAGCGGCAAATCGTCTTCACGATGTCGATATTGGCTTGCTCGTTCCAGCCACCCACGTTATAGGTCTCGCCAGTCTTGCCGGCTTCCAGCACACGGCGTATTGCGCTGCAATGGTCTTTGACATAAAGCCAGTCGCGAATCTGCTGGCCGTCGCCATAGATGGGCAAGGCCTTGCCCGCCAGCGCGTTGACGATCATCAGCGGAATGAGCTTTTCCGGGAAATGGAAAGGGCCGTAGTTGTTGGAGCAGTTGGTGGTCAGGACTGGCAGGCCGTAGGTATGGTGCCAAGCGCGCACCAGATGGTCACTGGCGGCCTTGCTGGCACTGTAGGGGCTGTTGGGCGCGTGGGGATTGGTTTCGGTGAACGCCGGATCACCCGGCTCCAGCGAGCCATAGACCTCGTCCGTAGACACGTGCAAAAAGCGGAACGCTGCTTTCGCGGAGGCTTCCTGCGCGACCCACCAGGTACGCACCGACTCCAATAAATGGAAGGTGCCGACCACGTTGTTTTGCACAAAGGCTTCGGGCCCGTGGATAGAGCGGTCCACGTGGGATTCCGCCGCAAAATTCACAATGGCGCGTGGTTGGTGCGTTACCAGCAACTCAGTGAGCAAGGCCTTGTCGCCAATATCGCCTTTGACGAACACATGCCGTGCATCGTCTTGCAATGACGCCAGGTTTTGCAGATTACCCGCGTAACTCAGGATGTCCAAATTGACGACGGTTTCATTCGAAGCCGCCAGCCAGTCCATTACAAAGTTGGAGCCAATGAATCCGGCTCCGCCGGTCACAAGAATGGTCATGTCTTTTTCTCGTCGGCCATGCGGCCATAGGTGTCTTCCAGCCGCACGATGTCATCCTCACCGAGGTAACTGCCCGACTGAACTTCAATAATTTCCAGCGGCACTTTGCCGGGATTGGACAGGCGATGCACCTGGCCCACCGGAATATAGGTACTCTGGTTTTCGCTCAGCAGCATCACGTTTTCGCCATTGGTCACTTCCGCCGTGCCACTCACGACGACCCAGTGCTCCGCGCGGTGGTGGTGCATTTGCAGGCTCAAGGACGCACCGGGTTTGACCACAATGCGCTTGACCTGAAAACGGTCGCCCCGGTCAATGCTGTCATACACACCCCATGGGCGCGCGACACGACGGTGGTTCTGGGCTTGTGGCACATCGCGTGCCTCCAGTTGTGCCACCACGTTCTTGACTTGCTCTGCGTGGCTGGCGTCCGCCACCAACAGCGCGTCCGCAGTGTCGATGATCAGCAAATTTTTTGTGCCCAGTGCCACGACCGGGCGGTGCGGCGCGTGAATGTAGGTGTTCTGCGCGGCAAAGGTATGTCCCTGTCCATAGACCCGGTTGCCCTCGGCATCGGCAGGAGACAGATCGGCCACCGCATTCCAGCTACCGACATCGCTCCAGGCGCACGCAAACGGCAGTACTGCCACTTTGGAAGACTTCTCCATGACCGCATAGTCAATACTGTCAGAACGGCACGCCGCAAATGCCTTGGCATCGAGCCGCCGGAAATCACCGTCTACGGCCTGCTGTGCCACTGCACGTTCGCAACTTTGCAAAATATCTGGCGCGTGCAGTTTCAGTTCCGCCAGTAAAACGGACGCCTTGCATAAAAAGATACCCGCATTCCAGTAGTGCCCACCGGCCAGCAGCAACGCTTGCGCGCGGGCTGCATCGGGCTTTTCGACAAACCGTTGCACTGCATGGGCGCCTGCAATGCCGGTGAGTGCTTCACCCTGCTGGATATAGCCATAGGCGGTACTTGGAAAGCTTGGCAGCACGCCAAACGTCACCAGATAGCCGGCTTGCGCGGCAGCGATGCCACCACGAATGGTGTGGGCGAATGCTTCTGCATCCGGTATGTGATGGTCTGCCGGCAAAAACAACAGCAATGCGTCAGGTGATGCGCTCAACGCGGCAGCCGCCATCGCCGCCGCGGTATTCCTCGCAACAGGCTCCAGCAAGATGGTGGCGGCTACCCCGGCGCTGACGGCGTTCTCCTGCACCAGAAACCGGTGCTCTTCGCTCGCCACAATCATCTGCGCCGTATTTATCAGGCCAGCCCGCGCCAGTGTCATCTGCAGCAGGCTTTTGCCCTCAACCAAAGGCACGAACTGCTTGGGCAATGCCTTGCGGGACAGAGGCCACAAGCGCGTACCACTGCCGCCGCAAAGGATGACGGGGGTAATGAGCATTGCTGGGGGGGAGGTCTCGGACATGGATGGGGGCCAGTTGGCTTAGCCCTCAAAGGTTATCACAGGCGCTACGGGCATCGGCCAAGCGGAATCCCCAAGGTAAGATGCCTGCGCAACCCGTCTTTTGCCAATGAAAACGCTTCCAAACTTGTCCCCCGATGCCACGCCACGTCCCTTTTTCTGGACCTTGGGTTGCCTGATTCTTCTGGCTTTGTTGCCTACGTTGTGGACGTCGCTGGACCTGCAGGCCGCGGCCATTTTCTCCGGCTCCGATGTAATGCTGCGTGCCGTGGAATGGCCTTGGGTTGAATGGATCAACGCCTGGATTCCCGCGGTGTTTCGTGCTGTATTGATCGTGTGCCTGCTGGCTTTGGGGCTGACGTGGTTGCTCCCAAAATACCGAGCCTGGCGCTTCGCGCTGGCTTTTGTCGTCATCGCGGGCACGCTTGGGCCAGGCGTATTGGTGAATCTCGGTTTCAAGGACAACTGGCAACGCGCGAGGCCCTATCAGGTAGTGCATTTTGGTGGCACGCAGCAGTTCACCCGTGCGGCAGTGATGACCGACCAATGTGACAACAACTGCTCTTTCGTCAGCGGCCATGTCGCTTGCGGTTTTTTCCTGGCCGGACTTGCTCTGGTCCACCGCCGCCGAGCGTTGCGGTGGACGGCCATCGGAATTGCCAGCGGGCTGGTCATCGGTTTCTCGCGAATGGCCGACAGCGCCCATTGGCTCAGTGACGTGTTGTGGGCCGGGCCCATTACGTTGGCCTGCAGCTGGGCGGTATGGAAGACCATGTTGTGGTTGAGACCCGGCGACAGCGGCGCTTGAAAACGCGCACCCAAGCAGGCACTTTGCGGCACAATGGTTTGGCGCCTTTCAACAAAGGAACCCCATGCTGTTTGCAGATGAGACACCCGACGTAGAAGAAAAGCCTGCAGGCCCCGCCTCCGCACCTTGGTGTGTTTTGCTGGTGGATGATGATGCCGAGGTGCACACCGTCACCAAACTGGCGTTGCGTGGCTTCAAATTTCAGGGCAGAGCTTTAGAACTGATAAGCGCCACATCGGGCAAGCAGGGGCTGGAGATTTTTGCCAGCCGGAATGACATCGCACTGGCAATTGTCGACGTCGTCATGGAATCCGAACACGCCGGCCTGGACCTGGTGCATGCGGTGCGCAACCAACTGGACAACCACCGCACACGGCTTGTGCTGCGCACCGGCCAGCCAGGCCAGGCGCCGGAAGATAAAGTCATCCGTGACTACGACATCGACGATTACAAGGAAAAGACCGAGCTGACGCTGCAAAAGCTGCGCACGCTGTTGTACAGCAAGCTGCGCGCGTATCGGGATCTGTGCGTGATCGAGCAGCAACGCGACGGCCTCAGCCGGGTCATGCAGGCCACCGCACATGTGCAGAACGCCAACTCCCTCACCGTGTTTGCGTCCGCCGTACTGAGCCAACTCACCTCCCTGTTGCATCTGAACCAGTCTGCGCTGTATTGCATTGTTTTACCCAAGGAAAAACACGGCAAACGTGAGTCGCGCACGCTGGCTGCCACGGGAGAGTTTGTCCAGTACCGGACCGGGCAGAGTTTGGACGACCTGCCACCTGAAGTGGCCAAGCGCTTCCATGCGGTGATGGAGGCAGGCAGTTCCCAGCATTTCGATGATGCGTATGTCATTTACTCCCCATCCGCAGAGGGCGGCGGCAATTTGCTGTACCTGAGCCACACCAGTTCGCTGGACAAAATGGACCGCCAATTGCTGGAGGTGTACACCCAAAGTGTGGCGATTACCTTTGAGAACATGAATCTGCAGGAAGACCTGCAAGAAACCCAGAAGGAGCTGGTCTATATCCTGGCCGATGCGGTCGAGGCCCGCAGCAAGGAAACGGGCGCCCATGTCAAACGGGTCGCGCTGTGCAGCGAAGTGCTTGCGCGGCTGTATGGCCTGCCGGAAGAAGACGTCACGCTGATCAAGCACGCTTCGCCGCTGCATGACATTGGAAAGGTCGCGATTCCCGATGCCATCCTGCACAAACCGGGCAAGTTGGATGCGACGGAGTGGGAGACCATGCAAAAGCATGCCCAGTTCGGACTGGATATTTTGCAGCGATCGTCACGCCCGTTGATGAAACTGGGCGCTGAGATCGCCATTTCACACCACGAACGCTGGGACGGGACTGGCTACCCCAATCGCCTGGCCGGCGACGCAATCCCGATTTCCGGGCGCATCACGGCGTTGATTGATGTATTTGACGCACTGGGCTCACGGCGCAGCTACAAGGAAGCCTGGAGCGATACATCGGTGGCCGAATTGATCTTGCAGGAGCGCGGCAAACACTTTGACCCTGCGCTGGTCGATCTGCTGATGGCGAATCTGGAAACCTTCCAGACACTGCGCGCGCAATACCCCGATGCACCTGGCACCGGCGGCCACTAAGCCAAACCGGTCAGCACCGTGGGGTAACGCAAGCGCACGCGCAGTTCCGATTTAAGCCTTTGGTTGTCCAGGCGTCGCGACTCGCTCCAGAAAGACAGCGTCATGGGCGAGAGTTCCTTTTCCGCTTGTGCCCGCGTGATGCGGAGCGGCTTGGACAGGCCTGCGATAGCTGCAACCGCATCCAGGTAGTCACCCATTTTCATTTGCGTATCGTCGCTGGCGTGGTAGATCCGCTGTTGCACACCGCGCCACAGCGCAGCGATGCAGACTCGGGCCAGATCATCGGCATGGATATGGTTGGTGTACACATCCTCAGACGCCTGCAAAACCGGCGTGCCTTTGCGCACACGCTCACGCGGGTCACCGCCCACACGGTCCGTGGCATAAATGCCTGGAATGCGCAGCATGCTGCTGCGAACCCCGCTTGACCTGCCCCACCAGCGCACCGTGCGCTCCGCGTCCACGCGGCGCAGCGCCCGTTGGGTCGCAGGTCGTACGGCACGCGTCTCCGTCACCCACTCGCCAGCACAATCGCCGTAGACACCACTGGTCGAGCCGTAGACCAATGCGGTAGGCAAGTTGCGGCCGCGCAATGCTTGCAGTAATGCACAGATACGTGGATCGGCTTGGCCCACGCCAGGCGGCGGCGCCAAGTACAGGACGCGCGTGCCCAGACCCGCCAGGCGCTTCAGCGACTTGGCATCGTCCAGGTTGCCCAACAAGGGCACCATGCCCTGCTGCCGAAGTTCTGCCCTACGCTGCGGGCTGGAGGTCAGCGCCAGCATGCGAACTCCACGCGGCAGCACTTTCGCCACGCGCATGCCCACATCCCCGCAGCCCACGATCAGCAGGCGCTCACGGCGAAATCGCGCGGGCAAGGCGCCGAGGGGGCTTTGGTTTGAGGGCAAAATCGAGGTCTGCAGTTTTTGACCCTTGAGGATACCCAAAAGATGACGTCTGCCGTCGCCAACACCGCACCTTTCAACGTGACCGTACAGCCCAGCGGGCGCAACTTCACGGTCGACGCGGGTGAGGCCATCCTGGCCGCAGGCATTCGCCAGGGTATTGGCCTGCCCTACGGCTGCAAGGATGGTGCCTGTGGCTCCTGCAAATGCCGCAAGCTCGAAGGCCAGGTGACACATGGCACCCACCAGACCAAGGCCCTTAGCCCCGACGAAGAAGCCGCAGGCTGGGTGCTGACCTGCTGCGCCATACCGCACAGCGACGTGGTACTGGAATCGCGCCAGGTCACCGAGATGGGTGCGTTGCCAATCAAGAAGTTGCCCACGCGCGTGACGACGATAGAGAAGAAGTCGCCCGATGTGGTGGCGTTGCAATTGCAGTTACCGGCGAACGACAACTTCTCATGGCGCGCCGGGCAGTACGTCGAATTTATCCTGCGCGACGGCGCACGCCGCAGTTACTCAATGGCCAACGCCCCGCACAAAGGGTCGGGCATTGAGCTGCACATCCGCCACATGCCCGGGGGGAAATTCACCGACCATGTGTTTGGCGCGATGAAGGAAAAAGAAATCCTGCGCATCGAAGGGCCTTACGGCAGCTTCTTCCTGCGCGAAGCTTCGCTGGAGCCCATCATCCTGCTGGCTTCGGGTACTGGCTTTGCACCCATCAAGGCCCTGCTGGAACACATGCAATTGCTGGAAAGCACGCGACCGGTAACGCTGTACTGGGGTGGTCGCCGACCGCACGATTTGTACATGGACGCCTGGGTGCGTGAGCAAATGGCAGTGATGCCGACGCTGCGCTATGTACCCGTGGTGTCGGACGCCTTGCCTGAAGACCACTGGACGGGCCGTACCGGCTTCGTGCATCGCGCGGTGCTGGAAGACCATATCGACTTATCCGGTCATCAGGTCTATGCTTGTGGTGCGCCTATTGTGGTCGATTCTGCACGTGCAGATTTCACTGCCAAAGCAGGCCTTCCGCCAGACGAGTTCTACGCTGATGCGTTCACGTCAGAAGCGGATAAGCACTAGCGCAGCGAAACAGTAAGGGGAAGGCATGATTGAAGCACCGAAACCCGATAACGAAGTCCAGCGCCTGCAGGCGCTGCGCAAACTGCTGATCCTTGACACGCCTCCCGAAGAACGATTCGATCGCATCGTCGCCTTCGCGGCCGAAGAGTTCGAGACCAAGATGGCCCTAGTCTCCATGCTGGACGCCGACCGCCAATGGTTCAAGGCGAAGGTTGGCATGGACGACGCCGAAACGCCGCGTGCCACTGCCTTTTGCAGTCACACCATCCTGCAGGACACGCCTTTGGTGGTGCCCGATGCCACGCTGGACGCGCGCTTCAGCGGCAACCCCAATGTGACAGGGGACGCCCATGTGCGCTTTTATGCCGGCATGCCGCTGACGCTACCCACAGGTGAAAACGTGGGTACGCTGTGCCTGGTCGACGAAAAGCCGGGCAACATGGACGCGGTGGGCTTGGCGATATTGCAGTCATTGCGCGACCTTGTCGTCGAAGAACTGGTCCGCCGCGAGCAAGAGGACCAGGAATGAGTCGCGGACTGTCCGGTATGGAAATTTTGTTGGTCGAGCCCAGCTCCATGGTGGGTGGCATCGTCATCTCCACCGCCCGGCAACTCAAATTGCCCTCGATCCGCCAGGTCGGAAACGTACGCCATGCCCAGACCCAGCTGGAGGCCCACGAATACGATGGCCTGATCGTGGCGCTTGATGACGATGGCATGGCGATTGAAATGTTGCGCCATCTGCGCGTGGGTGGCTTTCGCGGCAACCCGGCATTGCCAGTCGCCGTCGTTGCGCCACAGATGGATGCCACACTGGCCGCAGAACTGAAAACGCTGCACGTGCGGCGCATTCTGCTCAAGCCTTTCAAGGTGCGTGATCTGATCACCACCATAGAAGCACTGTTGGGTCTGGCGCCGGTGGCAGGCTCGGCGCCCCTTTAGCGCGCCATTCTGATCTAAGATGGCTTGGACGCTGCCCTGGATTCGCTGAGCAGTACTGCGCCGACTACCATCGCTCCGCCGATCGCGGCACTGATGCTCAAGGTTTCCGACAGCCAGAGCCAGCCAATCAAGGCTGCGAACACTGGCTCCATTGCATAAATCACCGCCGCTTTGTCGGCCGTCACATGGCGTTGTGCCAGGGCCTGCAGGAACAGCATGCCTGCGGTTGCGATGATGCCCAGGTACAGCAGGCTCAAAACCATGGAACTGCTCAGCGCACGGTCTGCAAGGGTCTGCAATTGCCCTGTACCCCATTGGCCCAACAGCATCCACAGGTTACCCAGGATTGCCATCCAGACAATTTGGGTAGCCGCAAACTCGCGCGCCGAGTGGCGTGCGGTACGCTGCGACAGCAGAATCACATACAGCGCATAAGCCAGCGCACAGACCACCGTCGCCAGATCCGCCCATAAATGGGCGCCACCGTCCCAGGACATCAGGCCGATCCCGGCGCAAGCCAATAGCGCCGCAGCCAGCATCACCAAGGTCGGTCGGCTGCGAAATAGCAGCAAGCCCAGGAGCGGCACCATCAGCACGTTCAGCGTAGTGATGAAGGCGCTGCGGTTGCTCGAAATGTATTGCAAACCCCAGGCCTGGGTCACATAGGACACCAGCGCAACAGCGCCCAGCACCAGGCCGTCACGCCAGGCGGCCTTGCTTGCACGCATGGCAAATGGCGCCATACAAATGGCCGCCACAATAAAACGCAATGCAGAGATTTCGACGCCGCTTAAGGTCGCGGTGGCCAGCTTCATCACCGGGAAGGTAGCCCCCCAGACCAGCGTGACAAACAGCAGCGTCAGTACATAGCGATTCAGCAAACTGTGTATTCGCCCGCTCGATCGCCCGCTTACTCGCCCAGGTACGCGGCGCGCACCTTCGGGTCGTTCAGCATCTGTTTGGCATCGCCCGACATCGTAACGATGCCCGACTCCATCACATAGCCACGGTCCGCAATGGCGAGCGCACGGCTGGCGTTTTGCTCGACCAGCAGCACCGTCACGCCTTGTGCATAGACGTCGCGCACCACTTCAAATATCTTGTCCACCATGATGGGCGACAGGCCCATGGATGGCTCGTCCAGCAGCAACACTTTGGGGCGGCTCATCAGCGCACGGCCCATCGCCAGCATTTGCTGTTCGCCACCCGACATCGTCCCCGCCAACTGGTCCTTGCGCTCTTTCAGGCGCGGGAAGATCGTGAACATCTTTTCCATGTCCGCCGCAATGTCAGCCTTGTCGTTGCGGATGTAGGCGCCCATCTGCAGGTTCTCGATGATGGTCATGCGGGTGAACACACCGCGGCCTTCCGGCACCATTGCCAAGCCCTGCTTGACCAGATCCCATGGCCCCTGGCCCTTGATGCTCTTGCCAAGGTATTCGATATCACCACCTGCCAAAGGCAAGGTGCCGGTGATGGCTTTCATCGTCGTGGTTTTGCCAGCACCGTTGGAGCCGATCAGCGAGACCAGTTCGCCTTCGCGCACCTCAAAATCCACGCCCTTCACGGCCTGGATGCCGCCATAGGACACCTTGAGCCCGCTAACTTTCAGCAATGTTGTTGTCATGCTCGTACCCTCAGTGCCCGCTCGTGCCCAGATAGGCCTCGATGACTTTTTCATTCTTTTGCACATCGGCAGGCGTGCCTTGCGCAATCTGCTTGCCGTAGTCCAACACCGTCACGCGGTCGCACAAGCCCATCACCAGCTTCACATCGTGCTCGATCAGCAAAATGGTGCGGTTGTCTTTCCGAATGCGGTCAATCAGCTCGCGCAACATCACCTTTTCGGTGGCGTTCATGCCAGCTGCCGGTTCGTCCAGCGCAATCAGTTGCGGATCGGTCGCCAGCGCACGCGCAATCTCGAGCCGGCGCTGATCGCCGTAGCTCAACGTGCGGGCCTTGTAATCGGCGAGCTTGCCAATGCCCACGTAATCCAGCAGTTCCTGTGCACGCTTGGCGATCGCAAGCTCTTCCGCCTTGAAACTGGGCGTACGGAAAATCGCACCAATCAAACCGGAATGCGTGCGGATATGCCGTCCAACCATCACGTTTTCGAGGGCCGTCATCTCGGCAAACAAACGGATGTTCTGGAAGGTGCGTGCAATGCCCGCTTTGGCAACCTCGTGAACTGCCGTGGGCTTGTAAGGCTTGCCCGCCAGCTCGAAGCTGCCACTGTCGGGCGTGTACAGACCCGTCAGCACATTGAAAAAGGTGGTCTTGCCTGCACCGTTGGGGCCAATCAGGCCATAGACCTGGCCGCGCCGGATCTCTATACCCACATCGCTGAGCGCTTGCAGGCCACCAAAGCGTTTGGATACGCCGCTTACTTTGAGGACGATATCTTCGCTGCTCATGCTTTGCCTCCTTGCAGCGACTTGCCGTGCTCCGGCGACGGCCACAGACCGCGTGGCCTCAGCAACATCACGCTGATCATCGCCAGCGCAATCAGCAACTGCCGCAGAATGGACGAATCCAGCCGCCCCCCGGTCATGGCCTGCAGCGGACCCGCCACATAACGCAGCACTTCAGGCAGCGCCGACAACAACACCGCCCCCAGGATCACACCCGGCAAGTGCCCAACACCGCCCAGCACCACCATCGCCACAATCATCACCGACTCCATCAGGCTGAACGACTCGGGCGAGATGAAGCCCTGGAACGCCGCGAACATCGCGCCCGACACACCACCGAACGTCGCGCCCATTCCGAAGGCCAGCAGTTTCATGTTGCGGGTATTGATACCCATGGCCTTGGCCGCGATTTCGTCTTCGCGAATCGCCATCCAGGCGCGGCCCACACGGGACAATTCCAGCCGGTGGCAGATGACCACGCTGACAACCACCAACGTCAGGAACAGGTAGTAATACAGAGAGACGCTGGCGAACTCAATGCCACCGATCACCAACTTCTTGCCCAGATCGAAGCCAAAGAAATGCAGCGAGTCAATCTGGTTGATGCCCTTGGGGCCGTTGGTGATGTTGAACGGGTGGTCCAGGTTGTTCAGGAACACCCGGATGATTTCACCAAAGCCCAGCGTCACGATGGCCAGATAGTCGCCGCGCAAACGCAGCGTCGGCGCGCCCAGCAAGATGCCGAATACCCCCGCAATGCCCGCCGCCGCTGGAATCACCACCCACAGCGGAGTGTGCAAGCCATTGGGGAACATGGCGGCAATCGCCGGGAAGGCTTCCGTCAATTGCGGCGATGCCATCAGGCCAAACATGTAGGCGCCGATCGCAAAGAACGCGACGTAGCCCAGATCGAGCAGACCGGCATAACCGACGACGATGTTCAGCCCCAGCGACAGCAGCACGAATAGCAAAGCCATGTCGGCAATGCGCACCCAGGCGTTGCCAAAGACCTGCAGCACTACCGGCAAAACCAGCAGGCCGACGGCAGCCATCAGAAAGACGACGAGCTTCTTTTGTTGTTGAGTCATGTGAATCCCCTTACGCCCGATCCGCCACGCGCTCACCCAGCAAGCCCGATGGCCGCAAGGTCAACACAATGATCAGCACGATGAACGCAAAGATGTCCGAGTAGTGGCTGCCCAGCACGCCGCCAGTCAGCGCGCCGATGTAACCTGCACCAATGGACTCGATCAGGCCCAGCAAAATCGCGCCCACAACCGCACCCGCCAGATTGCCAATACCGCCAAACACGGCCGCAGTAAAAGCCTTCAGGCCCGGCAAGAAGCCCATCGCATGCTGCGCAGTGCCGTAGTTGGAGGCGTACATCACGCCAGCAATGGCGGCCAGCACGGCGCCAATGATGAAGGTCGCTGAAATCACCATGTCAGGCTTCACGCCCATCAGGCCCGCAACGCGCGGGTTCTCGGCGGTGGCACGCATCGCGCGGCCCAGTTTGGTGTAGTTGACCAGCCACATCAGGATGGCCAGCGATATGGCGGTCACGCACAGAATCATCACCTGCGTGGGCGTGATTACGGCACCCGCCACGTCAATGGGCGTGTTGGGCAAGAGCGTGGGGTAGGACTTGTAGTTGGGCTTCCAGATGATCATTGCCAGCGTCTGCAGCAGGATGGACATGCCGATGGCTGTGATCAGCGGCGCCAGCTTGGGGCTGTTGCGCAGCGGCCGGTAGGCGACTTTCTCAATCACAAAGTTCAGCGTGGCCGCGACCACGCAGGCGATCAGCAAGGCAATGATCAGAATAATGAAGCCGGGTGTGCCGGGCATGGACTCCTGCATCAATCCGATGATGGTCCAACTGGTGAGTGCCCCCACCATCATGACCTCGCCGTGGGCGAAGTTGATCAGGTTAATGATCCCGTACACCATGGTGTAACCCAGTGCGATCAGCGCATACATGCTGCCCAGCACCAGACCATTGATGATCTGCTGTACCAAAATATCCATAAAACGTCTCCGATTTTTGGCCGGCGCATCTGCCAGCACGGGGTGCCAGCTTTCGGGTGGACGCGCAACGTGGCCTCATGGGCTGTACCGTGTCCTAGCAAGAATCCCGCCACCGCAGGTTCTGCGGTTGCATGTTGCGTGGATTGTAACCACGGGGTTACCAACTATTTGGGGTCGTTCAGCGCCCGCAATGTACGCATTTTTTCCGCAATCTTGATCTCCAGGCCCCGCTCGACCGGCCGGTAGAAGTCCGGCGGCGCCATGCCCTCGGGCAGATAGGTCTCACCCGCCGCAAAACCGCCCTCTTCGTCATGGGCATAGCGGTAGCCCTTGCCGTAATCCAGTTGCTTCATCAGCTTGGTCGGTGCATTGCGCAGGTGCATGGGCACCGGACGGGTGCCATCCTTCTTCACAAAGGCTTTTGCTTCGTTGAAAGCTTTGTAAACCGCATTCGATTTGGGCGCGATGGCCAGATACACCACGCATTCGGCCAACGCCAGCTCGCCCTCTGGGCTACCCAAGCGCTCATAAACGTCGGCAGCATCCAGCGCAACGCGCAGCGCCCGCGGGTCGGCCAGACCAATATCCTCACTGGCCATACGCACGAACCGCCGCGCCATGTAGCGCGGGTCGGCCCCGCCATCGAGCATGCGGACAAACCAGTACAGCGACGCATCGGGATCGCTGCCCCGCACGCTTTTGTGCAGCGCCGAGATCGTGTCGTAAAACTGCTCGCCGCCCTTGTCGTAGCGGCGCATGCGCTCGCCCAGCACTTTAAGCAACCAGACATCGGTAATCTCGGTCAGCTTTTCCTGCACCGCGGCGACAGACAGCGTTTCCAGCGTGTTCAGCAGGCGACGCGCGTCTCCATCCGCATAGGCAATCAGCCGATCAACCGCTATAGTTTCTATAGCTGGCAGCGCACCCTCTGCGCGCGCCGCAGCCACTATTTGCTTCAAATCCTCAGGGGTAAGCGGTTGCAGCACATAGACTGCAGCGCGCGACAACAAGGCCGAATTCACTTCAAACGACGGGTTCTCGGTCGTAGCCCCAATGAAGGTGAACAGTCCGCTTTCCACATGCGGCAGAAAGGCGTCCTGCTGGCTTTTGTTGAAGCGGTGCACCTCATCGACAAACACGATGGTGCGGCGCTGCTCCAGCCCGTCGCGTGCAAGCGTCGCCTGCTCCACCGCTTCGCGAATGTCCTTCACTCCCCCCAGCACCGCGCTGATGGTGATGAACTGCGCGTCAAACGCATCCGCCATCAACCGGGCAATCGTCGTCTTGCCGGTACCCGGCGGGCCCCACAGGATGCAACTGTGCGGCTTGCCCGACTCAAAGGCCAGCCTCAGTGCCATGCCGTCGCCCAGCAGATGCTGCTGGCCAATCACCTCACCCAGCGTCTTGGGGCGCAGGCGTTCGGCCAGGGGTTGGTGGTTGCGGGAAACGGGGGGCATGCCCCCTATTGTGGCCCAGCCAGTGCGGGCAATACCTGCCCCGTCAGCAACTGCATGGTTAGCCGTGGCGCGTTGCGTACCTGGTAATTGGTCGTAGTGATGACCACGACGGCATTGAGGTCCGGAACGATCTGCACCGTATTGCCGCCGGCGCCATTCATTGCATAGGTTGCGAACTTGCGCTCTCCCACTTGCAACTGGTGCAACCACCACAAATAGCCATAGTCGGTGCCGTCTTCCATGCGTGCGCTGGGCTTCAGCGACTGGCGCACCCAGCTCTCGGAAATGACCTGCTTGCCTTGCCAGCGCCCACCGTCCAGATACAGCTGGCCGAGCTTCAGCAAGTCACGGCTGCGCAAACTGAGACCGCCGCCGGCTTGCATAGGGCCCAAAGGCATTTGTTGCCATTGCGCATGGGTAATGCCCAGCGGCGCAAATAGGCGGCGCTGGGCGTACTGGTCCAGCGGCTGCTTGACCGCATTTGCCAGTGCTACGCCCACCGTCGTAACACCGGCCGTGCAGTAGCTGAACGCGCGGCCATAGGGCGAGTCCGCTGGCTTGGGGTTCCACTCCGGAAATCCGCGCCGGGGCAACGACCAATAAAAGTCCACCCAATCTTCTACCAGGTACATGCGCTCCTCATTGCCACGGCTCCACTGGCTCCAGTCGTCGCACTCCAGCGGACCACTCATCGTGACCAGGTCTTCAAACGTAATGGCTTTCTTGCGCGAATCAGCCTGTCCGTAATGGCGCTGCGTTGAAAGAAAAGGCAGCACGGGCGCCTGTGCGTTGGCGATGAATCCGTCGGCAATCGCCTGACCCAGCAACATGCCAACAACCGTCTTGGTGGCGGAGCGGGTGTTACGCAGTGCGTCACGCCCGCCAGCATCGAAGTAGGCCTCAAACACCAGTTGCCCGTCCTTTGCAACAAGCACGCTGGTAATGGCTTCGAACTTGCCGTCACGAACCAGCTTCTCTGCAGGCGCCAGCGCGTTACGTGTGGCTTCCTGAACCGAGGGGTTGGCCTCAGTCCAGTCTTGGGCTTGCGCTATGGAGCACAGGGCGGCCAGCCCGAATATCGGCAGAAGGCGTGAGGTCTGAATCATGCTGAGAACTTTGGAAATGAACATCGCCTCAGTCTATGTACGCGGTCGCCCTTTCGCTTGTACGGAACAAACCAGCCACGCGATTGGCATCGCCCTCGCCCTACTGCAGTTTGCGCGACCTGAAGGCCGAGGGCGACAAGCCATAGGCCGCCTTGAAGGCATGGGCCATATGCGCCTGGTCGAAGTACAAACATTCCAGCGCGATCTCCAGCAGCGGCATGCGGTTTTGCATCAGCAGCGCTACTGCCTTGTCCAGCTGTACGGCCCGCACATACGCAGTCGGACTCACACCCAGATGCTTGCGAAAGGCCCGGGCCAGATAGACGGGATGCACGCCCAAATCCGCAGCCACCTCGGCCATCCGTACAGTGTCCTGACCATCCACCACCTGATCGCGCAAGTGGCGCTGCACCTGCCGCACCCATCGCGCCGAGCTGCGTGAAAGGCTTGCGGCATCCTGGCTGAATGGCGCCAGCGCATCCGTCAAGGCGCAGTCCATATCTGTTCCTGCGTTCATGCAATCTGCCCAGAGCGCGGCGATATGGCGAGCTGCAGCGCCCCCAACGGCGCTGGGTGCCGTCGGCAACTCCATGGCGCGGCTGGCCTGAAACCAGGTATCCGCAGACAGTGTCAAAGAGAAAAACTGCGCCTGCTGCAAAACCTGTGTTGCGGCAAAGCAATCCACATGCTCGGTGCGGGGAGGGTTCAGCACCAACAAAGGTTCACTTGCATGCAGCTTTGCTTGGCGGGCAGCGCTGGTCTGGTATTCGCCCCGCACCACCAGGATCAGATGGGCATCGTCATGCCGGTGCACTGCAATCTCGTGGGCCGGACGGTTGGGCACCATCAGACGCAGGTCATAGGCAGGAGTACGGGTCTGTGCGTGGGTATTGCCGCGCACATGAAATTGCATTTCGGACCCGGCGAATATAAGTGCAGCTCGCGCTATTGCCGAATCACATCGGCACCGGCGGGCGGCTTGAATTGGAAAGCCGAGCCATCTACCCCGGAGTTGACCGAGAAAGCCCCAAAGCTCAAACGTGACTGCTGGCCAAAGCTGTCCAGAATTTCCAGCGCGGCCAATGCCGCGCCTTTGAATCCAACGCGCACGCTTTGCAGCGAACCCTCTTTCGCTTTGGGACTGGCAAGCACCCATTCCATGCCATCCTTATCCGGAGCGGCCTGCAGCGTGAAATCGGCCTGCAAGGCCCGCAGATCAGGCGCAGATGCAATCACGGCGGCCGGTGTGGAGCCCAATACTGCCGCTTGTGAACGTGCGGTGACTTGGTTCAGGTCCACGTCATAGAGCCACAGCGTTTGCCCATCGGCCACGATGGTTTGTTCGAACGGCTTTTTGTAGACGAACTTGAAGCGCCCAGGACGGGAGAATTCAAACGTTCCACTGGAGGCCTTGCTACGCGGCGCCTGCCCGTCTTTGGCTGGCGAAGTAACGACTTGCGTGAAGTCAGCCTTGCCAGATTTGACTGTCTTGACGAAGCTCTCCAAGCTCTCCAGGCCGCCAGCGCCCGCAGGTATTGCGTAAGCAGCTATCAAAACAAGAGCAATTAGTTTCATCATTCTTTCATTCGTTGCGAGCGGGGACAAGAATCTCTCGCTGTCCACTGCCACTCATCGCGCTGACCAATCCGGCTTTTTCCATGTCTTCCACCAGTCGCGCTGCGCGGTTGTAGCCAATCTTCAAATGGCGCTGCACCAGCGAGATGCTGGCCTTGCGGTTTTTCAGAACCACTTCCACGGCCTGGTCGTACATCGGATCTTTCTCGCCGCCACTGTCCGCACCACCCTCGCCGTCTTCGCCATCGACCGTGCCGCCTTCGAGCACGCCCTCGATGTAGTCCGGCGCGCCTTGGCTCTTTAGATAACTTACAACGCGGTGGACCTCCTCGTCGCTGACAAAGGCTCCGTGCACGCGCACGGGGAAACCGCTGCCGCTGGCCATGTAGAGCATGTCCCCCATGCCCAGCAGGGCTTCGGCACCCATCTGGTCCAGGATGGTGCGGCTGTCGATCTTGGAGCCCACCGAGAACGCAATACGGGTCGGAATATTGGCCTTGATCAGGCCGGTAATCACGTCCACGCTGGGGCGCTGCGTCGCCAAAATCAAATGGATGCCGGCAGCTCGCGCCTTTTGTGCCAGACGTGCAATCAACTCTTCAATCTTCTTGCCGACCACCATCATCAGGTCGGCCAATTCGTCGATCACCACCACGATATGCGGCAGGCGCTGCAAGGGTTCTGGACTTTCAGGTGTCAGGCTGAAGGGGTTGTAGATGAACTCGCCGCGTGCCTTGGCGTCATCAATCTTGACGTTGTATCCCGCCAGATTGCGCACGCCCATCTTGCTCATCAGCTTGTAGCGCTTCTCCATCTCGGCCACACACCAGTTCAGCCCGTGCGCGGCCTGACGCATGTCGGTGACTACCGGCGCCAGCAAATGCGGAATGCCTTCGTAGACCGACATCTCCAGCATCTTGGGGTCGATCATCAGAATCCGTACGTCGCGGGCCTCGGCCTTGTACAGCAAGGACAAAATCATTGCGTTTATGCCGACGGATTTGCCAGAGCCCGTGGTCCCGGCCACCAGCACGTGGGGCATCTTGGCCAAGTCGGCCACGATGGGATTGCCCACAATGTCCTTGCCCAGGCCCATGGTCAACATGGATTTGCTGTCGTTGTAAACCTGCGAGCCCAGAATTTCGGACAGCTTGATGCTCTGGCGCTTGGCGTTGGGCAGTTCCAGCGCCATGTAGTTTTTGCCGGGAATGGTCTCCACCACGCGAATCGACACCAGGCTCAAACTGCGCGCCAAATCCTTGGCCAGACCGACGATCTGTGAGCCCTTCACACCAGTAGCGGGCTCAATCTCGTAGCGCGTAATCACCGGCCCAGGCTGTGCCAGCACCACGCGCACTTCGACGCCAAAGTCTTTCAACTTCTTCTCGATCATGCGGCTGGTCATTTCCAGCGTCTCGGGAGCGACAGTTTCCTGACGCAGTTGCGCGCCATCGAGTAAATCCACTTGCGGCAGCTTGCTGTCCGGCATTTCGCTGAACAGCGGCTTTTGGCGTTCTTTGGCCACGCGCACGCTCTGCGGTAGGTCGACGATCACCGGCTCGATGACAACCGGTTGCGGGTGGTGCATCTCCACCTCTTCGCGCTCTTCGATGTAAACCTCTTCGCGCTCACGCAGGGCTTGCTGGCCAATCTCAAGATCGTGCTCCAGCTCACGCTTTTCGCGCTGCGATTCAAAAATGGAATCGATCCATCCGCCCATGCGCTCGGCCACGCGCATCCATGAGAAATTGAACACCAGCGCCGCACCCACCACGCCGCAGACGATGGACACCAGTCCGGCCCCAGCAAAGCCCAGCCACTGCACGCTCCACTGCCCCAGCATGTAGCCCAAAGCCCCGCCGCTGTGACCTGGCAAACGTGACTCCAGGCTGTAAAGGCGCGCCCATTCCATCGACGTACTGCCATACATCAGCAGCGCCAGACCACCCCAAAAAGCAGTGCGCTGAAGCCAGCCCGCAGGCGCCGCGGCTCGGGCCTCCAGCCATTCATCGCCACGCAGGCGCCGCGCCAGCACCGACAGCCATTGCCGCAACGCCGCAGCCACGCACCACCAGACTGAAAATCCCATCACAAAGTAGCTGACGTCTGCCAACCAGGCGCCCAGGCGGCCAGCGCGGTTCAGGATGCGCCCGCCAGCACCCGAGGTGGACCAGGCAGCGTCCATCGGTGAATAACTGAGCAAGGCCAACAGCCAAAGCGTCAGCATGACGAAACCAAGCGTTAGCGCGATTTCACTGGCGAAGCGGCCCAAGCCGGTAGGTGCCTCAGGCGGCTGAGAAGAAGGGGATTGAAGGGTATGGAGCGAATAAGTCATGAAAGAACCGTCGCCCTTAGCTTACCGCAACCGCGCGCGCGTCAACTCTGGGGCGCACGTCGCTCCCAGACACGCACGACACCGGTATCCAGCGTCTCAATAAAGCCGGTTTCTTCAAAATCTTTCATGACGCGACTGACCATTTCGCGCGAAGCGCCGACCATCTTGGCCAGGTCCTGCCGGGATACCTTGCTTTTGATGATCAAGGCGCCCGTGCCATCGGGCTCGCCAGACTCCAGCAGCACATTGGCAACCCGCCCATAGACGCCCTGCAGGGCGAGCGACTCGATTTTGTGGTCCGCCGCACGCAGGCGCTGCACCAGACCGCGCATGACCGCGTAGGCCATGGACATGTTGTCCATCAGACAGGTCATGAAGTCGCCGCGTCCCAGGATCAGCACGTCGCAAAGAACCTCCGCCTGCACCGTGGCTGAATGGGGCTCACTGTCGATCAGGCTCATCTCGCCGACATAGTCCCCCGCCTGTAACGTGGCCAAAATGACCTCGCGGCCCTTGGCATCAATCATCACAACCCGGGCCTTGCCCGACAGCATGATGAACAGCGCGTTGGATATCTTGCCTTTTTCAACAATGACCTCACCTCGCTTGTAACGCCGCTTCGTGACGACATTGGCAAGCGACTCTGCCTGGGCGGGGGTCAGCATCGAGAACAGGGAGACCCTGCGGATTAAATCCAGGTTGCTCAACATTGACATTGCGTGGCTTCCAGATTCTTCCTGTGAAGGTTTCTTACAATCGCCCCAAACTGTACACGGCATTCCTCGCCTTTTGCACCCGAAAGAACCCCATGTCCCAATCCAAACACGCCAAAGTCCTGATTCTGGGCTCCGGCCCCGCAGGCTACACCGCGGCTGTCTACGCTGCCCGCGCCAACCTGAACCCCGTGCTGATCACCGGCATGGCCCAGGGCGGCCAGCTGATGACCACCACCGAAGTCGATAACTGGCCAGCCGACGTGAATGGCGTGCAAGGGCCTGAGCTGATGCAGCGCTTTCAGGAGCACGCCGAGCGCTTCAAGACCGAAATCATCTTTGACCACATCAATGCGGTCGACCTGAGCAAACGCCCGTTCACGCTCAAAGGCGATACCGACGAATACACCTGCGACTCGTTGATCATTTCCACCGGCGCGTCGGCCAAATACCTGGGCCTGCCGTCCGAGACCGCTTTCATGGGCCGCGGTGTATCGGGCTGCGCCACCTGCGACGGTTTTTTCTACCGCAATGAGATCTGCTGCGTGGTCGGCGGCGGAAATACGGCCGTAGAAGAAGCGCTGTACCTGTCCAACATCGCCAGCAAGGTCTACCTGGTGCACCGCCGCGACAAGTTCAAGGCCGAACCCATTCTGGTGGACAAGCTGATGGAACGTGTTGCCGCAGGCAAGATTGAGCTAAAGACCTTCAATACGCTAGACGAAGTGCTGGGCGACGCCTCCGGCGTGACCGGTATCCGCATCAAGAGCACCAAGGACGGCAGCACCGAAGACATCACGCTCAAGGGCTGCTTTATCGCCATTGGCCACGCTCCCAACACCGAAATCTTCCAAGGCCAACTGGAGATGGCGGGCGGCTACATCATCACCCAAGGCGGTCTCAAGGGTTTTGCCACCCAGACCAGCATCCCCGGCGTATTCGCTGCGGGCGACGTGCAGGACCACGTCTACCGCCAGGCGATTACCAGCGCCGGAACGGGCTGTATGGCGGCCCTGGATGCCCAGCGTTTTCTGGATCAGGACAGTTAGGCTATAATCCAAGGCTTTGCTGAAAACAGCAATCGGGTTACCGCCACCCTTTCTGGCGAGGTGAGGCTAGAGCGAGACATTTCTGTGAAGAGAAGTCGCCAGTAATAGCCGTTTATATCGGAGTGTCCACATGGCACGCGTATGTGAAGTTACGGGCAAAGGCCCAATGGTCGGAAACAATGTTTCCCACGCCAACAACAAAACCAAGCGCCGGTTCCTGCCGAACCTGCAATACCGCCGTTTCTGGGTCGAGACCGAAAACCGCTGGATCCGCTTGCGGATTTCCAACGCCGGTTTGCGTCTGATCGACAAGAACGGTATTGATGTTGTGCTCGCAGACCTGCGCGCACGTGGCCAAGCTTAAGGAGTAACACCATGGCAAGCAAAGGCGGACGCGAAAAAATCAAGCTGGAATCTACAGCTGGCACCGGTCACTTCTACACGACCGACAAGAACAAGAAAACCATGCCCGAGAAGATGCTGATCAAGAAATTTGATCCAGTCGCTCGCAAGCATGTGGACTACAAGGAAATGAAGCTGAAGTAATTCAGGCTCACCCTTGAACGAAGGCCCGCTACATGCGGGCTTTTTTACGTCTGGACTTTGCCCCGCGTTCTCTCTCGCCCGCAGACGGTGCGGGATAAGCCCCAAAGCGAATGTCCCCCGGGGCCGTGAGGGCCCCTCCTCCTTGATTTCGCAATGGGGCTTACCCCGCACCATCCGCTTGAGCAAATGGCACGCGGGACATGACTTCGGGTCACTGGCGTGCCAGCACCGAGCGGGATCAGGTGGGTTGGGTGCTCTTTTTCGGGAGGTCAAGGAGGAGCGCCCTCACGGCGCGGGGGACACGTACGAAAAAGAGTACCCGACACGCCTGATCCAGAGGGGAAGTCCCCGAAGGCCGGCAAAAACAGCAGGCACAAAAAAGCCAGCTAAAAAACGGGCTTTCTTGAGATAGCGAGGTGCCGCTTAAACGTGCGCCGCCCGCAACTTCATGGAGAACTCTTGCAGAGCAGCGATGCCGCTCTCTTCAGCACGGCGGCACCAGGCTTGCAGATCCAGGATCAGCTGGTCGCGTGACACCGTGGTGTTGAGCCACATCTGGCGCAGTTCTTCGCGCATGACCACCATCTTGTCCAGCATCGGGGACTCAGCGCGGGCCTTGGCCAGTTGAGGCGCAGCAGAAGCAGGCACATTCTCAACGTCACGGTGCATCCAGCGCTTGGCCGCCTTGATCACAGACGCATCGGCGCTGCGGGCCTTCATGGCAGCCAGCTCGGCACGTGCGGCTGCACGCATGCCGTTGGCGTAAGTGGCCATGATTTCGTAGCGGTTGGCGATCAGGGCTTCCAGTGTCTTTTCATCAGCCACGGGGCGGATTGAACCGTAAGCAGCTTTGGGTGGCGTCTTCTTGACTTTGGCCAGACCGACCGCTTGCATCATGGTGATGTACATCCAACCGATATCAAACTCGTAGGGCTTGACGGACAGCTTGGCCGACGTGGGGTAGGTGTGGTGGTTGTTGTGCAACTCTTCGCCGGCAATGATGATGCCCCAAGGGGAAATGTTGCGGCTTTGGTCAGGCGCTTCAAAGTTGCGGTAACCCCAGAAGTGGGCCGCACCATTGATGATGCCGGCGGCAGTAATAGGCGTCCAAGCCATTTGAACTGCCCAGACAGCCAGACCAGCGATACCGAACAGGAACAGGTTGATGATCATCATCAGGCCTACGCCTTGCCACGAATAGCGGGTGTACAGATTGCGCTCAATCCAGTCGTCAGGCGTGCCGTGGCCATAACGGGCCATGGTTTCCTTGTTCTTGGATTCCTTGCGGTACAGCTCGGCGCCTTGCAGCAGCACGGTCTTGATACCGTACACATGAGGACTATGGGGGTCTTCTTCTTGTTCGCACTTGGCGTGGTGTTTGCGGTGGATGGAAGCCCACTCTTTAGTCACTTGGCCAGTGGTCAACCACAGCCAGAGGCGGAAAAAATGCGATGCAATCGGGTGCAGGTCCAGCGCACGGTGCGCCTGGTGACGGTGCAGGAATACAGTCACGCTGATCATGGTGACGTGCGTCATCGCCAAGGTAAACAGAACGATTTGCCACCAGGCAAGGTCCCAAGTACCGTGGGCGAGCCACTCAATCGCTGCATTCAATACAGCCCAGTCAGGTAACAGCATGGAGTTTTCCAGTCTCTTGAAATAATTCGGAATTGCCGGATAAGGGCTCCGGCAGCCAACATGTAATTTTAAGCGGTAGGTTACATTTTGACCAGATTAAATCCGGATGAAGCCAAAGTTCATTAACTTACGTCAAATAAGTCACTTTTTTTGCCAAATCGCGGCAAAAAATCCATCCGTATTATGCAAATGGGGCCACAAACGCAAATATAAAGCCCCATTTTCACCGCCGCTGCACAAAGAATGGGCATTCTCGACCTTCAATTCGGTCAGGACGTCTCCCGCATTCAGCGGCACAAAATCGGGATTGGCTGCACTAAACGCTTCGGCAATGGCTTCGTTTTCCTGCGGCAAAACGCTGCACGTCGCATAGACCAGACGGCCGCCGGACTTGGTCATGCGGGACGCGCTTTGCAAAATGGCGGTCTGCTTGACCGTCATTTCGTCGACCGCCTTGATGTCCTGACGCCATTTCAGGTCCGGATTGCGGCGCAAGGTGCCCATGCCGGTACACGGCGCATCGACCAACACCCGGTCCATCTTTCCGGAAAGGCGCTTGACCCGGTCATCCCGCTCATGGGCAATCGCCGCCGGATGCACGTTGGACAGGCCGCTGCGCGCCATGCGGGGCTTGAAGGAGTCCAGCCGCCCTGCCGAGGTGTCAAAGGCGTAGAGGCGGCCCGTGCTGCGCATTGCAGCGCCAATCGCCAGCGTCTTGCCGCCGGCACCCGCGCAAAAGTCCACCACCATCTCGCCACGTTTGGCGTCCAGCAGCATGGCTAACAGTTGCGAGCCTTCATCCTGCACTTCAAAGTCGCCGCGCATGAAGGCTTCGTGTTTGTTCAATGCCGGCTTGCCAGCAATGCGCAGGCCCCACGGGGAATATGGCGTTGGCACGGCCTTGATGCCGGAAGCGGCTAGCTCTTTTTGTACATCGGCGCGCTTGGACTTAAAGGTGTTGACCCGCAAATCCAGCCCGGCGCCGCGGTTGAAGCTCTCGACCAGTGGCCAGAAGCCGTCGCCCACCTGCTCTTTAAGCGGCTGCACCAGCCATTCAGGCAGGTTGTGGCGATGGCGCTCCATCAGATCTTCGGGTTTGACCTTCTCACACTGGTCCAGCCAGTTGATTTCCTGCTCTGTCAGCGCGCTGCGCAGGAAATCGCCAGGGCCATAAAAGCCCAGGATCGCCATGCGCCGCTCTTTGGGGCCGCTGCCAGAGGGCGCCAGATGGTCAAACAACTGCTTTTTGCGCAACACGGTGTAGACCGTCTCCGCCATGGTGGCGCGCTCGCGCGGCCCGAGGCCTCGGTGGTCGCGGAAAAAACGGGAAACGATGGCGTCAGCCGGATGGTCGAATTTGAGGGTGAGACGGACCAGTTCGGAACAGGCGTCAAGCAAGGCTTTTGGGTGCATAGGCTAGGATTGTCCCATGATGAGCCGCCGGGCCGTTCCCAAGGCGAATAACACCGCAGCACAAAGTGCGAAGGTTTCCACATGAATTCTGAAAAACTCCCCCCATTGATTGAGACACCGCCCGGGCGCTACCGCCATTACAAGGGCATGGAATACGAAGTCATCGACACGGTGCGCCATAGTGAAACACTGGAGCCGATGACGCTGTACCGCGCTTTGTATGGCGAGCATGGCCTGTGGGTGCGGCCTGCGGCAATGTTTCTGGAAGAAGTGGTCATTGAAGGTGTGCGCCAGCCTCGATTCGCAAAAATCTAGATAAAAGTGGCTGCAACGCCCGTAGAACGTGCGTAAGCAGCTTCTTTTTTGATAGCAATTAGCGAGTGGAACTGAGGTCAAGACACGTCTTGCGCATCTGTTTCACGCATCTTTACAAAGCCTACATCGCAATCGCATGTGGCTCTGAAGAATGGGAACTGTGCTGCAGCGAACATTCCATCTCGGAAGTTCTCTGTAGATTGAAAGTTCCATGCCTTCATCCAAATTTCACGCACCTCTGCGCAACAAGTCGCACCTTTTGTGGTCCACCGCACTGGTATTCTCACTCGCAGGGTGCGCCTCGACGGCACCGCAAACTGACCCCAATGCCGGCCTTGCCATTCCCGCGGCGTGGTCCGCCTCTACGCAGCCCTTATCGCCCACCGCGCTGGCGCAATGGTGGCAACGCTTCAACGACCCTCTGCTGACAAGCCTGGTCACCCAGGCACTGCAAACCAATACCAGCGTGCGCTCGGCGCAAGCGGCGCTGCAACAGTCGCGTGCATTGCAGGATGTAGGCAGTGCCCGCCTGTTGCCTGGCGTGTCCGCATCGGCTTCCGCACAACAGGGCCAGACCGACAGCAACGACCCCAACCGCAGTGTCCGCGTGGGCCTGGACGCAAGCTGGGAGCCCGATATCTTCGGTGGCCAGCACAGCGCGCTGAATGCCACCAAAGCCGACACGCTGGCTTCTGAAGCATCGCTGGGCGATGTTCAGGTATCAGTTGCCGCCGAGGTGGCGCTGGACTACATGCAACTGCGCGAGCAACAGGCGCAACTGGCCATCGCGATCAGCAACCTCGCCAGCCAGCAGGAGACCCTGCAACTGACCGACTGGCGCCAACAAGCCGGGCTGATTACCGCGCTGGAAGTCGAACAGGCCCGCACAAGTACCGAGCAGACCAGTGCACAAATACCGTTGCTGCAAGCAAGCATCGCGCAGACGCAGCACGCGCTTGCCCTGCTGACCGGGCAAGCGCCTGATGCTTTGCGAGCGCAATTGGAAACAGCGCAACCCATTCCGCTTGCGCCCGAAGATTTGGCGTTGTCTATTCCCGCGCAAACGCTGCGCCAACGGCCCGACGTGCGTGCTGCCGAGCACCGCATCAGCGGCGCGCTGGCGCGGGTGTCCGTGGCCGAAGCGGCGCGCTACCCCAGTTTTTCGATTGGCGGCTCGGTTGGGCTGAATGCGCTGACTTTGGCTGGACTGAGTAATGGCGCATCAGTGGTCAGTTCGCTGCTTGCCAGCGTGTCGGTGCCGCTGTTTGACGGCGGCGCGGCGCGCGCCCAGGTGCGGGTACAGGAAGCATCGCTGGAGCAGGCCCGCGTGGCTTACCAAGCCACCGTGCTCACGGCGCTGAAGGACGTTGAAGACGCGCTGGTTGCGCTGCGCGGCGACCGCGCACGGCTAGTGCGACTGGAAGCTGCAGCCCAGGCGTCTGCCAATGCCGCGCTGATGGCCCAACAGCGCTATGCCAGCGGACTGATCGACTTCCAGGTTGTGCTGCAAACCCAGCGCACCGTGATGGGCGCACAAGACGCGGTTGCCAGCGCACGCGCCAACATCAGCGCCGACCATGTGCGCCTGTACAAGGCGCTGGGCGGTGGCTGGGTGTAACAACCTCATTTCCCAAACAAAAAAATACTATGACCAACCCTCTCGACCCCACCCCGGACACGGCGCCCAACAGAGCCCTGCCCTCTACCGCCGCCGTGCAGGCGCTACTGGACGAAGGTCCACCGCAGGTTTGGTGGCGCCGCACCTCGGTATGGGGCACGCTGCTCGCGGTGCTGGTATGCGTTGGCCTGTTTTTCTTCTGGCAGGCACGCAGCAAAGCCAATGCTGCGCCGGTCTATGCGACCGAGCCGGTGACCCAGGGCAACCTGACGCTCACCGTCGCGGCCAATGGCACCTTGCAGCCCACGCGTTTGGTCAGCATTGGCAGCGAGTTGTCGGGCACCGTGTTGCGCGTGCTGGTAGATGTCAATGACAAAGTCAAAAAAGGCCAGGTGCTGGTGGAACTGGATACGGCCAAACTGGTGGACCAGGTAACCCGTTCGCGCGCCGCACTGGGTGCGGCCAACTCCGGCGTTGCGCAATCGGCTGCCACTGTTAAAGAGGCACGCAGCAACCTCGCACGCCTTGAAGAAGTAGCCCGCCTGTCGGGTGGCAAAGTTCCCTCCAAGGCCGAGCTGGACACGGGACGCGCCACACTGGACCGCGCCGTCGCCGACGAAGCCAGTGCCCGCGCCAATGTCGTGCAGGCACAAGCCACTGCGTCTACCGATGAGACTAATTTATCCAAAGCCTCGATACGCTCTCCTATCGACGGCATGGTGCTCAGCCGCACGGTAGACCCCGGCAATGCGGTGGCCGCGTCGCTGCAAGCCGTCACGCTGTTCACGATTGCAGAAGACCTCAGCAAGCTGCGCCTGCAGGTCAACATCGACGAAGCCGATGTCGGCTCGGTGCAGGTCGGTCAAAAAGCCACGTTCACCGTCAGCGCCTATCCATCGCGCAAATTCCCCGCGACCACTACCCGAGTCGCCTATGGCTCCACCACCACCGACAACGTTGTGACGTATCTCACCCAACTGGAAGTGGACAACAGCGACCTGACGCTGCGCCCGGGCATGACGGCCTCCAGCACGATCACCTCGACCGAGCGGCATAACGTGCTGCTGGTGCCCAACACGGCGCTACGCTTCACGCCCGCATCTGCGCCCGCGCAAGGCAAGCCGGCCCGCGCAGAAGGGGCCGCACCCAGTGGCGGCAGCGGCATCGTCGGTAGCCTGATGCCGCGCATGCCGCGTGGCGGCCAGCGCACCAAAACCGCGGGCGGCGGCGGCAACCCCAACAAGCAAGTCTGGATATTGCGTGACGGCACGCCGACCGCACTGGCGATCACCACTGGCATCACCGACGGGCGCATGACCGAAGTCATCAGCGGCGATTTGCAGGCGGGCATGCAGGTCATCACCGACCAGCGTAGCGGCAAGGCGCCATGAGCGACATCCCGTTGATCGCCCTCAAAGGCGTCACCAAGACCTATGGTCAAGGTGATACTGCGCTGCAGGCACTCAAGGGCGTGGACCTGAACATTGCAGCGGGCGATTTTGTCGCCATCATGGGCCCCAGCGGCTCCGGCAAATCCACTGCGATGAACACGCTGGGCTGCCTGGACAGCCCGACTACCGGCGAATACCTGTTCAACGGTGTGCACGTGGAAAACCTCACACGCGACCAACGCGCGCGCCTGCGCCGCCGCTATCTGGGTTTTGTGTTTCAGGGCTTCAACCTGCTGGCGCGCACCTCGGCGCAAGAGAACGTGGAGCTGCCTTTGCTGTACCGCGGCGAATCGGCCAGCGCACGCCGCGCGGCGGCGAGCAAAGCATTGGCCTCGGTCGGCCTTGCGGGCTGGGAACACCACACGCCTGCCGAGCTGTCGGGCGGGCAACAGCAGCGCGTGGCGATTGCTCGGGCTATCGTCACCGAACCTGCAGTGTTGTTAGCCGACGAACCCACCGGCAACCTGGACACCAAGCGCAGCGGCGAGATTATGGATTTGCTGTGGGGTCTGAATGTGAACCTGGGTATCACCGTGCTGATGGTCACGCACGAAGCGGACATGGCCGCCTATGCCAAACGCATCATCCGTTTTGTCGACGGTGTCGTGGAGAGCGACATACCGAACGCGCATCCGACTGCGCTAGGCCGTACCGCCGCGACGCAAACCGACACGGCAGAGGTGCGCTGATGTTGCTCAACACCTTGTGGCTGGCGCTGCGCTCGATACGGCGCAACCTGTTGCGCTCCTTTCTGACGATTCTGGGCATCGTGATTGGCGTGAGCGCCGTGATCACGATGGTGACTTTAGGCAACGGCGCGACGCTGGCTGTGCAAAACCAGATTTCCAGCCTGGGCACCAACCTGCTGCAAATTCGCCCGGGCCAGCGCACCGGGCCGGGCTCCGGCGGTGCGCCTGCATTCAAGGATACGGATGCCGACGCGATTGCAGGACAGATCGGCGGCATTGCCGCCGTGGCGCCCGAAGCGCGCAGCGCGGCGACGCTGGTGGCCAATGGTCGCAACTGGAGCAGCAATGTCGTTGGCAGCACCAACGCCTGGTTGACCACCGGCAACTGGGCGCTGGCCGACGGCCGCGAATTCAGCGACGCCGAGCTGCAAGCCGGTGCTGCGGTCTGCATGATTGGTGAGACGGTGCGGCGCGAGTTGTATGGGTCGCGCCCGGCACTCGGCGAGCAACTGCGCGTCAAACAAATCTCCTGCGAGATCGTCGCCGTATTGGCCTCCAAGGGCCAGGGCAGCTTTGGCAACGACCAGGACGACGTAGTGCTGGTGCCGATGAAGACCTTGCAGCGCCGCATCACCGGCAACAACCGCGTCAACACGCTGCTGGTGTCGATGGCCGACGACAGCGATGCCACGCGCCTGAAGGCCAGCCTCACACAACTGCTGCGCGAGCGGCGCAAGCTGGCCGATGGCGACGAAGACAACTTCAATGTGCTGGACACCAAGCAGTTGGCCGACACGCTTTCGGGCACGACCAAGGTGATGACCACGCTGCTCGGTGCGGTCGCGGCGGTGAGCCTGCTGGTGGGCGGCATTGGCATCATGAACATCATGCTGGTCAGCGTGACCGAGCGCACGCGCGAAATCGGCCTGCGGCTGGCGATTGGTGCGCTGGAGCGCGAGGTGCTGTTGCAGTTTCTGATCGAGGCTGTGGTGCTTTCGTCACTGGGCGGAATCGTCGGCATCGTGCTGGCCACCGCCGCATCGCTGCTGCTGGCGGGAGTGATGCAGGTGCCTTACGTGTTCAACCTCAGTGTGAACGTTCTGTCGTTCGTGTTCTCGGCAGGTATCGGCGTTTTGTTTGGCTACTTTCCGGCGCGGCGCGCGGCGCGCATGGATCCGATAGAAGCCCTGCGCCACGAGTGATTTACCTATTAAAAAGGCCTGCAGCGCGCATAGAACGTGCGTAAGCAGCTCCTATTTTTATAGCAACTCCCGGATGGCCTGCGGGTAGATGCGATGCTCCTGGCTCAGCACGCGGGCGGCTAGGCTGTCCGCTGTGTCATTGGGTAACACCGGCACCACGGCTTGCGCGAGGATAGGGCCATGGTCCAGTTCGGCAGTCACCAGATGCACCGTGGCGCCCGCGACCTTGCAGCCAGCGTCGATCGCACGTTGGTGCGTCTTCAATCCGGAGAAAGCAGGCAGCAGCGAGGGATGGATGTTGACCAATCTTCCGGCGTAATGACCCACGAAGCCTGGTGTCAGGATGCGCATGAAGCCCGCCAGCACCACGAGCACGGGGTGTCCTGGTGTTTCATGCTTGTCTATCAATTGCATCAAGGCTGCGTCATAGTCCTCACGCGAGGCAAAGACTTTGTGATCCAGCGTCTCGGTTGCAATGCCCTGTTCCCGAGCGAACTGCAAGCCCTGAGCGTCCGCGCGGTTGCTAATCACCGCAGCGACACGGGCGTCACAAAGGTCTTTCCAGTTGTCGCGTTTGGCAGCGTTCACGATAGCCGCCATATTGGAGCCGCTGCCTGAGATCAAAATGACGATGTTTTTCATACCGGCCCGAATTATGACAATGCCCTCTTTCAACGACTCGCCCACACCCAACGCCCCCGCTCCGCCGTCCTTGCAACTCACCCCCATTGAAGCCCGCGTACTGGGCACGTTGATGGAGAAGGCCCGCACCGTGCCCGACAGTTATCCGCTGTCGCTGAACTCCCTCGTACTGGGTTGCAACCAAAAAACCAGCCGTGAGCCTTTCATGGAGCTGCTCGAATCCGACGTCGTCAGCGCGCTGGAAGCCTTAAAGGAAGCCGACTTGGCGCGTGAAACTAGCGGCGGGCGCACGGCCCGCTTTGAACACAACTTCCAGCGCGGCATGGGCGTGCCGGAGCAATCGGCCGTGCTACTGGGCCTGTTGATGCTGCGCGGGCCGCAAACGGCGGCAGAGCTGCGGCTGAACAGCGAACGCTGGTACAAGTTTGCGGATGTCTCGTCGGTAGAAGGCTTTCTGGAAGAGTTGCAAGAGCGCTCAGAGGCCAAAGGCGGACCATTAACAGTCAAGCTGCCCAAGGCACCGGGTGCCAGAGAGCAGCGATGGGCCCATTTGCTGTGTGGGCCGGTTGAGACCGGCGTTGCTCCCGCAGGTGCTGGCAACGCGGGCGGCGCCTCCGCACTGGAGCGCATCGCCAAGCTGGAAGCCGAAGTGCTTCAGTTGCGTGAAATCCTGCAAAAACTGCACACCGAGCTGGGCTTGTCGCCGTTTGGACAGGAATAAACGAACGACCGTGCTAAAAAGCGAAGTAGTCGATTTAGAGAACATATCGGAGACCCCCCATGGATTTGGCATTTACCCCCGAAGAACAAAAATTCCGCGAAGAGATTCGCGCCTGGGTGGCAGAGAACCTGCCCAAGGACATTTCGCACAAGGTACACAACGCGCTGCACCTGAGCCGTGAAGACATGCAGCGCTGGGCCAAGATCCTCGGAAAAAAAGGCTGGCTAGGCCACGCCTGGCCCAAGGAGTTTGGCGGCCCGGGCTGGAACTCGGTGCAAAAGCATTTGTTTGAAGAAGAGTGTGCGCTGGCCGGTGCGCCGCGCGTGCTGCCCTTCGGCCCGGTGATGGTGGCACCGGTGATCATGGCCTTTGGCAGCCCCGAGCAGCAAAAGCGCTTCCTGCCCGGCATTGCCAGCGGCGAAGTCTGGTGGAGCCAGGGCTACAGCGAACCGGGCTCCGGTTCCGATCTGGCGTCGCTCAAATGCAAGGCCGAGCGCCAAGGCAACAAATTCATCGTTAACGGCCAAAAGACCTGGACCACACTGGGTCAGTTTGGCGACTGGATTTTCTGCCTGGTGCGCACCAGCTCCGAAGGCAAGCCGCAAACCGGTATTTCCTTCCTGCTGATCGACATGAAGAGCCCAGGTGTCACTGTGCGCCCCATCATCATGCTGGACGGCGGCCACGAAGTGAACGAGGTGTTCTTCGACAACGTCGAAGTGCCCGCAGAGAATCTGATCGGCGAAGAGAACAAGGGCTGGACCTATGCCAAGCACCTGCTCTCGCATGAACGCACCAACATCGCCGACGTCAACCGCACCAAGCGCGAGCTGGAGCGCCTGAAACGCATCGCCAAGACCGAAGGCGTTTGGGAAGACACCCGCTTCCGCGACGAAATCGCCAAGCTGGAAGTCGATGTGATTGCGCTGGAAATGATGGTGATGCGCGTATTGGCAGGCGAAGCCTCTGGCAAGCAGTCGCTGGACGTGGCGGGTCTGCTCAAGATTCGCGGCAGCGAAATCCAGCAACGCTACAGCGAACTGATGATGCTGGCCGCTGGCCCCTACGCCATCCCGCTGATCCGCGAAGCGATGGAAGCCGGATGGCAAGGCGACTTCCCCGGCGCTGCGGTGGGCAACGCGCCGCTGACGTCGACCTACTTCAATCTGCGCAAGACCACGATCTACGGTGGTTCCAACGAAGTGCAACGCGGCATCGTCTCCCAGGTTGTCCTGGGTTAAGAACAAGGAGATAAAAATGGATTTTGATTTTTCTGACGACCAGGTCCAACTCGGCGACGCCGTGCGCAAATGGGTGGACAAGGGTTACACCTTCGAGCGCCGCCAGGCAATTGAGAAGGCCGGTGGCTTTGACCGCGCGGCCTTCACCGAGATTGCCGAATTGGGCCTGACCGGCCTCTATGTGCCTGAAGACGACGGCGGCTTGGGCATGGGCCCGGTTGAAGGCATGGTGGTGATGGAAGAGCTGGGGCGCGGCATTGTGATGGAACCGCTGGCGCAATCACTAATCGCCGGTGGCGTCATTGCAGGTTACGGCGACGCCGCGACCAAGGCCGCATGGCTGCCCAAGGTTGCCAGTGGCGAAGCGCTGGTGGTGCTGGCGTACCAAGAGCGCGCAGCCCGCTACAAGCTCGACGCGTGCGAAGCCAAAGCGACGCAAGCGCCCGGTGGTTATGTGGTCAACGCGACCAAGAGCGTCGTTCCCGTGGGTGACCACGCCGATGCATTCCTGGTGCCCGCCAAAATCAACAGCCAGATCGCGCTGTTCCTGGTCGAGCGCAAAGCCAGTGGTGTCACCACACGCGGCTACGGCACGCAAGATGGCGGCCGTGCCGCCGAAGTCGCGCTCAAGAATGCCCCCGCCACATTGGTTACCACCAACGGCCTGGCCGCTTTGGAACACGCGGTGGACATCGGCATTGCCGCGCTGTGCGCAGAAGCCGTGGGCGTGATGGACAAGACCATGGCGATCACCGCGGAATACCTGAACACGCGCAAGCAGTTTGGTGTGGTGATCAGCAGCTTCCAGGCGCTGCGCCACCGCGCGGCAGACATGAAGATGCAACTGGAACTGGCGCGCTCGATGAGTTACTACGCGTCATTGAAACTCAACGCTCCAGCGCCAGAGCGCCGCGCTGCAATGGCGCGCGCCAAGTACCAGTTGGGCCAGAGCATGCGCTTTGTCGGCCAACAGGCGGTGCAACTGCACGGCGGCATTGGCGTGACAGACGAGTACATCGTGAGCCACTACTTCAAGCGCCTCACGCAAATGGAAATGACGTTTGGCGACAGCCTGCACCACCTGGGTGAAGTGTCTGCGCGCATGCAGGACACTGCCGGGGCATTTGCATGACAGCCAACGCCCGCACGGTACTGATCACCGGCTGCTCCAGCGGCATCGGTGCCGCGCTGGCGCAGGAGTTCCATGCGCGTGGCCACAAGGTCATTGCGACTGCGCGCAAGCTGGACAGCATCGCGCCGCATGCCGCCGCCGGTATGGCGACGCTGGCGCTGGACGTGAATGACGCGCAATCGATCGCGCAGGCGGTTGCCAGCGTGCAGGCCAGCCACGGCCACATCGACATCCTGGTCAACAACGCAGGCTATGGCCAGTTTGGCGCGATGACGGATTTGAGTGCCGAAGATTTACGCGCGCAGTTTGAAACCAACGTCGTCGCACCGGTGATGGTGACCCAGGCCTTCGTGCCGCTGCTGCGCAAGAGCAGCGCGGCCTGCGTCGCCCATGTCAGCAGTATTTCCGGCATCGTCACCACGCCGTTCGCCGGCGCCTACTGCGCCAGCAAGGCTGCGCTCAATGCGATTGGCGATGCCATGCGCATGGAACTGGTGCCGCTGGGCATCCAGGTCGTGACCATCCAGCCCGGTGGCATTGCGTCCAACTTCGGCAACGCGGGGCAGGAAAAGGTGCGCCTGCCTGCCGGATCGCTGTACCAGCCCATCGCCAAGTTCATCGAGAAGCGCGCCCAGTTGTCGCAAAACGGCGCAACACCGGCCAAGGAATTTGCCCGCGATGTGGTCAACGACCTGCTCGCCAACCCGCCGCCACCGATCAGCAAACACGGCGCGCAAAGCACGCGCCTGCCCATGCTCAAGCGCTTGCTGCCCACGCGCGCGCTGGACAAAAAAATGCGCGCACTGTTCGGGCTGGATCGCCTTTAGCAACTAGGGTTTTGCGGCATCTCCAAGCGGCATTGCTGCAGCCGCGGGACAATTCCCGCATGACTGCAAAGAAAATTTCCCTCTCCATGCTGGACCTGGTGGCCGTGCGCGAAGGCGGCACCGTGGCCCAGGCGCTGGATATTGCGGTGCGCACCGCACAGCACGCCGAATCCCTGTGCTTCTCCCGCTACTGGCTGGCCGAGCACCACAACATGCCGGGCATTGCCAGCTCTTCCACCGCTGTGCTGATCGGCCATATCGCCGGGCGGACGCAGCGCATGCGTATTGGCTCGGGCGGCATCATGCTGCCCAACCACGCGCCGCTGGTGGTGGCCGAAGCCTTTGGCACACTGGCCGAGCTGTATCCCGGCCGAATTGACCTGGGGCTGGGCCGCGCGCCCGGTACCGACCAGCCGACGATGCGCGCGCTGCGGCGCAACCGGACCGAGACAGAAGAAGACTTTCCCCGCGAAGTGATGGAGTTGCAGCATCTGCTGGCGCCCGCTGAGCCCGGCCAGCGCCTGATTGCCACACCTGGCGCTGGCACCAACGTGCCGATCTGGTTGTTAGGCTCCAGCCTGTTTTCCGCGCAACTGGCGGCGCAACGCGGCCTGCCCTATGCGTTTGCATCGCACTTCGCACCGCGCCTGCTGATGCAGGCGATAACCATGTACCGGCAGAACTTCAAACCATCGCTGACGCTGGCCGAACCGTATGTGGTGATCGGCGTGCCGCTGGTGGCGGCAGAGACGGACGACGAAGCGGAGTTTCTCGCCAGCAGCATCTACCAGCGCGTACTGGGCATTCTGCGCGGCGACCGCAGGCCACTGCCTGCGCCGGTTGCCAACTTTGTGCAGGGTCTGGACCCACAGGAACGCGCGGCGATCGGCGACTTTCTGGCAGCCGCCGTGATTGGCGGGCCTGACACGGTACGCGCTGGCCTTGCGCAACTGCAGGAGGCTACGCAAGCCGATGAAATGATGCTGGTCTGCGATGTGTTCGACGGCGAAAAGCGGCTGCGCTCGCTGGACATTGCCGCCGCTGCAGTCGGCCTGCAAGCGGCCTAGGCCCAGGTCTTTTCGGACAGTTGCTGCAACACCAGCCGCGCGCTGGACAGGTTGGTCGCGCACGGCACATCGTGCACATCGCAGGCGCGCACCAGCGCATTGATATCCGGCTCGTGCGGCTGCGGTGTCATCGGGTCGCGCAAAAAGATCACAGCGTCGATCTCGCCTTGCGACAGCCGCGCGCCAATCTGCAAATCGCCGCCCATAGGCCCGCTGAGCAAACGTTCTACGTCCAGCCCCACTTCAGCGACCAGACGCCCACCCGTGGTGCCAGTGGCGCACAGCGTGCATTGGCGCAGGAACGGCGCGAACTCTCGGGCGAGTTCGACCATGGTGTTTTTCTTGTGGTCGTGGGCGATCAGCGCGATGCGCGGCTTGGCAGTTGCCGGCATCAGGTCAGCAGGCGCGAAGAGCTTGGCACATGCGCCATCAAGAACTCCATCTGGTCCGCCAGGATGCGGCGGTTGCGCAGGATGAAGTCTTCCCACAGGCTGGGCACATAGGGCGTGTACAAGAGCGGCATATGCGCCTGTTCGGGTGTGCGGCTGCTCTTGCGGTGGTTGCAGGGGCGGCAGGCCGTCACCACATTCATCCAGTTGTCTATGCCTTGCTGGGCAAACGGAATGATGTGTTCGCGGGTCAGGACGTCTTCATGAAAAAGATCGCCGCAGTACGCACAGATGTTGCGGTCTCGCTTGAAAAGCTTGCTGTTGGTCAGGCCCGGACGCAGGTTGAACGGATTGATCTTGGGGACGCCGCGCGTACCGATGATGCTGCTGACCCGGATGATGGACTGCTGGCCGGTGACGGCATTGTGTCCACCATGGAACACCGCGACTTCGCCTCCGACCTCCCAGCGCACTTCGTCCGCAGCATAGTGCGTCACCGCCTGTTCCAGCGAAATCCAGGATTGGGGTAGCCCTTGGGCCGACAACTTCAAGACTTTCACGCAACGCACCTTTCGTCAATAAATGAACAAACTGGCCTGCAAATCTCTCGTCCGGCTCGCCTGTGGTCGCACAGGGTGCCGCTAAGTCACAATATACCCTGTTTCTGTGACAAATTGGCTTCAAGCGCTTATTGAGTGTGCGCAGCCTGCTATCAAAAAGATAACAAAATCCATGAAGGTTTTTCGCGGTTTTCATCACCCCGGTATCGCACCGGCGTGCGCCCTGACGATTGGCAATTTTGACGGCGTACACCGAGGCCACCAGGCCATGCTGGCGCTACTTAAGAGCGAGGCACAACAGCGTGGCGTGCCCAGTTGCGTACTGACCTTCGAGCCGCATCCGCGCGATTATTTTGCGGCCCTGCTGCAAAAGCCCGAGCTGGCGCCGGCCCGCGTAGGCACGCTGCGCGACAAGCTGGAAGACCTGGCACGCTGTGGCGTGGATCAAACGGTGGTGCTGCCATTTGACGCCCGACTGGCGGGCCAATCCCCGCAGGAGTTCATTGACAAAGTGTTACTCCAGGGCTTGGGAGCACGCTATGTACTGGTGGGCGATGACTTCCGCTTTGGTGCCAAACGCGCGGGAGATTACGCGCTGCTGGACGCCGCTGGGGACAAACAAGGCTTTGATGTGGCGCGGATGAACAGCTACGAAGTCCATGGCCTGCGCGTCTCCAGTTCTGCGGTGCGTGAAGCATTGGGCCGGGGCGATATGACTGCGACTGCACGCCTGCTGGGCCGTCCCTATTGCATTTCTGGCCACGTGGTCCACGGCCGCAAGCTGGGTCGTACGCTGGGCTTCAAGACGCTGAATCTGCGCTTTGCCCACTGGAAACCCGCCGCTGGCGGCATCTTTGTTGTGCAGGTGCATGGCTTGTCGCACAAGCCGCTGGCGGGTGTCGCCAACTTGGGCGTGCGCCCTTCGCTGGATGCCAATGATGTCAATGGCGGACGCGTGTTGCTGGAGACCCATTGCCTGGACTGGCCCGACAACCTGGGGCCGGAGGGGGCCTACGGTAAAATCATCCGTGTGGAACTGCTACACAAACTGCACGACGAGCTGAAGTACGACGGTCTGGATGCCCTGACAAAGGGTATACGCCAGGACTGCGATGACGCACGTGCCTGGCTTGCTGCCCGAATTTGACGGGGCTTCGCAGACGCACCTGGCCCCGCGTCACCACTGATTCCGCAGCACGGCGCATTTGCCGTGTGCCCTTCCTCTTTTGAGATTTAGAGATTCGTGATGACTGAACCCACAACCACACCCGTTGACTACCGCAGCACCCTGAACCTGCCCGATAGCCCCTTCCCTATGCGCGGCGACCTGCCCAAGCGCGAACCGGCCTGGGTGAAGACCTGGAACGAAGAAGGCCTGTACAAAAAACTGCGCGATGCGCGCCACGGCGCGCCGCTGTTTGTGCTGCACGATGGCCCGCCCTACGCCAACGGCAAATTGCATATCGGCCATGCGTTGAACAAAATACTGAAAGACATGATCGTCAAGAGCAAACAGCTTGACGGCTTTGATGCGCAATACATCCCCGGCTGGGACTGCCACGGCCTGCCGATCGAAAACGCGATCGAAAAGCTGCATGGCCGCAACCTCAGTCGTGACGACATGCAGGCCAAAAGCCGCGCGTTCGCCACGGAGCAGATCGACCAGCAGCGCGAGGACTTCAAGCGCTTGGGCGTGCTGGGTGACTGGGAGCGTCCCTACCGCACGATGGACCCGGCCAACGAAGCCGGCGAAATCCGCGCGTTCAAGCGCGTGATCGAGCGCGGCTTTGTCTACCGTGGCCTGAAGCCCGTGTACTGGTGCTTCGATTGCGGCTCGTCCCTGGCTGAGTTTGAGATCGAATACGCGGACAAGAAGAGCGACACGCTGGACGTGGCGTTTGAGACGGATGACGCGGGCAAGCTCGCCGCCGCGTTTGGCCTCGCTGCGTTGCCTGCGGGTCAAACCGCGTTTGCAGTGATCTGGACCACGACCGCCTGGACCATCCCTGCCAACCAGGCGCTGAATGCACATCCTGAATTGACCTACGCGTTGGTACAGACCGAAAAGGGTTGCCTGGTGCTGGCCGAGAGCCTTGTCGACAAATGCCTAGAGCGCTTTGGCCTGACCGGCACCGTGCTGGCCACGGCCAAGGGTGAGAAATTGGGTGGCTTGAGCTTCCGCCACCCGCTGTATGACATGGACGCGGGCTACAAACGTCTGTCCCCGATCTACCTGGCAGATTACGTCAGCGATGGCGACGGCACCGGCATCGTGCACTCCGCGCCTGCCTACGGCGTGGATGACTTCAACAGCTGCGTGGCCAACGGCCTGAAGTACGACGACATCCTGAACCCGGTGCAAGGCAACGGCGCCTACGCGCCTGAGTTCCCGCTGTTTGGCGGCCAGCACATCTGGAAGGCCATCCCCGCCATCCTCGACGCGCTGAAGCTCGCTGGCCGTCTGATGGCCACTGTCGGCATCAGCCACAGCTACCCGCACTGCTGGCGGCACAAGACGCCGGTGATCTACCGTGCTGCCGCGCAGTGGTTTATCCGCATGGACGAAGGCCCTGGTGTGTTCACCCAAGACAAGGCGCCCAAGACCTTGCGCCAGCTCGCGCTCGATGCGATTGACCACACCCAGTTCTACCCCGAGAACGGCAAGACCCGTCTGCGCGACATGATCGCCAACCGGCCCGACTGGTGCATCTCGCGCCAGCGCAGCTGGGGCGTGCCCGTGCCGTTCTTTTTGCACAAGGACAGCGGCGAACTGCACCCGCGCACGATGGAGATCCTGGACCAGGCGGCAGACATCGTCGAAAAGGGTGGCATCGAAGCCTGGAGCCGCGTGACCGTCGAAGAAATCCTCGGCGCTGCGGACGCACCCAGCTACACCAAGAGCACCGACATTCTGGAAGTGTGGTTCGACTCCGGCAGTACCTTCCAGCATGTGCTGCGCGGCAGTCACAAGGATGCGTATGACCGCGTGCCTTTCCACACGGAAGGACCAGAGGCCGATCTGTACCTCGAAGGCCACGACCAGCACCGCGGCTGGTTCCACAGTTCGCTCTTGCTGGGCTGCGCGCTGTACGACCGCGCGCCCTACCGCGGTCTGCTGACGCACGGCTTCGCCACTGACGGCCAAGGCCGCAAGATGAGCAAGAGCCTGGGCAACACGGTCGAGCCGCAGACCATCACGACCAAGATGGGCGCCGAGATCGTGCGCCTATGGGTCGCGAGCACCGACTACTCGGGCGACCTGAACATCGACGAGAAGATCTTGGCACGCGTCGTGGACACGTACCGCCGTGTACGCAACACGCTGAAGTTCTTGCTGGCTAACGTCAGCGACTTCGATCCGGCGAAAGATACTGTGCCTGCAGACCAACTGCTGGAGATCGATCGCTACGCGCTCGCCCGTGCGGCGCAGTTGCAAGCCGACATCCTGGCGCATTACAAGGTCTACGAGTTCCACCCCGTGGTCTCCAAGCTGCAGGTCTATTGCAGTGAAGACCTGGGTGCGTTCTACCTGGACATCCTGAAGGACCGCCTGTACACCACCGGCGCGAACTCGCTGGCACGCCGCTCCGCGCAAACCGCGCTGTGGACCATCACCCAGGCCATGCTGCGCTGGATGGCGCCGTTCCTGAGCTTCACTGCTGAAGAAGCGTGGGCCGTATTGGGTACCGAAGGCAAGACGCCTGCGGCCACCAAGCTGTCGATCTTCATGGATGGTTATGTACCCATGGGCGCTGCCGACGGCGCATTGCTGGCCAAGTGGGACCGCATCCGCGCCGTGCGCGAAGCGGTCAACAAGGACATCGAGAACCTGCGCACTGCCGGGCAAGTGGGCGCATCGCTGCAAGCCGAAGTGACGCTGACTGTGCCTGCCGAAGAACACGCTTTATTGAGCAGCCTGGGCGACGATTTGAAGTTTGTGTTCATTACATCTGCTATCACTTTGGTAGCTGGTCACGCACAATCTATAAGCGTTACAGCCTCAAATGGCACTAAATGCGAGCGCTGCTGGCATTACCGCAGCGATATCGGCGTAGATGCTGCGCACCCCACGCTGTGCGGTCGTTGCACGACTAACCTGTACGGTGCGGGTGAAACCCGGACGTTCGCCTGATGGCCCGCTCAAGTACTTCCAGCGGCGGCCTGTTGCAGTGGCTGGGTCTGGCCTTCATCCTGCTGCTGGCGGATCAGTTCACCAAGGTGTTGATCCTGGGCTACTACCAGTTGGGTGACAGCACCTATGTGACCGGCTTCTTCAACGTGGTACGCGCGCACAACACGGGCGCGGCATTTTCGTTTCTTGCCAACGAATCGGGCTGGCAACGCTGGTTTTTCACCGCGCTGGGCCTTGGTGCGGCCGTGGTCATTATCTGGATGCTGCGCCAGCACGCGGGGCAAAAACTATTCTGCTTCGCGATGGCCTGCATTCTGGGCGGCGCGATTGGCAATGTGATTGACCGTCTGCTGTATGGCTACGTCGTGGATTTTCTGGATTTCCATTGGCGCGGCATGCATTTCCCGGCCTTCAATGTGGCCGACAGCGCGATCACGATTGGCGCGGTTTGCCTGATCCTGGATGAGCTGTTGCGGGTCAGAAAAACCGCATAGACGAACGGGTTAGGATGTCGCCACTTTTATAAGTGGAGACCCCCCGTGCGATCTATTTTGAAATGCCGCTTGCGGCTGGCGGCTGTTGCACTGATGTGCAGCAGCATCTGGCTGGCGGGCTGCAAAGACGACAAGGCTGATACCCCAGCTGTCGCAACAACTGCGGTTACCCCTGCCGCATCTTCCGTTCCCCCCAGTCTCGACGGCATAGCGCTGGCTGCACCCAACGCCGATGCGGTGAAGGTGGCAAGCAGCCCCAACGCCTGGGGCGGCGAGCGCACAGAGGGGCAACCCACGCTGTCGGACCGTGTCGTCCAATACGACATCTCCGCCACGCTGGATCCGGTCAAACACACGATTGAAGGCCGCCAGAAGCTGACCTGGCGCAACCGCAGTGCGGTGCCCGTGCGCTCGGTCTATGTGCACTTGTACCTTAATGCATTTGAGGGTTCGGGCAGCACGTTTTACTCAGAGCGCAAGACCCGTGGCTTCGCATTCCGCAGCGATGTGCCCGTCGAAGATGGCGACTGGGGCCACATTGAGTTGAAGAAAGTGACCCAAGGCAGCGCGCAGGTACCGTGGTACTTCGTGCATCCCGACAACGGCCCCGAGACGGATCACACGGTCGTGCGCATGGATCTGCCACAAGCCGTGGCACCCGGCCAGAGCACGACGCTGGACATCGACTTCCACAACCAGTTACCACGCGTCGTTGCGCGCACCGGCTACTTCGGCAGCTTCCATCTGGTCGGCCAGTGGTTCCCCAAGATCGCAGTGCTGGAGTTGCCCGGTGAACGCGGTGCGACGGCGCCTCGGTGGAACGCGCACGAGATGCACCTGCACAGCGAGTTCTACGCTGACTTTGGCAGCTACGACGTGAAGATCACCGTACCCAAGGGCTACACCGTCGGGGCAACGGGTGAGCAGCCTTCCGCACCGGTTGAAAAAGACGGCCTGGTGACGCATCGCTTTATGCAAGACGATGTACATGACTTTGCATGGACCGCCGACAACCGCACGGCAACGCCACTGGAAGGCATCTACATCGGCCCTGGCAGCCCGACCGTCAAGGTCACAGTGTTGTTCCCGCCCGAATACGCTGACAGCGCAGCCCCTGCACTGAAGGCCACGATAGACAGCCTGGCGTATTTCTCCAGCACGCTGGGGCCTTATCCCTATAAGACCGTGACCGTGGTGATTCCGCCGCACAACGCCACCGAGGCGGGCGGCATGGAATACCCGACCTTTATTACCACCGACAGCCACTCCAACCTGAAACCCGACACGCTGGACAGCTATGGCTTGGACTTCACCACCATCCACGAGTTTGGCCACGGATATTTCTACGGCATCCTGGCTTCCAACGAGTTTGAAGAGCCGATGCTGGACGAGGGGCTGAACGAATACTGGGACCTGCGCATGCTCCGTGAGCGCGGCCAGACGATTCAGCCGCTGCCACTGGCGTTGCGCAAACTGGGCATGAATCTGGAGGCCGCCGTGTTTGAAGCCGAACGCATCGGAGCAAGCAACCGCGCGCCTGCTGATGCGCTGGGCCATAACTCGTGGGACCGCTATTCCACTGGCAGCTATGGCACCGTGTATTCACGCACCGCCACCACAATGCACGATCTGGAAGAGCGCTTGGGCAAGGATGTGACAGAGAAAGCCTTCAAGGCTTACTACAAGCGATGGAAATTCCGCCACCCCAGCGTGGCCGATCTGCGCGATGTGCTGATCGAAGTCTCCGGCAAGCGCGATGTGGTGGAAACCGTCTTCGCCCAGCATGTCTACAACGCAAGCAATGTGGATGACCGCATCGAGAAATTCACCAGCGTTGAAGAACTGCCACAAGCAGGCACCGAGCAGGTCGACGGCCAATGGGTGGAAACCACCGAGGGCAAAGTAGATGCAAACATTTCCAAGGCGCGCAAAGCCTTCAAGAAGGAGCACCCGGATGCTGCCAAGGGCACCGGCCCCTTCCCGTACCGCACGACCGTCACGCTGCGCCGCCGCGGCGCACCGGTGCCACAGGATCTGGTCGTCAAGTTTGCCGATGGCACATCCGAGACCGTGCGCTGGGACAGCAACAGCAGTTGGGAGCGCTACAGCTGGGTCAAACCTGTGAAAGCCGTTTCCGCCGAAATCGACGCCAAGCGCGCGCATTTACTGGACACCAGCAAGATCGACGACAGCCTTACGCTGGAGGCCGATCGCAGCGCGTCCAGTCGTTGGGGCAGTCAGCTCGCCGCCCTGTTCCAGCTCCTTCTTTCTCTGGTGGCCACCGTATGAGCACGACCAAGCTTCCCTTCTTCGCCACGCTTCGCGAATCTGGTCGTCAAGCTTTGCAATGGCGCTTGCTGTTGTTGTGGGTACTGGCATTACTAGTACCAACCGCCATCCTCGCGCTGCCGTTCTGGGTGAACCTCTCTGCCGCGCTGGACCACTCGCTGTACGCAGCGCAGTGGTCGCGCCAGCTGGATGCTGTGGTGGTGGGCGATGTGATGTCGCGTCTGATGGAAAACAGCATGGCGTTGGGCCAGGCGGGATTCATGGCCGCCCTGATGACGTTGCTGCTGTCGCCTTTCCTGACCGGCATGGTAATCACCTCTGCGCGGGCCCAAACCGTTCCCGGTTTTGCGATGCTGATCCAGGGCGGTGTACGTGAATATGGCCGCCTGCTGCGCATGCTGGTGTGGGCAGTGGTGCCGCTGGGTCTGGCGATTGCGCTGGGGTCCATAGGTACGCAATGGGCTGAAAAGTCCGGCGACACAGCCATTCTGGAATCAGCAGCCGAGCTGCACAAGCACCTTGCTCTGGGCGTGATGGGTCTGTTGCTGTTGCTGGCGCATGCGTCGGTGGACGCCGGGCGTGCGCAGTTTGCATTGTTCAGCAAGCGCGGCTCGGCCATCACGGCCTGGTGGCGCGGCCTGAAGACCTTGCGTCACAACCTGCTTCCCATGCTGGGTGGCTATCTGGCCTTTACAGTTGTTGGTTTGTTGCTGGTGGCCGTGCTGACCGCGCTGCGTCTGGCGATGCCGCAACTGGGTGCGTTCTGGATGGTGCTGGGCCTGTTGTTCGCTCAGGTGGTGATCGCCATCCTGGCCTGGATGCGCACAGCGCGACTGCTGGCGCTGATTGCGCAGTCGCGCGCATAAAGAAACATTGCGGGGTCTAACCCGCAATGTTTTCTAGAACAGGAAGCCGAGCGAGAAGACTTGCTCGCTCATCCAGATGGTTTGGTCCGCCGTGCCCTTGTAGACGGGCACACCCTTCAGGGCGCCATAGGCGAACTTTTGCGTTAGTTCGCCATAGATGGACTTGTAGATGCGATAACGCACGCCCACTTCTGCGCCCACGGTCCAGCCGTTGAGTTGCCACCAGTCATTGCTGTTGAAGCAGCAGATGTTTTCGTTCTTCGGGCCTACCTGATTCTCTTTGCCGAGAATCGTGTTGTCGGCATGGGGCAACAGAATGCCTGCGCCAACACGGCTGATCAATTGCAGATCGCCAGCCTGTTGCTCTGGGCCGCGCAAATGTTTCAGCCAGACGGCGTTGACCATCACGTGGTTCAGGCCGTTGTGCAGCGCGTAGGTGAAGTTCTGCGGTGTCAGCACCATGCTGCCGGGCGCCGGCTGGTTGTTGATGGTGCCGCTGATCGACGCGGTTTGGCCAAAGTCGGTGTTGTATTTGGTGTGGTCCAGTGAAAACTCGATCGCGAAAGTTTTCTCGGGATTCATGAACTTGCCGACCCGAATGTTTTCCTGCGGATTGGTGAAATCGAAATTGACCAGTGAATTCAGTGTGTCTGGAATGCTTGACGGGTAGTCACTTGCGGCGGCCTTGTGTACCGTGAAGTTATTGCCGAGCTCCGGCTGTGAGACGCGAATGTCGCTGGGTGCGTACTGTTGGCGGCTATAGCCCCAGGAGAAATACCATTTCCCCTCGTCCTTGAGGGCGCGGTCAATGCCCTCTTTGGCGGAGGGGGCCGGTTTCGAATCCGGAGCGCCCTGGGCCAGCACGGTGGCGCAGGGTAGCAGGGAAATCAGCGCGGCGGCCAGCAGGGACTTGGTGAATCGTGTGTTCATAGGGCTCCATTGTATTGGGGCACCTCAAAGCGTGAGTATGGAACATCCGGTTGTTTGACGTGCCTCAAGGTCTTTATGCGCCTGCTGCACCTGGTCCAGCGCGTAGCGCTGTCCGATGTTTATCTTGACTTTGCCACTCTGCACCACCGCAAAAAGATCATCCGCCATCGCCTGGGTGCTTTCGCGGGTGGTGATGTGTGTGAACAGGGTTTGGCGCGTCACGTAGAGGGAGCCCTTGGGCGCCAGAATGCCCGGTGCAAACGGAGCCACCGGGCCAGACGCCGCGCCAAAGCAGGCCATCAGGCCAAACGGCTGCAAACAGTCCAACGATTTGTCGAACGTATCCTTGCCCACCGAGTCGTAAACCACCTTGACGCCTGCGCCACCGGTGATTTCCTTGACCTTGACCGAGAAGTCTTCCGTCGCATAGTTGATCGCATGCTCCGCTCCATTGGCGAGCGCCAGAGCACATTTCGCATCTGAACCTGCAGTACCAATCAGGCGCAGGCCCAGCGCCTTGGCCCATTGGCAGGCAATCAGGCCCACCCCACCGGCAGCTGCATGGAACAGCACAAAGTCGCCGGGATTGAGTCCGCCTTGCGGCAGGGTTTTCTTCAGCAGATATTGCGCCGTCAAACCCTTGAGCATCATTGCCGCGCCGGTCTCGAACGAAATGCCGTCGGGCAACTTGCAAACGCATTTGGCAGGCATCACCCGCAACTCGCAGTAGGCGCCGGGCGGCTGGCTGGCATAAGCGGCGCGGTCACCCACTTTCAGGTGCGTCACGCCCTCGCCCACCGCCTCCACCACGCCTGCGGCCTCCATGCCCAGTTGCACCGGCAGGGTCATTGGATACATGCCGCTGCGCTGGTAGACGTCAATGAAGTTCAAGCCCACCGCATGGTGGCGAATACGGATTTCGCCTGGGCCAGGCTCGCCTACCTGTACCTGCACGAGTTGCAGCATGTCGGGGCCACCATGCTGCTTGATATGGATGGCACGTGAAGTCTGGGAAGTCATGGACAAATCCTTGGAAAAGAATGTGGCTCAATGTACCGGATGCATGCAAAGCATCAGGCACCGACTTCAACAATACTGAATTTCTCCAACGGCTCTTCCCCTTTGGCCATGCGCAGCATGCGCGGCAGCAGGCCGGTTTTGTGGTCTATCCATTCACCCTGGGCCACGGTCCTGTGGTTCCCCAACAGATCGCGTACCGCTACCAATTGTTCATCCTTGATGACCAGCAGGTAGCGGCTGCCCGGGCTGGGCAATTGCGAGGGCTCACTCGCTGCGACACACGGCACACCTCGGTACACCCCCAATTCACGGGGAATGATCTCGTCCACGCGGTACACCACCAGCGGCTGCGGATCTGCCGGCAAAAGCTTGTTGACGTTGTAGGCAACACCGTAGGCCTGCTGTGCTGTGAAGGTCATGCTCTCCACAAAGGCATAGAGGATGCAAATGGCAAGCACGGGATAGACCAGAACGGCCCTGGCCGGGTGCGGTACGTCACAACGGATGGCTCCCGTCAACATCAGCCCTAGCGGGACCAGTACGACCAGTAGCAAGGCAGCACGCCCGACGTAAATCGCCATGCCGACAGCCAAGCCCAGTATCAGCAGCGTCGTGAAGGCCTGCATCGCAACCAATGGCCCGCCACCAGCGCGCGCGAGCCAGCGTTGCAAGTACTGACCACACAGAATCGCCGCAAACGGATACAGGATGACGGTGTAGTAGTCGAGTTGGAATTCTGCGGCACTGAACACGGCAAAGGTGGTGAAGAAAGCCGCCACCAGAAACACCAGCTTGGCCTGCTCGAGCTTGCCCACAGCGGTAAACCGGCGCACGCCATCCACCAGGGCAGCCGCAAAAACAAGCACCCAGGGCATAAAGGCCCACACAAACACATGCACAAAGTACAGCGGGTTGCTTTCGCCTGTGCTGGGCACGCCGGATTTGAAAAAACGCCCCAGCTGGCTGTCCCACAGGAAAAAACGGATGCCAGACACCTGGTCTTGGCCCAGCAGATTTTTCTGCGGATTGACGTCAAACTGAAGGTACAAGGCCAACAATTCCGGGGCCATGAACAGGGCCGTCATCGCTGCTGCCAATAGCCATTTGGCACTCAGCAACTTTTTCCATTGACCCAGGTACAGCCACATACAGACCAGGCCGCTGGTGATGGTGATCAGCGTGAAAATACCCTTGGTCATCACCGACATCGCACTGAACGCGGCCCCCAGCACCAGGTACTTCCATTTGGCGTCAGCGTCGAAGCGCAACCAGTAATAACAGGCGCCGGTGATGGTGCCGCTGAGAAAGGCCTCCGCCTTGACTGCGCTGGAGGTGTACATCACGTGGTACGCGCACAGGTAGACCAAGAGCGAGAGCAGCGCCGTATTGCGGTCGTACAGCAGGCGGGCGATGCGGTAGGTGAAGTAGCCACCGAGCAAATGGAAAAGAAAGCCCGGCAGGCTATAGGCAAAGCTGCTTGCCCCGAACAGTTCAAAGGACAGCGCGGTGACCCAGAACGGAAAGTGGGGCTTGTCCAGCCAGGCCCGACCATCCAACATCAGGTCCGCCCAGTTGTTGTTCGCGGCAATGTGCTGGGCCAGCGCGGCGTAGGTGACCGAGTCGCCTTCGACAATCAGCGGATTCAACAGCGAGGCAGCATTGACCAACAGGGTGATGGCGACCAGCCAATGCAACTTCAAATCGCCCAATTTCAAACTGTCCGCCCGCATAGCCCCACACCCCTTCTTCGCCGCAGCAAGTTACGTTTTGCTACACCTTAGTTTATGCAGAACAGCGCCTGGCACCAGTATGGGGCGTGAGTACCCCCGCGCCACCTTATGGGTATAGTGCGCCGGTGAAACTGACTCTCAATTCTTCCACTATCCTGCTTCTGGTCATCCCCCCAATGCTGTGGGCTGGCAACGCAGTCGTAGGCCGCCTGGTGAGTGATCTGGTGCCACCCATGACGCTGAACATGCTGCGCTGGGCTCTGGCATTTGTATTGCTGTTACCACTGGCTGCGCCGGTTCTTTCACCTAAAAGCGCGATGTGGCCCTACTGGCGCCGGTTTGCATTGCTCGGGCTGACCAGCGTAGGCCTGTACAACGCGCTGCAGTACCTGGCGCTGCACACTTCCACCCCTCTCAATGTGACACTGGTCGCTTCCAGTACGCCGGTCTGGATGATGCTGGTCGGTCGCCTGTTCTTTGGCGCAGCCATACGCCCCATGCAATTGCTGGGTGCCGTCTTTTCGATCGCCGGCGTACTGCTGGTGATGTCACGCGGCCAATGGGAAGTGCTGATGGGCGTGCGGCTGGTGCCCGGAGACCTCTACATCTTGCTGGCGGCGGCGGTGTGGTCGTATTACAGCTGGATGCTTTCGGAAAAAGGCAAGGAGCCCGCCGAGATACGCGCGGACTGGGCCGCGTTCCTGATGGCACAGATTGCGTTCGGGCTGGTGTGGTCTGCACTGCTGGCCGGCGGCGAGTGGGCGTTGACCGATGCGCACATCCACTGGGGTTGGCCGCTGGTCTCCGCGTTGCTGTTTGTGGCCGTGGGTCCCGCGCTGCTGGCCTACCGATTCTGGGGTGCCGCCGTACAGCGGGCTGGGCCTACCATTGCCAGCTTTTTTGCGAATCTGACACCGTTGTTCGCGGCATTGCTGTCTGCCCTGTTGCTGGGCGAACTGCCTCATCTGTACCACGCACTGGCGTTTGTGCTGATCGTCATGGGGATCGCGCTGTCGTCGCGCGGGAAACCGATTTAAAGCTGCCCCCGAGGGGGCGTTCGCGCCTTGGGGCGGCCCGGCGGCGCTTAAACCACTGGCAAAAAACCTTCCAGCGCTGCGACCGGCCCCGGCCGCGCCAGCAGGTAGCCCTGGTACATCGTGCAGCCGTGCGTGGCCAGAAAATCCTTCTGCTCGATTGTCTCTACGCCTTCAGCGATCACCTCCAGCCCCAGATTGCGTGCCATGCCGATGATGGTTTGCACGATCACGCCATCGGTGGATCGCACACCCAGGTTGCGCACGAACGACTGGTCGATCTTGAGCTGGTTCAGCGGCAAACGTGTCAGGTAAGCCAGCGACGAATAACCGGTACCGAAGTCGTCGACCGAGAAATGCACGCCCTCTGCCTTGAGCTGGCCCATCTTGGCTACCGATTCGTCCACGTTGTCCAGCACCGACGATTCGGTCAACTCCAGCTTCAGCAAATGCGGAGGGATGCCGGTGGCGACTATCACTGCACAAACCTGCTCGACAAAATCGGGCTGGCGGAATTGGCGTGCACTGACATTGACCGACAATTGCAGATTTGCAAACCGCGCGTCGTCCTGCCACGCAGCCAATTGCTCGCATGCCGTGCGCAGCACCCACAGGCCGATCGGCACGATCAGCTCGCGCTCCTCGGCCACTGAAATGAACTCTACCGGCGACACCATGCCATGCTCAGGATGGTGCCAGCGCAGCAACACTTCGGCTCCCACCATGCGGGTATCCAGCATGAACTGCGGCTGGTAATACAACTCGAATTGGCCCTGCGCCAGTGCTTCCTGCAAATCGGTCTCCAGCCGCGCACGCTGGTTGATGTCGGCCTGCATCTGCGGGTCAAAGAAACACATCGCATTGCCGCGCTGTGCCTTGACCTGGTACATCGCAATGTCTGCCTGCTTCAGCAGATCCGCAGCACCATGCGCGGAAGGGCCAAACAATGTAGCGCCCAGACTGCAAGTGCTTCTGTAGGGCTGAGAACCCAAGGTGTAAGGCTGGTTCAGGCTGTGCAGAATCTTGTCGCCAATCTGCTGCACCTGCGCAGCCGCCTGGTGGCTGGTGTCCGACAGGTCCTTCAGCATCACGACAAACTCATCCCCGCCGAGCCGCGCCACGGTGTCGGCGTCGCGCACGCAAGCGGTCAAACGGTCTGCTACATGCTGAAGCAGTTGGTCACCCACCTCATGACCCAAGGTGTCGTTGATGGTTTTGAAATGGTCCAGGTCCAAAAACAGCAGAGCGCCCATTTGCCCGGAACGTGTCGATGCGGCAATGGCCTGCGTCAGCCGGTCCAGCAGCAAGCGACGGTTGGGCAGGGCTGTCAACGGATCAAAGAAAGCCAGCGTCTCAATCTCCGCGCTGGCGCGGCGAATCGCCGTCACATCGTGGTACGTAATCACCATGCCGCCTTCGGGCGTGTCGCGCTCGGTGATCTGGACGATGCGCCCGTCCAGCAATTCCAGTTCGTGCGATTCGGCATCTCCCGACTGCAGACGCAAGCGGTCTTCGACCCAGCGCTTGTGCTCCAGCTCACCGGCGTCTGGCAAGTGGTGGCGGGCATTGGCTTCAATCACATCACGAAACGGCACCAGCGGCGCCATCATCGGCACCAGCCACGGAAAAATCTCCAGGAAGCGTCGGTTCCACTGAACCGCCCGGTGCTGGGCGTCCAGCAGCACGAAGCCACTCTCCATGGACTCCAGGGCCTGGTCCAGCACTACCTTGGACTGTGCGATTGTGAGGCGCGCCGCTGTGATGCGGTTGACATACACCATCGCGAAGACGCCGGCGGCCAACACCATCAGACCAAACACCAGCGTGGCGGCGACCACCGCATTGCGTTCGGAGCGCCATTCAGCCAGTGCCGCCTCCAGCGGAATGCTGGCGCAAATCCACAAATCCAAATACAGCGTGGGCCGGAACTCCACCAGCGCTGGCACGCCACTGAGTCGGGCCGCCATGCGCAACGGCCCGTCTTCCCGAACAAGCGTTCCCAAAGGCGGCGACAACATGCCACTGGTGCGCGTCACATCGTGGGGCACACCCAGCAGCAGATGGCCCGAACTGCGCTCCAGTGTCACCTCCAGGCTTGCAATGTCAACGCCCTGCATCAGCACCGATGTCAGCATCGCGGTGGGTACTTCCACCACCGCGAGCAGCTTGGTACCGTCAGCCAGACGGATATAGCGCCCAAGGTACAGCACCCGCTCTGAACTGGCAAAGCTCACTGCCGGTGCGCTGACTGTCAAAGTGGAGACCGGCTGGGCCATGGCCTGGTCCAGAAAGCCCACAGGCAGCTCCAGCGCCATATTGGCGCCGGCCGAATCGGAAGATGCCACCACGCGGCCCTGGGCGTCAACCAAAGCGACGAAACGTACCATCAGGTTTTGTCGCGCTGCATTGCGCAGCAACTGGCTGGCAGATTTGACGTCGATCCAGTCGACCATGGAACCCGACAGGCCCAACAAATCGTCGGTACCCGCCAGCAACACATCGATGCCCAGCAAGGAACGGTTCACCGCGGCCTCAGCCCCCGACACAAACCGTATGACCTGGGCCGCGCTGTCGGAAATGGCGTTCTGGCGGGCATTCCATTCCAGCAGGGACGCCGCAGCGATCAGGGCACCGAGGAACATCGCCACCAATGCCCCGATCGTGAACTTGATAGGACGGGTAGCCGCTTTCATGGTGAGGTCGGGGCAGGAATGCCGCGGTCCGGTCCCAGTGTCTTGTTCCAGATCTCCACACAGCGTGGGCCACAGCGTTGCAACCAGCGCGGCAATACGCTGGACTTGAAGATCTCCTGGCGACGGCGTTCATCCTGCGCGGAGACAGGCACCAAGGTCATGGCGCCCTTGTTGGGCAGCGTGCAACCCGATGTACCGGTGCTGCAGGCAATGCCTTCCAACGTGTCTTTGGAAGATTGCTCCCAGATGGATGCCTCCAATTTTGGCAATTCACGGCGCAACAAGGCCCGCAAATCCGGCGGCAATGCTTCCCACGCGGCCAGGTTGGCAGCAAAAATGGCCACGCCCCAAGTGACAGGCATGGGGTAAAGATAGCTGGTCATGCCCGGCAAGCCGACGGTGAAACCGGACAATGTTCCGGTGATTGCACAATCGATGTTGCCGGCCTGAAAACTGCCTACCATTTGGGCAAATGCAGTGTTTACCGGGACCCCGCCCAAAGCCCCGACAAAGTCCGCCTGCCCCGCAGATGACACACGGACCCGTCGCCCGGACAACTCGGACAGATTAGCGATCGGCGCCTTGCAAAAAACCACCTGGGCTGGGTAGGTGTAGAAAGCCAGCGCCTCAATACCATGCTGCTCGCGCAGGGACTTTTCCAGGTAGGGACGGAAGGCGGCCAAGCTGCGCTTGAGGTTGGCCATATCCGGATTCAAACCCGCCAAATCAGGCGCGGTGTATTGCGGAAACTGGGCGGTGAGCGAACTCAGCAAGGTCGTGCCAAACGGCACCACACCCAATTGCAACAGCCGCAGCATTTCAACACCCGGCACGCCAGCGCGGTCGAACGGTACGACGTCGGCGCTGTATTTGCCACCACTGAGGCGCTGCAAATCCTTGGTCCAAAACGGCTCTTCCCAGCGGGTGAACTGGCTCAAGCCTGCCAGCCCGCCCACCACTCGCAATTTGAAAGGCGCGGGCGTTTGGGCGTGCACCGTCAAGGCACACCAAGCCAGCAAGGCGCTACACACCACCGCTATGCTGCGGTGCCAACGGGTAGCGCAGTTTTTATTCTGCATGGAACCATTATTGACCAGCTTGGTGGCCGCGACCAAGCTATCTCCTGCGGGTTCACCCCAAGTAAGGCCGCTACATGGCCTTGAACAGGTGCACGTAGGCCCGGCTGACCGGCAGTTCACGGACCATACCTTTGATGCGCACAAAGAGGCGGCTCACATCATCACGACGGGTCCCCTCCAGATATCGCAGATTGACAATCGTCGAGCGATGGATCTGCCAAAAGTGCGTGGGGTCCAGCTGTGCGGCCAGTTCCATGATGGGTGTGCGGATCAGGTATTCCGTCTGTTCCGTCTGCACACAGGTGTATTTGTCGTCCGCATGGAAGTAGCGCACATCCTCTATGGCGATCTGTGTCGTCAAGTCACCGCTACTGGCGCGCACCCAGCGCAGGCGCTCCGTGACAGGCGGTGCAACGGGAAGCAAGCGGCGTAGGGCCGTCAGCATATGGGCATCGGTATCCGCTTGGGGCTCGGCCAAAGCCCTCTGCACGCGCTCCACGGTTTGCTGCAAGCGCTCCAGCTTAACGGGCTTGAGCAGGTAGTCCACTGCTTCCTGCTCAAAGGCCTGCACGGCATACGCGTCGTAGGCCGTCACAAATACCACGCGGGTCGCACCTTCAATGCCCTGCGCCACTTCCAGACCGGTGAGCCCCGGCATCTGGATATCTAGAAAGGCCACATCCGGCTGCAGCTCGGCAATCTTCGCCGCCGCCTCCAGGCCATTGCGCGCTACGGCCACCACCTGCAGGTCGGGCCATGCATTCAACTGCGCTTGCAGCGCCTTTGCCAGATGCGGCTCGTCGTCGGCAATCAGCACGGTGGTCATACAGTACCTTTGGATTGGAACGGAATGCGCAATGTGGCCAGTGTGCCCGGATGCGCTGCCACCAGTGTTAGACTGGCCGCGCTGCCCCACTGGGTCTGCAGGCGCTCCCGCACATTGGCCAACGCCATGCCGGCCCCACCTCGCCGCGTCGGCGCATCCAGCCCCATGCCATCGTCGGCCACCGTGATCACCAGCATGTAGGCCTCACGCCGCACCGTGACGGTGACGGTTCCGCCCTCCACCTTGGGCTCCAGCCCATGGTGAATCGCGTTCTCGACCAGCGGCTGCAACAGCAAAGGCGGCATCTCCGCATCTGCGGCATAGCCATCCACGTTCAACCTGAAGGCGAGGCGATCTTCCATCCGCGTCTGCATCAGTTCCAGGTAGCGGCGCACCATGTCCATTTCGCTCGCAAGCGTGGCCTGCTCGCTCCGCAGACTGGTCAGTGACCCGCGCAAATACTCGGTAAACGATTCCAGCATCTGCTTGGCACGCGGTGCGTCGTGGTCGATCAGCGACACCACATTGGCCAAGGTGTTGAACAGGAAGTGCGGCTCGATCTGGCCCTGCAGCAAGCGCAGTTGCGCCTGAACAGCACGCTTCTCGGCCTTCAGGCGACGCGCGGCGGTACCGAACAGCAGGTTGAAGATCAAGATAATGACCAATGTAGCGGCCAGGCTGGCTGCCAGCGAAACAGGGTCTTTCAAAACTTGGAAATAAGGGACCTCCAGGCCGGCCACCGCAGCACCCAAGGGCCAAGCGATAGCCACCCCGACCATAGGGATGCCACTGAAATAGAAAAAACGTGGCAGTCCGTTCAGCATTTGAACCCGCTCCAGTCCGAGCAGCTTGCGCCCCAGTAGAAACAGGCCGCGGATCGCAAAACCGATGAATAGCGAGATCACCAGATTGATCTGGTACCAATGCCACCAACTCGACGGACTACGCCAAGCCCCGTCATCGCCATCGGCGGATAAAAATCCCAACACCGTAAAAAATATCGCGCAAGCGCAGCAGAACAGGAAAGTCCAGACCAGGTTGAGCCACTTGGGACCCACAGGGTGCGGGTCACTGCCCAACCACGAACGCCAGGACTGATGGAGTAAATGGAGTGTTGAAGTGTTCATGGACGCCACTGTAGGCAAGCCATTCTCGCTTCAAAGGACAACCGCGACGAATCGACAGAACAGACGACGAATCGACAGCCGCAGCGCTACTTCAGTTTTGCTTTCGCATCAGCTATGTTCTTGGCCACCCACTGGGCATTGGCCGAACCGGGCTCCAGCACCGCAGACAGTTTTTCCCATTGGGCGATCGCCAACTTGAAGTCGCTGCGCTTGTAGGCCGCAGAGCCTGACAGCATCAGTGCCATCGGGTGGGCAGGCTGCAAGGCCAGCGCCTGGTTGACCAGTTTCAGCGGACGCCCTTCCAGGTTACCGCCGGCGCGGGTTGCCAGCAAATCGGCCAGATCGGTCAGCATGTCCGGCGTCTTGTCGACCAGCGGTTGTGCTTTTGTGTAGGCCTTCTCTGCGTCGTCCAGGCGGCCCAACACTTTGTACGAGCGCGCGAGTCGGGCCCAGCCTTCCATGTCATCGGGATTGGACTTCAAACGCGTAGCGAGTCGCTCCACCATCTGCAGGATTTGTGCGTTGTCGGGCTGGCCTGCGGGTGCAGCTGGTACCACCGGGGCCTTGGTCTTACCCGCGGGCAGTCCGCCCTTCTCACGGGCATCTGCAATATAGGCTTGTACCTGCTCCGCGTCCTGTGACTGCGGATCGACAATGGTCAGCAAGGTTTCCCAATGGGCAATCGCTTGCGCAAATTTGCCTTCACGATACGACTGGGCAGCCACCAGCATCAGCGACATCGGATGCTTGGGGTTGATCACCAGCGCCTTGCGCACCAGTTCTATCGGCGCGCCTTCCAGCTTGTCGCCCGCGCGCACGGCCAGCAAATCGGCGTAGTCCGCCATCAGGTCGGGCTCGGTCTCCAGCAAATTACCCGTCTTACTGTACGCCTGCATCGCGTCGTCCAGACGGCCCATCACCTTGTACGAGCGCGCCAGCATCGCCCAGCCGCGTGGATTGTCCGGGCTGGCTTTCAGGCGCTGCGCCAGGTCGTCCACCATCTTGAAAACCTTGTCGCGCTCTGCTTTTTGTGCGCTGACCGGGTCAATCGCAGCGGGGTTGCCAAGCCAGCGGTACATGCCACCCGCGCCGACAACCACCAGCAGGGCCACAGCAACCGCCGTCATTCTGGAGCCTTTGCGCGAGGCGATGGCTGGCGCAGGCAGGTCCTGCGCGTCATCCAGCATGCGCAATTGCAATTCGTCACGGGCTGCTTCATGCTCCTGCGCACTGATCGCACCACGTGCCAGATCGGCGTCCAGCGCATCAAGCTGCTCGCGGTAAATCGCTACATTGAGTTGCCGGCTGGAAACCTCAGAGGCCTTGGGCTGACGCAACAGCGGGCGCAACAGCCACACGAGAACCAACAGCGTCAACAGCGACGCCAGAACATAGAAAACAGTCATGAACGAGAGTCGGTGTTGTTGAGCAATGCCTGCGCGCGTTCGCGCTGCGCAGGGTCAAGAGTGGGTGCAACCGCTTCACGCTGCGTGGAGCGTACCAAGCGGTACAGGCCCCACAACGCGCCCAGCAACAGCAGGAAGGGGCCAAACCACAGCAGCCAGGTCACAGGCTTGACCGGCGGACGGTAGCGCACGAAGTCGCCATAGCGGTTGACCATGAACTCCATGATCTCGGCGTCAGATTTGTTCTCGCGAATCAGCGTGCGGATTTCGCGGCGCAAGTCCATCGCCAGATCGGCGCGCGAACCGGCCAGCGATTCGTTCTGGCACACCAAACAGCGCAGCTCTTCGGAAATCGCGATCAAGCGCTTTTCCACCACTGGGTCTTCGGCGAGCGGAGCCGCTTCGTTGGCGAATGCAGACACCGACGTCAACATCGCGAACAGGCAAGCAATCCAGAGTTTCATTTCTGCAGCTCCCGCACCAGCGGCGCTATCTTCTCGTTCCAGGCCTGCTCGGTGATCGGGCCGATCTGCTTGTAGCGGATCACACCCGCCTTGTCGATCACAAAGGTCTCGGGCACGCCGTAGACACCGAACTCGATACCGATGCGGCCATCGCGGTCCACGATGGTCAGGTCATAGGGATTGCCAAAACGGCTCAGCCAGCGCTGACCCTCATCGTCCTTGTCCTTGTAATCCAGCCCAACGATAGGCACCAACTTGGCTTTGGCATATTCCATCAGCAAGGGATGCTCTACACGACAGGCCACGCACCACGACGCCCAGGTGTTGAGCAGCCACACCTTGCCCAGCATGTCCTTGCTGGAAAACTTCTGGTCGGGCGCATCGAGCCGCACCGTCTGAAACTGCGGCGCGGGTTTGTTGATCAGCGGCGACGGGATTTCGCGCGGATCGCGCATCAGGCCAATGCCCAAAAACACCGCCAACACGATAAATAGCGCCAGTGGAATCAGTGTCTTCTTCATGCCGACACGCTCCCTACAGGCAGTACCGCCGCTGCAGCTTTCTTCCTGCGGTAGCGTTTGTCCAGCGCCGCCATCGCGCCGCCCAATGCCATCAGCAAACAACCGCCCCAAATCCATGTCACAAATGGCTTGTAGTACACGCGCACAGCCCAGGCCGGACTGTCCCCGCCCTCTAGTTTCTCGCCCAGAGAAACGTAGACATCACGTAGCGGATTGCTATCAATTGCGGCTTCAGTCATCGGCATGGTCGACGAGAAATACGTGCGCTTCTCGGGATGCAAAGTTTTCAGAACCTTACCGTCCTTGATCAGCTCCACATCGCCCACATCGGCTTTGTAGTTGGGGCCGGGCGCCGTGCGAATGCCGGTCAACTTGAAGGTGTAGCCACCCACAGCGACGGTATCGCCCAGTGCCATGCGCACGTCTTTCTCCGTCTCATAACCCTTGACCATCGTGATACCCAGCACCGACACCGCAATACCGATGTGCGCCGCGTGCATGCCCCAGAACGAGACAGGAGTGGAGCGGAAGTTTGCTGTGTCACGCAGTTGCCGCCAGATCTGTACGGCAGACGACAACACAATCCAGAACACCAGCGACAACCCGATAGACACCCACAGCGACCAATCACCCATCAACAACGGCAGGCTGCAACCCAGCAGCACGGAAATGATGGCGATGGGGCGCAATTTCTTCATCAGGTCCTGCGCGGAATCACCCTTCCAGCGCGACCACGAACCCAACACCATGAACACCAGCACCGGCACCATGATGGGTCCGAACACCGCGTTGAAATACGGTGGACCTACCGACAGCTTGCCCATATTCAGCGCGTCGATGATCAACGGATACAAAGTACCCAATAGCACTGCGGCTGCAGCCACGGTCAGCAGCACGTTGTTGACCAGCAGAAAGGTCTCGCGCGACACCAGCGTGAACGCGCCACCGGCGCGCACCTTGCTGGCCCGCAGTGCGAACAACGTCAGAGAGCCGCCCACCACCACGCACAGGAACACCAGAATGAACACGCCACGGCGCGGATCGGCCGCGAATGCGTGAACGGAGGTCAGCACACCGGAGCGCACCAGGAACGTCCCCAACAAACTCAGCGAAAACGCCGTGATCGCCAGCACGATGGTCCAGTTGCGGAACAGGCCGCGCTTCTCGGTGACCGCCAACGAATGGATCAGCGCGGTGCCCACCAGCCAAGGCAGGAAGGATGCATTTTCGACCGGGTCCCAAAACCACCAACCGCCCCAGCCCAGCTCGTAATAGGCCCACCAGGAACCCAGCGCAATGCCCAACGTCAAAAAGATCCAGGCCGCTGTGGCCCAAGGCCGCGACCAGCGCGCCCACGCGGCGTCGAGCCGGCCATTGAGCAATGCTGCAATCGCAAACGCAAACGGCACTGCAAAGCCGACATAGCCCATGTACAACATCGGCGGATGGATCACCAGCCCCGGGTCTTGCAGCAGCGGGTTCAGGTCCTGGCCATCGGCAGGAATGTCAGCGAGGCGGTCAAACGGATTGGACGTGGTCAGCATGAACAGCAAAAAGCCCGCAGCCACCAGCCCCAGAATGCCCAGCACGCGCGACACCATCGCATCCGGCAACTGGCGCGAGAACACCGATACCGCCAGCATCCAGCTCGCCAGCATCATTTGCCACAGCAACAATGAACCTTCGTGCCCACCCCAGACGCCGGAGATGCGGTAGATGCCGGGCAGCTTGGAATTGGAATGCGCAGCGACGTAGGCCACCGAGAAATCGCTGGTGTAGAACGCATAGGTCAGGCAGCCAAAGGCCAGTGCCGAAGTCAGCCACAGCGCCTGCGCACCGGGGCGGGCAATCGCCATCCAGTCGTTGCGGGCCAGCTGGCCGCCAACGACACTCAATACGCCCATCGCCAGCGAAATCGTCAGCGCCAGGATCAGTGAGAAATGGCCAAGTTCAGGAATCATGCGATCCGCCTTACTTCAAAGTCTTGATGGTTTTCTGCGCCTCATCGACCGCATGCTGCGCTTCCGGGGGCATGTAATTTTCGTCGTGCTTGGCCAGCACTTCACTGGCGACAAACAGGCCGTCATCGCCCAGCTTGCCCTGTGCGACCACGCCTTTGCCTTCGCGGAACAGGTCCGGCAGGATGCCGGTGTAGCGCACCGACACTTCCTTGGCGGTATCGGTCACGACGAACGCCACCGTCATGTTGTCCCGCTGCACGGTGCCGGTCTTGACCATGCCACCCACGCGAAAGGTGCGGCCCTTGGGCGCTTCGCCCGATGCGATCTGGCTGGGCGTAAAGAAGAACACCAGATTGCTCTGGAAGGCGTTGAGCACCAGCGCAGCGGCAATGCCCAATACGGCAATGCCGCCGACGATGATGGCGGCGCGTTTGTGGCGTGGCTTCATGATCCGCTACCTTCCTGTGCCCATTCGTTCTTCAGCATCTCCATGGTTTGCAAACGCTGGCGACGGATCATCCACATCTCACCCACGAGGGCGATAGCGGTGACACCAAAACTGCCCCACACATAGAAGCCGTAGCCGCCCATGTGGACGAACTCGGAAACACTATTCCACTGCATGTTTAACCCAATCTGCATGGCGCTCGCGCACCAGAATGATGGAACGCACCCGTGCCAGCGTGACGGCGATGGAATACATCCAGAACGCCAGCGCCATCAGCAGCATGCCCAAGAGCATGGTCGACGCCATGCTGGGCGAGCGGGTCAGCGATACCGAAGAACCTTGGTGCAGCGTGTTCCACCACTTCACCGAGAAATAAATGATGGGCACATTGATCACGCCTACCAGCGCAAGCACGGCTCCGGCTTTGTCAGCGCGGCGGGGCTCGTCAATCGCGGCCTGCAAAGCGATGAAGCCGATATACAGGAATAGCAAAATCAGCTCCGACGTCAGGCGCGCGTCCCACACCCAATAGGCGCCCCACATCGGCTTGCCCCATAGCGCGCCGGTCCACAGCGACAGCGCAGCGAACAGCGCGCCAGTGGGCGCCAGCGCCGTGGCCATCATGCCGGAGAGGCGGGTGTTGAAAATCAGACCCAGCCCGGCCCACGTCGCCATCACAACATAGATGAACATGGACATCCACGACACGGCCACGTGCACGAAGATGATGCGGTAGCCCTCGCCTTGTTGCGCATCGGTAGGCGCAACAAAGAAACCGATATACAGGCCCACCGCCGCCAGCACGGCGGCGAGCACAGCAAACACCGGCCACAGCTTGCCAGCCAACGGATAAAAGTTTTGCGGTGACGCAAACGCAAACAAATTATTTTTCATTCCATCGAAATCCTCAGCGCCGCAGCGATTGCCAAAGGGGCAAACACAGCAGACACCAACATCAAAGCACCCAGCAGCGACAGATGGGCCGCAATGCCCAACCCTGCGGCGTCAGCCTCTACAGCACCGGCGCCAAATATCAGCACCGGGATGAAGAGCGGCAAAACCAGCAAGGATAGCAACACCCCCGCCCCGCGCACCCCCAGCGTCAACGCCGCGCCCACACCGCCAATCAGGCTCAGCGTGGGCGTGCCCAGCAGCAAGCTCAGCATCAACACACCCAGTGCATGTGCATCCAGCCCGAACTGCAAGCCCAGCACTGGCGAAATCACCACCAGCGGCAGGCCGGTCAGCACAAAGTGCGCAAACACCTTGGCGGTTGCCAACAGCGACAGCGGCATCGGCGACAACGCAAGTTGCTCCAGCGTGCCATCGGCATAGTCCGCCGCAAACATGCGCGGCAACGACAGCATGGCGGCCAACAACGCACCGACCCACAACACGCCCGGCGCCATGCGCAACAGCAGCGCCGACTCGGGCCCCACACCCAGCGGGAACAGGCTGGCGACGATCACAAAAAACACCAGCGGCGTTAGCACTTCGCCCTTTTGGCGCATGCCCATCGCCAGCTCGCGCTGCACCACAGCACGCCATGCCGAAAACCAATTACCCTCGGTCATGCGCCGAGTTCCAGCACTTGCGGCTTCACTGCGCCCCCACCTGCCACAATTTCCACATCCTGGTGGCTGGTCAAAATCACCATGCCGCCGCTTTGCAGATGCTGGCCCACCACCGTGGTCAGCGACTGTATGGCCTGCTGGTCCAACGCCACAAAAGGCTCGTCCAGAATCCACAGACTAGCCGGGGTCATCAAAAGCCGGGACAAGGCCACACGGCGCTTCTGCCCCTGCGACAGATGCCGCACCAGGCGATGCTGGCAGGCGTGCACGCCCAGTTGACCCAATGCAGCCGTCGTCTTTTGCGCATCCGGCGTCTGGCCGGACAGCGCGGCATAAAACTGCAGGTTCTCGTCCACCGTCAGCGCTTCTTGCAGCGCGTTCTGGTGGCCGAGGTAAAACAGATTGCTGCGGTAGCTTTCGTCCACCTGGGCACCGTTCCAGCGAATATCGCCGCCGTCCTGGCTGGAGAGGCCGCACAGGATGCGCATGAGGCTGGTTTTACCGGCGCCATTGCCGCCTTTGAGGTGCAGCAAACCACCCGCAGCCACCTCAAATCCCACGCCGGAAAAGAGCTGACGGCCCCCGCGGACACAGGTCAGGTTGGAAACTTGGAGCATGGGGATGGAAATTCCGGGAAATTGCGCAGCAAAACCTCTATTGTGCCTGCCCTCCCGAAGCGGCCTCTCCCCTATGACACCGCTAGAAAGTCCCTGGGTAGGCCCCGCCGTCCACCAGCACGTTTTGCCCGGTGATGTAGTCCGCCTGCTGGCTGCACAAAAACGCACAAACCGCGCCAAACTCATCGGCGTTGCCAAAGCGCTGCGCTGGAATGCCTTTGCGGCGCGCTTCAGCGACCGCCTCCACGCTCTGCCCGCTCTTAGTCGCATTCGCCTGAAAGTTGCCACGCAGGCGATCCGTGTCGAAAGAGCCGGGCAACAGGTTGTTGATGGTCACGCCCTTGGCCGCAATGCTGCTGCGCGATACGCCTGCGACAAAGCCGGTCAGCCCAGTGCGCGCGCCGTTGGACAGGCCCAGGATGTCGATGGGCGACTTCACTGCGCTACTGGTGATGTTGACAATGCGGCCAAAGCCGCGCGCGGCCATGCCGTCTACCGTGGCCTTGATCAGTTCGATGGGGGTCAGCATGTTCGCGTCCAGCGCGGCCAACCAGGCGTTGCGGTCCCAGTCGCGGAAGTTGCCGGGTGGCGGGCCGCCGGCGTTGGTGACGACAATGTCAAAGTCGGCGCGCTTCGCAAACACGGCGGCGCGGCCGGCTTCGGTGGTGATGTCTTGTGCACAAAAATCGACGGTAGCGCCCGTGGAATGTGCGTAAGCAGCTATTAATTCAGTAGCAGATTTTTGCAGAGCTTCGGCACCACGGGCGACGATCAGCACGTTGACGCCCTCCTGCACCAGCGCCTTGGCGCAGCCCAGGCCCAGCCCCTTGCTTGCGCCACACACCAGCGCCCATTTGCCTTTGAGTCCCAAATCCATGCGAATGCTCCCGTCGTATGCACAAAGCCGAGAGACTACACCGCCTTAGATACCCACAGGCAATACCGGCCAACGCGCTTCGATCTTGTCGCCGCGCACAGCAACCAGATCGCCAAACTGCAGCAACACTGCCTCGCTTTGCTTGGGACGCAGGAAGATGAAGTCGTCCACCTTCAAACTCACGGACCGGGGGGCGGTGTAGCCCTGCTGGTTGGTGCTGGTGTAGGCAAAGTGGGGGGCCACTCCCGGGGGGGCTTCGCAGTCGGCCAGCCAGTGACCGCCATAGCCGAAGTAAATGTCCTCCAGATTCGGATTCCAGCCGCTCATCAGGGTACTCAGCCAATCGAGCGCGGGAATCCGGTTCTTCTGGTGCTTGAGCACCGGTGACGCAATGAAGGCGCTGGCTTCAAACGCGTCCAGGTCTGGTATATCGAATTGGCTTGGCTTCATCAGGACAGAACCTGCCGTCAGGTCGTTCACCGACGCGTCGCCCTCGTAGCTTCGGAATGTCGGACTGCCCGCGGCGTTCAACGTGAGCTTCCCCGCAGCCAAGGGGGCAAAGCGGGTTTTGACCAGGTCCACACAGGCCGCATAGCGGGCGCGGACTTTGGCCTTTTCCCCTTCAATCAAAGGCCCGGGCAGCGCCGGGACATGGGCGTCATAGCCCATGAAGCCGGCAAACTCCAGGTGTTGAGGGTTGTCGGAAATCGTCTGTAGTGCCGAGGCCAGCGCCGCCGGATCACCGAAGCCACCGCGGCGCAGTCCGACGTCGATTTCGCAGTTGATCCGCATCTTGAGATTTTTGGCTTTCGCAAGCGCAAGGTACTGCGCCAGCCGGGCATCGGTATCGATCAGCCATTGCAACTGCTTTGAGGGATCGAACGCGCCTTTGTGCCCTTCATAAAACGTATTCACCGCATCCACCGGCATGGGCTTGCCCAACAGAATGTCGGAATCCGGGCGCAGCGTGGCCATGGCCTGCACAAACGGCCGGTGAAAGTTCATCAGCGATTGGGTGCCGGCGCGCCGGGCCACATAGTCCACCAGTGCCGGGCTGGGAATGGATTTGACCGCGATGCGGTAGGCCCGTCCCGGTACGGTGGCCACCGACTTTGCAACGCGGTCAATGTTGCGGTCCAGCCGGTCCATATCAATGACCAGCACCGGGCGGTCAATGCCGTGTTTGCGCAGCGTCTGGTTCAGCCGCGCAAAGTATTCGGGGTACGGCCCGCCTTTGTCGCCGGGTTTGCCAACGCCCGCGGCAACCGCGGCGGCAGCGCCACCGATCAACAAATTTCTGCGTGTGGTTTTTTGCATGGGGATCAAGCGCCAAAGAGTGTGTGGAGATGGGTGTTGAGCATGCGGCCCTGCGGGTCCAGCGTGCGGCGCAGTTCCTGGAAATCTTTCCAGTGGCGCGGGTACAGCGCGGCAAGGCGCTTGGCATCCAGCGTGTGGATTTTTCCCCAATGCGGTCGGCCTTCGTATTTCCAGAAGATCGGTTCGATCTCGGCGAAATACGGGCGGTAGTCGGTGTCACCGTATTGGTGAACCGAGATCGAGCAACCATCGCGCCCTTCGAACATCGAGAGCCAAATGTCATCGCCCTTGACGTAGCGGTACTCCAGCGGAAAGCAGATCGGAATCTTGCGGTCGCGAATCGTTTTCAGAATCTCGCGCACGCACGCCGGGCCTGCTTCGGCCGGCACGGTGTATTCCATTTCGCGAAAGCGCACGGTGCGCACATGCGGAAATACCTCGTACGACTTGCCGGTCTTGATGGTGCTGCCCGCGTCGCCCATCGCCAATTGCAAAATCTTGTCGTAGGCCACCTGCCCGCCCGGTATCCACGATGTGGCGTTGAACACCTGGCGCAGCGTCAGGACTGCCTGCGTATCGTCTTCACCGGCATCCTTGTCGCCCGGCTTCGAAGGATTGGTAGCGACTGTGACGCACAGGTCCGAATTGGTCAGTGGCATGAATTCAAAGTGCAGATGCTTAGCGCACAGCGCGTCGATATCCGCCAGCACGTCTTCGGTCTTCGCCACCTCGTTCACTTCGGTCAATGCAAACGACGGTTGGTTCTGCAAACGCAAGCGGGTCACGATGCCCAAGGCGCCGATGCTGGTGCGCGCCGCGTGGAACACTTCCGCGTTCTTTGTCGCGCTGCACTCCAGCAGTTCGCCCGACGGCGTGGCCAGTGTCAGCCCCGTGACATACGAGGACATCGAGCCAAAGCTCTTGCCCGTCGCGTGTACCGAGTTGGCAATCGCGCCACCCATAGCCGGGTAATCCATGTCTGGCATGTTCGGCAGCGCTTGGCCCACGCTGTCCAGCAGCGGGCCGACCTGGTGCATGCGCGTGCCGGCCCAGATTTCGGCCTGTTGCGTCGCGGGGTCGTGGCTGATCAGGCCGCTCAGCAGATCGGTCGCGATCAGGGTGTCGTTGGTAGGCACGACTGCGCTGAACGAGTGGCTGGCGCCGACGGCGCGCACCACGCCTTGTGCGTTCTTCAAAGCGTCGGCCAGTTCCGCTTCGGTTTGTGGCGCTAGACGCACCTTGGGCGTGCAGGTCTGGTTGCCAGCCCAATTGATCCACGGCAGCGGCTGGCCCGGCACAAAGGCAACGGGAGACTGCGGCTCGGTATTCCAGGGGCTGCAACCGGCCAGCGCGCCAACAGCGCCCGCAGTGGCGGCTTGCAACAGGCTGCGGCGCCCGGGCTGCACCAACTTTTTGTTCGTCAATGCTTTTTTCATTTGGCCGCCTTCTCTGGCAGACCCGCCACCATGCGTGTCAGCACGCGCAAATCCTCTTCGGTGCAGGCGCTGCAATAGCCCAGCGGCGGCATGCCGCGCAGGCCCTGCACGACGTTCTTCAGCAGCTCGTCTTCGCCCTTCTTGACGCGGTCTTTCCAGTCTTCGGCCTTGCCCATCAGCGGCACGTCGATGTTGGGACGCGCGTGGCATTGCAGGCAGTTGTTGGCCAGCAGATTGGTCTGGCGCGTGGTGACGCTATTGAGTTGGGCGATGGTAGCCAGCGGCACCAGCGCGAGCGCCCACAGCAAACCCACGGCGGTGCGGGAAGACAGAGCCATGCGAGAAGTCTCCAAATTGTTGTTTGGTGTCAGTGTGCGGCCAGTCGCCCCCAATCGCCAAGGTTCAAAGCGGTAAATTGGGGGACAATTCCGGAAACCCATGAATTCCCAACGCACCCTCCCCTCCACCGTTTGGCCCGTTCCGATTCAGCTCATCTGGCTGATCGTCGAAGAGTTGCAATCGCAGGGGATTGGCGCTGACAAGCTGCTGCACGGAAGCAGCCTGACCGCCGCCACACTGGGCGACGCCGAGCGTGTATTGCCCTATGACGAAACCGTGGCCCTGATAGCCCGTGCGCAAACGCTCAGCCGCGTGCCCGATCTGGGCATCCGTGTCGGCAGGCGCCAAACACCTTCCGGCTGGGGCATTCTGGGCTACGCGATCAACTGCTGCGCCACGGCAGGCGATGCGCTTCAAATGGGCGTGAAATACCACCGCGTATCGCCCAGCCTGAACCGGCTGACGCTGCAACACACCGGCGATCTGGCCTACTGGACTTTGCATCCGCCGATCAATCTGGGCGAAGCCCTTCCATTCGCCGTAGAGCAGGAATTCGTCGCCTTCTGCCGTGCAGGCCCGCTCTTGACCGGGCGCCCGGTGCCGCTCAAAGAGGCGCACTTCAGCTACCCGGCGCCCGCGTATCTCGATGCCTACAAGCAAGCCTTCAAATGCAAACTGATGTTCAACGCGCCGCTAAACCAACTCGTGCTGGATGCCGAGTGTCTGGACTACCCCATCCTGCAAGCCAACCCCTTGAGCGTGGCGACGGCCACCCGCCTGTGCGAGCAATTTCTGGCGGCGCACCCGGCCACCAATCCGCTCACCATGCAAATCCGCAAGCGCTTGCTGGAACAGCCTGATCGCTATCCGAGTGCCGAAGAGTTGGCCGCAGAGCTGCACATCACTTCGCGCACTCTGCGCAACCGCCTGCGCCAATCCGGCCAGTCGTATCAGCAGATTCTTGACGGTGTGCGCGAACAACTGGCGCGCGGCTATCTGCAGGAAGCACCGCTAAAAGTGGACGACATCGCCGCACGACTGAAGTTCAGCGATGCACGCAGCTTTCGTAGAGCGTTCAAGAAGTGGACGGGGCAGACACCAGACGCTTTTAGGGCGAACGGCTGATTCGAGGCTTGGTTTCCTGCCGAAGCGGGGAATGCCTGGGGGCCTCATGGTGTGCCTAAGGCCACACAAATCGGCTCCCATGCACTCCCCACCCCGGCGAGTAGAAACGTAGTGGCGCGGGCAGCGAATAGCTAAATCTCAACCGGAGAAGGGGAACTGTGCGGAGCCGATTTGTGTGGCCTTAGGCACACCATGAGGCCCCGCACAGTTTCCCTTTTCCGGTGGCGCAAACCAAGGTTGTTAAATATGCATCACCGCTGCCGTGTACAGACAAACACACCAGCAAGCACGAACACCGTTCCCGCCACAACCCACGGCGTAAACGGCTCACCCAATATCACCACACCCATCGTGATCGTGGACATAGGCCCCACCATGCCAACCTGCGCAGCCAGCCCCGAGCCCAGCCGCTCAATCGCCATCATCACCAGCAGCACAGGCACAACCGTGCAGGCCGTCGCATTGAGCAGCGAGAGCCACAAGACTTCCGGCGCCACAGCGAACGCGGCATTCAGAGGCCGCAACACCGCGAACTGGGCGATGCACAAAATGCAGGCCACCGTTGTCGCTAGCCCCACCAATCGGAGTGAACCCAGCCGCTGCACCAGCTCACCGCTGTAGCTCAGGTAGACCGCGTAGCTCACCGCGCTGCCAAACACTAAGAGCGTGCCCAAAGCCACATCGCTGCCATCCAGATGCACCTCGTGGCCAAACACCAGCAGCACGCCGGCATAGCTCACTGCCATGCCCAGCCATTGCCGCGGGCCAACCTTGCGGCCGTACAGCACCATGCCCATCAGCAGCACCAGCGTGGGGTTCAGATACAGCACCAGCCGCTCCAACGAGGCGCTGACATATTGCAGGCCGGCGAAGTCCAGAAAGCTGGCCAGGTAATAGCCGGTAAAGCCCAGTCCCAAAACGCCCAGCCAGTCCTTGCGCGTGAGTTTCGGCGCGGCTGGTCCGCCAGAGCGGTTGGTCCACCAGACGATGGCCATAAAGAACGGCAGCGCGAACAGCATGCGCAGCATCAACAGTGTCACTGCGTCCACGCCATAGCGGTAGCCCAGCTTGACGATGATGGCTTTGCCGCTGAATGCAATGGCGCCGACCATCGCCAGCGCCAAACCGACTGCTATGGATTTGGGAGCTGCTTGCGCCTGTATTGCGGGCATCGCAGCCTATTTCTTCTTGAATTTCGCCCAGATCTTCTGGGCCAACGTGACAAGTACAAGCGACAAACCACCCGCCACCACACCCACGATCAGGTCGGGCAACAGTGGCACTGGGATCGCTTCCACCGCATGGTGCAGCACGGGCAGACCGTGGATCAAGATGCCGCCGCCGACCAGAAACATCGCCGCAGTTCCCACAATGGTCAGCAGCTTCATCAACACGGGCGCGGCACGCAGCAGCATGCGGCCAAAGGCGCGTACGCTGTCGCCCAGCGAACCCGCGCGCTGCGTGCGGCTCAGGTACAGGCCGGCGTCGTCGATTTTCACAATGCCGGCCACAAAGCCATAGACGCCCACGGTCATCACGAAGGCAATGCCCGACAGCACGTAGAGCTGCGTGGTCCACGGGCTGGTCTGCACGGTACCCAGCGTGATCGCGATGATTTCGGCCGACAGCACAAAATCGGTGCGGATCGCGCCCTTGATCTTGTCTTTCTCCAGCGCCACCAGATCCACCTCCGGGTGCGTCAGCGCGTGCATCAGCTCGGCCTCGTGGGCCGCGGCGTCTTCGCCGCGGTGCAGGTATTTATGGGCAATCTTCTCAAAGCCCTCCAGGCACAGGTAAGCACCGCCCAACATCAGCAGCGGTGTCACCATCCAGGGCAGGAACACGCTCAGCAGCAATGCCAGCGGCACCAGAATCAACTTGTTGATAAACGAGCCTTTGCAGACCGCCCAGACTACTGGCAGCTCCCGCTCAGCGCGCACGCCAGCCACCTGCTGGGCGTTTAACGCCAGATCGTCGCCTAGCACCCCGGCGGTCTTCTTGGCGGCGACTTTGGTCAGGACGGCCACATCGTCGAGCACGGTGGCAATGTCATCAAGGAGAACGAGCAGACTGGAGGCCATGGACTTTGGAATAAATCGTTAATTGAAGGGCACATTGTCGCAGCGCATGCGTAGATACCCTTGGGTGCAATTTTGAAACCCCATCGCACAATGGTGGCCCAGCTATTGCTAAGCCTTCAGTCCATGCAATCCCACCCCACCCCGCTCACCGCCGCGCCCACGGTCATGGACATCGAAGCCTCCGGCTTTGGTCGCGACAGCTACCCCATCGAAATCGGCTTTGTGCTGCCCGACGGACACTCTTACTGCACGCTGATACGTCCCGAGCCGCAGTGGAAGCACTGGGACGAAGGAGCGGAGTCGCTGCACCACATTCCCCGCGCCATCATCGTCGAGCGCGGTCTGGCTGCCGAGATCGTCGCGCGCCAGCTCAACGCCAAGCTGGAGGGCCAAACTGTCTACTCCGATGGCTGGGCCAATGACTACACCTGGCTGAGCACCCTGTTTGACGCCGCCAACATGACCCCTTCGTTCAAACTGGACAATCTGCGCGCCCTGCTGGACGAAGACGAGGCCGACCAGTGGCATATGGTCAAGCAGCAGGTCAGCAGCGAGCGCGGCTCGCAGCGCCACCGCGCCAGCTCCGACGCCCGCCTGCTGCAGCTCACACTGTTGCGCCTGCGCAAGCTGGCACACCTTGCGCCTGCCGAGCCCCCGATTCCCGCTGCGCGCCAAGAAGCCAAGTGAGCACTACCGTCGCGGTCGAGATCGGCTACGAATTTGAGGTCAAGGCCCCGGCCAAAGACGTATTCACCGTCCTGTCCGACGTACCCACCTCCGCGAGCCATTACCCGCAGGTCGACAAGCTGGTGGACCTGGGCAGTGGCGTGTACCGCTGGGAAATGCAAAAGTTTGGCGCTGGCCAGTTCACGCTGCAAGCGGTCTATGCGTCCAAATATGTAGCCAACAAAGCCAAGGGCACCGTGGTGTGGACGCCAGTCAAGGGCGAAGGCAACGCGCAAGTGGCGGGCAGCTGGAAGATCACCAACAACAAAACCTCCACACATATCGTGTTGCAGGTGCAGGTATCCGTAGATCTGCCGATTCCGCCGGTAATGAAGATGGTGGTGCAGCCGCTTTTGGAGGCCGAATTTGAGCGGCTGACCGAGATCTATATCGACAACCTGATTGCGCGGTTTGGTGGTGAGGTTTGACGTGCTGTGTCTTGTGCCTACGCCAATAGGCTGGGCTTTGCGCTAGCAGGGGTTGGCGGCTGTAAACACGGACCAACCGGTTGCATCGACCAGTCGCTCCAGAGCGATAGTTCCCAACTCAGAGTTGCCGCGCTTGTTCAGCCCGGGGGACCACACCGCGATGGATGCCTTGCCGGGAACGATGGCGAGAATGCCTCCGCCGACACCGGATTTTCCGGGGATGCCGACGCGAAACGCGATTTCGCCCGACGCGTCGTAGTGGCCGCAGGTCAGCATCAGCGCGTTGATGCGGCGGGCCAGCATTGCGCCAATGATCGGCTCGGCAGAGTCGGGCGAGCGGCCATCGAACATCAGGTAGCGCCCCGCCAGCGCCAATTGGCGACAGGTCAGGGCCAGCGCACATTGGTGGAAATACAGCGTGAGCGCATCGTTCACCCGCGCAGACATGTTGCCAAAGCTCTTCATGTAGTTGGCCAAGGCAATGTTTCGGAACCCGGTGACGGCTTCGGACTGGGCGACTTCGAGATCGATGTGAATGCGATCGTCATGGGCCAGGCCGCGCACAAAACCCAACAAGCCACCAATCGCAGACTGCAGCTCGGCGTCGCCCAGAACCAGGTCGGAGACGACGATGGCGCCGGCGTTGATGAAAGGGTTACGGGGAATGCCCTGTTCGCTTTCGAGCTGGACGATGGAATTGAAAGAGGAGCCTGACGGTTCGCGGCCCACGCGCTGCCACAGCTCATCGCCATGCTTCTGCAGCGCCATCGTCAGCGTGAAAACCTTGGAGACGCTTTGAATCGAAAACGGCATCTCGGCGTCGCCGGCGCTGTGCACCGTTCCATCTGCCAGCACCACAGCCATGCCGAATCGGCTCAAGGGCACGTTCGCAAGCCCGGGAATATAGGTCGCGACGGCTCCGCGCTCGGTGCGTTGCGCCATCTCATCGACGATGGAGCCAAGAATGGCAGCGATATCGGGCGAGTGGATGGACGGGGTGGTAGGCATGGCTGGCTCCGCTACTGAATTAATAGCTGCTTACGCACATTTTATGCGGCTTACAGCCACTTTTCATTGGAAATCTGCATCCAGCACGACGCGATAGCGCGCTTTGCCAGCGCGCAGGTGATCCAGCGCATCGTTGACCTTTGACATCGGAAATCGCTCCACCTGCGGCGCGATCCCATGACGCGCCGAGAACTCCAGCATCTGCGCCAGCACATGCGGCGACGGCGTCGGCGAACCCGACAGGCTGCGCTGCCATGACAGCAGGCCGCCACTGCGCAGCTTCATCGCCTCGGTCACCACCCCCACGATATGCAGCCGCCCCTTGGGCGACAGCGTGTTGATCAGCGCGTCCCATTCCAGGCTGGCGCCCACCGTCACCAGCAAAAAGTCCAGCGAGCCCGCGTTGGCTTTGAGCTCTTTGACATCGACGCTGGAAATCGTTTTGTGCGCGCCCAGCAAGAGCGCCTCTTCGCGCTTGGACGCGGTGGACGTGAACGCCGTCACCTCGCAGCCCCAAGCCCGCGCGAACTTCACGGCCAGATGGCCCAGGCCGCCAATGCCCACGACGCCCACACGATCCGTCGGCTTGATGCCGTGCAACACAAACGGCAAAAAGACCGTGCCACCACCGCACATCAGCGGACCTGCGCTGGCCGGATCGAGCGCGTCCGGCAACGGGATCGCCCAGCTCCAGTGCGTGCGCAGCTTGTCGGCAAAGCCACCGTGGCGGCCGACGATGGTGGGCTGGCGTTTGCCACACAGATTAGGCTCGCCCGCGACGCAGAAGTTGCAATGCAGGCAGCTCTTGCTGTGCCAGCCTATGCCCACGCGCTGGCCGACCGTACGGCCTTTGGCGTTGGCGCCCACTGCGGTGATGCGCCCCACTACCTCATGGCCGGGTACGACGGGGTAGCTCGCGGGGAACCACTCGCTGTCGATCATCGCGAGGTCCGAGTGACAAACGCCGCAGTGTTCGATTTCAATTTCTACGTCTTCGGCGTCCATCGCTCCGGGGTCAAAGTCCAGTCTTTCCATCGGTCCGCCGCTCTTGGTGGCGGCCCAGGCGCGAAATGCGGTCATATCAGTTTTCCTTTTAAAGGCAATCGGGATGTATGGGCCGCAGGTTAGCGGGTTTTCAGGCGTCCGCCGCCCTAGGGTGTAACCGGAGTGACGCCCGTCCAAGACGGCGGATAATCGCTCCAATCGGGCCAACGCTGCCCCTTCAAGCCAGACATTTGAGACAAACACCATGCATCGCGTCGCCATCAGCAGCACCGGACTGTTCATTCCCCCGGAAACCATTACCAATGCCGAATTGATCGCGTCCTACAACGCTTACGCCGATCAGCAAAACGCCAAGCACGCGGCCGAGATTGCCGATGGCTCTTTCAACGCGCTGACGCACTCCAGCGTCGAGTTCGTCGAAAAGGCATCCGGCATCAAGCAACGCTATGTGATGGAAAAGTTCGGCGTGCTGGATCCGGCGCGCATGCGCCCGATTTTCAAAGCCCGGCCCGATGAGGATCTGTCGCTGATGGCAGAAATCGGCGTCAAGGCCGCACAAGCCGCGTTGGACGCTGCGGGCAAGACCGCAGCCGACGTCGACGCGCTGTACTGCGCCGCTGCCAATATGCAGCGCCCCTACCCCGCGATGGGCGTGGAAATCCAGACGGCTCTTGGCATCAACGGCTATGCATTCGACATGAACGTGGCCTGCTCCTCCGCCACGTTTGCGATCGAGCTGGCCTACAACGCGATCCGCACCGGACAGAGCCGCGCGGTGCTGGTGGTCAACCCCGAAATCACCTCCGGCCACCAGGCCTGGATCGACCGCGACTGCCATTTCATTTTTGGCGACGTGTGTACCGCTGTGCTGCTGGAGCGACTGGAAGATGCACCTGCCGGTTCGTTTGAAATCTTGGGTACCAAGCTGCTGTCCACCTTCTCCAACAACATCCGCAACAACGCAGGCTTCATGTCCCGCGCCGAAGACCGCGACCCCGAAGACCGCGACCAGTTGTTCCGACAGGAAGGCCGTAAAGTATTCAAGGAAGTCTGCCCGCTGGCAGCCGAACACATTGCCAACCATCTCGAGTCATTGGGCTACACGCCCACGCAAATGCGCCGCTACTGGTTGCACCAGGCCAATATGGGCATGAACCAGCTGATCGCCCGCAAGCTGCTGGGCCGCGACGCAACGGCCGACGACGCACCGGTCATCCTCGATGAATTCGCCAACACCGCATCCGCCGGTTCCATCATCGCGTTCCACCGCAACAAGGCGGACATCAAGGCCGGAGAAGTTGGCGTGATCTGCTCGTTTGGTGCGGGCTACTCGATTGGCAGCGTGGTGGTGAAGCGGCTTTGAACACTCCCCCAAATCCTCCGGCTGCAACTGCCCCCCTGCGGTTGACCGAGTTCTCTCACGGCGGCGGCTGTGGGTGCAAGATTGCGCCGGGGGTGCTATCCGCGATCCTGCGCAGCAGCGGTGGTGGCATATTGCCCAAGGAGTTGCTGGTAGGCATTGAAACTGCCGACGACGCGGCGGTGTATCGGCTGAACGACGAACAGGCACTGATCGCCACCACAGACTTCTTCATGCCCATCGTGGACGATCCCTTCGACTTTGGGCGCATTGCAGCGACCAACGCGATCAGTGATGTGTACGCGATGGGTGGGCGCCCCATCATGGCGCTCGCCATTGTGGCCATGCCCGTCAACCAGTTGCCCATCGAGGTGATTGGCCGCGTGTTGGAGGGCGGCCAAGCGGTGTGCCGCGCCGCCGGGATTCCCATCGCGGGCGGCCACACCATCGATTCGGTCGAACCCATCTACGGCCTGGTCGTGATGGGGCTTGTGCATCCAGACCGCATCCAGCGAAACCGCAGCGCCCGGGAAGGTGACGTTTTGGTACTGGGCAAAGCGCTGGGTGTGGGGGTTCTGTCGGCCGCGCTCAAGAAAGGGCAGCTGGGCGATGCAGGCTATGTCCGACTGATAGACACCACGACCCGCCTGAATACGCCCGGCATCGCACTGGCGCAAATGGACGGGGTGCATGCGCTGACGGATGTAACAGGATTCGGAATTGCGGGCCACACGCTGGAGATGGCGCGCGGAGCAGGTCTGCGCGCCGTGTTGGATTGGCATCGCTTGCCGCTGCTGGAAGGCGTTGCGGATTTTGCCGGGCAAGGCGTGGTGACCGGAGCATCCCGGCGCAACTGGGATGGCTATGGCGCAGACGTGGTGCTTAACGCGGGTTTGCCTGTGCAGGCACAGGCGCTGTTGACAGATCCACAAACCAGCGGCGGCCTGTTGGTGAGCTGCGCTCCCGGCGCTGTGGACGCCGTGTTGCGCGTTTTCAGGGATCAGGGGTTTGGCGAAGCGGCCGTTGTCGGTCGCATGGAGTCTGGCGCGCCAGGGCTGACGGTAGCGCCATGAAGGCACCCACCCGCGTGCAAGACCGGCACGGCTTCGACACCTTGATCGACGCGCGTACGCCTGCCGAATTTGCAATCGACCATATTCCTGGGGCGGTGAATTACCCGGTGCTGGACGACGAAGAGCGGCGCATCGTCGGTACGCTGTACAAGCAGGTCGGCGCTTTCGAAGCCCGACGTGTAGGTGGCGCGATGGTTGCAGCCAACCTGGCGCGCCATCTGCGAGGCCCATTGGCAGATCGCCCCGAGGGTTGGAAACCCTTGGTGTACTGCTGGCGGGGCGGACTGCGCAGCGGCTCCATGACACACTGGTTACGGCTGGTGGGATGGGATGCGCAGCAGCTGGCTGGCGGATACAAGGCATGGCGGCGCCACGTGATAGACACCATCGCACAGCAGGCGCCGCAGTTGCAATTGTTCGTCGTGTGCGGCGCCACAGGTACCGCCAAAACCCGGTTGTTGCATGTGCTGGCGTCACAGGGCGAACAGACACTGGATCTGGAAGGTCTCGCGCGTCACAAAGGGTCTTTGCTCGGCGCCTTGCCCGATGTACCCCAGCCCTCGCAGACGGCTTTCGAAACCGCCATTGCCAGTGTGCTGGAAGGCCTGGATTCCACGCGCCCCCTGTATATCGAAGGAGAAGGGCGGCGCATTGGCCGGTTGACCGTGCCCATTGCGCTGGTTGAACGCATGCGCAACAGTCCTTGCATTGAAGTGCGCGCCTCGGTCGCTGCACGGGTAGAGTTTTTGCTGCGGGACTACGCTTATCTGGGCGAGCAACCACAGTGGCTCGCCGATCAACTCAATCCTCTGAAGCCCCTGCATGGCAACGAGACGATAGCCGCCTGGCAGGCCATGGCCCAAACACACCAATTGCCACAGCTATTTGAAGCCCTGGCCACGCAGCATTACGACCCCTCCTATGCACGCTCCAATCGGTCGTACTTTCGCGCGTGGGACGCTCGCCAAGTAGTGGACGCCCCGGATCTGTCTCCACATGGCATTGAGGCTGTCGCGCGCGCGTTGATGGCATCGAAGCACTGAGCGGCGCCATCGCGCGGGCTGATGCAGGCTTCAGTTAGACTGAACCAAAGGAATTACCACTATGGCAGGCGTATTCGGCAAAGACCCCAACATGAAGAAGAGCAACCATGCGGAGCTTGAAAGGCTCAACTTGGAACGCAAGCGCAAGTTGGCGGAGGCGGCTGCCAGGTTCAATCTAAAGAAACCCGCCGCTCCTACCAGCAAAACGCCTGTAAAGGAATAGCGCACGGCTTTGGGTTGACAGCCTTTACCCGACCTTTACCGCTATCGGCGGTATTCGTGTCGGCGACACACGGCGGCGCGCGTTGAACACCTAGGCGGATTCTCTTCGCCCAAGGAGTGTTCTTGTGAATTCAATTAAGCGTCTAGTTTCGATAGCTGCAGTAGCTGTCCTTGCGGTATCGATCAGCGGCTGTGTGGTTCGCCCATTGGGATGGGGCCACCATGGCTACTACGGCAGAGATCGGTCCGATGGCTATTCCGACAGAGATCGCGGCGACCGGGATCATGGGGACCGGGGAGACCGTGGCGGACGCGGCGACGGCCCTCCTCGCCGCTAAGCAAAGCGCATGCGGGAATGGAACTTGGCCCAGCAGACACCGCAATGCCATTTCCCCGGTGAAAGCTCAACGCCGCCACCTACCGGTTTTTCGGCCTGGCATTTGCCATCACAAAACCGGTAGTAGTGCGGCGAGCGCGCGGCATTGATGGAGCTGCGTTGCAGTGAGCCATTGAGTAGTGGGGGTGCAGACATAGAGGTGACACATCTCGAAATGAGCGTTAACTCGATGAATCGCAGTATTTGCTGTGGCCGTTGGTTTGTATGTTCGTTGCCGCACCTTTTTTCACTGCATGTCCGCACGCGCTGTTGCATTGCTGCACGCCATCAGCGTAAAAGCGTTCCCATCCGTTGACAGTTCACGCGCCGATTTAGCACAATCGGGGGGCCAGATGGATGCCCCATTTGGAAACCACTCTCAACGCACTTGAAGGAGTACCGCCATGATTGATCGCACATTTACTCCCTCTACGCTGGCCGCCTGAGAGCTGAGTTACCTGATTTTTCGCTAGTTTTTAAATAGCCGATTGATCTTTGCCCTGTTACACAGGGTTTTGTTTTCTCTGTCTTTGTCGGGTCGCTAGTCGGTCCTTCTCCCATTTGTTCGTTGACTTGCGTCATGGCGTATTGCATTGGCACGCCATGCCGCAAGTCTTGATAAAGACATAGCAAGACATGATTTATTTTTCGTTTGAAACACTGCGTCCTCTGGGCCTCACATCGCCCATGGCGCAAATATTAAGTACCACCTCTGCAACCGTTGAAAGCATCTCTGGTGCATCTGAATTCCAGTGGATGCGAACCACGGGCGTGCACCGTGAAACGGTGGATGTGCACGATGGCGCTGCACAACTCCAGGCACGTTGCACGGCACGCCTTCTGCGGACGCTGCAAGAACAAGGTTGCGCGATAGCCGTTGGAGACTGGGTTCTGTGCCAGCACGACGCGCATCAGCAGTTGTGGGTGGTGATGCGCGCGCCACCCCTCAACCAGATCGTGCGCCGCGATGCGGATGGCAGCCGCCACACGGTGGTCAGCAACGTGGACACGGCGCTACTCGTGATGGGCCTGGACCTGGACTTCAACCTGCAGAGGCTGGAGCGCTATCTGGCCCTGACAGGAAGCAGCGGGGTATTGCCCGTCGTCGTACTGACCAAAGCCGATGTATTGGCCGACACTTCGTCGGAACGGTTGGAAGAGCGCATTGCGTCGGTAGGTGATCGCATAGGCAAGCACATCGATGTGATCGCTGTCGATGCCCGCAGCTCAGCGGCACGCGATGCCTTGAAACCCTACATCTATGCGGGGCAAACGCTGGTGTTGCTCGGCTCGTCGGGGGCCGGCAAGAGCACGCTCACCAATGGCCTGCTGGGCAGCGATACGCAGGACACGGGTGCTGTGCGAGAACACGATAGCCGGGGGAAACACACCACGACCGCGCGTTCATTGCATCTGTTGCCTTCTGGCGCATGCGTGATAGACACGCCCGGTGTGCGCACGCTGCGCCCGGATGTGGATGCGCAAACGTTGGAATCCTTGTTTGAAGATATCAGCGCGCTGGCCGCGCAGTGCCGCTTCAGAGACTGTTGCCACCAAGATGAGCCTGGCTGCGCTGTGCGCGAACAGACCAACCCGGAGCGCCTGAAGAATTACCACAAGATGCTCCGCGAAAGCCGCCGCGACACCATGAATGCACTGGAGCGCCAGCAACAACTCGCGCAGTGGAAGGCCAGAGGCCGGGAGGGCCGGCAGAGACTGGAGATGAAACGCGAAGGTCGCTGATGGCCCGCGTTGATACCCTAACGCTCTTCGACGCGTCCATCCGTATGCAAGGCAAACCGGCCCTTGTCCCGCGGATGGACGGGGTCGCTGGCGCCCCACTTCCAACCGCCAAACTCTGTCCTGCGGTAGTCCGCGAAGGCTTGGTGGATTTCTGCCTCGGTGTTCATCACAAACGGTCCGTATTGCGCAACCGGCTCGCCTATCGGACGGCCCTGCAATAGCAGCAGCTCCGCCTCTTGTGGCCCGTTCACCAGCTCTATCGCCTGGTCGGCTGCCACTTCAATCGCGGAAGCGGGATTTACGCTTTGCCCGGCGATGGTGAGTTGCGCGCCCAGGAAGAAATACAACTGTCGCTTGGTTGCGGCACTCTGCGCGGCGGGCAAGGTCCATCGCGCGCCAGGCGCCATCTTGATCGTCAGGATGGCGAGGTCCGCGTCGGGTGCAGATGCCCAGGAGTCTGGCGGTGGCGCAAGGCTTTTGTCAGCGGTCAACACGCCTGCGATGGTGGTGATCTGTGTGACGTTTCCATCAGCGTCCTTCGCATCGTGTCTCGGAATGTCTTCATTCCAGAACATCGTGAAGTGCGGCTCCGCCATCTTGCTCTTGGCGGGCAGGTTGAGCCAGATCTGGAACAACTCTGTGTGGTTGGGCTTGTCCCGGTGGCGCAGCGGGAACATCTCGCAATGCACGATGCCTTTGCCGGCGGTGAGCCACTGCACATCGCCGTCGCCAAAACGCGCTGTCGCACCCGCGGAGTCGGAATGGTCAATGCGCCCTTTGCGCACAATCGTGATGGTCTCAAACCCACGGTGGGGATGCGCCGGAAAGCCGGGCACGGTTTGGCCGTGGTACATGCTCCAGCCCTCTTTGCCAGAGAAGTCTTGCCCCATGCTGCGGCCCGCCAGAGAGGCTTGCGGCCCCATGGCTTCATTGCCCGGCGGGTACGCATCGTTGTGATGCACACAGAACAGGAATGGGTCAATGGTCTGCCACGGGAATGACAGGGGCTGGACTTTGATGATGGGAGAGTTGGGCATGGGCGATCTCGAATTGCAGCGCTATGCCCAATTGTCACCGCGCTGCTTCAAGTGTGCCCAGGCAGGGCTATTTCTTCACAGACGCAAACGCTGACTGCGTTTTCGCAAACTCCAGCGCAGCGTCCAGCTTGTCCATGAACAAATTGATACGGATGGGTTTTGTCAGGTAGCCGAAAAATCCTGCTTCAAGGCTTTTCTCGATATCACTGGGAACCGCATTGGCGCTCAAAGCAATGATCGGGATGGAAGCTGTAGCAGGGTCGGCTCGCAGGGTTTGCATGGCCTCCAGGCCGCTGATACCGGGCAGGTTGATGTCCATCAAAATTACTTCGGGCTGATGGATGCGCGCAATCTCAATGCCATCCAGGCCATTCATGGCGCTGAGCATATGAAGGTCTGGGCGGCGCTTCAGAATTTGCTCCACCAGTTCCAGGTTGGCCGGGTTGTCTTCGACGTACAGCAGGGTGCGCGGCTGCAGGCCATGGGGCAGTTGCAGCGGTGCCGCAGACGTATGCTCTGCGTCCCCCGGGATATACAGCGGCGCAGCGGTAAGCGCCATTTCAAACCAGAAAGTGCTGCCAACGCCCACGGTGCTCTCCACGCCAATGGAGCCGCCCATCAGCTCGACCAGCCGCTTGGTCACGACCAAACCGATACCGGTGCCCTCTTCCTTGCTGGATTCCTTGCCGAGGCGGTTGAATGACTGAAAAAGCTGCGCGATCTGCTCCGGCGAGAGCCCCTCGCCCGTATCTCTAACGCTGATCCGAATGGAGTTCGTTGGAGTCAGGGTGTACTCCACGGTGACCATGCCATCGGACTTGTTGTACTTGATGGCATTGAACAGCAAGTTGATCAGGACTTGCTGCACCCGCGTCCGGTCTGCCTGGATGAAGTAAGGCACGTCAAAGTGCGGAAACCGCATACGGATGCCGCGCTTCATCGACTGCGGCTCGATCATGGTCTGGCAGGCATGCATCACGTCGCCCAGCGAGACGGGTTCAAGCGACAGCGTGGCGTTGCCGGACTCGATCAACGCGAGATCGAGAATTTCATTGATCAGTTCCAGCAAATACCAACCTGCCTTCAAAATTTGGTCCAGGTTGCGTTGCTGGGACGGTGAAGGGGCCGGTGGACCGGAATCTATGACCTGCGCGAAGCCAAGAATGGCATTCAGCGGGGTGCGCAGCTCGTGGCTCATGCTGGAAAGAAAGTCGCTCTTGGCACGGTTGGCTTTTTCTGCGACGAATTTAGCGCTCTCCAACTCTTCGTTCTTGTGCCGCAGCACCTGGTCCAGCCGTTCCCGCTCTGCTTCAACCTGTTTGCGGGCGGTGTTGTCGGTACCAATCAGGAGGTAGCCAATGATGCTGTTCCATTCATCCCGCAGAGCGGTGACCGAGACGACCGCGGGGAAGCGGCTGCCATCCTTGCGGATGTAGGTCAGCTCATAGATGTCTTCGATGCCACGTGAGGCCTTGAACACCAAGGCCTCAAAGCCGGGCGCAATCGAGGTTCCAAGTTCTATCGTCAATGCCTCGGCGCGCACAATCACCTCCTGCGGATCGGAGATGTCGGCCGGCGTGATCTTGTTCATCACATCTGCCGCCGCGTAGCCCAACATGCGCTCTGCACCGACGTTGAAAATCTGGATCACGCCCTTGGCATCGGTCGCGATGCTGGAAAAATTGGCGCTGTTGAAAATCGCGCTCTGCAAGGCACCGGCCTTGAGCAGCGCTTCTTCCGCCTGCTTGCGCGCGGTGTTGTCGGTGCCAATTAGCAGATAACCAATGATGCTGTTCTGCTCATCGCGCAAAGCGGTGACCGAGACGATTGCAGGAAAGCGGCTACCGTCCTTGCGGAAATAGGTCAGCTCGTAAATGTCTTCGATGCCGCGTGACGCCTTGAACACCAAGGCCTCAAAGCCCGGCGCAATCGAGGTTCCCAGTTCAATCGTCAATGCCTCGGCGCGTGCAATCACCTCCTGCGGGTCCGAGATATCGGCTGGTGTGATCTTGTTCATCACATCTGCCGCCGCATAGCCCAGCATGCGCTCTGCACCGACGTTGAAAATCTGGATCACGCCCTTGGCATCAGTCGCAATACTGGAAAAGTTGGCGCTGTTGAAAATCGCGCTCTGCAAGGCTCCAGCCCGGACCAAGGCTTCTTTAGCGTGCTTGCGCGCCGTGTTGTCCGTACCAATCAGCAAATAGCCAATGATGCTGTTCTGCTCATCACGCAGGGCGGTAACCGATACAACAGCGGGGAAGCGGCTGCCATCCTTGCGAATGTAAGTCAGCTCATAGATGTCTTCAATGCCGCGAGAGGCCTTGAACACCAGCGCTTCAAACCCGGGCGCAATAGGTGTTTCGAGCTCGACGCTCAACGCCTTGGCTCTGGCGATAACTTCCTGCGGATCAGAAATCTCGGCCGGCGTGATCTTGTTCATCACTTCCGCCGCCTTGTAGCCCAGCATGCGCTCTGCGCCTACATTGAAAATCTGGATGACGCCCTTGGCATCGGTCGCGATGCTGGAAAAATTGGCGCTGTTGAAAATCGCGCTTTGCAGGGCGCTTGCGATTCGGGCAATGTCGCTGACAGATTGGAGTTCGGTGGTGTCAGTTAGCACTGAGATTCCAATGCGAAGTGCCAACAGATGGGCACGGTGACGTACGTCGAGTCATTGGATTGCCTTGTATAAAGGTGATTCTTAATTGCCTGCAATCACCGATCACAGTAGAACACTGATTGCTCTATCCCTGTGTGCTATCGCACTTTGGACCCAATTAACTGTGCAAATTGGGGGCTGGATGCCGCCAAAGCTTCCAGCGCCGCGCCCACCTCGTGCTCCACTTTGAGGGTTAACACCGCGTCAGCGCGCGTGAGGCCCCGGTTCACGGCGGCGACGGGTTTGCCGGCGGATACCGCGTCTTCGACAAACCGAAAGCCCGAATACACCATCAGCGACGACCCCACGACCAGCATCGCATCGGCTTTGGCAAGCGCCTCACGCACTGCGGCCACACGTTCGCGCGGCACGCTTTCGCCAAAGAACACCACATCGGGCTTGAGCATGCCACCGCAATGCGGGCATGGCGGCACATCGAACTGCGCAAAGTCCTGCGACTCCAGATCGGCATCGCCATCCGGGGCGCTCTGCGCATCCAGCGCGGCCCAATGCGGATTTCGCCGCATCAACTCCGCTTGCAGCGCCAGCCGCTGCGTGCGCGCACCACAAGCCAGGCAGCACACCGTATCAATGCGGCCATGCAAGTCGACCACGTTGCCGCTACCCGCGGCGTTGTGCAGCCCATCCACGTTCTGCGTCACCAGTAACTCAATGCGACCCGCATTCTCCAATCGTGCCAGCGCGTGGTGTGCGGCTGTGGGGCGGGCGCTGGCCATCATGCGCCAGCCGAGCATGCTGCGCGCCCAGTAGCGCTTGCGCGCGAGTGCATCGGCAACGAACAGCTGAAACCGCATGGGTTCGTTGCGTTTCCAGGCGCCATTGGCATCGCGGTAGTCCGGGATACCGGCCTCGGTGCTGCAGCCCGCGCCGGTCAGCACCAGTAGGCGCGGATGGCGTCGAATGAAATCTGCCAGGGAAGCGAGCGGGTCCATCACGCCATTATCGGAAGAACAAAATAAAAAAGGCCCCGAAGGGCCTTTTTCAAAAGTCAGCGAGTTGCTTACTTCTTGGCTACGGCCTTCTTGGCTTTAGCCTTTGGCTTGGCCGCAGCCTTGGCCTTCGGAGCAGCAGGTGCAGCCGCAGGAGCGACAACCTTCAGTGCAGTGCGCTTGTCGCGCAGTGCATTGATTTCAGCAGCGAGCTTGTTCTTGCGCTCAGTCAGCTTGGCGATAGCTGCAGTGATCTTTGCAGTGGCCTTGGCTACTTTGGACACAGGCGCCTTCTTGGGGGCTGCCTTTGCAACAGGCTTTGTAGCCTTCGCAGGTGCAGTAGTCTTCTTGGTTGTCGTTGCGGCTTTAGGGGCCGATTTTTTCGCAGTTGCCATTTTTCAAATTTCCATTTAGTTATATCTGACGAAGATTTTCGCCAGGTGCATATTGTCGCTTCTCTTTTGATGTTTTTTTCAGCGGTGTTGTGAACAGGATAATCGCGTAAATTTCTCGTTCACTACGGACTCACAAAATGCCAGCTACCGAACTCAAAGTCACATCGGCCGGTACGGTCGCCGGCAAGGAGTTGCTGATCCCCACCGGCGAGCAAGGCACCACGATGCCGCACGTGCAGGACTGGGTCACCAGCAGGCTCAAAGCCAAATCACCAGTGAAGGATGTGAGTGCATCGGTGCTTGTCAAAGGCATCAAGCAATGGGCGGCGTACGAGGAAAAAGTAGGTGCAAAGAAAGTGCGCACCATTTTTAAAATCACCTAGCCGCGCTTTTGATTCGCTCGCAACGGCCTCAACAAGTCGCTCAAACCGTTGTGGTCGATCTCCAACATCAGCGCCAAAAGACGGCCAATTTCGCCTTTCGGAAATCCTTCTCTCGCAAACCAGGCCAGGTAATTGCCGGGCAGATCGGCAAGCAACGTGCCCTTGTGTTTGCCAAAGGGCATGGCGATGGTGACAAGCTTTTGCAGGTCTTCAGGGTTCATGGCCCGAGTGTATGCACTGGACGGTCACGTCCATTTTCTGAATATGCTTATGCCTGACGAATGCAGTAATTTCTGTCAAACTGGAATTCGATCTTCAACTTGGAGGAATTTCCCATGGCCTTGCGCATCAACGATCTCGTTCCCAACTTCACTGCCGAAACCGACCAAGGCAGCATTGCCTTTCACGACTGGATTGGCTCCGGTTGGGCCATTCTGTTTTCTCACCCCAAAGATTTCACGCCAGTTTGCACCACCGAATTCGGCGCGGTCGCGCAACTGGCAGACGAATGGGCCAAGCGCGGCACCAAAGTAATTGGTGTTTCGGTGGACGGCGTTGAGGCGCATAAGAAGTGGAAAAGCGACATCGAAAGCTTTGCAGGCGCCAAGGCCGGTTTCCCCATCATTGCGGACGAGGGCCTGGCCGTATCCAAGCTGTTTGACATGCTGCCTGCCGAAGCCTATTTGCCCGATGGCCGCACGGCCGCCGATACCGCCACCGTGCGCTCGGTGTTCATCATCGGTCCGGACAAAAAGCTCAAGCTCTCCATGACCTACCCCATGTCAGTGGGCCGCAACTTCGCTGAAGTTCTGCGCGCACTGGATGCCCTGCAACTGACCTTCAACGTGCCACTGGCCACTCCGGCCAACTGGACGGTGGGGCAGGATGTGATCGTTGCGCTGGCGCTCAACGACGACCAGGCCCGCGAGAAATACGGCAGCATTGACATCAAGCTGCCTTACTTGCGCACGGCCAAAGCGCCAAAGTAAAACTAAGGTATTTCACGGAGCGCACCGCCCTGCCCTAGAGACGTCAGGAAGTTCCGTTGAGCTTTTCCTGAATATGGGGCGGTGCGGCACTGCGCAGATAGTCCGCCAGCGTTTTTCCGGCTTCGTCTTTGAATTGACCGGTCTTGCTTTCCAGGCGCTGCACGCGCGCCATGCGGTCCAGACGAAAGCTGCGAAATCCACTCCGGGTTTCGCACCACGCAGCCAACGTCCAGACCTTGCCCCAGTAAAAGCAACCGAGGGGTCGCACCGTGCGGGTGGTCAGTTGGTCTGATGCATCCCGGTATTGCAGTTTGATTTTCTGATGCGCTTGCGCGGCCTCACGCAGGGTTTGCAGCGTGGCTTGAACTTCGGGTTCAAGCCCTATGGGAGGGGCATAGATGGCCATGCTCTGCGCAGCAACCCGCGCCGCCATCGGCAACACCGAAAGAATCTTTCCCAGCGCAACTTGCGAGGCCTGCGCCAGCGCCGGGTCTTGCCAGACCTGCGCCATGCGCACCGAGGCGACCAACGCGCGAGCCTCGTCCACAGTAAACATCAGCGGCGGCAAATCAAAACCCTGCCCCAACCGGTAACCTACCCCGGCCTCACCTTCGATGGGCACGCCCTGATGCTGAAGATCAGCTACATCGCGGTACACCGTGCGTTCTGAAACTTCGAGCCGTGTTGCCAACATCGCAGCCGTGGTCAGCCTGCGACCACGGATGATTTGAACGATTTGAAAAAGGCGATCGGCGCGGCGCATCGAGACAAATGGAGGGTTTGTGGAAGGACGGGTGAGGTTTGCATATTACGGGCGAACGCAGTGCCTAAAAGTCCAACATCAACATATCCGCCTGCATGGCATTGGCGATCAAGCGCATATCGACCTCACTCACCTGGAACAAGCCAAAACGGAATTTGTAACCCCAACGCGTTCGGTCTTCCACAAACTCCAAATCATCAAGCAATGGAGCTATGGGCGTTTCGTTCGCGGTGACATAGGCTATATCCCGGCGAAAAGGCACAAAGCCTCCGCCCATATCCAATGCATAGGGCACGCCAGGCAACACCAGCCCCAGCGACACAAAGCTTTGCAGACTGTCTTTACCACCCATGCGGACCGTGGGCGCGTAGTAGGCCACACGGTCTCCGGGCTGCACTCGTTTGAGAGGGGCGCACTTGCCGTGGCATACCTGCATATAGCCTTGCCCCGGTACTGCACAGCCCCGGCGTGCGTGCTCTGCGCAAGCCACGGCAATCCAGTTGTTGTGCATGGCAGGCTGGTCAATCCGGAGCATGCAGACCTACCCGGTTGCCGTCCAGATCGGTGATGTGTGCGAAGAAGCCCATACCTGGTGGCAGAGCCTGCCGTGACAAGGCAATCTGTCCGCCTGCCGCTACCGTGCGTTCCAGTGCGGCGTCCAGTGATGGTGAGGCATCCAGATAAATCAACGTGCCACCTGCCGATTTTGCTGGCGCAGTAGGTCCCATCATCAAGGCGCCACCCACACCGTCGGTGGCCATGTCGTAAGAAAACACGGCGCCTTGCGACGGTCCCATGTTCTCGCGGCGCATGGCGCTTCCTAAAACAGCCTCGTAAAAGGCCTGTGCCTGGTCGAGTTGGGTGGTCGGGATTTCGAACCAGCTGATCGCATTTTTCATGGGCTATTCCAATGGAGTTAAGGAAGCCCAGATGGTGCGACAGGGCTACTGACAGCGTGGTGTCAGTAGGCCGCATTCTCTAAAGTCGATTGCGCGGTTTGAAGTAGGTGTAATTTTTGTAGGGCTCACTTGCCTGGTAGACCGCACCAGAATTAGGCGCGATTTTCAGCCGCACGCTGGCCGCCTCTACCCGGGTAGCGGGCGCATGGCCCAGGGCATCGCGCAGCGGCACGCCGTCGTACCAGTGCGAGTACGGCAGCATTAACACGCAGTCCAGCGGCTTGTCGTCCAGGTTGACAATCACCAACGCTGCCTCGCCGGGTTGTTCGGTATGGCGCAGGAACACCAGCGCGTTACCCTTCAGCCGGTCGCCCAGCACGGTGATGTCACCGTATTTCAGCGCGGGATTGGACTGGCGCATGGCAATCAGTTGCTTCACCCAATTGCGCTGTGTGTGGTTCCACTGGGTTTCATCCCAGCGCATCGTGCGGCGGCAATCAGGGTCGTTGCCGCCTTCCATACCAATCTCTTCGCCGTAATACACCAGCGGCACGCCGGGTAGCGTGAACTGCATCAGCATTGCGAGTTGCGCTTTTTCGATACTGCCCACCGCCGTAATGAGGCGCGGCGTGTCGTGGCTGGACAGCATGTTCCAGGAGCACAGCAGGCCCTTCAAACCGTAGCCCTCACGCGCATCGCGGGCGGCGTGGTTCATCTGCACCGCATCGATATCGCCAGCCAGCCAGGCCAGCGTGGCCGTGCGGTACCAGTAATTCATCATGCCGTGAAAGCCCTCGCCAGACTGAAACCAGCTGCCTGAAAAACCATTGAGTTCACCCAGCAGATGGGCTTGCGGATACGCTGCACCGACGATGGCGCGCATTTCCTGCGCCACAGGAATACCTACATCTTGTGCGACGTCAAAACGCCAGTGGTCTACGCCTCGGGCCAGCCAATGCTGCACCAGGCTGTCGGGCTTGCGGTACAGCACATCGCGTACGTCGGGGTTGTCCAGGTTCAGCTCGGGCAGGCTGGCATTGTCCTGCCAGCACAGGTAGCTGCCGTCGGGCTTGAAAGTGAACCAATTGCGCTTCGCGACATCGCCTGCCTGTGCGGCCAGAAACCAGGGGTGCTTGCTGGAGACGTGGTTGAGCACCGCGTCCAGTGTCAAGCTCATGTGACGGGCATGCAAGGCATCGGACAGACGCGTCAGCGCCGCGTCACCGCCGAACATGGGGTCAACGCTGAAATAGTCCTGCGCGTCGTATTTGTGGTTGCTGGGTGAAGTGAACACCGGCGTGAGGTACACGCCGGTCACCCCCAGATCCGTGAGGTAGTCGAGCTTGTCGGTAATGCCATCGAGGTCGCCACCGAAGAACTGGTCTGCCCAGTTCTGGTTCAGTGTGCTGTCACCCCAGCCACGCTTGACGGCGTGCGGCAGGTTGTACGCGGGCTGCGCCAGCTTCTCGGCACTGGAAAGTCCACCACCGATGGCAAATCGCTCCGGGAAGATCTGGTAGACCACCTGACTTGCAGTAAGGCGGGTAACGGCGTCTATGTTGGGGGATGTCATGGCGGCCTGATTTGTTGTGGCGCTCACCTTACCAGCCAACATCGTTGGCCGATGCGCCTGAACGTTACCTACGGGTAACGAACATGCGCATCTGTTGCTTTGAGCCCTAGTTCAGCGGACGCTTGAGGCGGATTTCCTCAATCTTGATATTGCCCAGAGGAGCGGTGCGTGCGGTAGAGATTTCGCGCTTGAAACCAGCCAGCTCGTGGAAGCGCAGCACGCGCTCGTTGGCCAATGGCAGCCAGATGCTGACGTGGGTACAACCTTCTTCCATCAGACCTTCTCGGGCCGCATCCCACAGTGCCAGGCCGACGCCCTTGCCGTGGTGGGCGGCGGGCACATAGATGGCCCAGATTTCGCCCATCGTAGGTGGCGTGCCCTTGTCGCGGGAACGGTCAAAGCCGACAAAGCCGATGATCTTCTCGTCATCCAGCACAACCTGCACTTGCGGCTCGGCGTACTCAATCGCTTCGCGCCAGTAGGCCTGGCGCTTGTCAGTGGGAATGAAAGGCAGCGGAACATCGCCCAGCGTGACTTGCAGCGATTCGCGCTCGCTCTGGTTATGGACTTCGGTGATGGCCTTGGCATCGCGCAAGGTGGCGGGACGCACGGTATAGGTGGTCGTACTGGACATGTAAAAACGTAAACCTGAAACAAAAAAAGAGGCTAGATTGTCGCTGCAAATGGAAATGGCCTCCTCTGGCCACAAAAAGTACGTCACCTAGGGTCAACACCATTGCCCCACACGTGGGGTGCGTGAAGAATGGATTCATGACTTTACCCATCACTGTTTCCTCCTCCGATTTGCCCCTGCAATGCCTTTACCGCTGGGAGCGCGAGCGTGCCAATCAGGTCTACCTGACTCAGCCCATGGGTAGCGGCGTACTGCAGGAGATCACCTGGACGGAGGCCGCAGACCAAGTACGCCGCATGGCACATTGGCTGCAGCAGCAGGGCTGGCCCGCGGGCAGTCGGGTTGCGATTCTGGGCAAGAACAGCGCGCACTGGATTCTGTCCGACCTGGCCATTCTGATGGCGGGCTATGTGTCCGTTCCGATCTATCCGACCTTCAACGCTGATTCGCTGTCCTACATCCTGGAGCACAGCGAATCACGAGCACTGTTTGTCGGCAAGCTGGACGACACGGCCAATGTGAAGGGCGTGCGTACGCATATCCCGGTGATTACCTTGCCACTGGCACCTGAACTTCCGGGCCTGCGTTGGACGGATCTGCTGGAGAAGACGGCGCCGCTGACCGGCACACCTGCACCTGCGGCGGACGCCATAAGCACCATCATTTACACCTCCGGCACCACCGGCAAGCCCAAGGGTGTGGTCCACACCTTCCAGACCATGGCTTGGGGCGTGACCAGCGCCACGCGCCGGGTCACGATGAACAGCGAAGACCGCTATATCTCCTACCTGCCGTTAGCCCATGTGGCCGAACGCATGTTGATCGAGCAGGCCTCGCTGCGTTATGGCGGTCATGTATTTTTTGCCGAGGCGCTGGATACGTTTGTGCAGGATTTACAACGCGCGCGGCCTACGATTTTCTTTTCGGTACCGCGGCTATGGGTCAAGTTCCAGCAGGGCGTGCACTCCAAAATGCCTGCGCAAAAGCTGCAAAAGCTGCTGCGCATTCCACTCTTGGGCGGCATCGTGCGCCGCAAGATTCTGAAAGGCCTGGGCCTGGACCAATGTCGCATTGCAGCAGGTGGCGCCGCCCCCATGCCTGCTGATGTGTTGCAGTGGTATCGCAGCTTGGGACTGGATTTGATCGAGGTCTACGGCATGACGGAGAACAGCGGTGTGTCGCATTCCACGTTGCCCGGCGGGCGCCAGACTGGCTCAGTTGGTATGCCCTATGACGAAGTGGAAAGCCGCATCGACCCGGAGACAGGCGAAATCCAGATGCGCTGTGCCGCCATGATGTTGGGCTACTACCGCGAGCCCGAACAAACCACGGCGACGATGACGGCCGACGGCTGGTTGCGCACCGGTGACAAGGGGAGCATCGACAGCGCAGGCCAGTTGCGCATCACCGGGCGCGTGAAAGATATTTTCAAAACCAGCAAGGGCAAGTACGTAGCCCCCGCACCGATTGAAGACCTGCTGGTACTGCACCCCGATATAGAGGCCTGCGCCGTGACGGGCGCTAACCTGCCGCAACCGCTCGCGGTCGTGATGCTGTCACAGGAAGCCGTTTCGCGCTGCGCGGGCCCAGATGGGAAGACCGCATTGGTGGCGTCTTTGCAGGGGCATTTGGCGCAGATCAATACCAAGCTCGATCCGCATGAGAAACTCGATTGTCTGGCGGTGGTGACCATTGCCTGGACTCCCGAAAACGGATTCGTCACACCCACCCTGAAAGTCAAGCGTGCACGCATCGAAGAAGCCTATAGCGCGCAATACGAAAACTGGACCGCGCGACACCAGCCTGTGGTTTGGGCGGACGCTTAGCGCTCTATTGCAGCTGCTGCGCGCGCTGTGCGCGCTCGCCGTCGGTACACTGCTCTGCGCCACTGCGTCGGCCACACCGGCATTTGAAGACAGCATGGCGCAGCGCGCCAAAGCCTGCACCGCCTGCCACGGCGACCAGGGCAAAGCCGGGCCAGATGGCTACTACCCCCGCCTTGCCGGCAAACCCGCTGGCTATCTCTACAACCAGCTGCTGAATTTCCGCGAAGACCGGCGCCACTATGCGCTGATGCAGGGCCTGCTGGCCCCATTGAATGAGACCTACTTGTGGGAATTGGCGCAGTATTTCTCCAGTCTCGATTTGCCCTACCCGCCCCCGGTTTCACAAGTGGCTGACAAAGCCTTGTTGGAGCGTGGCAAAGCGCTGGCACAAAACGGTGACACCAAGCGTGGCCTGCCCGCCTGCACGCAGTGCCACGGCACTGCGTTGACCGGCATGCTGCCGCAAACGCCCGGGCTGCTGGGCCTGCCACGCGACTACATCAACGCGCAACTGGGCGGTTGGCAAACCGGGCAGCGCCAGGCGCATGCGCCCGACTGCATGGGCCAGATCGCGCGCAAGCTGCAAGGGCAGGACATCAGTGCATTGGCGGTGTGGCTGTCATCCCAGCCACCGCCTGCGGTCTATAAACCCGCCAACTCAACAACTCCCAAAACAACCGCGGCTGACTTTCAGTGCGGTAAGGAGCAGCGTCCGGCAGCCATAGACGCCCCCCTGCAACGCGGTGCCTATCTGGCCCGCATTGGCAACTGCGCGCTATGCCATACCGCACCGGGCGACGCCAGCTACGCAGGCGGCAAACCGATAGACACGCCGTTTGGCACGGTGTTCTCCAGCAACATCACTTCCGACAAGGCAACTGGCATTGGCAACTGGACCGCAGACGATTTCTGGCAGGCGCTGCACCACGGAAAGTCGCGCGACGGCCGCTTGCTATACCCGGCATTTCCGTACACCAGCTACACGCACGTCACACGGGAAGATTCCGATGCACTTTGGGCTTTTCTGCAGTCGCTGCCAGCCACAGCCCGCGCGAACACGCCCCATACGCTGCGTTACCCGTACAGCACGCAATGGGCGTTGCGCTTATGGCGTCTGGCCTTCTTTGAACCTGCGACACCCGTAGTGCCAGCGACCGCCGATGCGCAAATGCAACGTGGCGCTTACCTGGTACAGGGGCTGGGACATTGTGCCGAATGCCATGGCAAACGCAACCTGCTGGGCGCTATGGGCACCAGCAAATGGATGTCAGGAAATGCGTTGAGTGTGCAGGGCTGGTACGCGCCCGCGCTGGACGATGTTGCGGAAGCTGGCATAGGTGCCTGGACCAAGATCGAGGTACGCGATTTTCTTCAGAAGGGCAGCAACACGCGTGCGAACGCCAGCGGCCCGATGGCGGAAGTCGTAGCGCACAGCACCCAATATTTGAGCGATGCAGACGCGGATGCGATGGGGCGCTATCTGCAGACCAACATGCGTACGATTTCTGCAAAAACCAGTTCCACCGAACCCGCCACTGGCTTGACTTCACAAGGCACGGCACTGTATGAGCGCCATTGCGCGGAGTGTCATGGCAAGAGCGGCGAAGGCCGCGCAGGCGCTTACCCGGCACTGGCAGGCAACCGCGCCGTCACGATGACGCGCACGGAGAATCTGGTGCAAGCCGTTTTGCAAGGCGGCTATGCGCCGGCTACCCTCGGCAACCCACGCCCCTATGGCATGCCGCCGTTCCAGTTGCAGTTGAACGATGCGCAAACCGCCGCGGTGCTGACCTACATCCGCAACGCCTGGGGCAACCGCGCAGCGCCCGTCAGCGAGTTTGATATAAACCGGCAACGCAATCTGCAAGCCCGTTGACCCACCCATGCCACGCCTCTCCATGCCCCGGCCCCGCCTGACCGTGGAAGCACGCCCATGATCGGTCTGCCGCGCAGGAAAAAGTTCAAGGTCATCCCGCGACCCAAACAGTTCGCCGATTCGCGGATTGACGCCGAGCAGGACCTGATCATCGACGGCTACGCGCCGGCGCAGATGATCGAAGACCTGCGCAAATACCAGTCCGAACTGGAAATCCAGAATAAAGCCTTGCGTTACAGCCAGCAGGAGGCGGAAGGCGCTTCCGAGCGGTTTGCGACACTGTTTTCCAGCGTCCCGCTGGCGCTGATGGTGGTGGACGAGGTGGGCCAGGTGCTGGCCAGCAATGCAATGGCACAGCGCCTGTTTCAACCACTGGAGTCCGACGCACCACTGAACTTCCTGCTGCCCTTTGTGGCAACGACGCATGCCGACGAAGTAGCGGTGGCGTTTCTCAATGCGCGTACAGCGGGCACCAGCGAAGTCAGTGAAGTGGTGTTCATTGCCGGTTCGCGCGGCAACTTCACCGGCGACCTGCACATCGCGCGCATCGACAACCCGCAAGGCGACCTGGCGCATTTCACCTGTGCGGTGATCGACCAGGGGCCGCTGCTGACACAGCGCCAGGCCCTGCAGGAAAGCGCCACTATCCTGCGCCAGCGCAACGAAGACTTGCTGCTCAGCGAGAACCGCATGGCGGCCATCATCAACTCTTCGCTGGACGCGATCCTGTGCGTGGACGAGAGCCAGCACATCACGGTGTTCAACCCTGCGGCCACGGCGCTATTCGCCTGCCCGGCGGAGCAGGCGCTGGCAATGCCATTGGGGCGCTTTCTGCCGGAGGTTGAGCGCGCGCTGGCGAATGGTGAGGTTCCGGCGCAAGCCATGTTGGGCGAGTTCCAGGCAACCAACATGCAAGGCAAAACCATTTTTGTTGAAATCAGCGTGTCGCTGGAGCGCCGATTGCGCACCCGCGCAGTGATCCACAGCAGCGCCCCGCCGGACATCAAGCAACGGGGGCAGCACCTGCACCATGGCGCCATCACCACGCTGTTTGTACGGGACTTGAGTGCGCGCAAGCAGGCGGAGTCTCAGCGTATTGCACTGGAAACACAACTGCGCGAGTCGCAAAAGATGCAGGCCATGGGCACGATGGCTGGCGGCATTGCGCACGATTTCAACAATATCCTGAGCGCAATTCTGGGCAACGTGGAGCTGGCCCGGCAGGACACCGCGGATGGCGCTCCAGCACAAACCAGTCTGCTGGAAATTGACAAAGCCGGACGGCGCGCGCGCGATCTGGTGCGACAGATTCTGACTTTCAGCCGCAATGAGGTGCCACAGCGTATTGCGTTGCAAATGGCCGAAGTGGTGCACGAAACCGCACGCCTGGTCAAGGTGACTTTGCCGCCGTCGGTGCGCCTGAGCGTCACCGTCGAGGCCAATAACCCAACGGTGCTGGCCGATGCCACACAGGTCGAGCAGGCGGTGCTGAACCTGTGTACCAATGCAATCCTGGCGATTGGCAAGAACAAGGGCTCCGTCGCCATCGAGCTGGGCAGCACACAACTGAGCCCGCCCGAATGCGAACGCATGGGTCTGCCCGCAGGCGACTATGTGGCTTTGAGAGTTCGTGATACCGGCAACGGCATGACGCAGGCCACGATAGAGCGCATCTTCGAGCCGTTCTTCACCACGCGCGAAGTCGGCCAGGGAACGGGCCTTGGCCTGTCCGTGGTGCACGGCATCATGCAAACCCATGGGGGCGCGGTACAAGTGGACAGCACTCCGGGCCAGGGCAGTGTGTTTTCACTGTATTTCCCGGTCACCCATGAGCAGGTGGCCCCTGCCAGCGCCGTAGCAGCTCCCGCACCTGAAGTGCGCGGCGGTGGGCGCCGCGTCATGTATGTAGACGATGACCAGGCCTTGGTGTTTTTGGTGGCACGGGTGTTGCAACGCAAAGGCTTTGCGGTGACTACCTTCACCGATCCGCGCGATGCCCTGGCCGCCTTGCACGCGTCGCCGCAGGGCTTTGATCTGCTGGTGACCGACTACAACATGCCGGGCTTCAGCGGTGTCGATCTATTACGCGCAGTGCGCAACCAGTGGCCTGGATTGCCGGTGGCGCTGGCGTCAGGCTACATCACACCCGACATCGAGCGCACCGCCTTGGCAGAAGGTGCCAGCGCATTGATCTACAAGCCCAATGATGTCAATGAGCTGTGCGAGACCGTGCAACGCCTGATTGCCGAACGTGAAGGCGGCTGACAAGTACCAGCCCCCAGCGGGGTTGGACGTTGTTTTTTCTGATGAATCATTGATCGTGCTGAACAAGCCCAGTGGCTTGCTGTCGGTACCGGGACGCGGCGAAGGCATGGAAGATTGCCTGAGCGCCCGCGTCCAACAACAGTTTCAAGACGCATTGGTGGTTCACCGACTGGACATGGCCACCTCTGGCCTGATCGCGATGGCCCGCGGCATTGAAATGCAGCGCGCACTCAACGCCGCCTTTGCAGCGCGGCAGGTTCACAAACGCTATGAGGCGGTAGTGCACGGCCAGATCGATGCGCCGATGGACGCCTGGCGCACGATTGACATGCCCATCCGGGTGGACTGGCCGCGCCGCCCGTTACGGATGATCGACCCCACGGGACAAGCCAGCATCAGCCGCGTTCGACTGATAGCCCGGGATGCCAACCAAGGCACTAGCCGCGTCGCACTGGAGCCGGAAACCGGGCGCTCACACCAGCTGCGCGTGCACCTGCTGGCGATTGGCCATCCTATTCTGGGTGATGCCTTGTATGCGCCTACGGATATCGCTGCAGCCACACCCCGACTTCTGCTGCACGCATGTGCGCTGCAATTCTTGCATCCGCGCTCCCAAAGCAAGGTCGAATTCCACAGCCCGGCGCCCTTCTGACGTCCAGAGCCTAAAATGGCTCTGTGACCTCCATTCTCAACGCCGACCTGCATTGCCACTCTGTCGTCTCCGACGGTACCCTCACGCCGGAAGCACTGGCTGAGCGTGCACACAAAAACGGCGTAGAACTCTGGTCTCTGACCGACCACGACGAGATTGGCGGCCAGGTGCGCGCTGCTGCAGCGGCCCGTGCGCAAGGCATGAAATACCTGACCGGCGTCGAAATCTCAGTGACCTTTGTAGGCAAGACGGTACACATCGTCGGTCTGGGTTTTGATGCAGACAACGAAGCGCTGCGCCAAGGCCTGCAGCAAACACGCGGTGGACGCAAAGAGCGTGCGATGGAAATGTCGGATGGCCTGGCGCAAGTCGGCATCAAGGGCGCATACGAAGGCGCACTCAAATTTGTCGGTAATCCCGAGCTAATTTCCCGTACGCACTTCGCGCGCTTTCTGGTCGAGAGCGGCGTCTGCAGGGAAACCAACGAGGTGTTTCGCAAATACCTGACCGAAGGCAAGCCGGGGTTTGTGCCGCACCGCTGGGCCGCACTCAAAGACGCGGTGACCTGGATCACACAGGCCGGAGGCGTGGCTGTCATCGCCCACCCCGCGCGTTACCACTTCAGCGCGAACGAAGAGTTCGCGCTGTTCACCGAATTCAAGGCCCATGGCGGCAAGGGCGTGGAGGTGGTAACCGGCAGCCACTCTGTCCCTGAGTACGCGATTTATGCGGCAACGGCGCAGGAATACGGGCTGGCCGCCTCACGTGGTAGCGATTTCCACAGCCCGGATGAAAGCCATACCGAGCTGGGCACCCTGCCCTTTTTGCCAGGCCACCTGACGCCGGTGTGGGAGCTTCTGGCTTCGCGCATTCAATAGCCATGGCCCAGTATTTCGAAGTACACCCTGACAACCCCCAACCCCGACTGCTGAAACAAACCGTCGCCTTGTTGGAAAAGGGTCAGATCATCGCGGTGCCTACCGATTCCAGTTACGCGCTGGTCTGCCACCTGGACGACAAGGCTGCAGCAGATACGCTGCGCCGCATCCGTGGCGTCGATGACAAGCACCACCTGACGTTGCTGTGCCGTGATCTCAGTGAGCTGGCCAACTACGCGCGCGTGGACAACAAGCAATACCGTTTGCTGAAGTCCGCCACACCCGGCCCGTTCACCTTCATCCTGGAAGCCAGCAAGGAAGTGCCACGGCGCGTGAGCCACCCTTCGCGCAAGACCATTGGCCTGCGGGTTCCCGAACATAAAGTGCTCCAGGACCTGCTGGCGCTGCATGGATCAGCGCTCTTGGCAACTACTTTGATAGCAACCGGCGATACCGAACCCTTGAACGATGCGCAGGACATTCGCGAGCGCTTTGAGCACCAGATTGCCGTTGTCATTGATGCGGGCGCCTGTGCGCAAGAGCCAACGACGGTGATTGATCTGACCGGCGATGCGCCTGAGGTGATTCGCCAAGGCCGGGGCGACATCGCGCGCCTGGGCTTGTAAACGCCAACTACCACTTTGAGACAATAGCGCCGTGGACTTTGCAAACCTGATTCAAACCGTTGCCATTTACGCCTTGCCCGTGCTCTTCGCGATCACGGTGCATGAGGCGGCACACGGCTACGCAGCACGTTACTTCGGCGACAACACGGCCTGGATGATGGGACGCGTGACGTTGAACCCAACCAGCCACATCGACCCGATAGGCACCGTACTGATGCCTCTGTTGCTGTATTTCGCAACATCCGGTGCGTTCTTGTTTGGTTACGCCAAGCCAGTGCCGGTGCGTTTTGACAAACTGCGCAACCCCAAACGCGACATGGTGTGGGTGGCACTGGCGGGCCCAGCGGCGAATTTTGCCCAGGCAATCCTCTGGGGTGCAGGCCTGTATACCTTGCAAGCGGCTGGCGTGATGGAACCGTTTTTCATGAAGGTTTGCCAAGCCGGCCTGTTGGTCAACGTGGTGATGTTTGCTTTCAATTTGTTCCCTCTACCTCCCCTGGATGGTGGGCGCATCCTGGTGGGTTTGCTTCCATACCGGCAGGCTGCGATGGTGTCGCGGATTGAGCCGTACGGATTTTTCATCGTGATGGCGCTCGTCATCACGGGTATTGTCAGCAGCCTCTGGATGCAGCCGGTCATGGCGTTGTCTTACGGCCTTTTGAGTCTGATTCTTTCCCCATTGGCCATGCTTTTGGGCTTCTCCTGAAAATTCACGTTATGAGTACCGTTCGCTTCCTCACCGGCATCACCACCTCCGGCACTCCGCATTTGGGCAACTATGTGGGGTCCATTCGCCCTGCAGTGCGCGCCAGTCTCACCCCGGGCGTCGAGAGCTTTTATTTTTTGGCCGATTACCACGCGCTGATCAAGGTCGACGAACCCGCGCGCATCCAACGCTCAACGCTGGAAATCGCGGCGAGCTGGCTGGCAGCAGGTCTGGACCCGGCGCGCGTCACCTTCTACCGCCAATCCGATGTTCCAGAAATCCCCGAACTGACATGGTTTCTGACCTGCGTCACCGGCAAGGGCATCCTGAACCGTGCGCATGCCTACAAGGCCGCGGTGGACAAGAACACCGCCAGCGGACAAGAACCGGACATGGATGTCACCGCTGGCCTGTTCATGTACCCGGTGCTGATGGGTGCGGACATTCTGATGTTCAACGCGCACAAGGTTCCTGTGGGGCGCGATCAGGTGCAGCACATCGAAATGGCGCGCGACATGGCCAACAGCTTCAACCACCGCTACGGCGAGCACTTTGTGCCACCGCAGGCCGTGATTGAAGAAAGCGTTGCGACGCTACCTGGCCTGGATGGCCGCAAAATGAGCAAGAGCTACGACAACACCATTCCGCTCTTTGCACCGCGTGACCAACTGCGCAAACTGATCGCCGGCATCAAGACCGACTCGCGCCTGCCCGGCGAGGCGAAGGACACCGAAGGTTCGGCGCTCTTCCAGATTTACCAGGCCTTTGCCAGTGAAGAAGAGACAGAGGGCTTGCGCAAAGCCTATGCGGATGGCATCGCCTGGGGTGATGCCAAAGACATGCTGTTCGAGCGCATTGACCGCGAAGTGGCGCCCATGCGTGCGACCTACGAAGCGTTGATGAACGATCCCGCAAAAATTGAAGCCGCCTTGCTGGCCGGCGCCATCAAAGCCCGCGCAATTGCCACGCCTTTCATGGCAACGCTGCGCAGCGCGGTCGGCCTACGCGGTCTGGCAACCTCCGCTGGAGCGACGACAGCAAAAGCGGCCAAAGTAGCGACCGCCAGCTTCAAGCAGTACCGCGAGAAAGACGGTAAGTTTTATTTCAAGCTGGTGGATGCCAGTGGCAGCATCGTGTTGCAAAGCCTGGGATTTGAGTCGCCCAAGGTGGCAGGACAAGCCATAAGCCAGTTGCAGCAGCAAGGCCTTGCCGCATTGGCAACGTTGGCCAACCAACTGGAACCCGCGCCTGACACAGATGCGTTGGCGCATACGCTGGCGTCATTGGCACAAACAGCGGAGTAAGCCTGTTTCTCGCAGGCTTTTTGCCAGCGAGGTGCTCACGAAGTCCCTCTTGTGGGGGTGGTAGGCCTGCGGTATAACAGACGCAAACATCCACAACCCTCGAAGGAGACAACATGAACTACTTTTCCCGTACCTTTGCATTGGCCCTGACTCTCGCAGCAGCTGGCTTGGGGTTGCAAGCCCAAGCCGCGGACTCCAAGGCCACGGCAGCAGAAGCAACGGCCATGGTCAAAAAGGGCGTCACCGCCATCAAGGGCGCCGGCAAGGACAAGAGCAAACTGTTCACCGAAGTCACCGCCAAGGATGCGAAGTGGGCCGACAGGGATTTGTACCTGGTGATCTACGGCATGGATGGCGTGGTGCAAGCCCATGGCGCGAATGCCAAGCTGGTGGGTGCCTCGATGATCGACATGCTGGATATCGACGGCAAGCCGTATATCAAGGAGCGCATTGATCTGGCCAAGTCCAAGGGCACCTTCTGGCAGGACTACAAGTTCACCAACCCCACCACCAAGAAAATCGAACCCAAGAGCATGTATTGCGAAAAGGTGGAAGAACTGGTCGCCTGCGCTGGCATCTACAAATAGGCTGATCGGCCGGCCTACCGGGAGACCCCATGAAACTGGGAATGAAACTGCTGGCCGCACCACTGCTGACGGCAGCCGTCGTGATACTGACCGGCCAGATCAGCACCTGGATGCTCAACGCGCAGGCTGAAAACGGCTTGATGGCCTCGCGCAGCAGCCTGGATGACTTCAAGACCATGGCCAGCGCCAATCAGCAGCTGGCCGAGGTGCATGCCAACGTCTACCGCACCGTAGCTATCGTCGCATCGCTGGACGATGCCAAAGTCAAGAGCACACGGGCAGATCTGGGCAAGCAACTCGATGGTGTCAAACGCGTGGTCAGCACGCTGGCCGACAGCGCGGCCGACGCGCAGTTGCAAGGCGACATCAAGAACATGCTGACCTTGGTGGACACCTACGCCAAGCAGGCCGACGCTGCCATTAACTTCGCCTCCATCGACCCCAACACCGGCATCTCGGCGATGCAGCGTGCAGACGCCAGTTTCAAGGACCTTATCAAGGTGTCTTCGGCGGCAACCTCCCACATTGAAGCCACATCGGAGGCGGCCATTACCCTCTCGCAGTCCAAAGGCAAAACCATCTCGCTGGCACTGGCCGCCGTGGCAATCGCGGCAGGCGTGATTGCGGTGTGGCTGTCGTGGCTGATGCAGGAGAAGATCGTCAAGGAGCTGGCGCGCGCCAGTCGCGTCGCCAGCGAGGTCGCAGACGGCAATCTGACGGTGGATGCCCGCACCGACCGCTCCGACGAAGTGGGTGATCTGATGAAGGCGCTGGGGGCCATGACCGACCAGCTCAACCGCTCCATCAGCACCGTGCGTGACTCGTCCGAATCCATACGGCTGTCCAGCTCCGAAATCGCCACCGGCAATCAGGATTTGAGCGAACGTACCGAACAGACCGCCAGCAATCTACAGCGTGCATCTGCGTCCACCGAACAACTCACGGGTACGGTGGCGCAGTCCGCCCAGTCGGCGCAGCAAGCCAACAAGCTCGCTTCCAGTGCTGCAACAGTGGCCGCACGCGGCGGTGTCGTGGTGTCCCAAGTAGTCACCACCATGGAGGACATCAACACCAGCGCACGCAAGATTGCCGACATCATCAGCGTGATTGATGGCATTGCGTTTCAGACCAATATCCTGGCGCTGAATGCTGCGGTAGAGGCGGCGCGTGCGGGTGAACAGGGGCGCGGTTTTGCGGTGGTTGCCAGCGAAGTGCGCAGCCTGGCTGGTCGCTCGGCAGAAGCTGCCAAGGAAATCAAAAACCTGATCAACGCCTCGGTGGAAAAAGTGGATTCCGGCTCGCGGCTGGTGGCCCATGCGGGCGAAACCATGACGGAGATCGTGGGCTCGGTACAGAGCGTCTCCAACATCATCAGCGAGATCTCGGCCGCAGCCAATGAACAGAGTCTGGGCATTGGTGAAGTCAACACCGCAGTCGCGCAGCTCGATCAAATGACGCAGCAAAATGCAGCGCTGGTGGAAGAATCCGCCGCTGCAGCCGAAAGCCTGCGTGAGCAGGCGCAGCGCCTGGCTGACGTAGTATCGACATTCAAATTAAGTGGATCTTCCTTGCGATTGAAATGAGTGATTTTCCCAGCGACATTTACACCGAACCAGCGCCGCTGGATCTCAATACCCTGAACAACCTAGGCCCGCTGCGCGGCATGGCGGGCGTCTGGCAAGGCGCCCAAGGGCTGGACGTCAAGCCCAAGGCCGACGGCCCGCGCAAACAGGCGTATGTAGAACGCATCGAGCTGCAGCCCATAGACCCGGTTACCAACGGCCCGCAACTGTTGTACGGCCTGCGTTACTACGCCCGCATGACCAAGCCGGAGCAGGTCAAGACCTACCATGAGCAGGTGGGCTACTGGTTATGGGAACCTGCGACGCGCACGATCATCCATACGTTGACCATTCCGCGTGGCATGGTGGCAATGGCCAGTGGGACTGCCGCACCCGATGCCACGCAATTCAGCCTGGTGGCAACTGAGGGGCATCAAAACTTCGGGATTTGCTCCGTGCCTTTTCTGGAGCACGCGTTTCGCACGATCGAGTTCCGGATTGATGTCAGCATCCACCCGGATGGAAGCTGGTCTTACGAGGAAGATACGGTCATGATGATCCGGGGCCAGGCCGAGCCCTTCCACCACATCGATCGCAACGATCTGGTCAAGATCGAAGAGCCTACACCCAACCCGCTTGCGCGGGCTTAACCAGGGCGGCGCTCAGTCCCAGCGGCGGTGGCCGCCACGGCCGTACCAGCCGCCTGAGCCAAACTGCAGATCAACGCGAATCGGCGACACGTAGGGCCGCACATAGTAGGGCTGTGGGTAGTACACCGGATACACCGGCTGCGTGACAACCACCGGGCCGGGGGCGTACACCACCTGGGGCGACGATTGCACGGTGCTGTAATTTTGCGGAGCTGGATTGGTGGCACCTACTGGCGCGACCTGCAAAGCAATTGTGGGACCTGGGTCTTGCGGCATCTGCACGGAATATTGTTTGCCGCCGAATTCGTAGACCACGTTGTAGGCCACCGCGCGATTCTCGTAGCTGGTCTGCGTACCGCAGCGCTGTACATCGCGCACCTGCGTATCGCCACTACCTTCAATGTGGTCACCCAGAATGGCTCCACCGATTGCACCAACGGCCGAAGCTGCGGCTCGGTCAGAACGGCGGCCACCGGACGCATTGCCCAGCGCAGCGCCTGCAATCGCGCCAATCAGCGCGCCCGCGCCGCTGGTGGAGCGCTGGACCTCGACTTGCTGGGTGGAGCAAACCTGGCGCGGCACGGCGACTTGCTGCATCACCGGGGTGGAGGAAATGACCCGCCCGACGTCCTGCGCCATCGCGACCGTAGTGGCAGCCAGGCTACCCAAGACCATTACCAATGTATTCAGTTTGCGCATGATATTTCTCCAACAAGCGGGCAGCCACCAGCAAAAGCCAATGTGCCCACGTCCTTAACGACATGCTGGGCTACCCGGATGACAATTTAGCGCCGCTTTCGCTGGAGAAACCGAAACTTTACACGTTACATGTGTAAAGGAAAAAGCACATTTCGCAGGGTGAGATCAGAAGCGCGTGCTGATAGCGCCCGAGATGCGCCCATCGTCTTCGATCACTGCCATCCAGCGCCAACGATCAAACGTGGTGCAGGGGTGCGAAACGCCCAGTGCAACGCGATCTCCGATCCGGGGAGACGACCGCGACGCATCGAACCGCAAATAGGCATGCTGGTCATTCAAGGCAGTGACCTGCCACTCCGAAGGCGCGCTGTGTACCGCATCGCCCGCGCGCAGGCCGGCAGGCGCCCACCACACCGGGGTAGGCATTTGCTGGTCAAACGAAATATCCCGCCGCCCGCAGGTCAGCAATGCCAGACCGGGCTCCGGCACCGACTGCACCAGCGTCCACACCTCCAGCGCAGGTTTCAAGGATTCGCTGAGCCCTTCACGCTGCTCCAGCAGCTTGAGAAACTGCGCGTAGCGGCCATGGTCGTGCGTCACATAACAGCCAGAGCGCAACACCCCATGCATGGGCAGACGCAATGCCCGCTGCGCCAGCATAGGCACGACCAAATCGAACACCGCCGAACCGCCGGCCGAAATCAACACCTGCGTGCCAGCCCACAGCGCCAAGTCGTCGATACGCCGCACTGTCTCGTTCACGCGGTCCACCAACGCAGACACAGCCCGGCTATCTTCGTCGCTGACGCAATGCGCCAAACCGCCCTCGTAGCATTCCACGCCGCCAAGCAGCGCACAAGGGCTGTCGTGGATGGCCTGCGCCAATTCCAGCGCCTGCTCCACACTGCGACAGCCGGTCCGTTGCCCGTCCATGCCTATTTCCAGCAGCAGGTTCCACCGCCGTGGGCTTTGCCTGCGTTCACTCCAGGCATGCAAAATTTCCAGATGCGCCTTGTCATCCATCAAAAACCATATGTGCACATCAGGGTGTGCAACAAGTAACGCTTCCAGACCGTCCAGATCCGCTTGCGCCACCACCTGATTGGCAATGATGATGTTCTTGGCACCGGCCTCAATACCCACTTGCACCTGGTGGGCGTTGGCCAACGTCAATCCCCATGCTCCGCCTGCCAATTGCATGCGCATCAGCTCCGGGGACAGTGTGGTTTTGCCATGTGGGGCCAACAGCGCGCCTTTGCGGTTGGCAAAGGCCTGCATCCAGGCGATGTTGTGTTCCAGTGCCGTGCGACGCAAAACCGCTAACGGGAAACTCCGCATGCCATCCAGCACATGCCAGCCTTTACCGCCAAGTTCAGTCAGTTCACACGGCTCAGCCCACATCGGGTAACCCTTGAGGCTGGCGTTCAAAGTCAGTTCATCGCGCATCAATCCAGTCTACTACTGGACCTTCAAACAAAAAAAGGGCCTCTGTGGAACAGAGGCCCTTTGCATTTGGCGGAGAGGGTGGGATTCGAACCCACGGTACCTTGCGGTACGCCTGATTTCGAGTCAGGTACATTCGACCACTCTGCCACCTCTCCTGAAATCGCGTCGGTCGAAACGAAGGCGTGATTCTATCAGGCCTTCAGGGTCGTCAATCCGCCCATGTACGGGCGCAGTGCTTCAGGCACGGTAATCGAGCCATCGGCGTTCTGGTGGTTCTCCAAAACCGCCACCAGCGTGCGGCCCACAGCCAGGCCGGAACCATTCAGCGTGTGCACCAGTTCGTTCTTGCCCTGGGCGTTCTTGAAACGGGCCTGCAGGCGGCGCGCCTGGAAGGCCTCGCAGTTGGACACCGAGCTGATTTCGCGGAAGGTGTTTTGCGCAGGCAGCCAGACTTCCAGGTCATAGGTCTTGGCCGCGCCAAAGCCCATGTCGCCGGTGCACAAGCTCATCACGCGGTACGGCAAATTCAGCTTTTGCAGGATCGCCTCGGCATGGGTAACCATGGCCTCCAATGCTTCGTAGCTGTGGTCCGGGTGGGTGATTTGCACCATCTCCACCTTGTCGAACTGGTGCTGGCGAATCAGACCGCGCGTATCGCGGCCAGCACTGCCCGCCTCAGAACGGAAACAAGGCGTGTGGGCGGTCAGCTTGATCGGCAGATCGGTCTCGGCAGACACCACATCGCGCACAAAGTTGGTCAGCGACACTTCGCTTGTAGGAATCAGGTACAGCGCAGTATGGTCCGGTTGCGCCTCACCCTCCTGCCCGCCCTTCTTGGCGGCGAACAGGTCTTCTTCAAACTTGGGCAACTGGCCCGTGCCACGCAGCGTGTCGCCATTGACAATATAGGGCGTGTAGCACTCGGTGTAGCCGTGCTCGCTGGTTTGCACGTCCAGCATGAACTGGGCGAGCGCACGGTGCAGACGAGCGATCTGGCCCTTCATGACCGTGAAGCGTGCGCCAGTCAGCTTGACGCCCATTTCGAAGTCCAGACCCAACGGGTTGCCCAGATCGACATGGTCCTTGACTTCAAAGTCGTAGGTCTTGGGTTTGCCCCAGCTGCGCACCATCACGTTGCCATGCTCATCGGCACCGACAGGCACGCTTTCGTGCGGCAGGTTGGGCACGGCCAGCAACAGCGTCTGCATCTCGGCTTGGATAGCGTCCAGACGCGCGGCAGACGTTTCCAGTTCAGACTTCAGGCTGCCCACTTCGGCCATGGCGGCATCGGCCTCGGCGTGCTGACCCTTGCCCTTGAGCATGCCGATTTGCTTGGACAGTGTGTTGCGCTTGCTTTGCAGCTCTTCGGTACGCATCTGAATCGTCTTGCGTTCGGACTCCAGTGTGCGGAATGCGTCCACATCGAGGAAAGCCTGGGGTTTCTTGCGGGTTTCCAGACGGGCGATGACCGAATCGAGGTCTTTGCGTAGCAGCGTGATATCAAGCATGGGTAAATTTCTTCAGAGACAAAAAGGCCAGTAGCGCCCTATTTTATTGCGTAAGCAGCTATGAATTAGATAGCGTCGTCGAGGCGCAAACCCTTGGGCAGCGGGAACTTGATGGTTTCTTCCAGACCGTCCATCTTGCGCACGGAAACCGCGCCGAGTGCCCGCAGCCGGTCGATGACTGCTTGCACCAAAATATCCGGGGCCGACGCGCCGGCGGTCAGACCCACGCGCTGCTTGCCCTCAAACCAGCTGGCTTGCAGCTCATCCGCGTGGTCCACCATGTAGCTGGTCGTGCCCAGCTTCTGCGCCACTTCGCGCAAGCGGTTGCTGTTGGAGCTGGTCGGGCTGCCGACGACGATCACCACATCCACCTGCGGGCTCAATATCTTGACCGCGTCTTGCCGGTTTTGTGTGGCGTAGCAAATGTCCTGCTGCTTAGGCTCGCGCACCTGCGGGAAACGCGCCTTCACTGCCGCCGAAATCTCGGCCGCGTCGTCCATACTGAGCGTGGTTTGCGTCACCACGGCAAGCTTGGCGGTCTGGCTGGGCTGCACGCGTGCCACATCAGCCACGTCTTCCACCAAATGGATGCCGCTGTCCAGCTGGCCCATCGTGCCTTCCACTTCAGGGTGCCCCTTGTGGCCGATCATGATGAACTCGTAGCCTTCCTTGTGCAGCTTGGCCACTTCCACGTGCACCTTGGTGACCAGCGGGCAGGTGGCGTCAAAAATACGGAAGCCGCGTGCGGCAGCTTCTCTCTGGATCGCCTGGCTCACACCATGGGCGGAGAACACCAGCGTGGCGCCGGGTGGCACTTCGTCCAGGTCTTCGATGAAAACGGCGCCGCGGTTCTTCAGGTCATTGACCACATAGGTGTTGTGCACGATCTCGTGGCGCACATAGATCGGACGGCCAAACTTCTGCAGCGCACGGTCCACGATCTCGATGGCACGGTCTACGCCCGCGCAAAAGCCGCGCGGCTCCGCGAGGATGATGTCTTGAATGGATTCGATCACGGTTACAGCACCCCTATCACATGGACTTCAAACGTTACTGGCTGGCCAGCCAGCGGATGGTTGAAGTCGAATAGCACAGCGCCATCGTCCCTTACCTGCAGCACCACGCCAGCAAACTGGCCTTGCCCATCGGGCGTAGGGAATTGCACCACGTCGCCCGCGCGGTAGGTTTCATTCGGGTCGCCCATTTGCGTGAGCACCTTGCGCGCCAGCCATTGCTGCATTTCGGGGTTGCGCTCGCCAAAAGCGGCGCCTGCGGGCAGCTCAAAGGTCTGGCGCTCGCCCTCGGGCATGCCGATCAGGCACTCCTCAACGGCCGGGGACAGTTCGCCCGTGCCCAGGCTCAGCGTGGCGGGCTTGCCATCAAAGGTATTGATGACGTCACCGGCCGGGCCGCTCAGGCGGTAATGCAATGTCAAAAAGGAGCCGGCCTGGACATGGGCTGTTGGGGCGGCGGTCAATGTGGTCATGGAAGTCCTGATAATCTTCCCTCTATTGTAGAAAGTCGGGCTCACGGGCCTGCTACCCCTCCTCCATGCCCCTCAAAGACCTGCCGCCCGACGCCCGCCCCCGCGAAAAGCTGCTGGCGCGCGGCGCGGGTGCGCTCAGCGATGTGGAGCTGCTGGCGCTGCTGTTGCGCACCGGTATTGCAGGCAAAGGCGTGCTGCAACTGGCGCACGAACTGCTGCAATTACCCAAGGCTACGGACAAGGACGGCAGCGCCGGGTTTGGCGGCATTGCCGGGCTGCTGAATGCCACGGCCGACGACCTCAAGCGCGTCAAAGGATTGGGCCCTGCCAAGCGCGCAGAGATCGTGGCGGTGCTGGAACTGGCGCGCCGCGCGATGGCGCAGCAGTTGCAGGAACGCACAGTGCTGGACTCGCCCGGCGCCGTCAAACATTACCTGCAACTGCATCTCAGCACGCGGCCCCATGAGGTGTTTGCCGTGCTGTTTCTGGACGCGCAAAACCGGCTGATCGCGCTGGAAGAGCTATTCCGCGGCACGCTGACGCAAACCAGCGTCTATCCCCGTGAGGTCGTGCTTCGCGCGCTGCATCACCAGGCAAGCGCCGTGGTGCTGTCGCACAACCACCCCAGTGGCACCGTCCAACCTTCGCGTGCCGATGAGGCGCTGACGCAAACGCTGAAAGCCGCACTGGCATTGGTCGATGTGCGCGTGCTGGACCACATCATCGTGGGCCCCGGTGACGCGCTGTCGATGGCCGAGAAGGGTTTGATGTGACTTCTCCCAAACGCGGCGCAGTCAAAATCAGTTCACTGGCCGACCTTAAGGGCGTTAAAGCGGCGATTGAAGACCAGGCGCGCAAAGCGGCAGAGGCTGCCGCACGGAAGGTGCTGGAAGACAAACAGCGCGCGGCCCAACGCAATCTGTTTCAGGCGGCCGTGGGACGCGTGAACGTGCTGCCAGACACGGGCCGTATCTCGCTGAAAGCCGCACCGCCGGCCCCGATCCCTCGGCAACAGCTTCTGGATGACGCAGCAGCCCTCAAGGAATCGCTGAGCGACGAGGTCGATGTCGGCAGCCTGCTCGATACCGATGAGCGCCTGAGTTTTCTGCGGCCCGGCATTGGCCCCGATGTCGCGCAAAAGCTGCGTCGCGGCAAATGGACGATTCAGGGGCAGGTCGATTTGCATGGCCTGCGCAGCGACGAGGCCCGCGAAGCACTGTCAGCCTTTATCCGCGATGCCCACCGCGCGGGGTGGCGTTGTGTGCGCGTGGTGCACGGCAAGGGCCTGGGTTCGCCCGGCAAAACCCCGGTGCTCAAAGACAAGGTGCACCGCTGGTTGGTGCAAAAAAGTGAAGTGGCGGCCTTTGTGCAGGCCCAGCCTGCGCAGGGTGGCGCGGGCGCGCTGGTCGTGCTGCTGCAGCCCGCCGCTAAAACTTAACAACCGAAGCACTGAAAAACCTGTTCACGAAGCCCATTGCACCGGCTTTTTATTGGTAAGCTGTGAGTGCCCGCTTACGCTCACTTGGGTCGCATGTCCATGCAATGGCTTTCAATTAGAAATTTGTCGCTGCGTTATGTACTGCTCCTGGCCCTGCTGGCCGGGCTGATGGTGCCGTCGTGGCTGGCGTTTGTGTACGAAAAGCAGGAAGTCCAGGAACGCCTGTCCACAGAACTTGCCAGTGACCGTGACCGCTACGCCGATCTGTTGGCCGTTAGCCTACGTGAGCCGCTGTGGCAGCTGGCACAAGGATTTGCAGAGCCCCTGGTCGACAAGATCATGGAAGACCCCAAGGTGTCGGCCATTGTGGTGCGGCGCCTGCCAGAGGGACAAGTCTTCATGCGCCGCGGTGAGGTGCGGCGAACCAATACCGACTCTGCCGAGCGTGAAATCAAGATGCAAGGCAACACACTGGGAACCGTAACGGTGTATGTCAATGAAGATGGCGTGATAGCTGCGACGTCGGCAGCACAACAGCGCTTCTTCTGGCGCACGTCCTTTATCAGCCTGGCCGCCATCCTGTTGATTTTTGCCACGCTGCACTGGCGGCTCACCCGCGCCATCGACACGCTGGTCCAACAATCCGAAGCCCTGGCCGATGGTCGGCTGGACGAACCAGCGGTCTGGCTGCGCGACGACGAAGTGGGCCGCGTGGGCCGCAGCTTGGAAAACACGCGCCGCGCGCTGGCCAAGCTGGTCGGCGAATTGCGTGATGTCAACAACAGCCTGCGCTCCGAGAATGAACAGCGCAAAAAAGCCGAAGCAGAAATTGCGCTGCATGCCGAAGCGCTGGAATCGCGCGTGGGCGAACGCACCAGGGAACTGTCCGACGCCAACGCCACGCTGTCCGTCACGCTGGACAACCTGCGCCAGACGCAGAACGACCTGATCGAAAGCCGCAAACTGGCGTCGCTGGGGCGCATGGTGGCGGGCGTGGCCCACGAACTCAACACCCCCATTGGCAACGCGCTGACCGTAGGCTCCACGTTGGGTTCGCGCGTGCGCGACGTGCAGGAGCTTGCGAATACGGGGCAGCTCAAAAAATCGACCCTCACCGAATTTCTGGAAGCGACCCTGGAAGGCAGCGAAGTGCTCGAGCGCTCCCTGGCGCGCGCCGCCTCGCTGGTCACCCGGTTCAAAACGCTGGCGGAGAGCGACGCCACCGAAAAACTCAGTACCTTCGATTTGTTGGAAGTCGCCACGGTGGCCTGCGCCAGCGTTCAGAACAGCCTCAAGGGCAGCTACATCAACTTGGTCAACGACGTTCCCAGCGGCATTGCCATGACCAGTTACCCGGATTTGTTGACCCAGGTGCTGATCAATATGCTGGGCAATGCACAGGTGCACGCCTTTGAAGGCCGACAGGCGGGTGAAATCCGGCTGCACGCCGTCTACAGCGCTAACTCCGTGGAGATAACCGTCAGCGACAACGGCGTGGGCATTGCAGCGGATATGGAGAGTCGTATTTTTGACCCCATGTTCACCACCCGACTGGGGCGCGGCGGCATGGGCCTGGGCCTCTCCGTCGTGCACAACATCGTGACCCGCCAGATGGGCGGCAGAGTGCAGTTGCAGCATGTATTGCCCCACGGCGCCTGCTTTGTGCTGAGCCTGCCCCTGATTGCGCCCGCTCCCTGCAGCGACGCGCATGCGTAACCATGGCAAGCTGCACCGCACGGATATCTTCTCTTGGACCGATCTGATCTCGCTGCGATTGCGCTGACCGTTGAGTTGGCCGCGCTGACTACGCTGACCTTGCTGGTATTGGCCACGCCGCTGGCCTGGTGGCTGGCGCGTACTGGCTCACGTTGGCGTGCACCCATTGGCGCTGTGGTCGCGCTGCCGCTGGTGTTGCCACCATCTGTTTTGGGCTTCTATTTGCTGGTGTCTTTTGGCCCCAACGGGCCGATTGGCCAGTTCACCCACGCATTGGGCTGGGGCACGCTGGCGTTCACGTTCACCGGTCTGTGGATAGGCTCGGTCGTGTACTCGCTGCCCTTTGCCGTACAACCGCTGCAGCACGCGTTTGAAGCCATAGGCCCACGCCCGATGGAGGTCGCCGCCACGCTGCGGGCCTCACCGCTCAATGCCTTCTTCACGGTCGCCTTGCCACTGGCGCGGCCCGGCTTTGTGACCGCTGCCATCCTGACGTTTGCGCACACCGTCGGTGAGTTTGGCGTGGTGCTGATGATTGGCGGCAATATCCCCGGCCAGACGCGCGTGGTCTCCACGCAGATTTACGGCCATGTCGAAGCGCTGGAATACGCGCAAGCCCACGCGCTGTCGCTGGCCATGTTGCTGTTTTCGTTTGTCGTGCTGCTGGCCTTAAGCTGGTTCAACCGGCGCAACACAAAGGTGTTGCCATGACCGCGCCCGCCAACACCGTGCGCCTGGCGCTGCAGCGCAACGCCTTTGCGGTCAACGTGGATTTGCAATTACCGTCCACCGGCATCACCGTGCTGTGGGGCCCGTCGGGCTCGGGCAAGACATCCATCCTGCGCTGCGTCGCTGGTTTGGAGCGGGCTGACCGGGCGCTGGTGCACATTGCTGGCGAGACCTGGCAGGACGATGCGCGCGGGCTGTTTGTGCCGCCATGGAAGCGTGCGATCGGCTATGTGTTTCAAGAAGCCAGCTTGCTGGAACATCTGAACGTGCAGGGCAATTTGCACTACGGCCAGCAACGCGCCAGCGACCCGCAAGCTGCGGCCCAGGCGCTCAAGGATGCGATTGCGCTGCTGGACATCGGCGCGCTGCTGTCGCGCCGTGTGCAGGAGTTATCGGGCGGCGAACGCCAGCGCGTGGCGATAGCGCGCGCACTGGCCACCGCGCCGCGCGTGCTGCTTCTGGACGAGCCACTGGCCTCGCTGGACCCGGCGCGTCGCAAAGAGGTGTTGCCGTGGTTGGAGCGGCTGCGCGATGAATTGAAAATCCCGATGCTTTACGTCACCCACGCAGCCGACGAAGTCGCCAAGCTGGCCGACACACTGGTCACGCTGTCGCTGGGCCGCGTGACCGCTTGCGGCCCGGTGGCCGAAGTAATGGGCGGGCAGCACGGGCCCGCGATAACCGCCGATGAGGTCGGTGCATTGCTGCATGCGCACATTGGTGAAATCGATACGCGCTGGAGTCTTGCGCGCGCAGACTTTGAGGGCGGTGGCCTGTGGCTGCGTGACAGCGGCCTGGCACCGGGGCGCGCCGTGCGGCTGCGCGTACTGGCGCGCGATGTCAGCATTGCAATGCTTGCTCCCGAGCAAAGCAGTATCCAGAATGTGCTGCCATGCGTCGTGCAATCGGTGACGCCCGATGCGCATCCTTCACAGGTGTTGGTAGCTTTGCAGTGTGGCCCGACCCGCCTGCTGGCGCGCATCACCGCGCGTGCCGCGGATGCGCTGGCGTTGCAGCCAGGGCTCTCGGTCTGGGCGCAGGTTAAGTCTGTTGCACTGGTTGAGTAGCTGGCTTTAGACGCCTACGTTGCGCATCCAATCCGCGGTCTGGAAAAACGACGTCTGCAGGCGCGTGCGCAACTCGGCATCCACACCGACATCGCCCATAGACTGGTCCATACAAGCGAGCCATTGGTCGCGCTCCAGAATGCCGATCTTGAACGGCATGTGACGCGCTCGCAGCATCGGGTGGCCGAAACGCTCCACAAAGTAGTTCGGTCCGCCCAGCCAGCCGCACAAAAACCAGAACAGGTGATCGCGCGCCTTGTCCAGCGAGCTGCCGTGTGCAGCACGCAGGGCCGCATAGTTAGGCTCCAGGTCCATCAGGTCGTAGAAACGATCCACCATGGAACGCACCACTGTTTCGCCACCTATCCTTTCGTACGGAGTAAGGGCATTGGGTTCTTCAATTTGCATTGGAATTTAGAGTAAAAAGTGCCTATAAGGCGCATAGAACGTGCGTAAGCAGCTATTAAAAACAGAGCGGCTAGGTGGTAGCCCGGCGTAAAGTCTCAACCACCGGGCGCTGCAAAATCTCCCGCAAGCCCCACCAGCCAGCGGAGAGCGCAAGCACTGCGCCGGCCAGCGCACCGGCCAGCGGCACCCACCATTGCACGGTCCACGCAAACTCGAACACATAGCGCGCCAGTGCCCAGCCCACCGCCGCGGCAACGACAGAAGCGAGGAAGCCCGCCAGCAGACCGACGCCCGCCAACTCGGCTCGCTGCACTTGTCGCAACAACTTGCTTTGCGCACCGACGGCGCGCATCACCGCGAACTCCTTGGCGCGGTCTTCGCGCGTGGCTGTCACTGCCGCAAACAGCACGACCAGACCTGCGGCCAGCGTGAAGCCAAACAGGAACTCCACCGCGCGTATCACCTGGTCCAGCACACGCTGCACCTGGTTGATGGTGCTGGTCATGTCCACATTGGTGACATTGGGGAACTGGCGCACCAGCGCGTTGTCAAAGCCCGCGCTTCCACCGCCGGGCCGCCCTAAGGTGGAAGACGCCCCCTCGGGGGGCAGCGCATCACGCGAAGCGGAGGAGCGTGGGGGCCACACCGGCGGAGCACGGAACGCGCCCATATAGGTCACTGGCACATCCTTCAATTGGCTGACCGGGTACATCGCAAAGAAGTTGGCACGCATCGAGCCCCAGTCCACCTTGCGCAGCGAGCTGATGCGCGATTCATTCTGAATGCCACCGATATCAAAGCGCAGCGTGTCGCCAATCTTCAAGCCCAATGTGGTCGCAATGCCCTCTTCCATGCTGATCGCGTCCGCTTCTTCATTGGTCCACTGCCCTTTGACGATGCGGTTGTTGGATGGCAATGCTGCGCTGTGCGACAGGTTGAACTCGCGGTCCACCAGGCGCTTGGCGCGGTCTTCTGCATAGTCGTCCGGGTTGACTGCCTTGCCGTTGATCGCCACCAAGCGGCCGCGGATCATCGGGAACCAATCAAACTTCTGCACACCCGCATCCTTCAATGCCTTCTGGAACGACTCCGACTGGTCGGGCATGACGTTGATCACAAAACGGTTCGGCGCATCGGGCGGTGTCGCCTTGCGCCAGCTGCCAATCAGGTCGGTACGCAGCAGCACCAGCAGCACCAGCGCCAGCAGGCCCACCGACAGCGCGCTGACCTGCACCACGGTGTAGGCCGGGCGCGCAGAAATCTGACGCGTTGCCAACACCAGCCAGCGCGGCGCGGTGGCTTCGTTGACCATGCGGCGCAGCAGCTTGACCGCAACCCAGCTCATCGCCGCGAACACCACGACAGCCGCCGCAAAGCCGCCGACCGCAATGAGGCCCAGCGTCAGATCGCTGCTGGCCGCCATCAACAGCGCAGCAAAGCCTGCGACACCAACGGCCAACACGCCCAAGGATGCGGGGCGCAAGTTGCCCACATCGCGACGGATCACGCGCAGCGGCGGTACCTGTGCCAGTTGTAAGACCGGCGGCAGGCCAAAGGCGAGCAACAGCGTCAGCCCCATACCCAACCCCAGGCCCACCGGCCACAGCGTGGCGGCGGGCAAAGCCGAATCCACCAGCCCGGCCAGCAGCAGCACAAACAGGTAATGCACGCAAAAGCCCACCAGCACACCCAGCGCGCTGGCAAACAAACCTACCAACGCAAATTCAAACGTGTAGCTGGCTGCGATGGTGCGCTGCGATAAACCCAACACGCGCAACATCGCGCAGTCGTCCAGATGCGCGGCCGCAAATGCGCGCGCTGACAGCGCCACGGCCACTGCGCTGAGCAGCGCCGCCAGCAGGGCCACCAGGCTCAGGAATTTGCCCGCACGGTCCAGCGTCTGGCTCATCTCGGGGCGGCCGCCGGTAAACGATTCCACCCGCGCGCCGCGCACCGTGCCCTGCTTGATCTGCGCTTCGGCCCATTCGGTAAATGTCTGCACCGCCTTGTCTGCACCGGCCACCGCGAGGCGGTAGTTCAGGCGGCTGGCGGGTTGCACCAAGCCCGTGGCTGCAACGTCCGTACGCAACATCATCACGCGCGGCGCAAAGTTCATGAAGCCCGCGCCACGATCCGGCTCGACCGTCAGCACCTTGCCAATCGTCAATTGGCTGCTGCCCAACAGCAACGCATCGCCGACCTTCAGACCCAATGCTTCCAGCAAGGCCGCATCGACCCAGACCTGTCCTGCAGCGGGAATATCGTGGGTCACCGTTTCGGGTGCTTCCGGCGCAGTGGCGACGCGCAGCGCACCGCGCAATGGATAACCCGGCTCGACGGCTTTCAGGGCCACCAGCTTGGCAGCACCGCCCAGCGCATCTGGCGCACGCGCCATCGTTGGAAAGCCCACCGTCGTCGCGGCATCGAGCTTCAGTTCTTTCGCCTTGTCTGCAAATGCTGCGGGCATGGGGTTGTCGCTGGACACCACCGCATCACCACCCAGCAACTGGCGCGCATCGCGCAGTAGTCCACCCTGCAGCCGGTCGGCGAAAAACCCGACAGCCGTCAATGCCGCCACGGCCAGCGTCACGGCAATGATCAACAAGCGCAATTCGCCAGAGCGCAGATCGCGCCAGAGGGTGCGCCAGCCCAGGCGCCAGAAGGAAAGATTCATGGCGCTACCTTAGCGCATTCGGACTATCCCGCCCGAATGCCCGGCTATTTCGGAGTCTATGATGCGGAGCATTCCCGGCACAGCCCGGTATCCCATGACAAGGATTTCCATGCACCTCCTGAAAACTTCCCACGCACTCAAAGCGCTATGCGTCGCAGCCACCGGCCTGCTGGCCCTGTCTGCCACCGCGCAAATGGCCAGCCCGCCGATGGCGGAATCCAAGCCTTTCATGGTGACCTCACCCAACGGTGCGCGCAACGACAGCTACTACTGGCTGCGCGACGACGAGCGCAAGGCACCCGAAATGCTGGCCTATCTGAATGCAGAGAACCAGTGGTACGACCAGCACGCAGCGCGCTACAAGGCAATGGAAGACGGCTTGTTTGAGGAAATCAAGGGCCGCATCAAGCAGGACGACGCCAGCGTGCCGACGGCCAAGGGCGGCTACCTCTACTACACCCGCTTCGAACAGGGCCGCGAATACCCGCTGTATGCGCGCAAGCGCAACACGCCCAACGCCGCCGAAGAAATCATGCTCGACGGCAACCAGCTGGCGCAGGGCAAGGGCTACTACCAGGTGGGTGCCTACGAAATCAGCTCCGGCCAGAATATCGTGGCCTACATGGAAGACGTCACCGGTCGCCGCCAGTTCACGCTGCGCTTCAAAAACCTGACCACCGGTGAGACCCTTGCCGACAGCATTCCCGGCCTGTCCGGCAGCCTCGCCTGGGCCAACGACAACAAGACCATCTTCTATGTCGAGAACGACCCCGCAACGCTGCGCAGCTACCGTGTGAAACGCCACGTGCTGGGAACCAGTACTGCCAGCGACGTAACCGTCTATGAAGAAAAGGACGACAGCTTCTACACGCAAGTGCGGAAGACTTCATCGCAAGCGTATGTGCTGGTCCATGTCAGCAGCACTATTTCCGACGAAGTGTTAGTGCTGGATGCGGCGACGCCCACGGCCAGCTTCAAGACCCTGGCGCCCAAGCAGGCGGACTTTCATTACCGGGCCGACCACATCGCAGACCGCTGGATCATCCGCACCGATTGGCAGGCGCCCAATTACCGCTTGATGCAGGTCGCGCAAAAGCAGATCGGCCATCGCGACGCTTGGCAGCCGCTGCTGGCGCACGACCCCAAGGTCTTTATCAACAACTTTGAACTGTTCGCCAACTACCTGGTGATTGACGAGCGCAGCGAAGGCCTGCGCCGCCTGCGCGTGCAGCCATGGGCCAAGGGCAAGATGACTGGCAAGGCGCAATACATCCGCTCCGACGAGGCGGCCTACGCCACCGAGCTGCAACCCAACTATGTACAAAACAGCGAAGTCGTGCGTTACGTCTACAGCTCGCTGACCACGCCGCAAACCACCTACGACTACAACATGCGCACCGGCGAGCGCGTGCTACGCAAGCGCCAGCCCGTGTTGGGTGGCTTTGACAGCGCCAACTACCAGACGGAACGCTTGTGGGTTACCGTGCGCGACGGCGTCAAGGTCCCGGTGTCGTTGGTTTACCGCAAAGGCTTTCAAAAGGACGGCACGGCGCCACTGTTCCAGTACGCCTACGGCTCCTACGGCCTGTCGATGGACCCGGTATTCCGCTCGTCCGCCGTGTCGCTGTTGGACCGCGGCTTTGTCTACGCCATCGCCCATATCCGCGGCGGGCAGGAGATGGGCCGTGCCTGGTATGAAGACGGCAAGAAGCTGAAGAAGAAAAACACCTTCAACGATTTTGTTGATGTGACCGAAGCGCTGGTGCAGCAAAAGTACGCAGCCAAGGATAAGGTGTTTGCCCAAGGCGGCAGCGCCGGCGGCTTGCTGATGGGCGCGGTGGCGAATATGCGGCCCGACCTGTACCGCGGCATTCTGGCGGCCGTGCCGTTTGTCGACGTGGTGACCACCATGCTGGACGAATCCATCCCGCTGACCACCAACGAATTCGACGAATGGGGCAACCCGAAGCAGAAGGCGTTTTACGACTACATGCTGAGCTACTCGCCCTACGACAACGTGAAAGCCCAGGCCTATCCGGCGATGCTGGTGACCACCGGCCTGCACGACAGCCAGGTGCAGTACTACGAGCCCGCCAAGTGGGTCGCCAAGCTGCGCACGCTGAACACGGGCAAAGCGCCGCTACTGATGCACATCAATATGGAAGCGGGCCACGGCGGCAGCGCAGGCCGCTTCAAGCGGCTGCGCGAGACCGCACAGGACTATGCGTTTGTGCTGGACCAGTTGGGCATTGCGAAGTAGTACTTCGCACCGATTTCGGAGACAAATCAGGCTGTAGAGCGCATGGAATGTGCGTGAACAGCTACTGAATTTGTAGCATCTAGAGAGATCAGGTGTCTTTGCTGATCGTGATGGTCGGGAACTTGGAGGAAAAGTCCTTGTTCTTCGCCGCGATCGACACCGCCACTTTGCGCGCCACCGTGCGATACAGCTCGGCAATCTCGCTGTCCGGATCGGCCACCACGGTGGGCGTGCCGCCATCGGCCTGCACGCGGATCTGCAGGTTCAGCGGCAAAGCGCCCAGGTAATCCATGCCGTACTCCGCCGCCATGTTCTTGCCGCCGTCTGCGCCAAAGATATGTTCCACATGGCCGCAGTTGCTGCACACGTGCACCGCCATGTTTTCGACGATGCCCAGGATCGGCACGCCGACCTTCTCAAACATCTTGATCGCCTTGCGCGCATCCAAGAGCGCAATGTCCTGCGGCGTGGTTACGATCACCGAACCGGTCATCGGCACGCGCTGTGACAACGTGAGCTGGATATCACCCGTGCCGGGCGGCATGTCGACAATCAAATAGTCCAGATCGTCCCAAGCAGTCTGGCGCAGCAATTGCTCCAGCGCCTGTGTCGCCATTGGTCCGCGCCAGATCATGGCCTGATCGGGTTCCACCAAAAAACCAATCGACATCACTTGCAAACCATGGGCCATCACCGGCTGCATGGTCTTGCCGTCTTCGGTGGCGGGTTTCTCGGACGTGCCCATCATCATCGGGATGCTGGGACCATAAATGTCGGCGTCCAGCAAGCCCACACGTGCGCCCTCGGCGGCCAGCGCCAGCGCCAGATTGGCCGCAGTCGTGCTCTTGCCAACGCCGCCCTTACCGGAGGCCACGGCCACGATGTTCTTCACGCCGGGCAGCAATTGCACACCGCGCTGCACCGCATGGGCCTGGATTTTGGAGGTGATGTTGATCGTCAGCTTGCCAACGCCAGCGACAGTGCGCACCGCAGCTTCAAGCAAAGCACGTAGCTGTGCTGCCTGACGCTGCGCCGGATACGCCAGTTCCACATCAAACGCCACATCGTCGCCCGAGACGACCACATTGCGCACGCACTTGCTGCCCACAAAATCCTTGCCCGTGTTCGGGTCAATCACACCTTGCAAGGCGCCCAAAATTGTCTGTTCCGTCAATGCCATGAAAACTCCTGTTGCCCGAAGTCTAGCGAAGGCTTGGGGCAATGGTCGTCAATAGGGCTATGGATGGCACGCAACACTTCGGGTATTTCCGGTTGGTTTAAGGTTTGAGCCGCCGCCATGGCATCCCATAATGGCTGCATGTCGATCCCCATTGTTCCCGCCCACAACATCGGATTGCTGTTGACCGGAGGCGGTGCCCGGGCGGCCTACCAGGTGGGTGTACTCGAAGCGATTGCCGATATCCGCGTCGAATGCGGTCAGTCGGKATCGGGCAACCCATTTCCCATCATCACCGGCACGTCGGCAGGCGCGATCAATGCGGCAGCCCTGGCATGCGGCGCTGACAACTTCGACAGCACGATACGGATCATCGCCAAGACCTGGCGGGAGTTCCGTGCCAACCAGGTTTACAAATCCGACCACCTGAGCATGATGCGCACCGGGGCGACGTGGCTCACGCTGCTGTCACTGGGCTGGCTGGTGGCGAAGCTGCGCCGCATCAAGCCCAAGTCGCTACTGGACAACGAGCCCTTGGGCGAGTTGCTGAAGCGCCTGGTGCCGCTGGAGCGCCTGCCCGACCTGATCCGCCAAGGCCATGTGCAGGCTTTGGCTGTCACCGCATCGAGCTACAGCTCGGGCGACCACGTCACCTTCTTTGAGGGCGACAAACGCATCATGCCGTGGCTGCGTACACAACGCCTTGCTGTGCGCGACAAGATTACCCATGCCCACCTGCTGGCATCCTCGGCGATTCCGTTTGTGTTTCCGGCCACCCAGTTGCATATCAATGGGCACGACGAATATTTTGGCGACGGCTCGATGCGGCAAAGCGCACCTGTCTCGCCTGCTATCCATTTGGGCGCAGAGAAAATCCTGGTAGTGGGCGCCGGGCGCATGCACGAACCCAAAGACGAAGCCCACCTGCACACCACCAACACCTACCCTTCGATTGCGCAAATCGCAGGCCATGCGCTGTCCAACATCTTTCTGGATGCGCTCGCGGTGGACATCGAACGCGTGCGCCGCGTCAACCAGACGATCAAGCTGGTGCCAGAAGAAGCCCGCAAGGCCAGCGCACTCAAGCCGGTGGAGCTGCTGGTGATCGCGCCCAGCCAGCGGCTTGATGCCGTAGCCGCCAAGCATGTGAAGGATTTGCCGCACGCAGTGCGCACGATGCTGGGCGGTGTGGGCGTGTCATCCCAAAAGGCTGATGTCAAGGGTGCGGCGCTTGCCAGCTACTTGTTGTTTGAAACCTCTTACACCACCGAGCTGATGGCGCTGGGTTACGCCGATGCGCAAAAGCAGCGCGCACAAATTTGCGAATTCTTTGGCTGGACCGATCCGGTAGCCAAGCCGCAGGAAGAGGTGCCGCACTACGTCCTGAATGACCGCCGCACCGACCCGCTGCGTGTTACGCGCCGCTAAACCTTCGCGTTTTCATCTGCTTTTTTGCAGGCTTCAGGATCGGGTGCCACCGGTGAGCCCTCGCCATTGGTAAAAGCCCCCAGAAAGTCCAGAAACCGCCGCACCGCGGGCACCATGCCGCGGCGTGACGGGTACACCGCGTGAAACACGCCATGCGGCGGCGCCCAGCCAGGCAGCACGTGCACCAGCCGGCCATCGTCCATCTCCTCGCGGCACATGTAGTCCGGCAGCATGCACATGCCGGTACCACCCAGCACCGCGAACTTCAGCGTCAACAAGTCATCGGCCACATAGCGCGGGTGGTGCACCAGCGCGTGGCTAGCACCATTGGGTCCGACCAGATGCAGGCTCGCCTTGCCGTCGACCGCTGACATGCTGATCGAATCCATATTCGCCAGGTCATGCACCGACTGTGGCGCGCCCTGTCGCTTCAGGTGTTCCGGGCTGGTGACCAGAAAGGTTTTGGTCATCCCCAGGTTCTTGACCACCAGACTGCCGCTGTCGCTGAGTGTGGGCCGCACGCGCAGCGCGATGTCCACGCCTTCTTCCACCAGATCAACGACCCTATTGCTGACGCGCATGTCCAGCTTGACCAGCGGGTAGCGCGCCAGAAACGGCGCAATGATGGGCCCCAGCGTGGTTTGCGCCAGCGTGACCGGACAGGCCACGCGTATCGTGCCGCGCGGCTCGGTCTGCACCTGCTCAATCGCCTCCGCAGCCGCATCGGCCGCATCGCGCATCGCGGTGCAGTGGCGCAGGTAGACCTCGCCCACCTCGGTCAGCGACAGCTTGCGCGTGGTGCGCTGGAGCAGGCGCACGCCCAGCCGGGTTTCCAGCTCCGCCACGCGGCGTGACAGCTTGGATTTGGGGATGCCCAGATGCCGCCCGGCTGCGGCAAAACCGCCCCTTTCCACCACTTCGGCGAAGTACAGCATGTCGTTGGTGTCTTGCATATTGGGCCTTTATTGTCCTATTGTTGGGACAATCTAACGCAATTTCACCGACTTATCAAACATTAGCTTCATCCGCACAATTCACCCATCGCCCGAACAACTCTTTGTTCTTAACTTTGGAAAGAAGGACCTCATGAAACTCTTGCACATCGACTCCAGCATCCTGGCCGCCAACTCGGTTTCCCGCCAACTGACCGGAAACATCGTCAACCAATGGACCGCCAGCCACCCCGGTACCACCGTGGACTATCTGGATCTGGCCACCAACACGCCCAGTCACCTGTCCGCCGAATCCTTAGGCTTCCGCCTGCCTGCTGGCACGGACCTGAGTGACGTTCAAAAGCGCGAAAACGCTGTATCCGAAGCACTGGTCACCCAGTTCCTCGCTGCCGACGTGATCGTTGTGGGCGCACCGCTGTACAACTTCAGCATCCCCAGCCAACTGAAGGCCTGGATCGACCGCGTGGCGCAAGTGGGCCGCACCTTCAAGTACACCGAAAAGGGCCCAGTCGGCCTGGCCGGTGGCAAGACGGTAATCGTGGCTTCCACCCGTGGCGGCGTGTACTCGACCAGCGAAGGCGGCCGTGCGATGGAACATCAGGAGAGCTATCTGCAAACCGTGTTCGGCTTCTTCGGCATCACCGATGTGCGTTTTGTGCGCGCTGAAGGTATTGCGATGGGTGAGGCCAAAAAGGCTGAAGCCTTGGCTTCTGCTGCGGTGGATACGCTGACGGCTACGCAAGTTGCTGCTAATCAGGCGGAAGTTACGCTGGCGGCTTGAGATTCCGGGGGCATTTCTTTCGCCCGCTGACGGTGCGGGGTAAGCCCCAAAGCGAATGTCCCCCGGGCCGTGAGGGCCCTCCTCCTTGATTTCGCAATGGGGCTCACCCCACACCATCCGCTTGAAGGGTAGGAATTTCAAATTCCACTCAGCCCAATCCAACCCTTCCACTACGGAGGGGTTTTCTTTTTGCGGGTCGCAAATCACGCCTCTTCAGGATCGGGTGGGTTGGGTGCTCTTTTCCGGGAGGTCAAGGAGGAGGGCCCTCACGGCCCGGGGGACACGTACGGAAAAGAGTACCCGACACGCCCGATCCGGACGGGTAGTTGGAAGTTCAAGACCGGAGAGGACAGGCGACTAAAATCCAAGGTTCCTCAGCGAAAGTCGATTCCCCAATGTCCCGCCAGTTATTCGTCACCACCGCCCTCCCCTACGCCAATGGCCCGTTCCACATCGGCCACATCATGGAATACATCCAGGCTGATATCTGGGTGCGGTTCCAGCGCATGCAGGGGAGCGCAGTGAATTTTGTCGGTGCGGACGACACACACGGCGCACCCATCATGATTGCGGCGGAAAAGGCCGGTAAAACGCCTGAGCAATTCGTCGCTGACATTGCCGCCGGACGCAAACAGTACCTGGACGGTTTTCACATCAGCTTTGACAACTGGCACAGCACACATTCAGCCGAAAACACCGAACTCGCACAGCAAATCTACCGCGACCTGCGTGACCGCGCTGATGGTTCGCTGATTGAAGTGCGTACGATCGAGCAGTTCTTCGATCCTGAGAAGAACATGTTCCTGCCGGACCGCTATATCAAAGGCGAATGCCCCAAGTGCCACGCGAAAGACCAGTACGGTGACAACTGCGAAGTCTGCGGCTCGGTCTATGCGCCGACCGACCTGATCAACCCGTTCTCGGTGTTGTCGGGTGCCAAACCCGAACTAAAACAATCTGAACATTTCTTCTTCAAACTCTCTGACCCGCGCTGCGTGGAGTTTCTGCAGGAATGGACACAAGACGGCAAGCTGCAGCCCGAGGTGGCCAACAAAGTCAAAGAATGGTTCAGCGTTCGTACCAACCCCGATGGCAGCACGAGCGAAGGACTGGGCGACTGGGATATTTCTCGCGACGCGCCTTACTTCGGCATTGAGATTCCCGATGCACCAGGCAAATACTTTTACGTGTGGCTGGATGCGCCGGTGGGTTATCTGGCGTCACTGAAAAACTGGTTCGCGCAATCGGCAACTGGGGGCGGTCCCAAAGCCAAGCACGGCGACACACGCAGCTTTGAAGAGTACATGGCCGCGCCCGACACCGAGCAGTTCCACTTCATCGGCAAAGACATCGTCACCTTCCACACGCTGTTCTGGCCCGCGATGCTGAAGTTCAGCGGCCGCAAGACGCCGACCAATGTGTTTGTGCACGGGTTCCTGACGATCAACAACGGCGAGAAGATGAGCAAGAGCCGCGGCACTGGCCTGTCGCCGCTGAAGTACCTCGACCTGGGCATGAACGCCGAATGGCTGCGCTACTACCTGGCGGCCAAGCTGTCCGCGCGCAATGAAGACATTGACTTCAACGCCGATGATTTCATGGCGCGGGTGAACTCGGATTTGATTGGCAAGTACGTGAACATTGCTTCGCGTGCGGCGGGGTTCTTGACCAAGCGTTTTGATGGCAAGCTGACCAGCGACTTTGGTGCGACTGGCGCGGCGCTGCTGGCCGATGTGCGCGGCGCGAGCGATGCGCTGGCGCAGATGTACGAAGCCCGCGAGTTCGGCAAGGCCACGCGCGAGATCATGTTGCTGGCCGACAAGGTCAACGCCTATGTCGACCAGAACAAGCCCTGGGACCTGGCCAAAGACGTCGCCAACAACCAAGCGCTGCACCAGGTCTGCTCCGTGCTGATCAACACCTTTGCCGCATTGACACGCTATCTGGCTCCCGTGCTGCCAGGTCTGGCCAAAGCGGTGCAGGACTTTGTTGGCAGCGACATGCAGCACTGGAACGTGGCAGGCGACGTGCAAGCCATCCAGCCCTACCAGCACCTGATGCAACGCGTCACTCCCGAACAACTCGATGCATTGTTTGAGCCGCCAGCGCCCGTAGAATCTGCGCAAGCTGCTCCTGAAACTGCAGCAACCGTGCCCGGCGGCGAAGCAATCGCACCGACCATCACCATCGACGATTTCGCCAAGATCGACCTGCGCATTGCGAAGATCGTCAACTGCGAAGCTGTCGAAGGCTCGACCAAACTGCTGCGCCTGACACTCGACGCTGGCGAAGGCCGCCACCGCAATGTGTTCTCCGGCATCGCCAGCATGTACAAGCCCGAAGAGCTGGTCGGCCAGCTCACGGTGCTGGTAGCCAACCTCGCACCGCGCAAGATGAAGTTTGGCGTGTCCGAAGGCATGGTCATGGCCGCGAGCCATGGCGACGAGAAGGCCAACCCCGGCATCTACATCCTGAACCCCTGGCCCGGTGCTACGCCTGGCATGCGCATTCACTAAGCGCTGCCTGAGTAACACCCTATGCCCACATCCTTTACCTCGTCCACCTCGCCTCTGCAATTTGACGTGCTGATCGTCGGCAGCGGTCTGGCCGGCCTCTCGGCCGCGCTGCTGCTGCCCGCCACCACGCGCATCGCCATCCTGACCAAGCGCGCCGTGCGCGAAGGCTCCAGCGGCTGGGCGCAAGGCGGCATTGCCGCGGTCTGGGACAAGGACGACAGCTTTGACGCCCACGTGGACGACACGCTGGTCGCAGGCGCAGGCCTGTGCGATCTGGCCGCGACGCAATTCGTCGTGGAACAGGCGCCGCAGGCGATTGCATGGTTGCAACAGCTCGGCGTGCCGTTCTCGCAGGAAGACGGCCACTTGCATCTGACGCGCGAAGGCGGCCACAGCGCGCGGCGCATCGTGCACGCCACCGATGCCACCGGCGCGGCCGTGCAGCAGACGCTGATCGAGAAGGTCAAGGAAGCGCCCAATGTCACGCTGTTCGAACAGCACACGCTGGTCGACCTGATCACCACCGCAAAGCTGGGTCAGCCCGGGCCGAACCGATGCGTGGGCCTGTACGCGCTGGACGATGACACCGACGAAGTACTGACCTTCCAGGCCCCGCACACCATCCTCGCCACCGGCGGCGCAGGCAAGGTCTACCTCTACACCACGAACCCCGACACCGCCACCGGCGATGGCATTGCGGCCGCGTGGCGCGCGGGCTGCCAGGTGCAGAACATGGAGTTCATCCAGTTCCACCCAACCTGCCTGTACCACCCACACGCCAAAAGCTTTCTGATCACCGAAGCCGTGCGCGGCGAAGGCGGTCGCCTGCTGTTGCCAGACGGCACACGCTTCATGCCCGCCCATGACGCCCGCGCCGAACTCGCGCCGCGCGATGTGGTCGCGCGTGCGATTGACTTCGAGATGAAGAAAGGTGGCTTTGACTGCGTCTATCTCGACATCTCGCACCAGCCACTGGCCTTCATCCTCGAACACTTCCCCAACATCTACGCGCGCTGCCTGGAGCTGGGCATCGACATGGCCAAGCAACCGATTCCGGTGGTGCCCGCTGCGCACTACACCTGCGGCGGCGTGCGCACGGATTTGTCAGCACGCACCGATGTCCAAGGACTGTTCGCCGTTGGAGAGACGGCCTGCACGGGCCTGCACGGCGCCAACCGCTTGGCATCCAATTCGCTGGTGGAGTGCATGGTATTTGCGCGGGCAGCTACGGATTTGATAGCTAACTCTATTGCGACACAAACCAATGGCGCCGCACCCATGCCACCCGCGTGGGATGACAGCCGAGTGACCGACGCCGACGAATCCGTCGTGATCTCCCACAACTGGGACGAGCTGCGCCGCTTCATGTGGGACTACGTGGGCATTGTCCGCACCAACAAACGCCTGGAACGTGCGGAGCATCGTATTGCTCTGTTGCAAGACGAGATTCAGGAGTTCTACGCGCACTTCCATGTGACGCGTGACTTGCTGGAGCTGCGCAATCTGGTGCAAGTCGCCGAGCTGATTGTTCGCAGTGCCCAAGCCCGTCACGAAAGCCGAGGTCTGCATTTCAGTCGGGACTATCCGGGGATGCTGGATGTGGCGGTTCCTATTACCTTAAGTCCATAAGACGTTTCTAGCTTGCAACTTCGCTGAGCCCGCGTGAGAGCAGGGGTACGTATCTCCGCGAATGTCCTCCGGGCCGTGAGGGCCCTCCCCCTTGATTTCGCTGCGACACGCACCCCTACTCTCGCGCTGCGAATCGTTGTCATGCTCTCTTTTAGGCGCAACAACCAAGCTACTTCAGGATTGGGGTGGCTATGTGTTTTGCGCAGGTCAAGGAGGAGGGCCCTCACGGCCCGGGGGACACGGAGCAAAACACATAGCCACCCCAATCCGTCCACCACAAAAAGACGAGAAGAGGTGACTTAAGCCGCCCCAATATTCGGAATCAACCCACCAACCGGCTGTCCATTTTTGAGAGCCGCAGTAAACGCCAACATCCGGTCAATCGGCAACCGTGCCCGCAAGCCCAAGGTCGGGTCTACGTGAATCTCGTTGATGCCGTTCTCCAGAACCATCGCCACACCAGCCAAGCCGTTCATCGCCATCCAGGGGCAATGCGCACAGCTCTTGCAAGTCGCGCTGTTACCGGCTGTGGGCGCTTCGATAAACGTTTTTCCGGGATTGAGCGTACGCAGCTTGTGCAACATGCCGTTGTCGGTTGCGACGATGAACTCGGTGGCATCGAAGGTCTGCGCGGCTCTGAGAATCGCACTGGTCGAACCCACAGCATCCGCCAATGCGATCACATCCTGCGGCGACTCCGGGTGCACCAGTACCTTGGCCTTAGGGTGCTCTTTCATCAAGGCTTCCAGCTCAAACGCCTTGAACTCGTCGTGCACGATGCAGGCGCCTTCCCAGAACACCATATCGGCGCCAGTCTCGCGCTGGATGTAGCCGCCCAAGTGTTTGTCGGGTGCCCAGAGAATTTTCTGGCCCTTGTCTTTCAGCGCGCGCGCAATGTCCAGCGCGCAACTACTGGTCACCAGCCAGTCGGCGCGGGCTTTTACCTCGGCGCTGGTGTTGGCATAGACCACGACAGTGCGGTCCGGGTGCGCGTCGCAAAACGCGTTGAATTCCTTGATCGGGCAGCCCAGATCGAGTGAGCAGGTCGCGTCCAGATCGGGCATCAGCACCGTCTTATTCGGCGACAAAATCTTGCTGGTTTCACCCATGAATTTCACGCCAGATACCACCAGCGTTTGTGCCGGGTGGTCGCGGCCAAAGCGGGCCATCTCCAGTGAATCACTGACCAGGCCGCCGGTTTCCTCGGCAAGGTCCTGCAAATCCGGGTGGACATAATAGTGCGACACCATCACTGCATTCTTTTCCTTCAACAAGCGCTTGATCTTGTCTTTCAGCGCAATACGCTCATCAGGAGAAGGCTCCACCGGCACGCGCGCCCAGGCGTGTTTGGTGGAACACGCAGGCTGTTCGTATTCGACGTCGATGACAGCGCTCATGGCAATTCCTCAAAACGCATGGAAAAGTCGGTGGCCTTCACGTCCTTGGTCAGCGCACCAATCGAGATGCGGTCCACGCCGGTCGCGGCAATGTCCCGCACCGTATCGAGGTTCACCCCGCCCGACACTTCCAGAATCGCCCGGCCTGCGTTGATCGCCACGGCTTCGCGCAGTTGTGCCAGCGTCATGTTGTCCAGCAGCACCATCTTCGCGCCCGCATCCAACGCTTCGCGCAGTTGGGCCAGCGTTTCCACTTCAATCTCGATGAACTTCGCGGCCTGGGCTGCCTGCTTCGCGCGGGTCAGTGCAGCAGTCACTCCGCCTGCAGCCGCGATATGGTTCTCCTTGATCAGCACCGCGTCGTGCAGGCCAATGCGGTGGTTGGTACCGCCGCCGGTGCGCACTGCGTACTTTTGCGCCAGGCGCAAACCAGGCAGCGTCTTGCGCGTGTCCACAATCGCGGCGCGGTTGCCCGACACACTGTTGACGGCATCCACAAACACTGCGGTCTTGGTGGCCACGGCACTGAGCAGTTGCAGGAAGTTCAGCGCGGTGCGCTCGGCCGTCAACAGCGCTTGGGCATTGCCTTCGATCTCCAGGATCACCTGATCGGCAGCACAGCGTTGGCCTTCTTTTACATGCCAAGTGATGGACGCGCTAGGGTCCAGCGCCAAAACCGTGGCCGTGGCCCAAGGCTCACCACAGATCACCGCCGCCTCGCGCGCCAGCACCCGGGCGCGCGCGCGACGCTTTGGGTCCACTAGCGCGGCAGTCAGATCACCGGCGCCCACATCTTCGGCTAGGGCACGGGCCACATCCGTCTCTGCCAGCGTGGCAATGGAAGAAGGAGAAAAGTCGAAATTCGTCATAGGGGGAGAAGGATAACGGTAAGGCGACACAAGCACAGCCAATGCAGGATTGTCCCTGTTTGTCTCAATTTGCTGTGTCAGAATCGTTCCCGGTTTTTATAACAACACAGGGAGTTTGATATGCGTACACGGATCGCAGGAGCGATGCTGGCACTGGCGTGCCTGGTTACTTCCACTGCATGGGCTCAGGCCCTGAGCAAAGAAGAAAGTGAAAAAATCTTTGCGGACGCCAAGGCAGCGTCCGTAGCAGGCCCAGGCAGCGTAACGCTAGCCAATCAGGCCAAACTGAGCTTAATCGACGGGCAGATTTTCATACCGCAGCCCCAGGCGGGCAAGGTACTGAACGCTATGGGCAACCCGGGACAAGATTCGGCCTTGCAAGGCATCGTATTTCCCAAAGACAACACGCCCTGGTTCATGACCATTCGCTACGAGGGCTCTGGTTACGTCAAGGACGACGACGCCAAGGAATGGAATGCGGACGATCTGCTCAAAAGCTACCGTGAAGGCACGGCCGCTTCGAATGAAGAACGAACGAAGATGGGTATCCCTGGCATCGAGATTCTGGGTTGGGCACAAAAGCCCGCCTACGACAGCAGTACCCATCGCTTGGCCTGGGCCATGTCCTCACGCGATATCGGCGCGCCAGAAAGCGAGCCGCAAGGCGTCAACTACAACACCTATGCACTGGGCCGCGAGGGCTACTTCAGCATGAACCTTGTGACTGGTTTGGCGGAGTTACCCACCTACAAACCGCAAGCCCATACGCTGCTGGATGCTTTGCAGTTCAACGATGGCAAACGCTACGCCGACTTCAACTCCAGCACAGACAAGGTGGCGGAATACGGTCTGGCCGCGCTGGTCGTAGGCGTTGCCGCCAAGAAACTGGGATTTTTCGCACTCGCTGCGGTTTTCCTGGCCAAGTTCGCCAAGATCATTGCGCTGGCGGTGTTCGCCTTTGGTGGCGCGGCGATGAAGTTCTTCCGCAAAAAACCCGCTGCACCAGCGCCCGTTGTGGCTGCGGCAGGCAACGAAACCACACCGCCGCCAGCGGCTTGAGAGACCGGTCACACGCCATGGGGGCTGCATGACGAAACTGCTTTTTTTGCTGTTCTCTGGCGTCAAACTAGGCAAACTTTTCATGACCGGCGGCACGATGCTGCTGTCGGTGCTGGTGTACGCCTGGGTTTTCGGGTGGCGCTATGCCGTGGGCTTCGTGCTGCTGCTCTTCGTGCACGAGATGGGGCACTATCTTGCAGCGCGCCAGCGTGGCCTGAATGTCGGTGCGCCTACTTTCATTCCCTTCGTGGGTGCTTGGATTGAACTCAAGGACATGCCCCACGACGCAGAAACAGAAGCCTGGGTCGGCTTGGGCGGCCCATTGTTGGGGAGCCTGGGAGCGCTGGTCTGCTATTTTGCTGCCCGCGAAACCGATAGCAGGCTGCTGCTGGCCATCGCCTACTCCGGCTTCTTTCTGAACCTGTTCAATCTGATTCCGCTGTCACCCCTCGACGGTGGACGTATCACTGCGGTTTTATCGCCGCGCATCTGGTTGCTGGGCGTACCGGTGCTGATCGTCATCTTCCTGTGGCGCCCCAGCCCCATGCTGATACTGATTGCGGTGATGGCTGCGCCACAGGTCTGGAAAGCGCTCAAATACCGCTCCGACAGCGAAGAGGCTCAGACCTATTACGCAGTGAGTCCGGCGGTGCGACTGGAATACGCCAGCTACTACCTTGGGCTCACGCTGTTTCTGGCGGTGATGGCGCACGACGTGCACGAAATGCTGGGCCCGGCGGTCAAATAATCATGCCCAAAGAGCAGCCCGTAAAATAGCCACAACGAGGTACCCCCATGAATTTCTTCCGCCGCGCAGACTACAAATCCGAAGTGACCCAGTTCATTGACACGCTCAAGGTGGCCAAGCCCACTCTGGAAGCCGAGCAGCGCCATGGCCGTGAACTGCTATGGGACAAAGCTGTGGACCGCGCAGCCTGGAAAGAGTACCGGGAAGCTGAAGTCGCGCAAAAGCCTTACGTCTACCAGACCGACGCAAAATAAGAGCCAAATTGGCCTGTAACGCCCGTAGAACGTGCGTGAGCAGCTAGCAAAATAATAGCAACCCAATGACCCAGACTGACGCCCCGGAAGGCGCCGCCCCTGCTGATACCGAGGCGCTCGCGAGCATGCCGCAGGTAGTCGACCGGGTGGCGCTGGCGCGTCTGTATGGCGAACCGTTGTTTGCGATGCCGCAGGATTTGTATATCCCGCCGGACGCGCTGGAGGTGTTTCTGGAGGCCTTTGAGGGGCCGCTGGACTTGCTGCTGTACCTGATTCGCAAGCAGAATTTCAATATTCTGGACATCCCGATGCTCAGCGTGACCAAGCAGTACCTGGTCTACGTGGACCAGATCCGCAAGCACAACCTGGAGCTGGCGGCCGAATACCTGCTGATGGCGGCCATGCTGATCGAGATCAAATCGCGCATGCTGTTGCCGCCCAAGAAGGTGGCCGAAGGCGAAGAGGCCGAAGACCCGCGTGCCGAGCTGGTGCGCCGCCTGCTGGAATATGAGCAGATGAAGCTGGCCGCCGCACGCGTGAACGCCATTCCACAGTTCGGCCGCGATTTCCTGAAAGCCGGGGTCTACATTGAACAAAGCCTGCAACCACGCTTTCCCGATGTGCATCTGGTCGATTTGCAGGAAGCCTGGCGCGATATCCTGAAGCGCGCGAAGCTGATCCAGCATCACAAGATCAGTCGCGAAGAACTCTCGGTGCGCGAGCACATGAGCATCGTGCTCAAGCGACTGCAGGGTCAGAAGTTTGTTGGCTTCGAAGCGCTGTTCGATCCGAGTCAAGGCACTCCGGTATTGGTCGTGACCTTCATCGCCCTCTTGGAGCTGGCCAAAGAAACCCTGATCGAAATCACGCAGGCCGAAGCCTTTGCACCGATCTACGTGCGACTGGCCTATTCCCCAACATAAATATGGCCCCCACGCTCCGCCGCTGCGCGGGTCGCTGCCCCCCAAGGGGGCTAATTTTCCTTGGGGCGGCCCGGCGGCAAATTTTGTCCTCCGAGCTCTAATGCTGTTCACTCTGCGGTTAGTATTCGGGCCGCAAGCACCCCAATCCTGTTGATGGAGTCCCCTCCCATGGCCCAAGAACCTGCTGGCAACACCTCTGCCGCTGCATCCCCCTACGGCACCCTGCCACCAGCCTCCCCGATGGCCAGCCGCAAGCCGATCAGCCTGCCGCGTCTGCTGGAAATGCACACGCGCGGCGAGAAGATCACGATGCTGACCGCCTACGACGCGACCTTTGCCGCAGTGGCTGATGCCGCAGGCGTGGAATGCATTCTGGTCGGCGATTCGCTGGGTATGGTCTGCCAGGGCTTGCACAGCACGGTGGGCGTGACTCTAGACGACATGGCGTACCACACTGAGAGCGTGGCCCGCGGTCTGCGCCGTGCACAAGGTACAGCCTGGTTGATTGGCGACATGCCGTTTGGCAGCTATCAGGAATCAAAAGAACAAGCGGTACGCAGCGCATCGGTGCTGATGCAGGCCGGTGCGCACATGGTCAAGCTCGAAGGCGGCGGTTGGACCACCGAGATCGTGCACTTTCTGGTCGAGCGCGGCATTCCTGTCTGCGCCCACCTGGGCCTGACTCCGCAAACCGTGCACGCGTTGGGCGGTTACCGTGTACAGGGCCGTGGCGATGCGGCGGCGGTTGTGATGAAGAAACAAGCCCACGAACTGCAGGATGCAGGCGCATCGATGCTGGTGCTGGAGATGGTGCCCGCGCCTTTGTCGGCCGAGCTGACCACGGAACTGACGCATTGCGCAACCATCGGTATCGGCGCTGGCAAAGGCACGGCCGGCCAGGTACTGGTGTTGCACGACATGCTGGGCGTGAACCTTGGCAAGAACCCCAAGTTCGTGCGCAACTTCATGGCCGACGCGACTAGCATCCGTGGTGCGATGGAGGCCTATGTGGCCGCTGTCAAAGACGGCTCGTTCCCGGTCGACGCGGTTCACGCTTGGTAATCTCCACGACCTCTTAGCTATGCAAATCATCCACACCATCGCCGAGCTGCGCACGGCACTGAACGCCTACCGCCACCCTGCCGTGGTGCCCACCATGGGCAATCTTCACGCCGGCCATCTTGCCCTGGTGCGCCAGGCCAAGCCGCTGGGCGATGTGACCGTCTCGACGATCTTTGTGAACCGGTTGCAATTCGCACCCCACGAAGACTTTGACACCTACCCGCGCACGCTGGAAGCCGACTGTGCGCAACTCGAAGCCGCAGGCTGCGACATCGTGTTTGCCCCCAACGAAGCTGAGCTGTATCCGCAGCCACAGACCTTCAAGGTGCATCCGCCGACCGAACTGGCGGATATTCTGGAAGGCCACTTCCGGCCCGGCTTCTTCATCGGTGTCTGCACCGTGGTGTTGAAGCTGCTGGCTTGCACCCAAGCCCGCACGGCGCTGTTTGGCAAGAAGGATTACCAACAACTGATGGTCATCCGCAACATGGTCAAACAGTTTGCCTTGCCCGTGGATGTCATTGGTGGTGAGACCCAACGCAACGAAGCCGGCCTGGCCCTTTCCAGCCGCAACGGTTACCTGACTCCGGCGCAGCGCGAAGAGGCTTTGCTGCTGTCGGCCACGCTGAAGAAAATCGTCGCGGCGGTGCACGCTGGCGGTGCAGACATCGCCGCCCTCGAGGCCCAGGCCATGCAGACCCTGCGTGGCGCAGGCTGGATGCCAGACTACGTGGCAGTGCGCCGCCAGGCCGACCTGCAAGCCCCTCAAGCTGGCGATGCCATGGTGGTGCTGGCGGCAGCCCGCCTGGGCACCACGCGCCTGATTGACAACATGGAGATCTGACTGGAATCGGAATTTGCCCAGCGCCTCAACGCGCCGATCACTACGGCGCGGCTGGCGCTGGAGCCCATGGGTGCGCAGCATGCCGATAATTTCTTTGCACCGTTGCAAGACGATGCGCTGTACCAGTGGATTTCGATGGAGAAGCCACCCAGTGTGGAGTGGCTGCGTGCACGTTGGCAGCGCAATGAAAGCCGCGTGGCACCGGACGGCCAAACCGCCTGGCTCGCCTGGGCCGTGCGCAACAAGACTGATGGCATCTACCTGGGTCGCGTCGACGCCGAGGTCAATGGCGCGCTGGAGGCCGTCAACTTTGGTTACTACATTTTTCCGTCTCACTGGGGTCAGGGCTACGCCAGCGAAGCGGTCATCACCGCAACCCAGCACCTGGTTGCGCAGGGTGTGCACCGCTTGATTGCTACGGTGACGGCGGGCAATCACGCCTCTGTGCGCGTGCTGCAAAAGGCCGGCTACGAATTCAACCGGATATTGCCCGGCAACGATGTCATTCGCGGCGTCGCGGTGGACGACGAAGAGTACGTAAAAGCGACTCCGTAAACTGGCGCTACAGAAACCGGTCCAGAATCTTCTTGCTGTGCGCGTTGAGAGCGTACTGGTCGCGCACCAGATACTGGATGCCATGGTTGTCCGCAATCAGCAGCCCGCCATCGGTTCCAATGCGACGGATATCTTCATCACCGCGCAGCACGAAGTCTGTCTGACCACGGTCGGTTTGCACGGTCCACGTACAAGGTGTTGAGAAGCTGCTCACTGCCAGAATTTCCTGCAACACCGGCATGAACTCGCGACCCGCCAACTCTTCGCGGATCAGATCCTGTTCAGGCTGAGACAGTTCCGCCATCGCCTCCACCCAACCGACTTCTTCACCGTCGGTGTTGACAAGGGAAATACCCACTTCGGGCGACTGGATCGGGAACGCGCGGACGGGCACCACGCCTTCGTGGCGCACGCCCTCCGCGGTGGTCAGTATCAGACTGCCAAACGGAGTGCGTTGCAGCGTAAAGGTGAAATTCGGAGTGGAAGTGCTCATCGCGCGTCGTCCATGTCAACGTCCATATTGCGGGCCTGCGCCTGGTACAGGTTGAAGTAGGCGCCCTCGGCCGCCATCAGCGCGTCGTGCGTGCCCTCTTCTACCACTTTGCCGCGGTCCAGCACGATCAAACGGTCCGCGCGGTGCAACGTGGACAAGCGGTGCGCAATCGCAATCGTCGTGCGGCCTTGCACCAGGTTTTCCAGCGCTTTCTGGATTTCCTTCTCGGTCTCGGAATCCACCGACGACGTCGCTTCATCCAGGATCAGGATGCGCGGGTCTATCAGCAGAGCGCGCGCAATCGAGATGCGCTGGCGTTCACCGCCGGACAACCCTTGCCCACGCTCGCCGACCATGGAGTCATAGCCCTGCGGCAAGCGCAAAATGAATTCGTGCGCATGGGCTGCGCGCGCCGCTTTGATGATTTCCGCGCGGGTCGCATCGGGTTTTCCGTAGGCGATGTTTTCTGCAATCGTGCCGAAGAACAGAAAGGGCTCCTGCAACACCAGGCCAATGTTCTTGCGGTAGTCGGCAACGGCATAGGAACGGATATCCACGCCATCCACCAGGATCGCGCCTTCAGACACATCGTAAAAGCGACAAATCAGATTCACCAGCGTGCTCTTGCCCGAGCCGCTGTGGCCTACGAGACCAATCATCTCGCCCGGCGCAATGTTCAGGCTGACGCCCTTGTTGACTTCGCGGTTGCCATAGCGGAAACCCACATCGCGCACTTCAATGCGCCCAACGACCTTGTCCACATGCACCGGGTTGGTAGGTTCGGGCACGCTGGACACATGGTCCAGGATGTCAAAAATGCGTTTGGCCGCCGATGCGGATTTTTGCGTGACCGAGACAATGCGGCTCATGGAATCAAGGCGCCCGTAGAAACGGCTGATGTAGGCAATTGCCATCAGCAACATGCCGACCGTGATCTGGTTGTGCGAGACCTGCCAGATGCCAAAGCCCCAGACCACCAGCAAGCCGATTTCGGTCAGCAGCGATACGCTGGGCGAGAACAGCGACCAGATTTTGTTGATGCGGTCGTTGACGATCAGGTTGTGCTTGTTGGCTTCGCGGAAGCGCTTGGCTTCGCGGTTTTCCTGGGCAAAGGCCTTAACGACGCGAATACCGGGAATCGTATCGGCCAGCACATTGGTGACCTCGCCCCACACGCGGTCGATCTTCTCGAAACCGGTGCGCAGCCGGTAGCGCACAAAGTGAATCATCCAGCCGATAAAGGGCAGCGGCACCAGCGTGATCAGCGCCAGATACGGGTTGACCGAGAACAGCATCACCGCGGTCATCACGATCATGATCACGTCGCTGGCAAAGTCGGTCAGGTGCAGCGACAAATAAACGGCGATACGGTCGCTCTCGCTGCCGACGCGCGATAGCAAATCGCCGGTGCGTTTGCCGCCAAAGTATTCCAGCGACAGGCGCAGCAGGTGTTCGTAGGTGGTGGTGCGCAAATCTGCAGCGATGCGCTCGGACACCAGCGCCAGCACATAGGTCTTGGCCCAGCCCAATACCCAAGCCAGCAAGGCAGCACCCAGCAGGCCGGACAGGTACATGGCAATCGTGCTGGTCTCGACGTGCTTGCCGCTTTGCAGCGGAATCAGCACTTCATCGACCAGCGGCGCCGTGAGCCATGGTGGCACCTGATGCGCTGCAGTGCTGAGCATCATCAGTCCGAAGCCCAGAATCAATTGTCCTTTGTAGGGCTTGGCAAAACGCCACAGGCGGAACAAGGTCCAAGTGCTGGGCGGTGTGTGTATCACTTTGGTGCAAATTGGGCACTCTTCCTGGTCCGGCTCCAGCGGGGCCTTGCAGCTGGGGCAAACATTGCCCAGCACCGTGGCCAGTGGTTTGCCGGACACCTGAAACTCTTGCTGCGCCTGGAACTGGTCTACCAGCCGGATGGCGTGCAGGTTCTGGCCCAGCGTGAAACACCAGTTAGCCAACAGGCCCGTGGTATCGCTCAGACGCAGATGTCCCACACCGGCGTGGTCGTGATGTTGCAGCTTCAGCCCCGCGCGGTAATTCCACGATTTCCACTCGGTTTCGCCCCCGTTTTGGGACAGCAGACGCTGGCTGGTGACCACCACCAGGCCTTTAACAAAGTGCAAACGGGTGTCGAGGTCAACCTCCAGCACCGCCAGAACGTTCTCTTGGGGTAGGAGTTGCGCACCCAGAGGCTCTCGCCACAAGGCAGGCAACTCTTGGGGAAAAGCGGATAGCGCGAGCGCTTCAGTGGTCATTTGGAACAAAGGTTTTTTGTGATTTTTCAGATTTTCGACGCACATGGCCCGCAGGTTGCTTGGGGGCTCAGACTTGACGATACTACGCCGAGAGGCGTGCCCCGCCAAAACCGGGTTTCGGTCTAAGCCAAAATGCGTTACGGCGTAAGCGAGAATACACAACGCGGACAGCACCAGGTCGGTGGACTGCCGGTTTCACAAAAAGCCATGCAAGCGAAGAAAAACATCGAAATCCTGAGGGTGACACACCTGCGGGGCCCGAATATCTGGACCTACCGCCCGATCATCGAAGCTTGGGTGGACATTGGCGAGCTGGAAGACCACCCTTCCAACACCCTGCCCGGCTTTGCGGATCGTTTGAGCGCCTGGCTGCCCGGTCTGATGGAACACCACTGCAGCCCGGGTGTGCGCGGCGGCTTTTTGCAGCGCGTCCAGGAAGGCACCTACGCCGCCCACATCCTGGAACACGTCACGCTGGAATTGCAAAACCTGGCAGGCATGCGCACCGGCTTTGGCAAGGCCCGCTCTACCTCGCAGCGCGGCATCTACAAAATTGCCTTCCGCACCCGCCAGGAGCAGGTTGGCCGCGAAGCCATACAAATCGGCCGCGACCTGGTCATGGCAGCCATCAACGACACGCCGTTCGACCTGGACACCCAGGTCAGCAAACTGCGCGAAATGGTGGATGACCTGTGCCTGGGGCCTAGCACCGCGCATATCGTCGACGCCGCCACTTCGCGCCGCATTCCCCATATCCGCCTAACCAGCGGCAATCTGGTGCAACTCGGCTATGGCCATGCGCAACGCCGCATCTGGACCGCGGAAACCGACCAGACCAGCGCCATTGCTGAAGAAATCGCCAGTGACAAGGATTTGACCAAGGCCTTGCTGAAATCCTGTGGCGTGCCGGTGCCTGAAGGCGAACTGGTGAAGAGCGCTGAAGCCGCTTGGGCTGCGGCGCAGGAGATCGGCGTGCCGGTCGTGTTGAAGCCCTACGACGGCAATCACGGACGCGGCGTGTCGCTGAATCTGAAGACGCAAAAGGATGTGGAAGAAGCCTACGCATTGGCCCATCGCAAAGGTGGTGGCAGCAGTGTCATCGTCGAGAAATTCATTCCTGGCAACGAATACCGTTTGCTCGTCGTCGGGCGCCATATGGTGGCCGCCGCGGGTGGCGAAGAGCTTTGGGTCACTGGCGACGGAAAATCCAATGTCGACGAGTTGGCGGATCTGCAAATCAACACCGACCCACGCCGCGGCTCCAACGAAGACTCTCCGCTGAACGCGCTGATGCCCAGCCGCTCGGGTGAAATCATTCTGGAGCTGCAACGTGCTGGCCTCACAGCCCAATCGATCCCTGTCGCAGGGCAGAAAGTGCTGATCCAGCGCAACGGCAATGTCGCTTACGACGTCACGGAAACCGTGCACCCTTCTGTGGCCGCTGCCGCGGCTTTGGCTGCGCGCGTGGTGGGTCTGGATATTGCCGGTGTGGACATGGTGCTGGAAGACATCACCAAGCCCTTGAGCAGCCAGCGTGGCGCCGTGATTGAAGTCAACGCCAGCCCCGGTCTTTTGGCACACATCAAACCCTCCAATGGCGCAGGCCAACCGGTCGGCAAAGCTGTCATTGAACATTTGTTCAACGGCGAACGCGACGGTCGCATCCCCATCGTTGGCGTGACCGGCACCTTGCGCACTGCGCGCATTGCCCGCCTGATCGCATGGCTGGTGCACATCAGCGGCAAGCATGTCGGCCTCGCCTGTGGCGAGGGATTGTTCCTCGATGGCCGCCAGGTGTCTGCGGCAGATGCCACCAACTGGGATGCGGGCCAGCGCTTGCTGATCAACCGCAGCATCCAGGCCGCCGTATTCGAGAACACCAGCGCCACCATCCTGGGCGAAGGCTTGGCCTACGACAAATGCACGGTCGGTGTTGTCACTGACGTAAGCTGGGACGAATCGCTGAAGCACTTCGACATTCAGGACGCGGAAGAAACCTTCAAGGTCTCCCGCACCCAGGTCGATGTGATCTTGCCATCCGGCACTGCCGTCCTGAACGCTGCCGATCCACAAGTGGTGGAGATGGCCGAATTGTGCGATGGCCAGGTCATCTTCTATGGCATGGACCCGCAGAGCGCGCCCCTGGCCGAGCACCGCGAAGCCGGTGGCCGCATCGTCTTTGTGCGCGACGGCGAAATCGTATTGGCGGATGGCGCAAAAGAACTGGCGTTGTTGCCGCTTTCCAGCCTGAAGCCCGCCAAAGCCTCGCAGCCCGAAATGGTGATGGCCGCAGTGGCCGCCGCTTGGGCGTTGAATATTCCGCCCGAACTTATTGGCGCTGGTCTGCGCACGTTTGAATCCAATCCGAAGAAAACACCTTACTGACATGGACGTTTCCCGCATCCGGGCCCTGCGCGGGCCCAACCTCTGGAGTCACCACACGGCCATTCAGTCGGTGGTGGCATGCTCGGCAGAAGAAACCAACATCAGTCAGATCGCCGACTTTGAGACACGCCTGCGTGCGCGCTTCCCGGAAATCAGTCCGTTCCAGCCAACCGGCCACGACGACAGTATCCCTATGGCCCACGTGCTGGAACTGGCCGCGCTGGAACTGCAAGCCCAAGCGGGTTGTCCGGTGACTTTCAGTTGCACCACGCCCACGCTGGACACCAATGTGTACCAAGTGGTCGTTGAATACAGCGAGGAAGAGGTGGGTCACCTGGCGATGGAACTGGCGCAGGAGCTCTGCCAGTCAGCCGTTGCAGACACTCCATTTGATGTCGCCGCTGCGCTGGCGCGCCTGCGCGAACTCGATGAGGACGTGCGCCTTGGGCCTAGCACCGGCTCCATCGTCGACGCCGCAGTTGCACGTGGCATTCCGTATAGCCGCATGACGGAAGGAAGCATGGTGCGACTGGGATGGGGCAGCAAGAAGCGCCGCATCCAGGCCGCCGAGATGGACATCACCAGCGCGATTGCCGAATCCATTGCGCAAGACAAGGACCTCACCAAAAAGCTATTGGCTGCAGCCGGTGTGCCGGTGCCGACCGGCCGTGCAGTCACAGACGCTGAAGATGCATGGAACGCCGCACTGGAAATCGGCTTGCCAGTCGTGGTCAAACCGCAGGATGGCAACCAGGGCAAGGGCATCACCGTCAACATCACGACGAAAGAGCAACTGGTCGCTGCTTACAACACAGCGATCACGTTTCGCGATGACATCATGGTCGAGCGTTACCTGCCAGGCAACGACTTCCGTTTGCTGGTGGTGGGAGACAAACTCGTCGCTGCGGCACGGCGCGACCCGCCCAAAGTAGTGGGCGACGGCGTGCAAACCATCACGCAACTGGTCGAACAGGTGAACCAGGACCCGCGCCGTGGCTCGGGCCACTCCACCTCGCTGACCAAAATGCGCATTGACGATATCGCCCGCGGCTGTCTGGCGGCACAGGGCTTTACCGCCGACGATGTTCCGGCCAAAGGCCAGCGCGTCAACCTGCGCAACAACGCCAACCTGTCCACCGGTGGCTCGGCCACCGACGTCACCGACGACGTACACCCCGAAGTGGCTGCGCGCGCTGTGGCGGCGGCCCACATGGTGGGTCTGGATATCTGCGGGGTCGATCTGGTGTGCGACAGCATCTTGCGTCCGATTGAAGAGCAAGGCGGCGGCATTGTGGAAGTGAATGCAGCGCCGGGTCTGCGCATGCACCTTTCACCCTCATTCGGCAAAGGCCGCCCGGTCGGCGAAGCGATCATCAACAGCATGTTCAAGCCCGGTGAAAACGGCCGCATTCCTATCGTTGCCGTAACCGGAACGAACGGCAAGACCACCACCGTACGCCTGATCTCCCACTTGCTGACCACCAATGGCATGTGCGTAGGCATGACCAACACCGACGGCGTTTATGTCGATGGCCAATGCATAGACACCGGCGACTGCAGCGGACCCAAGAGCGCCAAAAGCGTGCTGCTGCATCCGGACGTCGATGCTGCTGTGCTGGAAACTGCACGCGGCGGCATATTGCGTGAAGGCCTTGCCTTCGACCGTTGCGACGTGGCCGTTGTCACCAATGTGGGCAGTGGCGACCATCTGGGTTTGAACTACATCACCACCGTGGAAGAGCTTGCGGTTCTCAAGCGCGTGATCGTACAAAACGTGGCACCCACCGGTGTCGCCGTACTCAATGCCGCCGACCCCATCGTCGCGTCCATGGCATCCAAGACCAAAGGCGCGGTCACCTTCTTCGCGCTGGACCGTTTCAACCCGGTGATGGCTACGCACCGCGCGCAGGGCAATGCCGTGGTGTTTGTTGAAAACGGCAATCTGGTGGCCGCCAAGGGCGACAAGCAGTACACGATTCCCTTGTCCGAAATCCCGATCACGCTGAATGGCGCGATTGGCTTTCAGGTCGAGAACGTGATGTCATCGGTCGCGGCTGTGTGGGGCCTGGGCCTGGACTGGGATGTGATCCGCAAGGGCTTAGCTTCGTTCTCGAACGACCAGGACAATGCCGCGGGCCGCTTTAACATGTTCAAGTTCCGTGGCGCCACTGTGATCGCCGATTACGGCCACAACCCCGATGCGATGCTGGCCTTGGTGCAAGCAGTGGAAGCCATTCCCGCGAAGCGCCGCAGCGTGGTGATCAGCGGCGCAGGCGATCGGCGCGACGAAGACATTCGTCAGCAGACTGAAATTCTGGGCGAGGCATTTGATGAGGTCGTGCTGTTTGAAGACGCATGCCAGCGAGGCCGTGAAGACGGCGAAGTGCTGGCGCTTTTGCGCGATGGCCTGAAGAACGCCAGCCGCACCAAATCTTCGTCAGAGATTCGCGGTGAATTCCTCGCTATCGACACTGCGATGGACAAGCTGGTTGATGGCGAGTTGTGTCTGATTCTGGTGGATCAGGTGCAGGAGGCCATGGACCATATTGCCAAGCGGGTTGCACTCGGATAAGTCAATCGCATTTTTTCTCTCGCCCGCTGACGGCACGGGGTAAGCCTCAAAGCGAATGTCCCCCGCCCTTCTGGCTCCTCCTTGATTTCGCAATGAGGCCTACCCCGCACCATCCGCTTGAGCGATTGAAAGCGAAGGGAACTCAAAAGGATTGGTACGCGCACATCTCGTGGGATCAGGTGGGTTGGGAACTCTTTTCCGGGAGGTCAAGGAGGAGGGGCCCTCACGGCCCCGGGGGACACGTACGGAAAAGAGCACCCAACACGCCTGATCCGGAAGCTACTTAGCCCTGCAAACTGCAGGCAAAAACTAGCGCCCTTCGTGAACGGGCTCACGTCCCATCAAGACTGCTACAGCCTGTTTCGGACTCAATTTGCCATCAAGCAGTTCAACGACACACTGCGCTATCGGCATCTCCAGCCCCAAAGCCTGCGCACGTTGCACAACGGTACGCGCGCAATACACACCTTCGGCTACGTGGCCCAACGAATGCACGACCTCATCCAGCGTGCGACCCTGCGCCAGAGCCAGGCCTACCTTGCGGTTGCGGGACAAATCGCCCGTCGCGGTAAGCACCAGATCACCCAGACCACTGAGGCCCATAAAGGTCTCCGACTTGGCGCCCAATGCCACGCCCAGGCGGGTAATTTCTGCAAGGCCACGGGTGATCAGTGCAGCACGGGCGTTAAGACCCAATTGCAAGCCATCGCACAGGCCCGTCGCAATCGCCAACACGTTTTTGACAGCCCCACCCACTTCAACACCAACGATGTCTTCATTGGCATAGACACGCAGCGTATTGCTGTGAAACGCGTTGACCAGCAAATCGCGAACGACCCCGTGCTGGCTGGAGGCCACCAGCGCTGTGGGTTGGCCGGTGGCGACTTCTTGCGCAAAACTGGGGCCGCTCAAAACTCCGGCCTGCAAGTTGGGCGCGACTTGTTGTTGCACTTCGTGACCCATCAGGCCTACTCCACTGCCTTGGGCAGCTTCAAAGCCTTTGCACAGCCAAGCCGCAGGAATGGCGCTGCCGCTCAGATGCCCGAGCAATCCGCGCAACCCGGACATGGGCGACGCGACCACGGCCAGATCGAAACTGGCGAGTGACTGCAATAACTGCGGCCAGTCGGTAGCGGAAACAGTCAGGGAATCGGGGAAAGCAATACCAGGCAGATAGCGCTGGTTTTGTCGTTGCTGTTGCAGCGACTGGGCCTGCAAGGGGTCACGTGACCACAGGCAAACCTGATGTGCCGACACGTTGCGTGCGGCGCTCACAGCCAAGGCCGTGCCCCAGGCACCCGCCCCCAACACTATGATTTTCATAGCTGCTTACGCACGTCAGACGGGGCCTGTGGCCGGATTTAGCTCAAATTACTGAACAGGGGTTTCAACAGCAGGCGCGGCCGCTTGCTGTGCCAGGCGTTGTTCGTACAGGGCCTGGAAGTTGATTTCCGTCAGGTGCACGGGCGGAAAACCACCGCGTTGAACCAGATCGGCAACGTTGCCACGCAGGTACGGGTAGACGATTTGCGGGCAAGCAATGCCCAGGATCGGACCCAATTGGTCTTCGGGCAGGTTGCGGATTTCGAAAATGCCAGCTTGCTTGGACTCGACCAGGAACACAGTCTTGTCCTTGACCTTGGTGTGCACGGTAGCAGTTACTGCGACTTCGAACATGCCTTCGCTGATAGGCGCGGCTTCAACACCGATCTGGATGTCTACGGAAGGCTGTTCCTGTTCCAGCAGGATGGCCGGGGAATTGGGTTGTTCCAGCGAAGCTTCCTTCAGGTAAACGCGCTGAATTTGAAAAATCGGATCTTGGTCGGCCATGGGAAATGTCTCTCAAAGTAAAACAAAGCCCGCCGGAATGAGCCAGGCGGGCTGACGAAGCAATATTTTCTTGCTGCTCGGATTATCTCAGGTCTGCAAATCGGTTTTTCAAGCCCAGGTTTTACTAATTTGCGCCCAAAAGGGGCAGCAAACCGCCCTTGCCGTCCAGCGCCATCAAATCGTCGCAGCCACCCACATGGGTGTTGCCAATGAAGATTTGCGGCACGGTGCGCCGTCCGGTGAGCTCCATCATGCGCATGCGCTCTTCGGGATTGGCGTCGACGCGAATCTCCTCAATTTGCTCCACACCGCGGGATTTCAAAACCCGCTTCGCCTGGATGCAATACGGGCAAACGGCGGTGGTGTACATCTTGACTGCTTGCATGGGAATCAGGCCTTTTCTAGCGGCAGATTAGCTGTTTTCCATGCACCGAGTCCGCCACTGAGCGATTGGGCCTGCTCGTAACCCAGTTTCTTTGCAATCATCACGGCGCGGGCCGAACGTGCACCGGACTGGCACACCAGAATCAGCGGCAGCGTCTTGTTCTTGATCGTGGAAACCAGTTTGGTTTCCAGTTCACCCGCGGGCACATTGCGCGAGCCCACGATATGGCCTTGTGCAAACTCGTTCGGTTCGCAAACGTCCACCACATTGGCTTTTTCGCGGTTGATCAATTGCACCACCTGTGCGGTCGTAATACCGGGCGAGGCAGCACCCGCCAGCAGTGGCCACAGCAACATGCCGCCGGATGCGATGGCAATGGAGAACAGCATCCAGTTGTCGACGATAAATTTCACTTTGTTCCTTGTTGGTTACGCTCATCCAGCGTTTGGACAGCCCTCCATTTTAGAATGAGCGGCTATTTCCCGTTTTTCATCCGTTCTTGGCCCTACCCCGGGCCCAATTGACCATGTACAAACTCGTTCTCGTTCGCCACGGCGAATCCACCTGGAATCTCGAAAACCGCTTCACTGGCTGGACCGACGTGGACCTGACGCCCACCGGCGTCGAACAGGCCAAGAACGCCGGGCGCCTGCTCAAGGCCGACGGCTACGAGTTCGATCTGGCCTATACCAGCGTCTTGAAGCGCGCCACACGTACGCTGTGGCACTGCCTGGACGAGATGGACCGCACCTGGCTGCCGGTAGTGCATTCCTGGCGCCTGAACGAGCGCCACTACGGCGCGCTGCAAGGACTGGACAAGGGCGAGACCGCCCGCAAGTACGGCGATGCGCAGGTGCTGGTATGGCGCCGCAGCTACGACACGCCGCCACCGGCACTGGAAGCAACCGACGCCCGCAGTGAGCGCGGCGATTTGCGTTACGCCAAATTGCAGCCCGACCAGGTGCCGCTGACCGAATGCCTGAAAGACACCGTCGCCCGCGTGCTGCCGTTCTGGAATGAGTCCATTGCCCCTGCCATCAAGGCGGGCAAACGGGTCGTCGTGGCCGCACACGGCAATTCGATCCGCGCGCTGGTCAAGTACCTGGACAACATTTCAGATGACGATATCGTCGGCCTGAATATCCCCAACGGCATCCCTCTGGTGTACGAGCTGGACGCCGATCTCAAACCCATTCGCCATTACTACCTGGGTGATGCCGAAGCCGCCGCCAAAGCGGCCGCTGCGGTGGCGTCCCAGGGTAAAGCCTGAGCAAAGCCCGGACACAGCGTGTAACGCCCATGCTGTAGAGGGTCAGCGGGTGTATATTGAAGCTGTACAGGAACAGGTTTTACAGAAAAATGGGTCATAAATTGAAAATTACCGGTTGGGTTGCACTGGGCGTCGTTGCTGGTGCGTTGACGACCGTGTCGCTGCAAACGGTTGCGCGCAATACGCTGACCCCGCTCCCGCTGGATGAACTGCAACAACTCGCAGCCGTGTTCGGGATGGTCAAGAGCGACTATGTGGAACCGGTGGACGAGAAAAAACTGATCACCGATGCCATCGCTGGCATGGTCTCCAGCCTGGATCCGCACTCCCAGTACTTTGACAAAAAGTCCTTCAAGGAATTCAAGGAAGGCACATCCGGCCGGTTCGTTGGCGTAGGCATCGAAATCACGCAAGAGGACGGTCTGGTCAAGATCGTCTCCCCCATAGAAGGCTCGCCGGCTTTCCGCGCCGGACTGAAGCCGAATGATCTGATTACGCGTATTGATGAGACTGCCGTCAAAGGCTTGTCTATGAACGAGGCGATCAAGCGCATGCGCGGTGACCCGGCAACCAAGGTGCTGTTGACGATTTACCGCAAGGATGAAAACCGTTCTTTCCCGGTGACCATCATCCGCGAAGAAATCAAGCAGCAATCGGTGCGTGGCAAGGTGATTGAACCAGGTTACGCCTGGATTCGCATCAGCCAGTTCCAGGAACGCACGATGGACGATTTTGTGAAGAAGGTCAACGAGGTGTATCAGCAAGACCCCAAACTCAAGGGCATCGTGCTGGACCTGCGCAACGATCCGGGTGGTTTGCTCAACGCTGCCGTTGGCATTTCTGCCGCCTTCTTGCCGTCTGATGTGACCGTCGTTTCTACCAATGGCCAGACGCCCGAAAGCAAGCAAACATTCAAGGCATTGCCGGCAGATTACGTGGGCCGCGGTGCAGACCCTTTGCGCAACTTGCCTGCCGCGCTCAAGAAAGTTCCTTTGATTGTTCTGGTCAACGAAGGCTCGGCCTCTGCAAGCGAAATTGTGGCAGGCGCCCTGCAAGACCACCAGCGCGCAACGCTGATGGGTAGCCAGACGTTTGGCAAGGGCTCGGTGCAAACTTTCCGTCCGTTGGGCCCGGATACCGGCCTGAAGATCACGACATCGCGCTACTACACACCCAGCGGCAAATCGATCCAGGCCAAGGGCATCGTTCCGGACGTAATGCTCGATGACACGGCCGAGGGTAGCCCTTACGCTGTGCTTCGCACGCGTGAAGCCGATCTGGAAAAACACCTGATCAGCGGCCAAGGCGGGGACGAAGCCAAACCCAAGGATGAGACCCGCGAAAAAGCCGTGGAAGAAGCCCTCAAGAAACTGGAAGAAGAATCCCGCAAGCCGCTGGCCGAGCGCCGCCTGCCCGAGTACGGCTCTGACAAAGACTTCCAGTTGATTCAGGCACTGAACCAGTTCAAGGGCAAGCCCGTTCTGGTCAGCAAGACCCTGGTAGAGCGTAAAGAAGAGAAGAAGGAAAACTAGGCAACCATGCAGGATGCCGAGTTGCAGCGCTATGCGCGCCACATCCTGCTGGACGACATTGGTATAGAGGGCCAGACCCGCATCCTGCAAAGCCACGCGCTGGTGATTGGGGCGGGCGGTCTGGGTTCTCCGGCCTGTATGTATCTGGCGGCCGCAGGGGTGGGCCAGATCACCGTGGTCGATCCCGACGTGGTGGATCTGACCAACCTGCAGCGCCAGATCGCACACACCACCGCATCGGTGGGTCATCCCAAAGTCGAATCGATTCGCCAGACCCTGCAGGCGATCAACCCGTTGACCACGGTGCATACGGTGCATGGCCGGGCCGACGCCACATCGCTGCCCGCCTGGGTTGCGCAAGCCGATGTCGTGCTGGATTGCAGTGACAACTTCTCCACCCGGCACGCGGTCAACGCAGCCTGTGTTGCTGCAAACAAACCCCTGATTTCAGCGGCGGCAATCCAGTTCGACGGCCAGATCAGCGTTTACGACCCGCGCAACCCAGATGCCCCCTGCTACGCATGTGCTTTCCCACCTGATGCCGCATTTGAAGAAGTTCAGTGCTCCACGATGGGCGTGTTTGCGCCGTTGGTTGGCATCATGGGCAGCGTGCAGGCCGCGGAGGCACTCAAACTGCTCGTTGGCGCAGGCACTTCGCTGGCCGGTCGCCTGCTGATGCTGGACGCCCGCCGTATGGTCTGGGACGAGGTGCGCATGCCGCGCAATGCGGCCTGTCCGGTATGCGGGCCCTAGCCCCTTGTATTGCACCTGTATCCACCGGCAAACGCTGGCTTCAACACCTGCGATCCTGTTAGACTTTGACGCAGCAATAGCATCCATTCATCGTGGCCGAACAAACACCTCCCACCTTCGTTGAATTGCAGAAACTGCGATTGGACGATGCACGGGCGTTGCTGAACCGCGAAGCTGCGCTGTCCCTGCCGTCGCAACAGGACTCACCCACCGATTACCTGCAAAGCATTCTGGACGGCCTGTGCGAGTTGTCGCTGAAAGACCCGCTGACTGGCTTGGCGAATCGCCGCCATTTCAACAGCGTTCTGGAACGCAGCATTGATGTGGTCGCACGATCCGGTGAACCCGCGCTATTGCTGATGCTGGACATCGATTACTTCAAGAAAGTCAACGATACCTATGGTCACCAGGCTGGCGACCAGGTACTGCAGACCGTTGCTGCGGCCCTGGCCAAATGCGTACGCCCCATGGACACTGTTGCGCGCTATGGCGGCGAAGAATTTGCGGTGATCCTCCCGAATTGCCATACCTCCTTTGGCGCTACCGTGGCCGAACGTATCCGCCACACGATGGAAGAGCTGCGCGTTCAGGTATCTCCGGTGCAAACATTGCAAATCACCGTGTCTATCGGTGGCGCCTATGCGCCGGAGTGGGTACGTTCCACAACGGCGCTGTGGACCGAACGTGCGGACGTGCAGCTGTACCGAGCCAAAACCAGTGGACGCAACCGCGTGTTTCTCGATCAGCAACAAGAAATTTTTGTCAGTGCCGAAGAAAAGAACCTGCTCTTCGGACATCTGGCGCTGGGCGATCCTGCCTGGATAGAAAGTGTTTCCGTTGAAGCGGCAGTCGCCAACCCATCGTCCGCTGCACAAAGGGCCAATTGATGTCTGACGTAATGAACCCCACGGACGCAGCCCAGTCCTCGCCTGCAGTGCCGCTGAAGCCTCTCGGCAAGGTCGTGGCCGTGACCAGCGGCAAAGGCGGTGTCGGCAAGACCTTTGTTTCGGCCAATCTCGCCGCCGCGCTTGCCAAACGCGGCCTGCGCGTGCTGGTACTAGACGCCGATCTCGGCTTGGCCAATCTGGACGTGGTCCTGAATCTGTATCCCAAGATCACCCTGCACGATGTGTTCACCGGCAAGGCCAAGCTGGAAGACGCCATCATCACGGCACCAGGCGGCTTCTCGGTGCTGTTGGCGGGCTCCGGCATGGTGGAGTATTCCCGCCTGACGCCAGAAGTCCGCGACGACTTTTTGCGCATCATGACGGGCTTGGTGCCGCATTACGACATTGTGTTGCTCGATACCGGCGCCGGGATTTCCGATGTGGTGCTGTTTGCCGTATCGCTGGCTTCGGAGGTGATTGTGGTGGCCACGCCCGAGCCCACGTCGCTAACCGACGCCTACGCCACGATCAAGGTGCTGGTGGGCCAGCAAAAGCGCCAGAACATTCGCATGGTGATCAACCAGACTGCACGTCTGGGCGATGGCCGCGCTATTACGGTACAACTGCAGCAGGTGCTGGACCGCTTTGTGACGACCGAACCTGGCCGTCCGATCAAGCTGATCCATATGTGCGACATCCCGGCCGACCCGGCGGTGCGTCAGGCCATCATGCGGCGCCAGTTACTGATGCTGGCAACACCCGGCTGCCCGGCTGCGCTGGCGGTGTCACAGCTTGCGCAGAAGATGCACGAGACGGTCATCGCGCGCAACGCCTGAAAACCTTTTCAGGCCGCTCACGCCGTCAGTATCCAGCCCTCCAAGGGATCCACATCGGCTGGCAATCCCCAGCGCACGTCGCCAGCCTCATAGCGTTGTAAGGCCCAGGCGGCTTGCACCATGCACAGCACTGCGTCCAACGCATCGCCCGACGCGTCATCAGTCAGCTCATCCCGTTGCGCGTGACTAAGCTTCAGGCGCAATTGCAGGCGGGTATGACCCATCTCCAGCGCATGCACGATGTCCTTGCGGGCAATCAGCCGCTCTGGCGTTTGCTTGGCCTTGTCATCACTCTTGTAGCTGCGCGAACCAATCAGTTCCCGGGCCAGCAAGCCCGGATAGGCTTCCAGCGCCACGCGCTCGACAGCTACCTCAGACGCGGGCTGCAACACTGGAAAGTACACCCCTGCGTCCAGTAGCCGCGGCACGCCCGCATGCAGCATGTAAGCCACCGGCGGATTGACCCATTTCATCGACGGGCTGGATTTCGCAGGAACGTCGGTGGCCCGGTGCGCGAACTTGCCACCCACCGGGCGTGCATCGCAAAAGGCCGCGAACTGCGCGCGGATGCCGGTACGGGGAAGCATCGCGTAATGGCGAATACACGACTCCCATTGCGTCGGCCAGCCCAATGCCTCTACCAGTTCACGCGGCAACCCGAATGGCAAATCAAAACCGCCGACCCATTTGCGCGGTTGGCGCAACCAATCGGAGAATCCATCCAGACTGCTGATGCGCTCCAATTTTGATAGCTGCACACGCGCACCCTGCGAGCTTCCCGAGGCAATTACGATGTTTTTCTGTCTGCTGGGGCTGCTGGAAAAATCACAGCCAATGAGCGTGGTCATGGTGCTAGCCCGTAGCCAACGCCATCACGCCATAACCTATGCAGAGCGCGCCGAAAATGCGTGCCACACGGTCGCCCTCCCCCAGCAACTGCCCACCCAGCAAAGCAGCAAACAACATGGACACCTCGCGCGCGGGCGCCACATGGCTCAGTGGTGCGACCTGCATGGCATACAGCACCAGCACATAGGAAATCGGGCTGATGATGCCGACAAAGCTCGCGTACTTCCACTGCTTGCGCCACAGTACACGCGCCTCTTGCGGATCGCGCAGTACCGGCGGCAGCAGAAACACCAGCCGCGCCAGATTGCCGATGTAGTCCACCAGAATCGGCGACATGAAAACGATCTTCACTGCATAGCCGTCGATCACCGTGTAGGTGGCGATGAACACACCAGTAAGCACGCCATAGAACATACCTTTGCGAATGCGCTTCTGCTTTTCTGCGTCATGGCTATTGCGAAACAAGCCCGGGCCACCGGCAATCAGAAACACACCGATCACCACAGCCGCAATGCCGCTGAAGCCCAAAGCGCTGATCTGCTCCCCCAGAAAAACGATGGCCACCATCGACGACAGCAATGGGCCGGAGCCGCGCGCCAGCGGATAGACCACAGTCAGGTCGGCCTTGCGGTAGCCACGCAGCAACACAATGAAATAGATCGTGTGCGCCAGCGCGCTGGCCAGCACCAGGCTGTACTCCAGAGCGCCCCAGGCGGGCATTTGCTGCCAGGCCATCCAGACACCGACCGGCGCCCAGAACACCATCATCACGACAGAACAGAAAAACGAGAAGCGCACATCACCGCCAGCCTTCTTGGCCGCGATGTTCCAGCAGGCATGGATAAAGCCGGCCAGGATGACCAGCGCTAGCGCGCTAGCGGGCACTGGTTCTAGGCTCTACCGATGATGGACGCTGTGGCCATCAGTTCTTCGAGGAGTGCAAGAGACACTTTGCCAGACACCGCATAGGGGTCCAGCTCCGGCTTCTCTGCATATTTCAGCAGGATGCTGGTGTTGATCTTGGACATGTTGACCTGCCCCATGGTCCAACCACCAAAGCGGCGCTCCGAGATCTCTTCGTAATGCAGCAACACCACGTCTTTATGGCGCACATCTTTCTGGATATGGCCATACAGTTCGCTCACGGCCATACGACCGCCTTCGATAGCTTGCAGGAAGATGCCGCCGCCATAGCAAAGAATGCCGGTGATGCCGCAGGTCGGGTTGTACTGGCGGGATTGCGCCAGGATCCCATCAATGGCGTTGGGATCGGTATCGACAGCACGGCTGGCGTAGAGCAAACGGACCAACATGGCATCAACCTTTCTGGGGAATCAGGGACAGGAATTCGCGGCGCAAGTTGGGGTCTTTCAGGAACACGCCGCGCATGACCGAGTTGATCATCTTGCTGTCCATGTCTTTCACACCGCGCCATGCCATGCAGTAGTGGCTGGCCTCCATCACGATGGCCAGGCCATCGGGCTGGGTTTTTTCCTGGATCAGGTCGGCCAGTTGCACCACGGCCTCTTCCTGAATCTGCGGGCGGCCCATGATCCATTCGGCCAGGCGCGCGTATTTGGACAGTCCGATGACGTTGGTGTGCTCGTTGGGCAGCACGCCGATCCAGATTTTTCCGATCACCGGGCAAAAATGGTGGCTGCAGGCACTGCGTACGGTGATGGGGCCAACGATCATCAGCTCATTGAGGTGGCCCACATTGGGAAACTCTGTGATGGTGGGCGCCGGTACAAAACGGCCCTTGAACACCTCGTTGACATACATCTTGGCGACGCGGCGCGCCGTGTTGTCGGTGTTGTGGTCGTTGTCGGTGTCGATCACCAGACTGCTCAGAACCCCCTTCATCTTTTCTTCGACTTCATCCAGCAGCAGTTCCAGCTCGCCAGGTTCGACAAATTGGGCGATGTTGTCGTTGGCATGAAAGCGTTTACGTGCTGCGAGCAGGCGTTCGCGGATCTTGACGGAAACCGGAGTCCCCTCGTCGGCATCGGTTGGGTTCATGGCACTGGTCGTTTTCATTAACATGGGAACGATGGTACCAGCGTTTTCCGGATAGGGTTATTGGCCACTAGCGCCCGCAGGACGTGCGTAAGCAGCTATCAATTCAGTAGCATCTCAGTACCGCTTGCCGGTCAGAAACAGCAGGCTGCGCATCACGGCAAAGGCCAGATAGTCCAAAAACCGCTGCCACACGGAGCGCCGGGCCAGGGCATGGCTATCAATGCGCTGGGCTTGGGAAGCAATGGCGTCAGCCAATTGCCCGGCCAGGCTCGCAGCAAATGCTTCATCGACCACCACCACATTCGCTTCGCGCGCCAGCAGCAGACTCAGAGGATCCAGATTCGACGAGCCAACGGTCGCCCAGCGCCCGTCAATCGCAGCCACCTTGGCATGCAGGAAGCCGGGCTGGTATTCATAAATCTCCACACCCGCCGCCACCAGTGGCCCGTACACCGGCCGGTTGGCATGGAACTGCATGAAGTACTCGTAGCGCCCCTGCACCAGCAAACGCACCCGCACGCCTCGGCGCGCAGCGAGCTTAAATGCCCGGCGCAGTCGCATGCCCGGCATGAAGTAAGCGTTGGCCAGCAGGATGTCGTGGCGCGCCTCGCCAATGGCTTTGAGGTAGCTGCGTTCGATATGGCGGCGGTGGCGCAGGTTGTCCCGCAACACCAAAGCGGCCCGCACTGTCCCGCTGACTGCCTGCCGTACGACGCGTGCAGCCGTCGCGGGTATGGGCGCTAGGGGCTGACGCCTTTGCGCACGGTTGCTAGGCAATCGGCTCCACAACAGTTGCATCGCGGCGCGCGTTTCCTGCACCAGAGGGCCAGCAACACGCACAGCAAAATCAAAACGCGGAGAGTCTTGCGGCCCCCAGGTCGGGTCATGCCAGTCGTCCAGCACATTGATGCCGCCGCAGTAGGCCAGCGCCCCGTCCACAACACACAGCTTGCGGTGCAAACGCCGCCAGCTGCGAGGCGACAGCAATCCCCAGCGATTGAGCGGCGAATAGATTTGCCACTGCACACCGGCCTGCGTCCAGCGCTGCGCCCAGGCCTCAGGAATCGCCCCGGTCCCTATGCCATCCATCAGCAAATAGACCTGCACCCCGCGTTGCGCCGCGCGCTCTAGCGCGGCCGCGACTTGCTCACCACTCTTGTCGAAATAGAAGATATAGGTTTCCAGTCGAACTTCGGACTGACTGCCTTCTATGTCCGCAATCAGCGCCGGAAAAAATTCCTGCCCGCCGTGCAGCAGTTGCACCGTATGGCCTTCTTGCAGACGGGGGTCAAATTTCACGAGGAATGTCCCAATACACATCCGCAATCAGGGGCAGATGATCGGACATCTGCGCCCAGGCGCGTCCGCGCGGGGCCATCACATCCTTGGGATGGAAGCCGCGCACCAGGATATGGTCCAGTTGCAGCAACGGCAAACGGGATGGGAAGGTCGCAACATTTGTCGCACAACAGCTTTTCAACCCGGTGCTGGCCAGACTGGCGGCTACAAGGCGCGCGCCCTCATTGAAGTCACCTGCGACCACCAGTGCCGCATCGTGCGGGATTTCACGCATGATGAAAGCCTGCAACTGGGCCATTTGTCGCACGCGACTGGCGCGCAACAGTCCGAGATGCACCACCAGCACATGCACAGAGCGCTCATCCACCAGCACTTCGCTGTGCAGCAGACCGCGCTGCTCAAAGCGGTGGTCAGACATGTCTTCGTGCTGGTGCCGCACGACGGGCCAGCGCGTCAACATCGCATTTCCGTGCTCACCATGCCGAGTGATCGCATTGGTGCGGTACACGGCCTCATAGCCCTCAGGCGCCAGATAGTCCGCCTGGGGTTGGGCAGGCCAATGGGGGAAATAGGTGGCCTCACCGCGGTTCAGTTTGCGGACCTCTTGCAGACACACGATGTCTGCATCCATTTGCTCCACCGCCAACCCGAGGTTGTGAATCTCCAGGCGGCGGCGTGGCCCTACGCCTTGCACGCCCTTGTGGATGTTGTAGCTGGCAATACGCAAATGGCTCATGGAAAGAACTCCGGTAAACGGCGAATGGCCTGGGCGTTGGAGCCCGAGAAGCACAGCGCTGCCGCCTCCTCAAAGGGGAGCCATTGGTAAGCGATATGCTCACGGGGCTCCATACAAACGGGAGAATTCTCGGGAACCTGCAAGCCAAACACACGTTCGGTGTTGTGGGTGATGCCCGGCGCATAACGGTGCGCCCAGCGCGGATAGATCGCGTAGTTGTTTTCCAGGTGCCAGTCGCACAGCTGAGGGGCCAACGCAGTACCGGGCCCGCAGTCGATGCCGGTTTCCTCCAGCACTTCACGCGCGGCAGTCTCCGCAAAGGGCTCGTCCTGTGAGTCCTTGCTGCCTGTCACCGATTGCCAGAACGCTTCATCGGCCGGATCCGCACGGCGCAGCAACAGCACGTTGAGTGCCGGTGTGTAAATCACCACCAGTACGGATTGCGGAATTTTGTAGGGTCGGGACATAAAAAAGGGCGCCGTTTCGGCGCCCTTTCATTGTGCCCCAGTGAGGGCGAAGTCTTACGTTAGCTATCGGACAGACCGCATTTAAGCTGCCTTGGGAGCATCCAGATTGCGCAGCTTGATGTGCAGCTCGCGCAATTGTTTTTCGTCCACCGGGCTTGGCGCCTGTGTCAGCAAACACTGAGCACGCTGGGTCTTGGGGAAGGCAATCACGTCGCGGATGGACTCGGCGCCAGTCATCAATGTGACGACGCGGTCCAGACCGAAGGCCAGACCACCGTGCGGGGGCGCGCCGTACTGCAGTGCATCCAGCAGGAAGCCGAACTTGAGCTGAGCTTCTTCGGGCGTGATCTTCAGCGCGTCGAACACCTTTTGCTGCACATCGGCACGGTGGATACGGACAGAACCGCCACCCATTTCCCAGCCGTTCAAGACCATGTCATAGCCTTGCGAAATGCACTTCTCAGGCGCGGTGACCATCCAATCTTCGTGACCGGCCTTGGGCGCGGTGAAGGGGTGGTGCACCGCGGTGTAGCGTTGGTTTTCCTCGTCGAACTCGAACATCGGGAAATCCACCACCCACATCGGGCGCCAGCCGGTGGTGAACAGGCCGTTCTTCTTTCCGAATTCGCTGTGGCCGATCTTGATGCGCAACGCGCCGATGGCGTCGTTGACGATCTTTTCTTTGTCAGCGCCGAAGAAAATCAGATCACCGTCTTGCGCGCCAGTGCGCTCCAGTACCGCGGCCAGGGCCGCGTCATGGATGTTCTTGACGATGGGGCTTTGCAGGCCGTCACGGCCCTTGGCCAGTTCATTGACACGGATATAGGCCAGACCCTTGGCGCCGTAGATCTTGACGAACTCGGTATAGGCATCGATCTCGCCGCGGCTGATGCCGCCGCCTTCAACGGAGCCACCGGGTACGCGCAGGGCCACCACGCGGCCGCCCTTCATCGTCGCGGCACCGGAGAAGACCTTGAAGTCCACGTCCTTCATCACGTCGGTCAGTTCGGCGAACTTCAGATTCACGCGCAGGTCCGGCTTGTCGGAACCGTACAGGTGCATCGCGTCCTGGTAAGTCATCACCGGGAACTCGCCCAGGTCCACACCAATGGTGTTCTTGAACACCGTGGTGATCATGCCCTGGAACATCGCGCGGATTTCTTCTTCCGACAGGAAGGATGTTTCAATATCGATCTGGGTGAATTCAGGCTGGCGATCGGCGCGCAAGTCTTCGTCGCGGAAGCACTTGGTGATCTGGTAGTAGCGATCAAAGCCCGCAACCATCAACAACTGCTTGAACAACTGGGGCGACTGGGGCAGCGCGAAGAACATGCCGTCGTGCACGCGGCTTGGCACCAGGTAATCGCGCGCGCCTTCGGGCGTGCTCTTGGTCAGCATCGGAGTTTCGATATCCACAAAGCCGTTGGCGTCGAGGAACTTGCGCACTTCCATCGATACGCGGTAGCGCAGCATCAGGTTGTTCTGCATGTAGGGGCGGCGCAGGTCCAGCACGCGGTGCGTCAGACGGGTCGTCTCAGACAGATTCTCGTCATCGATCTGGAATGGAGGCGTGACGGAAGCATTCAACACCGTCAGCTCATGGCACAGCACTTCGATCTTGCCGCTCTTGAGGCTGTCGTTGACCGTGCCTTCGGGGCGCGCGCGCACGATACCTTTGATCTGCACGCAGTATTCGTTGCGTATATCTTCGGCCACCTTGAACATCTCGGCGCGATCCGGGTCGCAAACGACTTGTACATAACCTTCGCGGTCGCGCAGGTCAACAAAGATCACGCCGCCGTGATCACGGCGACGGTTGACCCAGCCGCACAGGGAAACAGTTTCGCCCAACAGGGCTTCGGTCACCAGACCGCAATAGTGGGAGCGCATGGCCATAGCTTGCTTCTTTTTTCTAAGGGAAATTATTGGGGAGGCGTCACGTCCTGCCCGCTACCGGGTACGACGGAGCCCATGGAAATCACGTAGGTCAATGCCTGGTCCACGCTCATGTTCAGTTCAATGACATCAGCGCGCGGAACCATCAGGAAAAAACCGCTGGTCGGATTGGGCGTGGTCGGCACATAGACACTGATCATGTCGCCACCCAGATGGCCCGCGACTTCGCCGCTTGGGACACCGGTCTGAAACGCAATCGTCCAGCTACCTTGGCGCGGATACTGGATTAACAAGGCGGTGCGAAACGCGTTGCCGTTGCTGGAGAACAGCGTATCGGAAACTTTTTTGACGCTGTTGTAAATGGTTTTGAAGATTGGGATGTTGGTGAACACCACGTCCCATTGCTTGAACCACCAGCGGCCGGCCACATGCGAAACCAGCCAGCCAGTGACCAGCAAGATGGCAGCAACGATGATCACGCCCAGGCCGGGAATATTGCGCAGCTTCAGAAACATTTCACCGACAGCGGCCGGCGTCACTGCGGCCACGCCAGCCAGCAGGCCTCCCAACACGGAGTCCAGCGCACCAATCAGCTGCAACAGCACCCAGATGGTGATCACCAGCGGCAGCCAGACCACCAAACCGGTCAAGAGGTATTTGCGAATGGGCACAGGTGCTCTTTCAGTGAAAGATCAATCAGCTCGCTGCCGGTGTGGCGGGCGTTACTGGGGTGTCAGTTTTGGCAGACGCGGTATCCGCCGAAGCTGGCGCAGGCGCGCTTTCCGCGCCACCGGTTGCCGGTGCCACGGTGGTGGCGGGTGCGGCCCCGCCCTTGAAATCAGTGACGTACCAGCCAGATCCCTTCAGCTGGAACCCGGCTGCGGTGAGTTGTTTTTTGAAGCTGGGCTTGCCGCAGGTTGGGCAATCCTGCAGCGGTGCGTCGGACATCTTCTGCAATACATCCTTGGCAAACCCGCAGGCTTCGCATTTGTAGGCGTATATGGGCATAAATTGAGTGACTCAGACCGAAGGTTGCAAAGCCTTCAATTATAAGGCGCGAGCTAAAACAGCCGTACCCGCACCAAAATCTGCATCACCGCCATGCCCAACGCAAAGCCAATCAGGGCCCAAATCAGGCTTTGCAGCAGCTGGTTGGTACGCCGCTGCTCCAAAAGCAGCTCCTGCAGCAACGGATCAGATGCACCGCCACCTTTGCGCAAGAAGGACTGCAGCAATGCAGGCAACTCGGGGATCAGCTTCGCATAGCGCGGTGCATGGGCCTGCAATTCGTTGATCAGGCGTTGCGGGCCAACCTGCTGGCCCATCCATTGCTCCAAGAATGGCTTGGCTGTAGCCCACAGGTCCAGATCCGGGTCCAGATCGCGGCCCAGGCCCTCAATGTTGAGCAGGGTTTTTTGCAGCAATACCAATTGCGGCTGAATTTCCACCTGGAAGCGCCGGGAGATCTGGAACAGACGCAACAGCACCAGCCCCAATGAAATCTCCTTCAGCGGCCGGTCGAAATACGGTTCGCACACGCTGCGTATTCCGGCCTCCAGCTCGTCAACCCGCGCATGCGAGGGTACCCAACCCGATTCGATGTGCAGCTCGGCCACCCGCTTGTAATCGCGCCGGAAAAATGCCGCAAAGTTCTGCGCCAGGTATTCCTTGTCGACTTCGGTGAGGGTGCCTACGATGCCGAAATCCAGCGAGATATAGCGCCCAAAGGTATTCGGGTCGAGACTGACCTGGATATTGCCGGGGTGCATGTCAGCATGGAAAAAACCGTCCCGAAACACCTGGGTGAAAAACAGCGTCACGCCATCGCGCGCCAGCTTCGGAATATCGACTCCGGCAGCCCGCAAGCGATCCACTTGATTGATGGGAACCCCGTGCATGCGTTCCATCACCAGCACATCGGTGGTGCAATAGTCCCATAGCATTTCCGGGATCAGAACCAGGTTCAGGCCCTCCATATTGCGGCGCAATTGGGCAGCGCTGCTGGCCTCACGTATCAGGTCCAGCTCGTCATGCAGGTACTTGTCAAACTCCGCAACCACTTCGCGCGGCTTGAGACGTTTGCCGTCGGCCGATAAGGCCTCTACCCAGGATGCCATCACACGCATCAGACTGAGGTCTTTGTCAATCGCGGCCAACATGCCCGGGCGCAGCACCTTGACGGCCACTTCACGCTGCTTGCCATTGCGATCGATTAATACTGCAAAGTGCACTTGCGCGATAGACGCACTGGCCACCGGCTCCCGTTCAAACGAAACGAACACTTCAGAAAGCGGCTTGCCCAAAGCCTTTTCGACAATGGCAACGGCGATATCTGACGGGAAAGGCGCAACGCGGTCTTGCAGCTTGGCCAATTCGTCCGCAACGTCTAGCGGCAGCAAGTCACGCCGTGTGGACAGGACTTGGCCAAACTTCACAAAAATCGGACCCAATGTTTCCAGGGCCATGCGCAAGCGCTGACCGCGCGGTGCGTCCAGTTTGCGGCCCCAGGTAAGCACGGCGATGAAACGCTTCAGCCAGGGCTTGCCTAGGCTGTTCAGTACCAGTTCATCCAGCCCAAAACGCAGCACCACCCAGACGATGACGACACCGCGAAACAAGCGTGTCATGCGGCCGCTCCATCCGAATCGCTGGCTGGTTTACGGTTTCCAACAAACTTCATCAGCGCATCGGCCATCGAACGCACACCCTGCATCAGGGTATGGGCTGGCACATCACCCATCAGCTTGGACAGGTCTTCCTCTACATCCCAGCGCACATGATCAACCAGCCAGTTGATTTCCGCGGCCAATTGCACATCGCCTTCGATATGCACAGGCGGCTTTTCGCCCTGCATCAGGGTTTGCGCAAGTTGGAGTGGGGATTGCTGGGTGACGACAAATGTCAGTTCAGGCTGCATCTCAGCGGATCCAAGGTCCAGCAATCCTGCGGGGGTCACGGTGATCGGGAAGGCGAACTCCCGCCATTTGGCAAGCACCGTGCGACCCTTTTGGCGCTTGAGACGCTCCATGGCCTGTGGCTCWTGCATCAGGATGTGGTTCAGCAGCAGGATCACTCGGCGCTGGGTCTCGTCGACAGCCCACTTCGGAGGTGTAAGGGGTACATCGAAGCTTTGCAAAAAGCTATCCAGCATGGAAAAGGGGGACTGTGTTGCCATAGTCCCCCATTATTCCCGCAAATATTGCGTTCGCCCGTGGCGTGAACGCTATTGAAGGGCTTGCACTCCCGCGACCAGCCAGCCGTTTGAACCGTCTTTGGCCTTGGTCATGTTCCAGACTTCACGGAACGGCGCTGGCCCTGCAGATGCATCTTCGCGAATCATCCCGGAAAACTCCACGCTGGCCATGTATTCGTCGGGCATCTCTTCAATGCCCAGCAGACGCGCCTCAATCATCACTACTTCAGTCTGGTTGGCACCACCCCCCGCATGCGTCTCGCGGTCAGCCAGTTGCGTCTTGATCTCAGCCAGCATGGCATCGGTCATCATGGCGCGCAATGCGGCGATGTCGGAGCGGTCCCACGCTGCTTGCAACGTCACAAAGTTGGTTTTGGCTGCATTCAAAAAACCTGCAGAATCAAAACCCGCGGGAACACCCCAGGTTTGCGACCCCATCAACGCCGAGCCAATCATGGAGCCAGAGCTTGCCGTCGCCTGCGGCACTTCGAACGCCATGCTACTGCGCTCCCATGGCCGTGCCGAAGCATCATTACCTACGTTTTCTGGCCGATATGGGCTGCTGTTGCTGAACGGTTGCGGCGATGCCCCTTGAAAGGCAAATGGGCCGGGCTGTAGAGGCGTTTGTGCGGGCGCCGCGCGTCGGCTGCGCATAAACCAGCCTACCAGCATGGCCACGACGATGGCAACAAGGGCAAACAGCAGGATGTTGCCGAAGGCCGCACCAAGCCCCAGAGAACTTGCCAGCCAGGCCAGGCCAAGACCCGCCGCCAAGCCACCCAGCATCGCACCCCAAGGCCGCTTCGGCGCAACTGCAGGCGTAGCTGGCATGGGGGTACCAGGCTTGGGTGCGGCATTGTTCATGTTTTGCGCCGGTGTCACAGGCGCTGCAGGCGCAGCTTCACGTTGCGCCACGTTGTTGCTTTGTTTGCCAAGGGATTTTCCGCCGCCAAACCGCGGACCCGCTTCAGCAGCGGTTCCGCACACATTCAACACACCTACCAACATCCAAGCCCAGATTCTCATGACAACTCCAAAAACTTCAGCACTTGATTCCAACATGCAAGGCAGCCACACCGCCTGTAAGGTTGTGATAGTCCACATGGCCAAAACCACCTTTGTGCATCATGGCCTTTAGCTCCTCCTGCCCCGGATGCATCCGGATGGACTCGGCCAGGTAGCGGTAGCTGGCGTCATCCCCTGCAATCATCTTGCCCAAACGCGGCAGTACCTTGAACGAATACCAGTCGTAGACCTTCTCCAGCGGCGCTGCAACCTTGGAAAACTCCAACACCAACAACTTGCCACCAGGTTTGAGCACGCGGTTCATCTCAGCCAGAGCCCCGTCTTTGTGAGTCATGTTGCGCAAGCCGAAGGCCACACTGACGAGATCGAAATAGTTGTCGGGAAATGGCAATCTCTCGGCATCGCACACCAGCGTGGGCAAATTGACACCGTCATCCAGCAAGCGGTTGCGCCCGGTGGACAACATGGCTTCGTTGATATCGGTGTGTACGACTTGGCCGCTTTTTCCGACTTTCTTCGAGAAGGCCAGCGACAGATCACCGGTGCCACCGGCAATGTCCAATGCACGGTCACCCTCTTTCAGATTCGCGACCATGACCGTATAGGCCTTCCACGCACGGTGCAGGCCTGCCGACATGACGTCATTCATCAGATCGTATTTGGGCGCGACAGAATCAAAAACGCCGCGCACATGGCGGGCCTTCTCGGCTTCATCGACCGACTGGAATCCAAAATGGGTTGAGCTCATGCCCCGATTTTAGGCCCGGCATGGTTTGCGCGCACCATCAATGGGCATCAAACGCCGCAATCCGCTATCACTGTGATAGCAACTGTTGCTTTTTATTTTCTAATGGCTCGCGCACGCATGGCCGCCTTTGGCAGCCATGGGAGCATCCCGGTCAACGCCAGCGGCCTGCAAGCGTGCTTCATAGTCGACCCACAAGCGATCCTGTTGGTCGCCCAGGAAATACAGGTAGTCCCAAGAAAAGAGGCCGGTGTTGTGACCATCAGAGAATTCGGGTTGCACGGCGTAATTGCCTATGGCTTGCAAGTCCAGCAACTCAACATTGCGCTTGCCGGTTTGCAATATCTCTTGTCCTGCACCGTGCCCCTGTACTTCAGCCGATGGCGAATACACGCGCATCAGCTCATACGGAATGTGGAAGATTTTTCCATCCGAGAACTGCACTTCCAGCACACGGGACTTGCCGTGCGCCGTCATCGCCACAGGAGTGGGAGAACCCGCTGTCAAACCTGCCACAAACAAGCCCCAATATGGATTTAGAAACGAGCCGTCAAATTGACGTGCAGCTTCTCGTCACCCGACTTGGGTGTAGTCGCGCCGCTTAGCGCCGTGGCACCAGTTACCACTTGGCCCCACTCAGCCGTCAAGCCGAAGGCCCCCACGTTGTAACGAACACCGAAGCCCGCGCTGGCGAGTTGATCGCTGGTCGGCTTGCCGGGGTTCAGGTCTGTGTTGTTGCTATGCAGCCATCCAGCGTCCACGAATCCGATGACACGCAAGCCGGGGTGCAGTTCAGGTGTAGTCAGCTCAAAGGTAGTGGATACACCGCTGTCACCTGCCGTTGCACGCTCGCCAGTACCGCGAATGGATGTTGCACCACCGAGACCAAATTGCTCACCAGAGATCAACGCGTCAGGGCTGTACTGGAATTGCCCACGCAGATTCCACATCCAGCCCGAGGACAAAGACATCGCGTAACTAGCGCCACCCCGTACAGCCTTCCAGTTAACGTTCTGGATGCGCGGATCTTCGCTTTGGTAGGCCGCGAGGCTATTGCCTTCTCCACCAGATACATTGGTAGACAGTTCGGCGTTGTAGCCCCAGACGTATTTGTCCGCTTCCATGCGGCCTGCATAACCCAGAGTGATTGGCCGGCTTCCGCGATCTACCTGTCCGGGTACCAAAATGCCATTGATCTTGCTGGCTTTGAAGACCTTGTCGTCCAAACCAAAATTAACCATGCCACGGTAACCACCATCGGGTGTCAGGTATTGGTTGTAGCTCAGCCCCAATGTCTGGCCAGCGCCTGTGCTGTTGAAGCTGCCGAAGTTGCCGACAACGTCGGAGTTGGTATAACTGGCACCGACCACACCGCCCAAACGGTACAGGGGAATGCGATAGACAAGGCCCAGTTGCTTGACATCGCTACTGCGTTCCAGCGATGTGGTGTAGGCACCAGAGAACTGGTGATCCAAGCCAAACACATTGGCGTGCGACGCGACGAGCGAGAAACGGTCTTTGCCTGTGGCCTCCGAACCGGTGTTTGCCAACCCCGCTGTCAGGTTCCAAGGAGAAATGTCTTTCACCAACACCTTGACTTCGATCTTGTCCGCTTCTTCCGATTCCTTCAGAGACACTTGTACTTGTTTACTCGGGTTCTCGTTGGCAATTGCGGTCTGTACCGCAAGTGTCTTGAAATTCGGAGCATCCCCTTCGCGCAACTCTGGCAGGCTCGCACGAATGTTGGCTTCGGTATGGTTTGACTGCCCTTCTACCGTCACTTTGCCAATCACAAATTTCACGATATGCAGGGTGACCTTATTACCCACTTCCTGAGGGGGTAAGGACACGCGCAGCAGGCCATATCCTTTGCTCTTGAGTTCTGCTTCCAGCGCAGCCGTTGCTCTTTGCAGCGTGTCCAGCGTGCCGTTAGGCCCAATGAACGGGGCCAGTACACGCGATGTTTCTTCGCTCTTAAGCGGAATGTCCCCGGTCAGCTCAAAACCGTTGATAGGGAACTTGGTGGTCGCGCCGGTAGCCGCCGGCATGGCCTGCTGCGCCAAGGCCGATGTTGAAACCAAAAGCGCACCCGAGAGGGACATCGCAACGGATGTCCAGCGTTTGCGTTTGGCGGGAGTTGCACGTGTCTGAAAAAACATAGGGGCACCCATTCTTAACGGCATTGCTTGTTGGCACCGGTACCCAGATCACCGAGCAAATTGAGCAATACCGGATTGGTGGTGTTGGGCAATGGCACTTTGTCATACTGGATAAACAAGGGGATATTCGCGGGGCGCCCGGTCTTGCCATCAGCGCCGGCGTAACCCGTCTCACCGCGCCCCAATTGGAGCGCTTCCTTGGACGACACAATTTCGATGTGCCCGTCACGCACAAACACGAACAGGCCCTCATCATCCGGCGAGACACTTCCACTGGCGAATAACTGCTGAACATTGACTGGCACCGTGTCGGGCCGCGGCAGGTTGTCCAGCGTAGGCGCTGTCAACGGACGTATGCCTGTCTTGCCTACGAACAGGCCCTGACCCGCCTGCAAGGTCTGCAAAGCAGTCTGTCCATTCGGCGCGACTTCAATGGTTCCCAACCAGGTGAAGAAACTGCAGTCGGCTTCGGAGCAATCCATGTCCAGTCCGGTACCGCGAATACCAATGGTGGCGGTGGGCGTTGTGAAACCGACGTTACGAGTATTCGACTTGCCAATCAGACCTGTCAGCGCGCGCAAAGATCCGCGCAGCAAAGTGACCAGGAATTTGCCTTCCGTGGGGTTTTTGTTGTCAAAAACAAAACTGTCCACGCGGAACTGCGTGTTGGCGCCAAGAGTCAAACGGCTCTCGTCCCGGAAAGCCAAAACGACCTTGGCACCCGGACCTGTCTGCACGACCTCACCTGGATACACGCTAGCGCCATCCACCATGCGTCTGCGCGTACCTGCGGTGTCCGCCGCATAGATATCGCCCTGCACACCCACCAACTTGGCACTAGCCAGCACGGCATTGGGGCGCGTGGGCTCGGTCACCTTTGCAGACTCTGCCTTGCACTCGGGCCCGCAAATACGGGCATCAAAGTCAGTACCGCGGATACCGATGGTTGCCGTGGCCGTTTGCACTCTGGCCGCATCCGGCGAGCTTTTGGAAATCAGGCCGGTAATGGCGCGAAAGCCTCCGCGCAATAACTGCATCACCATGCTGTTTTGCGGCGAGCCTTCCTTGAACTGATACTTCTGGACAATCATTTCCGAGTTCGGCCGCAAAGTCATGCGTGTGCCGTCCTGCAGTTTCACGATAGCTGTGGAGCCATCTGACGTGGTCAGGCGATCCCCTTCGTTCAGCGCCAGCCCTTTGCCCATGGTGCGCGGCATTTGCCCAGGAGTCTGCGCAAAAGCGACCCCTCGGGAAAACTCCACTTCACCAGCGCTTTGGGCAAATACGCTGATACCAACGGTGAGCAGTGCAGCAGCCAGCAACGGGCTTCGAAAGCCGTTACCCAAGTTCATTAACGTGTGCATGACTGCCCCTCCACAACGACATCTTTTTCCTTCTTCTTATCGTCGGGATCCGCGGTTGAAGTTTGCGCAGCGACGGCGTCTTCAAATTTGGACATGAAGGTTGCAACAAAATCCACAGGCGCGGAGCCTTGGCTGGTGTTAGTTCCGGGCGCAATCACCGTTACGCCATTGGCTGAGTAACTCACTGGATTTCCAGAAGTAAGCGCTTGAGGTCCAAAGGTCATCTCCCCGCCAGCGGTGGCACTTACGCCCTGTGCGGCACTCACATTACTGTTCTGAACATAGTTGCTTGCGGCTGCAAGTGCTACAGAACCACCACTGGAACTCACTGGCCCATCCAGTGTCAGATTGCCTGAGCTAGTGAGGTTGGTCGCCGTTAACGTGATATTGCCGCTGGCGCTGACACCGCCTGCACCAATGGTCAAGGGGCTGTTGGCAACCCCCGTAATGGAGCCCGTTGTAGTCTTCACGGCACCCACCGTGGTGATGCCGCCAATGTTATTGATGGTGATATCACCAATATTGTTGGTGATGCTCGGTATCGTCAGGACACCGACGTTCGTCAGTGCAATATTTCCAGTGCCAGTGTTACTGGCTGTGAAGCTCGAAACTTTGTTTCCAGCGTCGGTCAGAACCGTTCCGGAACTGGACTGGGTAGTGAGTGATCCCGTGACCACGGGAGCAATTTGGCTGATCGCGCCATTACTTGCGGTCAAACTGATCGATGGCGCAGAAATCGCACCCACCGACATATTCCCGGCGGTCTGCACCACACTCACCGGACCGCTAGCGGTCACAGACCCAGCGGTCTGGTTGTAGCTCGATGTGACCGACATGGCCCCCGTAACGTCCAGCGCACCGCCGCTCATGTTGAATTGGGCGACGTTAATCGCGGAGGCCACTGACAAACTGCCACCGGTTAGCGACAGGCTGCCCCCACCAGTGAGCGAATTGAGTTTGAGATTCCCCAAAGTGCTGTCAAAGGCCACTGCAGTGCCAACGGGAATGGAGACTGCGAGCACATTATTTCCATCAGGCAACGCATCCCAGTTAGCCGGGTTGCTCCATGCCCCGCTCGGACCACCGATCCAAGTGGAGAGCGGCCGCACGGTGATGGTTGCCTTGTGGGCGCCCCCGATTAGCGTGTAATTGCTGGCCAAGCCAGTGCCGCTTTTCAGTTCGAGCGTGCCAATCGATACGGGCTTGTCAGCACCCACGTTTCTGTCGGCGACCGTACCGGCCCCGGTCAGACCCAGCGTTTCACCGTTTGCTAGCCCACTCAGCGAGAAAATATTGGCATTGACGATATTGGTGCCGTCATAGACACGGGTACCCGTTAAGTTGATGGTGGCAAGGGCCTGCGCCACAGTGCCAATGTCGCCGCTTGCATTGAACTGGTAACCGTAAACCGGCAGGCCTAACCCCACAGGATCTCCATAGCCGGTAAGCACGCCCGATACGGTCCCTGTGGCGAACACTGTTTTACCAGTGCCTGCGTTGGGGTCGCTCAAACTGCCAGTTGCCAGCGAGGCAGTGGCGGAGGTCAAACTGTCGCTTCCGACAGCGCCTGTCAGCCCACTCACGGAAGCACCGGAAACATCGATGTCCACGCCGCCGTCATACACCTTGGCCGCAGTGCCCGTGAGCGTTCCGGAAAGCGACGGCGCATCGCTAAACAGGACACCGTTGCCGGCACCTAAAACAGCCGAACCGTTTACCGCGTTGTACTGCTTGAAGGCGGCTGGACTGTTGGATGGGAAAGTATGGCCGGTCTGGGTCGTCAGGTAAGCCAACCAGCGACCGCTTGAAAGGTTTAAATAGCCACTAGAACCGTTGAATGTGCCACCTGAAACAAACTTGATGGCATCACCGGGCGCATCACTATTTAGAGTTCCGCTGAGGGTCAGATTGTTGGCGGCTTGGACCAGTGTCGCCCCAGTGGTCGCAGTTAATCCACTGACCGTTAGATTATTCTGGTCGTAAACGGAAACCTGCGAGCCTCCCAAGTAAACATTTGCGAAATCGTTCCCTGGATTCATGAGCACCAAGGTGCCATATCCCGACCCACTGTTGCCCGCGTTGATCATCGCGTAACTACCGACGGTGATCGCACCAGATTGAGAAATATTTTTCCCGGCGGCTGTCGAAATACCGATGTTGCCGGTGGTTGCAATTGGTCCGAGAGAAAGCGCGCCGTTATTGAAATAAGACGCATACCCACTGCCTGACGTGATCTTCAGTGTACTCACCAGATTGCTGGTACTGTTAATGCTGATACCGCCGGCACCGGCAGCCATGGCTTCAAGAGATGCCGCCTGTAGATAGCTTGGCTGGCTGCTATTGCCCAAGCCCTGCGAGATACCCACTGTACCGCCATCCAGCTTCAGCGCACCGCTGGCACTTAGAACATGGTTGAGGTTGAGACCGTTACCCGTCAACGTGATATTGGCACCGGAAAGGTTCCCTTGGGTGCTGAAACTGCTGGCGCCTGCTAACGTCAGATTTTCTGTTCCCGTATCAATGTTTACAGTGGGGATGACCAGCCCACCGCCAGTGGATTGAAGATCCAGCACATGATTGCCAGTTCTGACTAAGTTAGTGACATTCAGCGCGCCGGTGGAATAGAAACTGATGCCAGAGCCGGTCAAGTGGACAGCCGCACTCGATACGTTGTTGGATGCATTCGTCAGCGTAATATTGCCGGCGCCCGCATCAATGAAAGCCACAGATCCTCCGGTTGAGATGGGCCCGGACTGCGTAATGTTTCCGCCGCCCGAATTGATGTCAAGGCCACCTGCGACAGAAATAGGACCAAGGGAAAGGCTTCCGCTATTCCAGTAGGTGACGGTATTGGTGTTGACAGTGACAGTGGCACGGAAAGCGTTCACCGCATTGCCAGCATTGGCCAGCGTCACAGCTCCCGTCGAAGTCACCTCCAAAGAGCTTGCAGCGATGGCAGCTGATTGCGCCACTCCACCATTACCCGCAACCAGTTTCAGAGACCCGCTGGGGGCCGAAATACCAGCATTGATGGCAATGCCACCAGAGGCAGATGCCTGCAGCGTCAATTGGTTCGAATTGGCCCAGCTAACGGCATTCGCAACGGTAACGCTGCCAATTCCCATGCCGACTCCGCCCGAGGCATCGACCACTACGTTGCCGCTGTTCAGCGCACCTATCAGCGTTGCCACCGACAGAACAGAAGGCGCCATGCTATTGGTACCCACAAACGGCGCGGCTCCCGAGATCGCGGCGTCCGCGCCGGACGATATCGTGATATCGGCCGGATCCAGCAAAAGTGTGCCGACAGCGCCGTTCGGCGCACGGGTATCAACCTTGCCCTGGAAATCCAGATACCCCTTGCCTGAGGTCTCAACAAAACCACCATTGCCACCCGAGTCGCCACCGCGTGCCGAGATCGCACCGTAGGCGCGGGTGACATCGTCAGCCCAAACAATCACCCGGCCGCCATTGCCTTGCTCCAAGGCATCAGCGCGCAGATTTGCACCTTGGCCGAAGTAGGTCATCGCGGCGTTGCCGATGGCCGCATTGCCGCCCTGATAATCACCACCCACGCGGATGGAGCCGCCGCCGTGCTGACCAGAGACGTCAATATTGGCCTGGTCCGTCAACGCCACGCGCTGACCCAGCACATCCACCGAGCCGCCAGTCGCACCGGTGGCCACAATGCTGCCATTGCCTTCGACAATTGCGTCTCCGGAGGCCTTCAGCACCACGCGTCCGCCTTCGAGTGTGGCTGCAGTGGCCTGAATCAGGCCGCTGTGCTTGAGCGTACCGGCAAACATGCCGACCGCATCGCCCTTCAAAATACCCAGGTTGATGGCCGAATCGCTTGGGGCCTGAACCTGCAGGCGAATACCTTCCAAGCCTCGACCAGTAATGTCTATCTGTTGCCCGGCGGCCAGTATGGCGCTGCCGTTGGGTGCTTGCACCAGTGCATCAACACCAGTGTTGACATTGGCACCCAGCAACACCACGTCACCACTGCGCGCCAGGATGCTGCCATTGACTGAAACACCGGCGGTATTGATAACGCCGTCGCCAAAGCGCAGCCGCCCGGCCATTGCATCCGCATCACTCATGGCCAAGCTGGAAGCTGTAAAGCCATTCGTGTCCACTACCGCACCCGCACCCACGGCTATACCAGCCTGATTCACCAGCACCAGATTGCCGTTGCTTGACAGGGTGCCAAATATCTGGGTTGGGGTGTTGGTTACTACCCGGTTGATGGAAGTGCTGGTGGCTGTGGGCTGCTGAAAGTAGGTGGAGCTACCGGTGGGAATGGAAAAACTCTGCCAGTTGATGGCTGAGTAGTTGCCGTTGGCACCATTTTGGGTTGTCACCTGCAACTTGTTGCCGTTGTTCACAAAAGTTGCCTGGCCCACAACGGCCACACCGCCGGTTGGGTTTGCGATCGCCACGGAAGGCAAAGCACTCCAGGCTATGGCAATGGAAAGCGCAAGTAGACCTATTCCCACCTCGGGAGGGCGCTGGAGCGCTGCGGCTCTGACACGGCGGCCAGATGTTCCACTGCTCGATGAATCTGTTTCGGCCACTGCAACCATGGCTCCAAGAGCCTGGTTCCAGACGGTGCGGAAAATGTGGTTGAGAGAGGCTCGACTCGACATGATGCAACTCCAGATATGCCCAGCGACTGGCGTGTTGCGGGCGAACGAAGATTAGATCACATAGCCCCCTTAAGGAGTAAGTCAAATTCCCGGTGAATTGCGTCTGAAACCGCTTGCGTGTCGTAAGGACCACATTGTTGCGCCAGTTGTCTGGCACGTAGGCGATAGCCAGGGTCCATCTCCAAGGCTCTCAGGGGGGCCGTGAAGCTCGTCTGATCCTGGAATGCCATGGTGGCAACGCCTTGCGCAACCAGGTTTTGGACCAAAAACAGCTGCTCCTGGTGCTGGGGAATCAGGAGCTGGGGAACGCCGGAAACCACAAAATGGGCCGCCGTACTGTGATTGCCATGGTTGATCACCCAATCTGCCTGCTGGGCGACGATTTGCAGATCCACCGGGGCATCCACAAACACTAACCTGGTGTTGGCATAAGAGTGCCGCACGGCCTCGGGCAAATGCCTGACAAACAACACCGCACGCGCGTTTTGAGCCATCAAGCCGCGCAATAACAGCTCAATCGACAAAAATGGCTGCAGATAACCGAAAACTAATGGCCCAGACCCTTTGGGCCATGGTGGCGCCGGCTGGGGCCTGGGCGACTCCACGCCCAGATAACGCGCATTCGGCCGGGGGCCGAAATGTTCCAGCACAGGCCAAGTCATCAAAAAACTCGTGTCAGCCTGCGCATAGATCGCGTGCACATTCGGAATTTCAGGCAATGCCAACCGGGTCAATGCCGCATTGATGAGTTTGCAGACCTCCCCATCGTCCTGCCGCAGGCCTTCCCAGACCTGCTGGGAGCGCAATGTCGTCGGAAATGGCAGGAAGGGCTCACTGGCGTCGCTTTGGATAGGTGGCGCGGTAAATCCGTTACCGATCAATATCTTTTTGAAGCGGCGATGGTGCGCCGCGATCAATGCCGTCGGGCTGTGCTCGAACAGCACCAAGTCCGGTTTAACGCTGTCATAAATGTCACCCCAGGTCCGCAAGTACCCTGAGAGTTCGTCAACGCTGCTGAAACATTGACGGATCAGCAGATGGGTAAAGCTCGGAATTCCGGCCGGCTCCAGCGGGATGCCCGCGGTGCGGTGCGGCGCCTGGATGCATTGAATCGGCAGATCGCCGAAAACCAGCTTCACGTGCTGGAGCTCTTTAAGCGCCATGACCACCCGATGGCCCTGCTGCAACGCGATTTCCACCGGCAGACGCAGATTGCTCAAGTGGCCAAGATTGCCCCCCAACTCCCACACACACAGTAACGTTGCCATATCAATGGCCCATCCACCAGCGTGAAATCAAACAGCTGGGGCGCATAGTGCCGCAATCAATTTCTGCCGAGCGGCGGAAACCTGATTCCTCAAAATTTGCTGAACCTGCGCAAGAGAATCCGCGTCTGCCAGAACCGCAGCCGTGCGTTGCACCATCTTTTCCAGCTCCGCAGTATTCGCCAAAGTTGCAGCAATCTCTTCTGCATACAGGTAGTAGTCTGCTGCCAGAATTTGGCGGAAAAACAGCTCCTTCTTTTTGTCATCCAGCGTGCCTGTGGCATGCGACTGCGCGCGCCCGATGCCAATCACCGGAACCCCTTCGCGCCAACCAGATACCGCAAGGTGATAGGTATCGGTGATAACGGCGGCAGCGCGCCGTATGACCGCCAGCTTGAAGGCCAGACCATCCAGACCTTCCGGCTGATCCAACCAGTCAAGCACCACCAGTGGCACTTGGAATTGTGCGGCAACGCTTTCAGCGAACCGCATCAGCGAAGTATCCATGCCAGAGCGGCCGAAGAAGCAGACGATGAATTTCTCTGGCACCGTATCCGCGACAAACTTTTGGGCCAAATCCATAGGTAGCGCGGCATCGGCATCCAGCAGCAAAGCGCAATCGCATCCCAGGGTGTAGCCTTGGTCCGGCGCAATGTGCGGCACCAGGTTGGCCGACACAAAATCCCTTGGAGCAACCAGCCGGGCCACACTAAACAAGGAGGCCAATGCGGACTGGTATCGGGTGTCTGACAGATGCCGCGCGGTCATGCCGTAAAAAGTGCCCCCAAAGACAATGACGCGGTCGCGAAACTGTGCGGCATGCTGCTCCAGCAAAAACATGCGATACCAGTGATCCACCATTTTTGGCACGCTCCAGCCTGCTTCGAGGAGCGGATTTTCATATGGCCAATCCCAGTGCGCGTAGGGCAACCAGTGCACAAAATCACCCCAATAGATGATGCAATCGTAGCGTTCAAGTTCCTCAGGGCTATTCAACGCCAGGTATTCCAGCCCTTCTCTGTTACCAGGCACGCTTCTCGCTCTTTTGGGGTTGAGGTAAGTCAGCGTATTGCGCCCTGGGAGCGAGCGAAACACGCTGTCCAGTGCCAAATCCACCGACAACATGCCGGGATTGAGGCCCGAGGGATCAGCGCAAATCGCCGCAAAGTTTTTCATGTTGGACATTACTTCGCGAGTTTGGTGACCATCAGGTCTGGCTCGGACAGGTCGTGGAACAAACCAAACGGCGGCTCATAAAGCTGGAATTGCATGCCGTAGCGTCGATTGGGCACGGCCTCATCAATCGCCTTTACCGCATGGAAAGACTGGCGGGTTTTGAAGAAAAGAAAGAAGTTGTTGGGCTTGTAAGGCGCCACCTTTTTGACCACAAAATCGTCAGGCTGGTAGTGGTTATTGCCCCAACAACGCACCAGCGGATTACGGTGCACACACAGTTGCGTACCGTATTCTTCAAAACCTGGCCTGTCTGCAAAAGCAAAGATGCAGGTGAAGATGCGGGTTGGAATATCGGTATGCGGTCCAATATTGAAACCGGGTTCATGTTGCTGCACGAAGAGTTCCTTGCGCAGCAGGTTGAGAAAGTCCGGCGACTGCACGATCTCGCCAAATCGCAAACTGAAGTACTCAGGAAATTTGGCAACGACCAGATTGACGAACCAGTGGTCCGCCAGGAAACACGCTTTGATCGCCTCCCAAAATGCCTGGTGTTCCGGCAACGCCTGAAAGATCTGATCCTGGTGGAAGTTGATCTGCCGGCGCGCCCAATAGGGGGTGGAAGTCTTTGTCGGCGCTTGGGCAGGTGTCATCCACTGTGCGCCCGTATTCTGGTTGAACGGATTCGCTTCGAGAATCCAGCCATAGACCTCTGGCGGGAAAAACTCCTCAATGACCAGATGCGGGAAGGGCAACTGCTCCAGCCGTGCATCCTTCAGCTTTTGCTCGATATGCTGGCGCAATCTGTCAATCATCTAGCTTCCTTGTACCTGCAATAACAATTCAACTTGCCGGGTTTCCTCCGGTGAGAGTGCTTGCGCAAACGGCGCGATGGCCGTATCCCAGTGCGCGCGCTCCCATGTGTTTTCGCCATGGTAAACGTACACATACAGATCCGGACGGTTCAGACCGGCAAGCTGATTGGCATGCAGCATGCGCTCGATTACGGGCGTATCTTCCTGCTTGGAGATTTCGGCGTAGGCGGGCACCGATTCGCGCCTGGCAACCAGGCTACCCTCCCACGTGCGCTCGCCGGAAATCATGGCCGTACGGGTCAATGCGTCATACAGCACCCAACGCGTCAGGACACAACCCAAGCGTCCGGTTGACTGTATCGTGTGAATTTGCGCCTCCAACCGGAGGGGGGCGCACCAGTCGTCATCGTCCCATTGGGCAATGTAAGTGCCGCGGCAGGCGCGCACCGCAAGATTGCGCAAGCTTCCCAGGGGGAGTCTTGGTGACGCCCCCACTTCCAGCGACAGAATTCTGGGATTGTTAAGCGTCAGCACAAACTCGCGGGTCGCCAGGTCATCCGATTCGTACAGGATGACCAGCTCTCGCGCTTCGTAGGTCTGACTCAGAAAACACGCCACCGCACGGCGCAGCATCGCCACACGGTTGCGGGTTACACACAGGCAGGAAATCAGAGCATTTGCTGCCATGCGCGATTACGGCAGTACTACACCAGCACCCGCTCAATGCCCCCGGCATTGGCCGTTTGCACGTACTCAGGTAGCCACTCTTTACCCAAGATTTGATTCGCCATCTCCACGACGATGTAGTCGGCTTCCAGCAGGCCATTATTCAGGTCATTGCCGTAGCGCGACAGGCCTTGCAGACAACTTGGGCAGCTCGTCAGAATCTTGATGTTGCCCTTCGCAGGTTCCGTTGCCTCTGCGCCATCGGTCGGAGCCGTCAGCGCACGCAGCGCCGTCTCATCCTTGCGCAACTCTTCTTCCTTGCGGAAACGGATTTGCGTGGAGATGTCCGGCCGCGTCACGCCCAGCGTGCCGCTCTCTCCACAGCAGCGTTCGCTTTTCAATACTGCATCGCCCACCAGCGCCTTGACGGTCTTCATCGGGTCTTGCAACTTCATCGGCGTGTGGCAAGGGTCGTGGTACAGGTAGCCTGTGCCCGCGCCGCCATCCGGTACCAGCGTGATGCCCTTTTCCAGCAGGTATTCATGGATGTCGATGATGCGGCTTCCAGGGAAGATTTTGTCGAACTCGTAGCCCTGCAACTGGTCGTAGCAAGTTCCGCAGCTCACCACCACGGTCTTGATGTCCAGGTAGTTCAGCGTGTTGGCCACGCGGTGGAACAGCACGCGGTTGTCGGTGATGATTTTTTCGGCCTTGTCGGCCTGACCGCTGCCGCGCTGTGGGTAACCGCAGCACAGGTAGCCCGGCGGCAACACGGTTTGCACACCGGCGTGCCACAGCATCGCCTGGGTTGCCAGACCCACCTGGCTGAACAAGCGCTCCGAGCCGCAGCCGGGGAAGTAGAACACCGCCTCGGTTTCGGCTGTCGTTGTCTTCGGGTTGCGGATGATTGGCACGTAATCCGCATCTTCAATGTCCAGCAAGGCGCGCGCAGTCTTCTTGGGCAGGCCGCCGGGCATCTTCTTGTTGATGAAGTGGATGATCTGTTCCTTAATCGGAGCAGTCCCCACCGTAGCCGGTGGCTTGTTCGTTTGCTTGCGCGCTGCCAGACGCAATACCTGGTTCGCCAGGCGCTGGGCCTTGAAACCTACGCCCACCATCGCTGTGCGCATCAGCTTGATGGTTTCTGGGTTGGTAGCGTTCAGGAAGAACATCGCTGCGGCGTTACCAGGGCGGAAAGACTTCTGCCCCATCTTGCGCAACAGGTTGCGCATGTTCATCGTCACATCGCCAAAGTCGATCTTCACCGGGCACGGCGATTCGCACTTGTGGCAGACCGTGCAGTGGTCGGCCACGTCTTCAAACTCTTCCCAGTGGCGAATTGAAATGCCGCGGCGCGTCTGCTCTTCGTAGAGAAAAGCTTCGACCAACAGCGAGGTCGCCAGAATCTTGTTGCGCGGGCTGTACAGCAGGTTTGCGCGCGGCACGTGGGTCGCGCACACCGGTTTGCACTTGCCACAACGCAGGCAGTCCTTGATCGAGTCGGCAATATCGCCAATATCGCTCTGCTGCATGATCAGCGACTCATGCCCCATCAGGCCAAACGACGGTGTGTAGGCGTTGGTCAGGTCGGCATAAATCTGCACCGGGTTGTGAGAAGAATTGGCCTCCAACGCCCGCCCAGCAAGCGTAGGCAGCTCCTTATTTCGTAGCAACTTGCCTTTATTGAAACGCCCTTCGGGATCAATCCGTGCCTTGTAATCGGTAAACGGCTGCAGCTCGGCATCGCTCAAAAACTCCAGCTTGGTGATGCCAATGCCGTGTTCACCGGAGATCACGCCGTCCAGCGAACGCGCCAGCGCCATGATGCGTTTGACTGCGCCGTGGGCAGCCTGCAACATGTCGTAATCATCGCTGTTGACGGGGATGTTGGTGTGTACATTGCCGTCACCCGCGTGCATGTGCAAGGCTATCCAGACACGGCCCTTGAGCACGCGCTGGTGAATCGCGCTGCATTCGGCCAAGATGGCTTCGAACGCCCCGCCGGTGAAGATGTCTTGCAGCGGCGCACGCAACTGCGTCTTCCAGCTGGCTCGCAGCGAATGCTCCTGCAATTGCGGGAATAAGGTATCGACCTGGTCGAGCCACTCCTGCCACTGGCTGCGCACCTGCTCCACCAGAGCGAGGGCTTGCGCCACACGGTCTTCCAGCAACTCGGCCGCAGGCACGGCGTCGTCCAACTTGCCCAACGGCAAACTGCCGCGGCCCAGAAACTCAGCCAGCGCGGCGCACAGCGCCAGCTTGTTGCGCAGCGAGAGCTCGATGTTGATGCGCTCAATGCCGTCGGTGTACTCCGCCATTCGTGGCAAAGGGATCACCACGTCTTCGTTGATCTTGAACGCGTTGGTGTGTTTGCTGATGGCCGCGGTCTTTTTGCGGTCCAGCCAGAATTTCTTGCGCGCCTCGGGGCTGATGGCGATAAAGCCTTCGCCGCTGCGCGAGTTCGCGATGCGCACCACCTCGCTGGTCGCGCGGGCCACGGCGTCGGCATCGTCACCGGCAATGTCGCCGACCAACACCATCTTCGGCAAGCCGCCGCGCTTGCTCTTGGTCGCGTAACCGACGGCCTTCAGGTAGCGGTCGTCCAGATGCTCCAGCCCGGCCAGCAGCACGCCCGAACGCTTTTGTTCCGCGAACATGAAGTCCTTGATTTCGACAATGCTGGGCACCGCGTTGCGGGCATGGCCAAAAAACTCCAGGCAGACGGTGCGCGTATGCGAAGGCATGCGGTGCACGACCCAGCGCGCGCTGGTGATCAGGCCATCTGTGCCCTCTTTCTGGATACCCGGAAGGCCACTCAAGAACTTGTCAGTAACGTCTTTGCCCAGGCCTTCCTTGCGGAAAGTCGCGCCGGGAATATCGAGCCGCTCCGAGCGAATTGGCGTTTTGCCATCGGCCTTGAAATATTGCAGCTCGAAGCTAGCCACGTCCACGTCATGGATCTTGCCCATGTTGTGGTTGATGCGGGTGACTTCCAGCCATTCAGCCTGCGGGGTCACCATGCGCCAGCTGGCCAGATTGTCCAGCGCCGTGCCCCACAGCACGGCCTTCTTGCCGCCCGCGTTCATCGCGATATTGCCGCCGATGCACGAGGCTTCGGCAGAGGTCGGGTCCACCGCAAACACAAAGCCGCCGCGCTCGGCCGCATCAGCCACGCGCTGCGTCACCACGCCGGCTTCAGACCAGACGGTTGCCACTTCCCGATCCATCCCGGGCAGCGTTTTCATCTCCACTTCGGTCATGGCTTCGAGCTTTTCGGTGTTGATCACCGCGCTCTTCCAGGTCAGCGGGATGGCCCCGCCGGTGTAGCCGGTACCGCCGCCACGCGGAATGATGGTAAGGCCCAGTTCGATACAGCCCTTGACCAGCCCGGCCATCTCTTCTTCAGAGTCCGGCGTCAGCACTACAAACGGGTACTCCACGCGCCAGTCGGTCGCATCGGTCACGTGGGACACGCGGCTCAGACCGTCGAACTTGACGTTGTCTTTGGCCGTCAAGCGGTACAAAACCTTTTGCGTCTTCTTACGCAGCCCGGCCACTTCAATAAAGGAGGCATCGAATGCGCTTACAGATGCGCGCGCAGCAACGAGCAGCGAGCCGACCATCGCATCACGTTCGGGGTCGGTGTCAGGCGTGCGGCGCTTTTCCACTTCACCCAGCCGGTGCTGCAACGCATCGACCAGCATACGGCGACGCCGCGGGTTGTCCAGCAAGTCATCCTGCAAATAGGGGTTGCGCTGCACGACCCAGATATCGCCCAGCACCTCATACAACATGCGGGCAGAGCGGCCGGTGCGGCGTTCACCGCGCAGCTGGTTCAGCTTCTCCCACGCCTGTGCGCCCAGCAGGCGAATCACGATTTCGCGGTCGGAAAACGAGGTGTAGTTGTACGGAATTTCGCGGATGCGCTCATGCGACGGCGCGGCACTGCCCGATGCGGGCAGCAAGTGATGGAGCGATGTGGGTGCGTTCATCAATATTTGGGGGTTGCGGCCGGTGCGGCGCGTACTGGCCCGCAGAGGCGGACCAGAGATAGTACCGCAGTGCAGCAATAGCGCGCCGCTCTAGTGGAAAGCACTAGGCAGAGCCAAGGGGTATGTCCGTTGTAATCGGTCTGAAACTCGCCCAACCTCCCCAGGAGCCCCCATGAAACCTTTTCGTTTTTTGCCCATCATTGCCGCCCTGACGCTTACCGCCTTGTCCTCGGGCGCAGAAGCCCAGACCGAAATCCAGTGGTGGCACTCGATGACCGCCGTCAACGGCGAGTGGGTCAATGACCTGGCGAAGGAGTTCAACGCCAGCCAGAAAGACTACAAGATCACCCCCACCTACAAAGGCACCTACGACGAATCCATGACCTCGGCCGTCGCAGCCTTTCGCGCCGGCAACGCACCGCACATCCTGCAAGTCTTTGAGGTTGGCACCGCCACGATGATGGCCAGCAAGACCGCCATCGTGCCCGCAGGCAAGGTGATGGCCGACGCGGGCTACAAGTTCGACCCCAAGGCCTATGTTCCTGCCGTCGCCGGTTACTACACCGCGCCGAATGGCCAGATGCTGAGCTTCCCGTTCAATAGCTCGACCACGGTTTTCTATTACAACAAGGACGCATTCAAGGCCGCTGGCTTGGACCCTGACAAGGCGCCAGTGACTTGGCCTGAAGTGGCGCTGGCAGCGGCCAAGCTCAAGGCCAATGGCCACAAATGCCCGATCTCCATCTCGTGGCAGGGCTGGACACAACTGGAGAGCTTCTCCGCCTGGCATAACGTCGAATTCGCGACCAAGCAGAACGGTCTGGCCGGTATGGATGCGCGGCTCAAGGTCAACTCACCGCTGCACATCCGCCATATCGAGAACCTGGCCAACATGGCCAAGCAAGGCCTGTTTGTCTACAAGGGCCGTGGCAATGTGCCCGAGGCCAGCTTCGCATCGGGCGAGTGCGCGATGATGACCACGTCCAGCGGCTTCTATGGCAACGTGAAAAAGAATGCCAAGTTCGCGTTTGGCCTGGCCCCGCTACCGCACTACCAGGACGTGCCCGGTGCGCCGCAGAACACCGTGATCGGCGGCGCCAGCCTGTGGGTCATGGCCGGCAAGAAGCCCGAGGAATACAAAGGCATCGCCAAATTCTTCGATTTCCTGTCCAAGCCCGAAGTGCAATCCGCCAGCCACAAGCGCACGGGCTACCTGCCCATCACCACCGCCGCATTTGAGATGACCGAGAAATCCGGCTTCTACAAACAAAACCCCGGCACCGATGTCGCCGTGAACCAGATGATCCGCAAAGTCACCGACAAGTCACGCGGCATCCGTCTGGGCAACTATGTGCAGATCCGCGCCATTGAAGACGAAGAGCTGGAGCAGGTCTGGGCTGGCAAGAAGTCGGCCAAGGAAGCACTGGACGCCATCGTGAAGCGCGGAGACGAAATGCTCGATCGCTTCGAAAAAGCCAATAAGCAGAAGTAAGCTCTGCATCTGTGGAAAAACGCGTCGTCTTCAAATCGCTATGGCTACCCTGGGTGCTGATTGCACCCCAGGTGGCCGTGATCGCGCTGTTTTTCTTCTGGCCCGCGGCGCAGGCCCTGTACCAATCGGTGCTGCAATCCGATGCCTTTGGTACGTCTGTCGAATTTGTCGGGTTGGAGAACTTCCGCAACCTGTGGAATGACGCGTCTTACCTCGCATCGTTTCAGACGACTGCGGTGTTCTCGCTGCTGGTTGCCACGCTGGGGCTCTCCCTGTCGCTGGTGCTCGCGGTGTTTGCCGACCGCGTGGTCCGTGGCTCCGGCATTTACCGCACTTTTTTGATCTGGCCCTACGCGGTCGCGCCCGCCGTCGCGGGCGTGTTGTGGCTGTTCATGTTTGCGCCCAGCATTGGCATCGTTTCCTACGGTATTCGCCATATCGGCCTGAACTGGGACCCGTTGCTCAACAGCCAGCACGCGATGACGCTGATCGTGATGGCTGCTGTCTGGAAACAGATTTCCTATAACTTCCTGTTCTTTCTGGCGGGCTTGCAGTCGATACCGAAATCGTTGATAGAAGCCGCAGCGATTGACGGTGCGCGCCCGTGGCGCCGCTTCTGGACCATCCAGTTTCCGCTGCTGTCGCCCACCACGTTTTTCCTGCTGGTCATCAACATCGTCTACGCCTTCTTCGACACCTTCGCCATCGTCGATGCGGCGACCAAGGGCGGCCCCGGCAAGGACACGGCCATCCTGGTCTACAAGGTCTATTTCGACGGTTTCAAGGCGATGGACCTGGGTGGCTCGGCTGCACAGTCAGTCGTGCTGATGGCCATCGTCGTCGTACTGACGGTCGTTCAATTCCGCTTTGTCGAACGCAAGGTGAATTACTGATGCGGACTCTTCATGGTTGAACGCCGCCCGGGCTTAAGTTTTCTGTCGCACTTGATCCTGATCATCGGGGTGCTTGTCATCGCCTTCCCGATCTACATCACCTTTGTCGCTTCTACCCATACTTCGCAAGACGTAGTGCAGTCCCCGATGCCCTTGTTGCCCGGCGCGCACTTTGTAGAGAACTACCAGACCGCCCTCTCTGGTAGCCGCGAAGGCAGCGGCTCGCATGCATCGGTGGGCCGCATGATGGTGGTCAGTCTGGTGACCGCACTGGTCATCTCGCTTGGGAAGATCTCGATCTCGCTGCTATCAGCCTTCGCCATTGTCTACTTCCGCTTTCCGTTTCGCATGGCTTTCTTCTGGGCAATTTTTGTCACGTTGATGCTGCCGGTAGAGGTACGCATAGGCCCGACCTACCAGGTGGTCGCTGATCTGGGTCTACTCAACAGCTACGCGGGGCTGACCGTCCCACTGATTGCCTCCGCCACCGCCACTTTCCTGTTTCGCCAATTCTTCCTTACGGTGCCTGATGAACTGGTCGAAGCCGCGCGCGTGGATGGCGCGGGCGCGATGCGTTTCTTCAAGGACATTCTGGTTCCGCTCTCTGCCACCAGCGTGGCCGCGCTCTTCGTCATCCAGTTCATCTATGGCTGGAACCAGTACTTGTGGCCGCTCTTGGTGACCACCGAAGAAAACATGTACCCAGTGGTGGTCGGCATCAAGCAGATGATTTCAGGCGGCGATGCGCAGACCGAATGGAACATCGTGATGGCCACCGCGATGCTGGCGATGTTGCCGCCAGCATTGGTAGTCATCCTGATGCAGAAGTGGTTTGTCAAAGGCTTGGTAGATTCGGAAAAATAATGGCTTCCATCGAACTTCAAAACGTCATCAAACGCTACGGCAGTGGCAAGGCCGCGAACCAGGTCATCCATGGCGTGAGCGCATCCATTGCCGATGGTGAGTTCGTCGTCATCGTGGGTCCTTCGGGCTGCGGCAAGTCCACGCTCTTGCGCATGGTCGCCGGGCTGGAGGAAATCAGCGAAGGCAACATTTCGATTGGTGGGCGCGTGGTCAATGACCTCGAGCCTTCCGAGCGCGACATTGCGATGGTGTTTCAGAACTACGCGCTGTACCCGCACATGAGCGTGTTCGACAACATGGCCTATGGGCTGAAGATTGCCAAGGTCCCGGTGAACGAGATCAAGGCGCGCGTGGACAAGGCGGCGAAGATTCTGGAGATAGGGCCTTTTCTGGATCGCAAACCCCGCGCGCTGTCGGGCGGGCAACGCCAGCGCGTGGCGATGGGCCGTGCCATTGTGCGGCAGCCGCAGGTGTTTTTGTTTGACGAACCGCTGTCCAACCTCGACGCCAAACTGCGCGCGCAAACCCGGCTGGAGATTCAGAAACTGCACCGCGAGCTGGGCATTACCTCACTGTTTGTGACGCACGACCAGGTTGAGGCGATGACACTGGCACAGCGCATGCTGGTGATGAACGCAGGCCGCATGGAGCAATTCGGCACACCCGAAGAGGTCTACAACCGTCCGGCCAGTACCTTTGTCGCTAGCTTCATTGGCTCGCCGCCCATGAACCTTCTCATGAGTGCCCCCAACGCCAAGCCCGGTGTCATCACCGGCATTCGGCCTGAGCATCTGGACATCACGCCCGCGGGCTGGGCACTGCGGGTCGAGGCGGTGGAGTTGTTGGGTGCCGAGCGTCTTGTTTATGGCCGCTGGGTCGATAGTTCGGCAGACGACACGGTGATCGTGCGCATCGAAGAATCCGATGCGGTGCCGACAATTAGCAGCACAGTGCATGTCACGCCGCGCGCAGGCAAAATTCACCACTTCGATGCCACCACCGGTCGACGTGTAGAAAGCTGATGACAACAGACACTTTGCCGCCATGGCCCTACCCCCGCTGGGTTGCCCACCGCGGTGCTGGCAAGCTGGCGCCGGAAAACACACTCGCAGCATTCCGACTGGGCGCGAGCCACGGGTACCGGATGTTCGAATGCGACGTGAAACTAAGCGCGGATGGCGTGCCCTTTCTTCTGCACGACAGCACATTGCAGCGCACCACCAACGCCAAGGCCCAATGGGGCACCGGTTTAAGCGCTGTCGCGGGCGAATATCCGTGGAGCGCGTTGTCCCAATTGGACGCCGGAAGCTGGCACTCGCGCAGCTTTGCCGGGGAGCCCATCCCCACATTCGCCGCGATTGCGCATTACTGCATCGCCAACGGCTACTTCCTGAACATTGAAATCAAACCCACACCGGGCACCGAGCGCCGTACGGGCGAAGTCGTGGCCGAGCATGCGGTGCACCTTTGGAAAGACGCTGCGGTACCGCCCTTTCTGACCTCGTTTGCACCAGAAGCGCTGGAAGGCGCACTGGCCACCGCGCCGCAATTGCCACGCGGTCTGCTACTCGACACGCTGTGGACAGGCTGGGTAGAGACGGCGCTGACGCTGGACTGCCAAGCCGTGGTCTGCAACCACTCACTGTGGGACACCAGCTCAGTGACCCAAGCCAAAAGCGCGGGCTTTAGAACACTGAGCTACACCGTAAACGACGAATGGGCCGCCGAGCGGCTATGGAACCTCGGCACCGACGGCATCATCACCGACCGGGTGGACCTGTTTAGTCCTGTTTAGGCTGTTTCCACTCCCGGCGCAGAACGCCGTAAATCAACGAGTCGGACACGTCGCCTTTATCCAGCCAGTGGTCGCGCAACAGCGCTTCGCGCTGGAAGCCCAGTCCCTCGACCAGTTTTTGTGAAGCGATGTTGCGACCATCGATATGCGCTTCCACGCGACGCATCTGGGGTGTCGCAAACGCATGGTCCACCACCGCACCCACGGCCTCACGCATCAGTCCTTTGCCCCAGAAGGCACGGCCCAGCACATAGCCGACTTCCAGCTTGCCGGTATCACCATCGAGGTCACGCAGCAAGGTGCCCCCGACCACCTTGCCGGTGGCTTTCTCCACTACCGCGTTGTAGGCAATCTTGCCGTCCGTGATCAGGCCCAGCATGCGGTGATACCAGTGCACAGCGTCGTCCATTGCCACCCAGGCCGCATAAGGCAGATAGCGCGTCACTTCTTCATCGCGGTTGATCTCCAGAAATTCCGGCAAATCACTTTGCAGCAAGGGGCGCAGCAGCAAACGCGGCGTCTCCAGTGTCGGCGTGACCAGGCCCACCGGCTGCTGACCGCCCACGCGCCATGGCGGATTCAGCCGGTTGTCACCCGCGTGGTACAGGCAAATGGGATTGCCACTGGGATCCAGCAGGCGGGCTTCGCGCCACAACCAGGATTCGTCTTGGGGCTCCTGTGTGAACTGCACGCCAAACGCCTTGAGCTCGGCGACGCGTAAATCCAGCGCGCCGCATTCGAAATACACAACGGTCTGCGGTGCTTCGGGAATTGGGTCTACCCAATGCACAGACAGCGTGACATCGCCCTTGGGCGCTTTGAGGCGTGCATAGTGCGCCGATTCGACCAGCAATGTGCAGCCCAAGCGCTTGTAAAACGCGACGCTGGCGGCTACATCCAGCGCAGGCAATGTGATCTGGTTCAGGTTCATAACGATTCAAATAGGGGTTAGCGCCGCATGGCCAGCCACTGGCTGGTCGCACAGACGACGACCAGCGCGGCATAGGCGGCCATCTTGCCGTCGCGTCCGAAGAACCACAGCGCGACGGCCAGGGCCACCATACCCGCTACGGAATTGATAGCTGCTTGCGCCATCAATACGCGGCCTGCGGGCCTTTTTCTATTGAAAATCCAGACCAACAAGGCGAGCAGACAGCCCACGGCCAAGGCCGGGGCCACGAAGTTCAGGATATGGTTGAGGAGGTCCAGCGGGCCCATGACAGAAGGTAAATGCAGGGGCAATTAAGCCCTGAATGTTGAATAAGCACATCGATTTTATAATCGAGGTCACATGGCAGTCTGGGCTCTCGGCATCAACCACACCACCGCTCCGCTGGATATGCGGGGACGGTTCGCGTTTGCCATGGACCAGATCGAGCCGCATTTGAGCGGTTTGCGCCAATCTCTCTCGCGTTCTCCCGAAGCCGCCATCGTCTCAACCTGCAACCGCACCGAGATTTATTGCGCTGGCGACGAGGTCGAACTGGAGCGCACATTGGCCTGGCTGGCCCAATCTGGCGGCGTCAACACCAACGAACTGCGCTCCCACGCCTACGTGCTGGAAGACGGACAGGCCGCGCGCCACGCCTTCCGCGTGGCCAGCGGGCTGGACTCGATGGTCTTGGGCGAGCCGCAAATCCTGGGTCAGATGAAGGACGCGATGCGCGCGGCCGATGCGGCGGGCGCTTTGGGTAGCACGCTATCCCAACTGTTCCAGCGTTCGTTTGCTGTCGCCAAGGAAGTGCGCACCTCCACCGAAATCGGCGCCCACTCGATCAGCATGGCCGCCGCTGCCGTGCGACTCGCTGGCAACCTGTTTGAAGACCTGGGCAAAGTCCAGGTGCTGTTTGTTGGTGCGGGCGACATGATCGAACTCTGCGCGACCCACTTCGCCGCCAAAACGCCGCGCAAGATGGCGATTGCCAACCGCACACTGGAGCGCGGCGAAAAGCTGGCTTCGCGCTTTGGCGCGGAAGTGATGCGCCTGGCCGACCTGCCGGATCGCCTGCATGAATTTGACGTGGTGATCAGTTGCACCGCCAGCACATTGCCTATTGTCGGTCTCGGCGCGGTGGAACGTGCGCTGAAGAAACGTAAGCACCGTCCGATGTTCATGCTGGACCTGGCCGTGCCGCGCGACATCGAACCCGAAGTGCGCGCGCTGGAAGATATTTACCTCTACACCGTGGACGACCTCTCCAGCGTGGTGCAGACCGCCCAGGCCAGCCGCCAGGCTGCTGTCGCACAGGCCGAAGCGATTGTGGACGCTGGCGTGCAGGGCTTTTTGCATTGGATCGAGCAACGCAGCGCGGTGCCGTTGATCCAGCAACTGCAAGCACAGACCGACGAATGGCGCGCGCTGGAGTTGGCCCGCGCGCGGAAGGCCATTGCCCGTGGTGACGATGTGGACGCGGTGCTGGAAGCCTTGTCCAAGGGACTGACGCAAAAGATGTTGCACGGGCCCATGGCCGAGCTGCATACGGGTGATGCGACTGCACGCGAGCGCGCGCAAAACGCGATTCGGCATTTCTTCCTGCGCAAAGAGCGTTAGCTGGGCTAGCCCCCACTCTCCCCCAGCCCCTCTCGCCCCGCCGACTGATGCGGGAGCCTAGCAGCCATATTTTGTTTTCTCGCTTCGACTAGGGCCTTACCGTCGTCGCGTTGCCAATCACCAGAATTGCAGTCCCATGAAACCATTCCTTCGTCAACAACTCGCTCGCTATACCGACCGCCAGGGAGAACTTGAATTTCTGTTGTCTCGCGAGGACATCATGAAGGACATGGAGCAGTTCCTGAAGCTCTCGCGTGAGCACACCGACGTATCTGCCGTCGCGTCACGCTGGGCACGCTACCAGCAACGCGAGGCTGATCTGGCCAGTGCGGAGGAAATGAAATCCGACCCCGACATGGCAGAGATGGCTGAAGAAGAAATCGCGTCGGCCACTGCGGAACTGGCGCAACTGGAAGCGGAGCTGCAACGCATGCTCTTGCCCAAGGACCCGGACGATGCCCGCCCCGCGTTTGTCGAAATCCGTGCTGGCACGGGCGGCGACGAGTCGGCACTGTTTGCTGGCGACTTGCTGCGCATGTACACCCGCTATGCCGACCGCTGTGGCTGGAAGACCGAGATCGTCAGCGAATCGCAAAGCGAACTGGGCGGCTACAAGGAAGTGGTGGTGCGCATGGAAGGCCACCACAACGGCACTGGCGCCTATGGTGCGCTAAAGTTCGAATCCGGCGGCCACCGCGTGCAGCGCGTGCCGGCGACCGAAACGCAAGGCCGCATTCACACCAGCGCCTGCACGATCGCCGTATTGGCCGAGCAGGACGAGGCAGAGGCCATCAAGATCAACCCGTCGGACTTGCGCATCGACACCTACCGTGCCAGCGGCGCCGGTGGCCAGCACATCAACAAGACCGACTCGGCGGTGCGCATCACGCACATCCCGACTGGAATCGTTGCCGAATGCCAGGACGGTCGCAGCCAGCACAGCAACAAGGCGCAGGCGCTGAAGGTGCTGACCGCTCGTATCCACGAAAAGGACCGCAGCGAGCGCGCTGCGAAAGACGCGGCCGAGCGCAAGAGCCTGGTCGGCAGCGGCGACCGCAGCGACCGCATCCGCACCTACAACTTCCCGCAAGGCCGCCTGACCGACCACCGCATCAACCTGACGCTGTACAAGTTGCTGCAAATCATGGAAGGCGACCTGCAAGATGTGGTGGATGCGCTGCAGGCCTATGAGGCGGCGGAGCAGTTGGCGGCTCTCGAATTGAGCAACAAATAGGCCTCCAAAGCGCGAAAGACGTGCGTAAGCAGCTATCAATACAGTAGCAATCCTGATGACAAACGTCTCTGTTCCAACCACCGTAGCCCAAGCGCTGGCCCATGCGCAAGCGTTAGGTCTGGCGCGGCTGGACGCGCAGATGCTGGTACTGCATGCACTGGGCCGGCCGGTGGCGGAACGCGCCTGGCTGCTGGCACACGACACGGATTCGCTACCCGCACCAGCAGCCCAGGTCTTGCAAGCCTTTGTGCAGCGCCGACTGGACGGTGAGCCCGTTGCATACATCACCGGTCACAAGGAATTCTTCGGCCTGGACCTGCAAGTCGATGCCCGCGTACTGGTGCCCCGGCCCGATACCGAAACCCTGGTGCAGTGGACGCTGGATGTTCTGGAGGGCGCTGCGCAGGCCAGCGTGCTGGACCTGGGTACCGGCAGCGGTGCGCTTGCTTTGGCGATCAAGAACAGCCGCGCCGATGTCGAAGTCCATGCCCGCGATTTCAGCGTTGATGCGCTGCAAATAGCCCAAGCCAACGCGCAACGACTGGGCCTCAATATCCAGTTTTCGCAAGGCTCCTGGTTCGCAGATTTACCAAACCGATACACAGTCGTCGTCTCCAACCCGCCGTATATCGCCGAGCAGGACTCGCACCTTCCCGCACTGCGCCACGAGCCGATAGAGGCCCTGACCAGCGGCCCGGACGGGCTGGACGACATACGCCAGATCATTGCCAACGCAGGCGATCACTTGTTGCCCGGGGGTTGGTTACTGCTGGAACACGGCCATGACCAGTCGGATGCCGTGTGCGCATTGCTGACCACAGCAGGCCTGGAACAAGCGCAATCCCGTACGGATTTAACGGGCACTTTGCGCTGCAGCGGAGCCCGATTTCCCGCAGGAAGTACACACAAACTTCACAGAGAAGTCCTATGATGACAAGCCACTTTCGACACCCCATGAAATCTCCTTCCTACCTCACCCTTTCCGCTTGCGTCATGGCTCTGGTGGCCTTGTCGGCTTGCTCCGAAAAGTCCGACGCCAGTAACGCCCCCGCCACAGCAGCTTCGGCGCCCGCAGCCGCCACGCCTGCCGCCGGTGCTTCTGCGCCCATGGCCCCTGTCAGCGTGACCACCGTCAAGGCGCAAAAGCGCGACCTGCCCGTCGCCTTCAAGGCCACAGGCACCGTCACCCCACTGACCAGCGTGGAAGTCAAAGCCCAGGTCAGCAGCCCGGTGGTGCAAGTGCATATCCAGGACGGCCAGTTTGTGCGCGCTGGCGAGTTGCTGATCACGCTGGATGCCCGCAATGAAGAAGCCAACCTGGCCAAAGCCCGCGCGCAAATGGCCAAGGACAACGCCACGCTTGCCGACGCACAGCGCCAGCTGATCCGCGCCAAACAATTGCTGGCGCAAAACTTTGTGTCGCAAGGCGCGATTGATTCCGCACAGGCTTTGGTGGATGGGGCCAACGCTACGGTTGCAGCCGACCAGGCCGCGATTGACGCGACCAAGGTCGCACTGTCCAACGCGCGCATCACTGCGCCGCTGGCAGGCCGCGCTGGCGCCGTCAACGTATCCGCGGGCAGCTCCGTGCAGGCCAACGTGACGCCGCTGGTCACCATTACCCAACTCGACCCGGTCGGTGTGGTGTTCAGCCTGCCGCAGCGCAACCTGGCGGACGCGCTCGGCGCGCTCAAGAGCAATGCCGGTGTGGTCACTGCCACACTGCCCGATGGCGTGGGTGAGTTCAAAGGCCGCTTGCGGTTTGTTGACAACAACGTGGACGCTGCTTCCGGTGCAATCAAGGTCAAGGCCGATTTTGCCAACCGCGACAACAAGCTGTGGCCCGGCGCGTTCGTGGATGTGGCGCTGAATGTCAACACCATCAAGGACGCGATCGTGATTCCGCAGGCCTCCATCGTGCAGACCGCGCGCGGCAGCATTGTCTATGTCGTCGAAGGCGGCAAGGCGGCACTGCGCCCGGTGCAACTGGTCAGCACGCAGGGCAGTGACGCAGCCGTCACCGGCATCAACGCGGGTGACATCGTCGTGCTGGACGGACGACAAAACCTGCGCCCCGGCGCACCCATCGTGGACAAGGGAAAAGAAGGCAAAGACGGCAAGACCGGTAATGCCAACGGCAGCGCCAAGTCATGAATCTCTCCGAACTCTTCATCCGCCGCCCGGTGATGACCGTGCTGCTGAACCTGGCCATCGTAGCGGCCGGGGTCATCGGCTTTCGCAGCATTCCGGTCGCGGCACTGCCCAGCTACGACACGCCGGTCATCAACGTGGGCGCCTCTTTGCCGGGCGCGAATCCAGAAACCATGGCGACGTCGGTGGCGCTGCCTTTGGAAAAGCAATTTCAGACCGTCCCTGGTCTGAAGACCATCAGCTCCAGCAGTACGCTGGGCAACACTTCGCTGACGCTGGAGTTTGAAGAAGGCCGCAATATCGATGCGGCCTCGGTCGACGTGCAGGCCGCGCTGTTACGCGCACAGCGTTCGCTGCCTATCGACATGACATCGACGCCAGCGTACCGTAAGGTCAACCCGGCCGATGCGCCCATCCTCTTCATCGCGCTGACTTCGCCTTCGCTGGCACCATCCGATTTGCAGGACTATGCCGAACATTTGATCTCGCCCACGCTGTCGACGATTGACGGCGTCGCGCAGGTCAACATCTTCGGCGCCAAGCGTTACGCAGTGCGCGTGCGCGTATCGCCCGCCGCGCTCTTGGCACGCAACCTGGGTCTTGACGAATTGAGCACGGCACTGCGGGCTGCCAACGTGAATACGCCGGTGGGCACACTGGACGGCGACAAACAAACACTAACGCTGCAGGCCAACCGCCAGTTGCGCAACGCCGAGGACTTCGCCAACCTGATCGTCAGCACCAAGGGCGGCACACCCGTGCGCTTGCGCGATGTAGCGGCGGTGGAAGACAGCTTGGAATCATTGAAGAGCTGGGCCACACTGAACGGCGAAAACTCCATCAGCATCGCGATACAGCGCCAACCCGGCGCCAACACCGTGCGGGTGGTAGACGCCATTCGCGCGACGCTGCCGAATCTGCAAAGCCAGATGCCACAGTCGGTCAAGATGACGCCCATCAATGACCGCTCCAAGTCGGTCCGCGAGGCGCTGCACGATGTGTCTCTGACGTTGATTGGCACCATCGTTCTGGTGGTGTTGGTGATCTTTCTGTTCCTGCGCCGCGTGGTCGCCACGCTGATTCCTGCGCTTTCGCTGCCGGTGTCGCTGATTGGTGCCGTTGCACTGCTTTGGGGCTTCGGTTACAGCCTGGACAACATCTCCCTCTTGGGGCTGACGCTGGCGGTCGGCCTGGTGGTGGACGATGCCATCGTCGTGCTGGAAAACATCATGCGGCACGTGGAGCATGGCGAAGACCCGTTCCAGGCCGCGCTGCGCGGCGCGCGCGAAGTGGGCTTCACCATCATCTCGATCTCCACGTCGCTGATCGCGGTGTTCATCCCGATCTTCTTCATGCCTGGCGTGATCGGCTTGCTGTTCCACGAGTTTGCAGTCGTGGTGGGCCTGTCCATCGTCGTGTCTGCCTTCGTGTCGCTGACGCTGGTGCCCATGCTGGCCAGCCGCTTCTTGAAAGATGAAAAGCACATGAAGGCGCCCGGCCCTGTAGTGCAAATGTTTGAACGCGGCTTCAACGCCACGCTCGCAAGCTACACCCGCGCACTGGACATCGCTCTGGGCCATCGCAAGGCCATCATCGTGCTCGCGCTGGCGACCTTTGTAGCCACCGCAGTGTTGTTCAGTTTCATCCCCAAAGGCTTCTTCCCGGAAGAAGACATTGGCCAGATCCAGATTTCTACCGAAGCGGGTGAAGACACATCCTTCCCCGAGATGGTTCGCCTGCAAGAGCGCGCTGCTGCTTTGCTGCGCGCCGACCCCAATGTGGCAACGGTCAGCTCCTTCAATGGCGGCAACGGAGCGCAAAACACGGGCCGCATGTTTATCAACCTGAAACCCCAAGGCGAACGCCCACCGATGAAGAAGGTCGTGGAGAGCCTGCGCAAGAAAGTGCGTGAAGTTCCTGGTATCACCCTGTTCTTCCGCCCTGTACAAAACTTGCAACTGGGCGGACGCCCCAGCAAGGCGCAGTACCAGTACATCCTGCAAAGCGTGCGGGCGGACGAACTGAACGGCTGGGCCGTCAAGCTGCAAGACAAGCTGCGCAATGACCCGCTGTTCCGCGACGTGACCAGCGATGCGCAACTCCGCGCACTGCAAGCCCAGCTCAAGATCGACCGTGACCGCGCCAATGCGCTGGGCGTGTCGATGGACGCGGTGCGCAGCGCTTTGTTCAGTGCCTTCGGTGAGCGCCAGGTCTCGACCATCTACCTGCCTACCGATAGCTACCAGGTGATCATGGAAGTGGCGCCCGAAGAGAAGCAGGACGAAAGCGCGTTGAGCGGCATTTATGTGCGTTCATCGACAGGCGCTCTGGTGCCGTTGTCCAGCTTCACCACGGTGGAGCGCACCGTCGGCGCTACGTCCATCAACCACGTGGGCCAGTTGCAGGCCGTCACGGTGTCGTTCAACCTGGCGCCTGGCGCTGCTCTGGGCGACGCCACCACCGAGATCGACAAGGCACGCGAAGCGATTCAGATGCCAGCTTCCATCATCACCAGCTACGGTGGCGATGCGGCGGTGTTCAAAAGCTCACAGGGCAGCCAGGCCGTGCTGATTGTTGCAGCGCTGGTGGTGATTTACGTGTTGCTGGGCGTGCTGTACGAAAGCTATATCCACCCCATCACCATCCTCGCGGGCCTGCCTTCTGCGGCCGTGGGTGCATTGGCGACGCTGATGCTGTTCGGCCAGGATCTGACGCTGATCGCCACCATCGGCATCGTGCTGTTGATCGGTATCGTGAAGAAGAACGCGATCATGATGATCGACTTCGCACTGGACGCGCAGCGCCATATGGGCATGACGCCGGAGCAAGCGATTCGTGAGGCTTGCATCCTGCGCTTCCGCCCCATCATGATGACCACGATGGCCGCGCTGATGGGTGCGATTCCGATTGCACTGGGTCTGGGCGCTGGCGCCGAACTGCGTCAGCCGTTGGGCTTGGCGGTTGTCGGTGGCCTGGTGTTCTCACAAGCAATTACGCTGTTCATCACGCCGGTGATTTACCTGGCGCTGGAACGCTTCAGCGGCCGCGGACCGGTATTGACGCCGGAAGTGCCGGTGGCGTAATAAAAAAGGCGGCTTGGCCGCCTTTTTTGTTTTAGTGGTGGTGACCGTGTGCGCCATGGACATGACCATGGGCAATTTCTTCAGCCGACGCGGCGCGCACTTCCACCACCTTCAGGTGAAAGCGCATGGTCTTTCCAGCCATCGGGTGGTTGCCATCCAGCATGACCTGGTCACCCTTGATCTTCAGCACAGTGAACACATGGGCCTCGCCATCGTCGCCGCGCATTTCCAACTGGCCGCCGACCTTCACGCCGGGTGGGAACTGGGTCTTGGGGATGGTCAGCATCAACGCCTCGTTGCGCTCGCCAAACGCCTCGCTGGGATTGAGTTCCACCATCGTGCTGAAACCCACGTCCTGGCCTTGCAGCGCGTCTTCAATCTTGGCAAAGGTATTGCCGTAGCCGCCATGCAGGTAGGCCATGGGCTCCTTGCTTTCTTCCAGTACCTTGCCTGTGCCATCGGCCACTTTGTAGCTCAGGGTAACGGCCGTGTCTTTTTCAATTTTCATGGGAATGTCCAAATTCAGAATCCGCCGATTATCCGGAAAAAGCCTTGCTCCGGGCGCTGCCATGGGCACCCGCCCAACCCCGTCGGCTGAGAAGTGAAATAATCGGGGCTTGTTACCGAAGGAAATTGGCCATGAGCGACACACAACAACGTATTGATTCCCTGGTGAAGTCCAATGAGATTTTGCTTTTCATGAAGGGCAACGCCAGCTTTCCGCAGTGCGGTTTCTCCGGCCGCGCGATCCAGATCCTGAAGGCCATCGGCGTCGACACCAAGACCATCAAGACGGTCAACGTGCTGGAAGACGAAGAAATCCGCCAGGGCATCAAGGAATACAGCCAATGGCCCACCATCCCTCAGCTTTACGTCAAGGGTGAGTTCATTGGCGGATCGGACATCATGATGGAGATGTATGAGTCCGGTGAACTTGCTAAGACGATTGGCTCTACGCCAGTCTGAGTTTCTCGGTTCCTTGAAGGCATTTCGCTCGCCCGCTGACGGCGCGGGGTAAACCCCAAAGCGAATGTCCCCCGGGGCCTTGAGGGCCCCTCCTCCTTGATTTCGCAATGGGGCTTACCCCGCACCCTCAGCTTGAGAGACTGCTAGCCGAGAAGTGCATTCCGGGTCACTGGCTCGCCAGCACCGAGTGAGATCAGGTGGGTTGGGTGCTCTTTTCCGGGAGGTCAAGGAGGAGCGCCCTCAGGGCGCGGGGGACACGTACGGAAAAGAGTACCCGACACGCCTGATCCAGAAGTAGCGATCCGCCCGAGGGGAAGTTAAACCCCAGAAAACTCCCAATTCTTCTTGGCCGCGAACACTGAGTTCGGATACGGCGCCTTGCCACGAGACCCGTTATATCGCCCCAGCGCCATGAACAAGTCGCCTTTTTCGATATCGAGGTAGTGCCGCAAGATCACGCAACCAAAGCGCAGATTGGTTTGCATGTGAAATAGCTTGCTCGCGTCTTTCTCGCCCAGCAACCGGATCCAGAAGGGCATGACCTGCATATAGCCGCGCGCTCCCACCCAGCTGATCGCCCTCTTGCGAAAGTTGCTTTCAACCTGAATCAGTCCCAGAACGACGTCTACATCCAGCCGACTACGCTTGCTGTTGTACCAGGCAGATTGCAGAAATTCTTCCCGTTCCTGCAGTGTCTTCAGATCGGACTTGCGGCCAATGAGTCGCTTGTTCATTTCGATCTTCCAGCGCAGGTAATGCAACCTCGCTTCAGTGCTGGAGAAAACCGGCTCAGGCGGTGCGTCCCCCTTTACCGCGTCGCTCATCGCATTGCGTACCGCATCGGCCAGGGGTTCTTCAATTTGCCCGCCAGCCAACGCTAGTTTGGGCAGCAGAAGCAGCCCATTCAATCCCAATGCAGTTTGCAGGCAGAAGCGCCTGGAAGTAATCCGGCGCTCTGAACCTTCGGTCATGCCTGCAGTTTGGAGCGCAACAGCGCTGCGATCTCCGCCACAGGAACGCTGGTTGCGGCCGCATCGCGGCGGTGCTGGTACTCGACCATGCCCTCTTTCAACCCACGGTCGCCGATGTTGACGCGGTGTGGCACACCAATCAGTTCCCAGTCGGCAAACATCGCACCCGGGCGCTCATTGCGGTCATCCAGGATCACGTCCACACCCGCTGCCAGCAGATCTGCGTAGAGCTTGTCGGATGCGGCCTTCACCTCAGGGAAGCGATCCGGACTGATCGGGCACAGCACCACGGTAAACGGTGCCAGCGCGTCGGGCCAGATGATGCCCTTGTCGTCGTGGTTCTGCTCGATGGCCGCGGCAGGCAGGCGGGTGATGCCGATGCCGTAGCAGCCCATTTCCATGAACTGCGGCTTGCCGTTCACGTCCAAGAAGGTCGCGTTCATGGCCTTGCTGTACTTGGTGCCCAGGTAGAACACATGGCCGACCTCAATGCCACGCTCAATCGCCAACACGCCCTTGCCATCCGGCGAGGCATCGCCCGCCACAACGTTGCGCAGATCGGCAACCATGTCGGGCTCGGGCAGGTCACGGCCCCAGTTCACACCGCGAATGTGGAAGTCTTCAGTATTCGCGCCGCAGATCCAGTCGGCCATCACAGCCACTTCGCGGTCAGCCACGATCTTCAGCGGCTGCTTCAGGCCAATGGGGCCTAGGTAGCCAGGTTTGCAGCCAAAGTGCGCTTCGATTTCGGGCACGGTAGCAAAACGGAAGTCCGCGAGCCCAGCGAGTTTGCCGACCTTGACTTCATTCATGTCGTGGTCGCCGCGCAACAGCAGCAGCCAGACCTGGGTCTTGACGATGTTTCCTTTGTCGTCCTTGGCGTCGGTCGCAAGCACCAGCGATTTGACGGTGGTAGACAAAGGGACATTCAGCAACGCGGCTACATCTTCGCAGGTGCTCTTACTCGGAGTCGCTATCTTTTCCATAGCTGCTTGCGCCTGTCCTCTGGGCCCTGCGGGCGCCAAGGCCTCTGCTTTTTCCATATTGGCTGCGTACTCGCTGCCTGGGCAGTAGACGATGGCGTCTTCGCCGGTTGCCGCGATCACCTGGAACTCTTCGCTCAAGTCTCCGCCAATCGCACCGCTGTCAGCCGCCACCGCGCGGTAGGTCAGGCCAAAGCGGTCAAAAATCTTGCGGTAGGCGCCAGCCATCACCTGGTAGCTGGCCTTGGCGGAGTCCTGGTCGCGGTCAAAGCTATATGCGTCCTTCATGATGAACTCGCGGCCACGCATCAGACCAAAGCGCGGGCGGCGCTCGTCGCGGAACTTGGTCTGGATTTGGTACAGGTTCTTGGGTAACTGTTTGTAGCTCTTGATTTCCTGGCGAGCGATGTCGGTCACCACCTCTTCGCTGGTGGGCTGGATCACAAAGTCGCGGTCATGGCGGTCCTTGATGCGCAAAAGCTCAGGCCCCATCTTTTCGAAACGGCCCGTTTCCTGCCAAAGTTCGGCGGGCTGCACAACCGGCATCGTCAGCTCGACTGCCCCGGCGCGGTTCATTTCCTCACGGACGATGGCCTCGACCTTACGAATCACGCGCAAGCCCATGGGCATGTAGTTGTAAATGCCAGCGCCCAGCTTTTTGATCATGCCGGCGCGCATCATCAGCTTGTGGCTGACGACTTCGGCGTCAGCAGGGGCTTCTTTGAGGGTGGAAATGAGGAACTGGGAAGCTTTCATGGGGCGATTGGGGTGTCTTCAATGCACTTCGCCCCTTGATACAGCATGCTTGCTGTGCATAATGAACGAAGTTTAGAAATTTGGGGTTTGATTATGCTTGACCGGGAAGGCTTTAGGCCTAACGTCGGCATCATCCTGCTCAACCAGAAAAATCAGGTGTTTTGGGGTAAGCGTATACGCACCCACTCGTGGCAGTTTCCGCAGGGTGGCATTGACCGGGGCGAAACCCCCGAGCAGGCCATGTTCCGGGAGTTGCATGAAGAAGTGGGGCTCCAGCCGGAGCACGTATCCATCGTGGCCCGGACCCGAGACTGGTTGCGCTATGAGGTGCCGGACCGATTCATCCGCCGCGACGCGCGGGGCCACTACAAGGGCCAAAAGCAGATCTGGTTTTTGCTCCAGTTGACGGGGCACGACTGGGATTTGAATCTGCGTGCTACCGACCATCCAGAGTTTGATGCCTGGCGCTGGAACGACTACTGGGTTCCGCTGGACGCGGTGGTCGAATTCAAACGTGGGGTTTATGAAATGGCGCTGACCGAGCTGGCGCGCTACTTGCCGCGCCACGAACCCAGAAATCGCTACCTCCGCCATTCCTCCCGTCCGCGCGACCATGCGGATGCGGACCATGAGCGGGCGCCCGGAGCGATGATGGAGTTGCCGCCTGGTGCGACCTTCGAGCCGGATCCCGGAACAAACGTTCCTGTGGTGGACTAAATACAGATCAGCGCGTGAGCACCAGGTTATCCCGGTGCAACATTTCCGCTTCGGCCGCATAGCCGAGCAATTTTTCGATTTCTGAGGACGGTTTGCGGCAAATCAACCGTGCTTCGCTGCTGGCGTAATTCGCCAGCCCGCGGGCGAATTCAAGGCCTTGCGGGTCGCGCACGGCAATCACATCGCCACGCGAAAACTCACCTTCGACCTGCACCATGCCAATGGGCAGCAGGCTCTTGCCTTCTTCACGCAGCTTGGCAGCAGCACCTGCATCAACCGTGACCGAGCCGCGCAATTGCAGGTGATCGGCAATCCATTGTTTGCGGGCTTGCTGCTTTTGTGTCTGGGCGACAAGCCAGGTGCCAATCTGCTCGCCAGCGGCCAGACGTACCAGCGCATCGGGCTCACGGCCCCAGGCAATCACGGTAGATGCTCCCGAGCCCGCAGCGCGCTTGGCCGCCAGAATCTTGGTAATCATGCCACCACGGCCGATGCTGGAGCCGGCACCGCCCGCCATCACTTCCAACGTTGGGTCCCCCGCCTTGGCTTCGTGCACGAACTGGGCACTGGTGTCTTTGCGTGGGTCGGCGGTGTACAGGCCTTTTTGGTCGGTCAGAATGATTAGCGCATCGGCCTCGACCAGATTCGCAACCAGCGCACCCAGCGTATCGTTATCGCCAAACTTGATTTCGTCGTTGACGACAGTGTCGTTTTCGTTGATGACCGGCACTACGCCCAACTTCAACAGCGTCAACAGCGTGGAGCGGGCATTGAGGTAGCGCTCACGGTCCGCCAAATCGGCATGTGTCAGCAATACCTGTGCACTGCCCAGACCGTTGGCCTTGAGCTTGGTTTCATACATCTGAGCCAGGCCCATTTGCCCCACAGCAGCAGCGGCTTGCAGTTCCTGAATGGCGTGGGGCCGCTGGGTCCAGCCGAGGCGCTTCATGCCTTCGGCAATCGCACCGCTGGACACCATGATGACTTCACGGCCATCACGCACCAGAGCGGCAAGTTGCCGGCACCACTCGCCAATCGCCTGCTCATCCAGCCCTTGACCATCATTGGTCACAAGGCTGGAGCCTACCTTCACAACCAAGCGCTTGGCATTGGTCAAAATCGATGCATGGGGATTAATGGTCATATTGGCCATAGCAGCCCGCTGCACCAGCGTAAGCAGCTATAAAAATAATAGCAAATCAGGAGGCGGGAGGTTCGACGCTTTCACCGGTAAAGCGGGGATCGACTTCCACATGGGGTTGTTCGGCCACTTGCTCCGCTTTGATGTGCTTGTAGATTGCCTTGATCAGCGGCTCGCAACCTTCGCGGGTCAAAGCCGAGATTTCAAATACAGGCCCCTTGAACTTGAAACGTTTCACAAAGTCCTTGATCAACTCCGCGCGCGCATCGTTGTCCACCATGTCCAGCTTGTTCAGCACCAGCCAGCGCGGCTTCTTGTGCAGGTTTTCGTCGTATTTCTTCAACTCATTGACGATGGCCTTGGCCTGCGCGACCGTGTCGATGCCCTCGTCAAACGGAGCCATGTCAACCACATGCAACAGCAAACGCGTACGTTGCAAATGGCGCAGGAACAAATGGCCGAGGCCAGCACCTTCCGAGGCGCCCTCAATCAGGCCCGGCAGATCGGCCACCACAAAGCTTTGCTCGGGGCCAACGCGCACCACACCCAGATTGGGGTGCAGAGTGGTAAAGGGATAGTCCGCAATCCGCGGGCGGGCATTGGAGATAGCGGTAATCAGCGTGGACTTGCCCGCATTGGGCATGCCCAGCAGGCCCACATCGGCCAGAACTTTCAGTTCCAGCTTCAAATTCTTTTTCTCACCGGGCCAACCAGGCGTCTTCTGACGCGGAGCACGGTTGATCGCGCTCTTGAAACGCATATTGCCGAAACCGCCGTCACCGCCCTTGGCGATGGTGATAACTTCACCGGGAACCAGCAATTCGTACAAAACCTCACCGGTTTCAGCGTCGGTAATGATGGTACCCACCGGCATCTTCAGTGTGATGTCGTCACCGGCGGCGCCGAACATGTCGGAGCCCATGCCGTGCTCGCCGCGCTTGGCGTCGTGGCGACGGGAAAACCGAAAGTCCACCAGGGTGTTGAGGTTGGGGTCCGCTACTGCGAAGACATGGCCACCACGGCCGCCATCGCCGCCATTGGGGCCACCAAATTCCTTGTATTTTTCATGGCGGAACGAGACGCAGCCCGCCCCACCGTCTCCGGCGGAGATATCGATATAGGCTTCGTCAACGAACTTCATGATGGAATACCGAGGTTATAAATGAAAAACCCCACGCTGTAGGCGCAGGGTTTCTCGGGGAGCACGGTGCAGATTACGCTGCAGCCGTCACGCTCACGGTGTGCTTGTTCAGCGCGCCCTTGACGGCGAACGACACGTGGCCGTCTACCAGTGCAAACAGGGTGTGGTCCACGCCGATACCGACATTGTTGCCGGGATGGAACTTGGTACCGCGCTGGCGCACGATGATGGAACCGGCGCTGATCAACTCACCGCCGAAAGCCTTCACACCGAGCATCTTGGGCTTGGAATCGCGCCCGTTTCGCGTAGAGCCGCCGCCTTTTTTCTGTGCCATGACCTAGTGTCCTTAAGCAGTAATGGCGCCGATTTGCAGTTCAGTGAACTGCTGACGGTGACCTTGACGTTTCTGATAGTGCTTGCGACGACGCATTTTGAAAATGCGCACTTTGTCGTGCTTGCCGTGAGAAATTACTGTGACCGTAACGGTCGCGCCGGACACCAGGGGTGTGCCAACTTTCAGTTCAGCGCCGTTACCGACCGCCAGAACTTCGTTGAACACAATTTCCTGGCCTACGTCCGCAGCAATCTGTTCTACTTTAATTTTTTCGCCGGCAGCAACCCGATATTGCTTGCCGCCGGTTTTTATGACCGCGTACATGTTGACCTCTTCAATTTAGCTCCACGAACGGATTTTCGCAGAGCCTTGGAGTATAACACGCCCCGGTTTTTCTGGCAAACCACCACCCGCTCCCCAATTTCCAGGCCCGCGGCTTCCTATAATCGCGGCAATCCAAACTGGGGCCAGCCCTTGCAAGACACTTCCAGCCCCACCCCAACCGGGCTCTCCCTTATCGCTGAAGACATGCGCCAGGTCGATCAGGTGATCGTCCAGCGCCTGGAATCCGGCGTCCCGCTGGTCGGCACCGTGGCCCAGTACATCATCGCGGCCGGTGGGAAACGGCTGCGGCCAGCACTTCTTTTGCTGTGTTGCGGGGCGCTGGGCTACCGTGGCGCCCAGCGGTTCAACATGGCTGCAGTGGTCGAGTTCATCCACACCGCCACGCTGCTCCATGATGACGTGGTCGACGAATCCCTGTTGCGCCGCGGCAATGCCACGGCGAATGCGAAATTTGGCAACCCCGCCAGCGTTTTGGTGGGTGACTTTCTGTATTCCCGTGCATTCCAGATGATGGTGGAAGCCCAAAGCATGCACATCATGCAGGTGCTGGCCGACGCGACCAATGTGATTGCTGAAGGCGAAGTAATGCAGCTGATGAACATGCACAACGCCGCTCTGGACGAAGCCGGGTACCTGCAAGTCATCCGATCCAAGACCGCCAAATTGTTCGAAGCCAGTGCCCGAGTGGGCGCCTTGCTGTCAGGAGCCTCCGATATCCAGGAATCAGCCTGTGCGGAATATGGCCAAGCATTGGGTACCGCCTTTCAAGTGATTGACGACGTTTTGGACTACCACGGCGATGCGGCAGTTTTGGGCAAGAACCTGGGCGATGATTTACGCGAAGGCAAAGCCACGCTGCCATTGATCGCAGCCATGCAACGTGGCAATACTGCTGAATCTGCAACCATTCGTAACGCCATTGAGGCGGGGGATATCTCCAAGCTCGAAGAGGTGGCGGCGATCGTAAAGCGGACAGGCGCTTTGGACGTGGCCCGGCAGGCAGCGCTTCAGGAAGCGCAGCGGGCCATCGAGGCCGCGAAGCGCCTGCCAAGCGGCCCACACACTGACTGTTTAATACAATTGGCCGCCCAATTGCTACAGCGAAATCATTGATGTCCCCATTGGGCGGCTGCAAATTCTAGGTTCGACTGCGCCTGTCTAAGCGCAGTGTTCGAGACCGCGCAAGGAGATTCCGGCCCCCTCAGCCCGATCCCATTCAGGGTGTTGCCAACGCGCATTTCGCTCTCTGTCTGCGGCACTTTTAATTTACTTTGGCATTCTGATCAGCGATGATGCTGTGACTCAACAAGTTACGTGTATCCTTTGCGGGTTATGGCAGCTGTAGACTCATTCAATCGCGATACCACCACCATAGCCCTTCCTGGCATCGGTCGGGCGCTTGTCGCCGCTGGAAAACTGGGGCAGAAATCTGCGGAAGAGATTTACCGTAAAGCCATTGCGGGAAAGACCAGTTTTATTGCCGAGTTGGTCGGCTCTGGCGCTGTGTCACCTGCCGATCTGGCGCATACCCTGTCAACAGCGTTTGCGGCTCCCTTGGTGGATCTGGATGCCATTGATGAGCAAAGACTCCCTAAAGGCCTGCTGGATGCCAAGATTTGCCAGGACTTTCGGGTCGTAGTCCTGAGCAAGCGCAACAATCGCCTGATTGTTGCGACTGCTGATCCTTCTGACCCTGCGGCAGCCGAAAAAATCAAATTTTCCACCCAAATGGGGGTGGACTGGGTCATCGCTGAGTACGACAAGTTATCCAAATTGGTCGATGCGAACTCGGTCAGCGCTAGCGAGGCGATGGAAGACATCATCGGTGGCGATTTTGAATTTGACGAAAGCGCGGCCGAAGCGATTCAGGACAACGCACAGGCAAACGTTGCCGAAGTGGAAGATGCGCCAGTCGTCCGATTCCTGCACAAGATGCTGATGGATGCGTTCAGCATGCGCGCTTCGGATTTGCATTTTGAGCCATACGAGCACAACTACCGCGTGCGTTTTCGCATTGACGGAGAACTGCGCGAAATCGCCTCGCCTCCTATCGCAATCAAAGACAAGTTGGCGTCTCGGATCAAGGTGATCTCGCGCATGGATATTTCCGAAAAGCGCGTCCCGCAAGATGGCCGAATGAAACTCAAGGTCGGTCCTGACCGCGTGATCGATTTTCGGGTTAGCACTTTGCCCACGCTGTTTGGGGAAAAGATCGTTATCCGTATCCTGGACCCCAGCAGTGCCAAGCTGGGTATTGATGCACTTGGGTACGAGCCGGAGGAGAAAGAGCGCCTGCTGAAGGCGATCGGACGCCCTTACGGCATGATTCTGGTAACCGGTCCAACTGGGTCCGGTAAAACCGTTTCGCTTTACACCTGCCTGAACCTGCTGAATCAACCCGGTGTCAACATCGCGACGGCGGAAGACCCCTCCGAAATCAATTTGCCAGGGGTTAACCAGGTCAACGTGAACGAGAAGGCGGGCCTGACCTTTGCGGCCGCCCTCAAATCTTTCCTGCGTCAGGATCCGGACATCATCATGGTGGGTGAAATTCGTGATCTGGAAACAGCTGATATTTCCATCAAAGCAGCGCAGACCGGCCACATGGTCTTGTCGACATTGCACACCAATGACGCGCCGACAACGCTGACCCGTATGCGCAATATGGGCATTGCGCCTTTCAATATCGCCTCCAGCGTGATTTTGATCACTGCACAGCGCCTTGCCAGACGTCTGTGTCCAAATTGCAAATCCCAAGTCGATATTCCTCAGGCGGCCCTCAAAGATGCAGGGTTCAAAGAGGCCGATCTGGATGGATCCTGGAAAGCCTATAAGCCGGTGGGTTGCTCCATGTGCAACAACGGCTACAAAGGGCGCGTAGGCATTTATCAAGTCATGCCGATCAGTGACGAAATCCAAAGAATCATCTTGCGCGACGGTAGCGCCCTGGATATTGCTGCTCAGGCTGAAGCGGAGGGCGTACGGTCACTTCGCCAATCCGGATTGAGCAAAGTCAAGCTCGGCTTAACTTCTCTGGAAGAAGTGCTTGCCGTTACCAACGAATAAGAGGCAACCAGGGATACCCATGGCAACAAGCAAATCGACAGACGCGAAAGAAGTAGTTTTCGAGTGGGAAGGCAAGGACCGCAACGGCAAACAGGTCCGTGGTGAAACGCGTGCTTCCGGCGAGAACCAGGTCAAGTCAGCGCTGCGCCGTCAGGGCGTGACGCCCAGCAAGATCAAAAAACGCAAGATGCGTTCGGGCAAGAGCATCAAGCCCAAGGATCTGGCGATTTTTACCCGTCAGCTTGCGACCATGATGAAAGCTGGTGTGCCCCTGCTTCAGGCTTTCGACATTGTGGGTCGAGGCAACCCGAATCCCAGCGTAACCAAGCTGCTCAATGACATCCGCACTGACGTGGAAACCGGGACGTCCTTGAGTTCCGCATTTCGCAAATACCCGATTTACTTTGACGCGCTGTACTGTAATCTGGTCGAAGCGGGTGAAACGGCCGGTATTCTGGATCAGTTGCTGGAACGGCTGGCGGTCTATATGGAAAAGACTGAAGCCATCAAATCCAAGATCAAATCTGCGCTGATGTACCCCATCTCCGTTTTGGTCGTGGCTTTTGTGGTGGTTGCCGTGATCATGATTTTTGTGATCCCCGCGTTCAAACAGGTGTTCTCGTCATTTGGCGGTGAACTGCCAGCCCCCACGCTGATGGTGATTGCGATGAGCGAATTTTTTGTCGCGTATTGGTGGATCATATTTCCCGGCCTCATCGGCGGCGTCTATTTCTTTATGGAGTCATGGAAGCGCAACGAGAAAATGCAGGCCGTGATGGATAGGATCATGCTGAAGCTACCTATCTTTGGCGTGCTGGTTGAAAAATCCTGCATCGCACGCTGGACACGCACGCTGTCAACCATGTTTGCCGCCGGCGTCCCCTTGGTCGAGGCCCTGGATTCTGTCGGGGGCGCTGCGGGCAATTCGGTCTATGCAGACGCGACCCAGAAAATACAACAAGAGGTCTCTACAGGCACGGCACTGACCGCTGCGATGACCAATGTCAATTTGTTTCCGTCCATGGTGCTACAGATGTGTGCCATTGGCGAAGAGTCCGGCTCTATCGACCATATGCTGGGCAAGGCTGCAGACTTTTTTGAATCTGAAGTGGACGACATGGTCGCCGGCATTTCCAGCCTGATGGAGCCCATCATCATCGTGATTTTGGGCACCATTATTGGCGGCATCGTGGTTGCGATGTACCTTCCCATCTTCAAACTGGGTCAGGTTGTTTGATGTATTGGATGCCACAAGATTTCATCGCCGTCATCGCAGCAGTACTCGGTCTTCTGGTAGGCAGCTTCCTCAACGTAGTGGTATTTCGGCTGCCGAAGATGATGGAGCGGCAATGGAAAGCGGAGTGCGCGGAAATGTCGGGAGGTGCTCCGACGGACGAACCTCCTTTCAATCTGATGGTTCCACGGTCGCGCTGCCCGCATTGCGGCCATCAAATCCGGTGGTTTGAAAATGTCCCCGTGATCAGCTACCTGCTTCTGCGTGGGAAATGTTCCGCATGCAAAGCGCCCATCAGCCTGCGCTACCCTGCAGTCGAAGTAGCTACCTCGTTCCTGTTTTTTTGGTGTGCAACGCAATACGGCTCGAATAGTGCGACTTGGGCTTGGTGTGCATTTTCAGCAGTGCTGCTAGCGCTGGCACTGATCGATTGGGACACCACATTTTTGCCGGACGATCTGACCTTGCCACTGCTGTGGCTGGGTTTGATCGCATCGGCCATGCACTGGACATCTGTGGACATTTACGCTTCGCTGTGGGGTGCAGTCGCGGGGTATATGTCGCTGTGGTCTGTCTATTGGGCGTTCAAGTTGGTGACCGGCAAGGAGGGCATGGGCTACGGCGACTTCAAGCTGTTCGCGGCTTTGGGCGCCTGGTTTGGCTGGCAAGCCCTGATCCCCATGATCCTGATTGCATCCATCCTTGGCGCAATCGTTGGCATCGCCCTCAAATTCTCCAGTGGATTACGTGAAGGCGGTTACGTTCCCTTTGGGCCATTTCTTGCCGGCGCCGGGTTCACCGCGCAGTTCATGGGACCTCAAGCCCTGCGTCAGGTCATTGGCCTCTGACCATGCAGGCCTTGCGACTGGGCCTGACCGGGGGCATTGGCAGCGGAAAGAGCACTGTCGCCGCCCTCTTTTCGCGGCACGGAATTCCGATTATTGATGCCGATGCGATATCCCGCCAATCCACGTCGCCAGGCGGCGGCGCAATGGACGCAATCCACGCAAAATTTGGAGCAAATATGGTTGCGGCAGATGGCGGCCTGGACCGGGATGCGATGCGCGCACTGGTGTTCTCGGATCCTTCGGCGCGCCTTCTGCTGCAGGACATTGTCCACCCGCTAGTCGGCCAGGAAATCGCCGTGCAAACCCAAATGGCAGAGGCCGCCAACGCACCCTGCATCGTTTTCGACATCCCTTTGTTAACCGAGTCCGCACATTGGCGTGGGCGCCTGCATCAGGTGTTGGTAGTAGATTGCAGCGAAGCGACACAACGCGAGCGCGTCCTGGCACGCGACAAGCTGGATGGAAATGCGGTCAACCGCATCATCAGCGCTCAGGCGACCCGCATTCACCGCCTGCGGTGCGCCGATACCGTGATTCACAACGATGGCATCGATTTGGAAGAATTGAACGCACAGGTAAAGGCAATTGTCCGGAGGTTCGGGCTATGATCCTGCGAGTCGAAAGTTTAGTGTGATCCTTTACGAATACCCCTTCAACGAACGCATCCGCACTTACTTGCGGCTGGAGCATCTATTTTTGCGCCTGGCCGAACTGATGGTTCGTACGCAACCTCTGGACCACCATTTTGCGATCACCACCATCTTTGAAGTCATGGACGTGGGTGCCAGAGCCGACCTGAAGTCCGATGTACTGAAAGATCTGGACAAGCAAAAACAAATCCTGAACGGCTACCGTGGCAACCCGGCGATTGCAGAAGGTATGTTGGACAAGGTCATTGACCAGCTGGAGCGCTGTTTTGCTTCATTGAACGGCTTGGCCGGCAAGTCCGGGCAATCACTCACAGAGAACGACTGGTTGATGAGCATTCGCAGCCGTGTCGGTATTCCGGGCGGAACGTGTGAATTCGATTTGCCCGCTTACTTTGCCTGGCAGCATCGCGACGCTGCGACACGCCAAAGCGACTTGCACCGCTGGGCTTCCACGCTGGCGCCACTGGCCGAATCCATTCACTTGCTGCTCAAGCTGCTGCGGGATTCCGGAGCCCCGCAAAAAGTCGTCGCTGCCGGCGGCCAATACCAGCAAAATTTGCCGCAAGGCCGCACCTTCCAATTGCTGCGCTTGGCGGTGCATCCCGATCAGGGCCTGATTCCGGAAATCAGCGGCAACCGCTTGATGGTCGCCATTCGGTTGATGCGCCATGACGCCGATGACAAACTGCATGCCAGCGGAGAAGATGGCACGTTCGAGCTGACCCTGTGCTCCTGAGCGAGGTTGGGAAGATGGACTCCGAAGTCAAAATCGTACGCTGTCCACAATGCAATGGCGACAGCATCTATGCCAGCAGCAATCCCTTTCGCCCGTTTTGCAGCGAGCGCTGCAAAAATCTCGACTTCGGCGCCTGGGCCAGCGAGTCCTTCCGCGTGCCGACTGAAGCACCGCCGGAATCAGAGCCGTTTGGCGATCCCAAGCTGCAGTAGACGTCCCAGCCACGCTGCCGTCAAAATTTGTAAGAAAAAGGGCTGCAGCCCGCTAAATAGAGGCGTGAGCAGCTACGAAATGTGTAGCGCCTTGGTGGCTGCGCTCCTGAGAAAACCAGTCTAACACTGGCACCGTGCCCGGCAACACCGGCTGGACGGCTACAGGTAACTGTTCCCAGGAAAATGACTGGGCTTCACGCATCTGCAGGCTACCCGACCAGTCAAATACCTTGCAGAAATTCAGCCGCACCAGTGCATGGGGATAGTCAACCATCTCCACCTTCCAGGGTATGGCCACACCAATCTCTATGCCCAATTCCTCTATCAGTTCACGCCGCAATGCCTGCTCCACCGTTTCTCCGGCTTCCAACTTGCCGCCGGGAAACTCCCAATAGCCTGCATAGACCTTGCCTTCTGGACGCGAAGTCAGCAGGAATGCACCATCGGCCCGCACTAAAACACCTACTGCTACCTCAACGATGGCGCGCTCAGGGCCACCCTCGCGCAGGGCATGGGCATCGGCGACTAAAGGCTGTTGACTCATACGCCAGTCTGCCTGCGACCGGCGTAGTCGCGTGCAAATTGCCAGGCCACCCGTCCGCTACGCGAACCGCGTTCCAGCGCCCAGACCAGTGCCTCGGGTCGCGCTGCCTCAATCTGCGCAGGGGTAACTTCAAAAGTGGAGAGCCATTGCGCCACGATCAACAGATACTCGTCCTGATTGAACGGATAAAAGCTCACCCACAGGCCAAACCGCTCGGACAAAGAAATCTTTTCTTCCACGCCCTCGCCCGGGTGCACCTCGCCATCGTCAGTGTGTTGGTAGGTCAGGTTCTCCGACATGTACTCGGGCAGCAAATGGCGGCGGTTGCTGGTCGCGTAAATCAGCACATTGGGCGTCGCCGCAGCGACCGATCCGTCCAAGACGGATTTCAAGGCCTTGTAGCCGGCCTCGCCCTCGTCAAAACTCAGGTCGTCGCAAAACACGATGAACTTCTCGGGCCGCTGGGCGACTACGTCAACGATGTCGGGCAGATCCACCAGTTCGGCTTTGTCCACCTCAATCAGGCGCAAACCACGGTCGGCGTAGGTGTGCAGGCAAGCGCGGATCAGCGAAGACTTGCCGGTACCTCGCGCGCCGGTCAGCAGCACATTATTAGCGGGGGCACCGTCCACGAACTGCGCCGTGTTGCGCTGGATTTTTTCCTTCTGGGTGTCGATTTCCTTCAGATCCTCCAGCCGCATGGCGCCGATGTGGCGCACCGGCGTAATGACACCCTGACCGGAACTGCGCTTGCGGTAGCGAAACGCGATGGATGCGTTCCAGTCGGGCAGCTCCATGCTGTGTGGCAGTGAGGCCTCAACGCGGTCCATGAACTGCCCGGCACGCGCGATGAATTGGGCAAACAGTTCATTCATGCTTGCTCACCCACACTTCAGGACCGGTAATCGGCGTTGATGCTCACATAGTCGTGGCTGAGGTCGCAGGTCCACACGGTATCCACCGCATCGCCACGCCCCAGGCCCACACGCACCGTGATTTCGCTTTGCTTCATCACACGTTGGCCGTCTTCTTCGCGGTAGCTCGTATTGCGGCCACCTTGCGTCACCACGTGTACATCATCCAAATGCAACTCAATGAGACTCTGGTCCAGATCGTCAATGCCGGCATAGCCGACCGCTGCCAAGATGCGACCCAGATTGGGGTCGCTGGCGAAGAAGGCCGTCTTGATCAGCGGTGAATGCGCAATCGCGTACGCCACCTTGCGGCACTCTGCCGTGTCGCGTCCGCCCTCCACCCGCACCGTAATGAATTTGGTGGCGCCCTCTCCGTCACGCACGATGGCTTGCGCCAGTTGTACGGCAACGTCGCGCAAGGCCGTCTTCAGCGCCTGCGCGCCTGGCGTTGCCCATGACGTAATAGGGGCATGCGCCGCCTTGTTGGTCGCAATCAATACCAGTGAGTCGTTGGTGGATGTGTCGCCATCCACGGTTATGCGGTTGAATGATTGCTCTACAAGCTCACGTGCCAGATCCTGCATCAGACCCTGGACGATGCTGGCGTCGGTAGCGATGTATCCCAGCATGGTCGCCATGTTCGGGCGGATCATGCCGGCGCCCTTGCTGATACCGGTGACTTTCACGGTCACGCCATCAATGACGACGGACTTGCTAAACGCCTTGGCCACCGTGTCAGTGGTCATGATGCCTTCAGCGGCTCGCAACCAGTTATCTGTTTTTGCATCCGCCAGTGCCGCGTCCATGCCTGCCTGAATGCGCTCCAGTGGCAATGGCTCCATGATGACACCGGTAGAGAACGGCAGAATTTGCGCCGTATCAATACCGATTTTTTGTGCCAGCGACTGGCAACTGGTTTTGGCACGCTGCAGGCCATCAGCACCCGTTCCAGCATTGGCGTTGCCAGTATTGATCAGCAATGCGCGCACCGGCTTGCCGGCTGCCAAGTGCTCCCTGCAAACCTGTACTGGAGCCGCACAAAAACGGTTTGACGTAAACACACCGGCAACGCTGGCACCCTCGTCCAGCAACATGACGGTCAGATCCTTGCGTCCCGGCTTCTTGATGCCAGCTTCGGCAATGCCGATGCGCAGCCCCTCAATGGCAAACAGGGATTCGGCCGACGGCGCTTGCAGATTCACTGGCATGGCGGTATCAGGCCAGACGGCCGTGGCATTGTTTGAACTTTTTGCCGCTGCCACAAGGGCAGGGATCATTGCGGCCCACGCGGTACAGCAGCGGATCGGCAACGCGTGCGCCCGGAACCGTTGTCGGGTCCACCGTGGTCTGCACTTCACCGGATTCACCGGGTGCGCTGTAAGTGACGTTAGCAATGCTTTCACCCTTGCTCTCAAGGGCTTCAGCAGCCTCATCCAGTTGCTCGTTGGACTGGATGCGCACGGTCATCAGTGTCTTGGTGACTTCGTTCTTCACCGAGTCCAGCAGCTGACCGAACAACTCAAACGCTTCGCGCTTGTATTCCTGCTTGGGCTGCTTCTGGGCATAGCCGCGCAGATGGATGCCCTGGCGCAGGTAGTCCAGAGCACTTAAGTGATCGCGCCAATGCGAGTCGATGCTTTGCAACAGCACCATGCGTTCAAACTGGGTGAAGTTGGCAAGACCCACCTGTTCCACTTTGCTATTGAACGTTGCGTGTGCAAGCGTTGTCACGGCCGTCAGAATGTCTTCATCGGTAATAGCGCTGGCATCTGCGACTTGCTTGGCCAGATCGATTTCCAGTTGCCATTCGTCTGCCAGGCTTTGCTGCAGGCCCTTCACGTCCCATTGCTCTTCCACGGTTTCCGCGGGGATGTACTGGTGTACCAAATCGGTGAAGCAGCCTTCGCGCAACGACTCGATCTGCGCACTCAAGTCTTGCGCATCCAGAATGGCATTGCGCTGTTGGTAGATGACCTTGCGCTGGTCGTTGGATACATCATCGTATTCCAGCAACTGCTTGCGCATGTCGAAATTGCGGGCTTCCACCTTGCGCTGTGCGCTTTCAATGCTGCGCGTCACAATGCCGGCTTCTATGGCTTCGCCATCGGGCATCTTCAGGCGGTCCATGATGGCCTTGACGCGATCACCTGCAAAGATGCGCATCAGGGCGTCATCCAGGCTCAGGTAGAAGCGGGAAGATCCAGGATCACCCTGACGGCCCGAGCGGCCACGCAACTGGTTGTCGATACGGCGTGATTCGTGGCGCTCGGTAGCGATGATGCGCAGACCACCCAGACCCTTCACGTGCTCATGGTCTACCGTCCACTGTGCCTTGAGATCGGTAATCTTCTTGGCCTTTGCTTCCTCGCTTAAGCCTTCTTCCGCCTCGACAGCCTCGATGGCCTTGTCCATATTGCCACCCAGCACGATGTCCGTGCCGCGGCCTGCCATGTTGGTGGCAATGGTGATCATCTTGGCGCGGCCCGCCTGCGCGACGATAGTGGCCTCACTGGCGTGTTGCTTGGCGTTCAAGACCTGGTGCGGCAGCTTTTCCTTTTCCAGCAGCTGCGCAATGATTTCGGAGTTTTCAATCGATGTGGTTCCCACCAGCACCGGCTGACCGCGCTCATAGCATTCGCGGATGTCCTTGATCGCCGCTTCGTATTTCTCGCGTGTCGTCTTGTAGACGCGATCCAGCTGGTCTTCACGGCGGCTGATGCGGTTCGGTGGAATCACCACCGTTTCCAGGCCATAGATTTCCTGGAATTCGTAGGCTTCGGTATCCGCAGTACCCGTCATGCCGGCGAGCTTGCCGTACAGGCGGAAATAGTTTTGGAAGGTAATCGAGGCCAGCGTCTGGTTCTCGGCCTGGATCTGCACACCTTCCTTGGCCTCCACCGACTGGTGCAAGCCATCGCTCCAGCGGCGCCCGGTCATCAGGCGACCGGTGAATTCGTCGACGATGACGATCTCACCCTCTTGCACAACGTAATGCTGATCGCGGTGGTACAGGTGATGTGCCCGCAGTGCCGCATTCAGGTGGTGCATCAGCGTGATGTTGGCCGGGTCATACAAACTGGAGCCGGCCGGGATCAGACCCATTTCCGCGAAGATTTGCTCGGCCGTTTCGTGACCGCGCTCCGTCAGAAACACCTGATGGCTTTTTTCATCCATCGTAAAGTCGCCGGGCTTGGTAACGCCCTCACCGGTACGCGGATCGGCTTCGCCTTCCTGCTGAACCAGACGCGGAATCGCCTTCTTGATCGCAAGGTAGATGTCTGTGTGGTCTTCGGCTTGACCACTGATGATCAAGGGCGTGCGCGCCTCGTCGATCAGGATCGAGTCCACTTCATCGACGATGGCGTAGTTCAACCCACGCTGAACCCGATCTGCCACCTCGTACACCATGTTGTCACGCAGGTAGTCGAAGCCGTATTCGTTGTTCGTCCCGTAGGTGATATCGGCCCGGTAGGCCGCCTGCTTGTCTTCGCGGGATGCTTGCGGCAGATTGATACCCACCGTCAAACCCAGGAAGTTGTACAAACGCCCCATCCATTGCGCATCACGACTGGCGAGGTAGTCATTCACGGTCACCACATGGACACCGTTTCCGCTCAAGGCGTTAAGGTAGACCGGCAGCGTCGCAGTCAGCGTCTTGCCTTCGCCCGTACGCATTTCGGAAATCTTGCCGTTGTGCAGAGACATACCGCCCAGAAGCTGCACATCAAAGTGGCGCATCTTCATGATCCGCTTGGAACCTTCACGCACGACGGCGAAGGCTTCCGGCAAGATTGCGTCCAGTGTTTCGCCCTTGGCGATGCGGTCCTTGAATTCCTGCGTCTTGGCGCGCAAGCCATCATCCGTCAGGGTCTCGAACGTGGGCTCCAATGCGTTGATGCGCGCAACCGTACTGCGGTACTGCTTGAGCAACCGGTCATTGCGGCTGCCGAAAATTTTGGTCAGGATATTGGTGGCCATGCATGCAAGACTGGCCTGCTACCCCGTGTGGGCGGCAGAACAGCGCAGTCCTTTGTTCTGTTCGGATTGAAATGGGGGTTGGAAAACCAATTGCAAGACGCTTGCGCCCAACAAATTAGCTCACTAACCCAAACCCCTGATTTTAGCGTTGTACGGGAGCCGGCAATATTGCCGGAGAAGGGGCTTGGTTGGGCATGGTCGTTACAGGTGATTTGGCCTGCGCCGTCTGCGCCGCCGGGAGATTGCGCCCCGCGTTCAGGAACTTCTGCGGATCCTGTGGCACGCCCTGCACCAACACCTCGAAATGCAGGTGCGGGCCGGTAGAACGCCCCGTGGTGCCCACCTCCGCAATTTTCTGCCCACGCTTGATCAGATCGCCCTTTTTGACATAGACGCGCGACGCATGCGCATAGCGGCTGATCAGGTCGTTGCCGTGGTCGATTTCGATCATGTTGCCGTACTGTGGGTGAAACTCCTGGGTGACGACCACCCCACCCGCCGCAGAATAAATCGGTGTGCCGGGCTCAGCCGGAAAATCCAGGCCCGTGTGTAAAGCCGAACGCCCGGTAATCGGATCTATGCGCCAGCCAAAGATCGAACCCAGATTGGCGGTTTGCACAGGTGCCTGCGTCGGCACCATCATCTTCTTGACCTTTTGCTCGAACAGGCGGGATTCGATCACCGTCATGACATCCGTGTGCTGATTGGCAACCTTATCCAACTGGTCCAGGGTGGCCTGCAACTCCTCCAGCGTTAGATCGCGTCCAGAGACCAGCATGCCGCCCTGCCCCGGCACTATTTTGATCTCGGCAGGATTGATGCCGGCCAGCCCGGAAACACGCTCACCCAGTGACTCCAGTTGCAGCATCTTGGCCTGCATCTCGCCGAGTTTCTTGGCCAGAACTTCAATGTTTTCGCGTGTGAACTTGTCGCGCTGTGCGAATTCGTCTTTGATGACAAACCGAACCACTGTGCCAATGACGGGCCATCCGTCCCTGGCGCCTTTTAAAAGAATCCAGTGGTAGACGCCTGCAGATACCAACATCAACGCAATGCAAAGGCCCGCCAGAACTAAAACCAACTGGGCGCCACTCAAATGGATAGCGCGGCTTCGTGCCATCCATGCATCCGTGATAATCAACTGCATCGCTTCCCTTTCCTTGCCCTCAAGCCCATGACACGCCGAAACCAATCCGTCACCGTCATGCAGGCCACAGAAGAGTCCCCAACACTTGCGCGGCTGGCCGCGTTGGCTACCGATTCAGGCGCACGCCTGAAGGCGATTGAGCCCCTGATCCCGGCAGCCCTGCGCGCGCGCGTCAAACCTGGTCCCATCGATGGAACGCAGTGGTGCCTGATACTGGAAAACAATGCGGTTGCTGCAAAAATCCGGCAACTTCTCCCGTCTCTGGAGGCCCATCTGCGCACAGAAGGCTGGGAGGTTACCGCAATTCGCTTGAAGGTACAAACGTCGCACAACAGTTAAAAAACACATGTTGTGGAAAAAGAAATGGTGCCGCTTGTCGGATTCGAACTGACGACCTACCGCTTACAAGGCGGTTGCTCTACCAACTGAGCTAAAGCGGCACGGGCTGTATTCTAACCCGTTAAATGCTCACTTAATTCGTGTGAGCGATGGTTTTCCACCTGTTGGTGGCCGTGGCGTATCTGGCGATGGTGTATCGGACACGTTTGGCACGCTCGCCAGTGGCGTGCTCTTGGGTTCCTCACGTGGCTCTGCTTGTGCAGGCGTACCTGCAGCCAGCATTGGAAACGCCATGCCTTGCCCGTTCTCACGCGAGTAGATGGCCAGCACGCGCGATACGGGCACGACGATGTCGCGCGCCACACCACCAAAGCGGCCCTTGAACTCGATGAACTCATTGCCGAGCTTCAATGCACTGGTGGCATCGAAACTGATGTTCAGAACAATCTCACCATCTTTTACATATTCCATGGGCACACGTACCGTTTCATCCACCAGAACGGCGATGAAAGGAGTGAAACCGTTGTCCGTGCACCATTCGTACAGTGCACGGATCAGATAGGGACGTGTCGAGACGGAGTCCTTGGCGTCAATCATGGCCATGCACCCGATTACTTGCGCATGACCTTTTCGGACGGTGTCAGCGCCTCGATGTAGGCCGGACGCGAGAAGATGCGCTCTGCGTACTTCAGCAATGGCGCCGCATTCTTGCTCAGATCAATACCGTAGTAATCCAGACGCCACAGCAGCGGCGCAATGGCCACGTCCAGCATCGAGAAGTTATCACCCAGCATGTACTTGTTCTTCAGGAACACGGGTGCAAGTTGGGTCAAGCGGTCGCGGATGTGCGAGCGGGCTTTTTCCAAAGCCTTTTCGTTGCCCTTGGATGCGCGCGCTTCCAAAGTGGAAACGTGCACAAACAATTCCTTCTCGAAATTGAGCAGGAACAGGCGAACGCGTGCGCGGTCTACCGGGTCACCGGGCATCAATTGAGGATGCGGAAAGCGCTCGTCAATGTATTCATTGATGATGTTGGACTCATACAGAATCAGATCACGCTCGACCAGAATCGGCACCTGGCCGTACGGGTTCATCACGCTGATGTCTTCCGGCTTGTTGTACAGATCGACATCACGGATTTCGAAGTCCATGCCTTTTTCAAACAACACAAACCGGCAGCGGTGGGAGAAAGGGCAGGTTGTTCCTGAATACAGCACCATCATGGCAATCGACTCCTAAAAATTAAAAAGAGTGGGAAGCCCAAGCGACCCACTCTGAACCCACCAGATTGCGCATTCACGATGCGCCACCTGATAGAAAGACTCTACTTGACGTCTTTCCAGAACGCCGCATTCAGGCGCCATGTAAAGAAGGTCAACACCATCAGGAACAACAGTACCCAAACGCCTACGCGGACACGCTGGTTTTGGGCGGGCTCGCCCATCCACTGCAAATAGCTCACCAGATTGCCAACGGCCTGGTCATATTGCACAGAAGTCATCGTGCCCGGGGTCACTTGCTCCCAGCCCTTGAACACATGCACTTCATGGCCATGCTCTTCAATCGTGTCGTAGACCGGTACGCGCTTGCCTTGCAGTTCCCACAGTGCATGGGGCATGCCCACGTTGGGGAAGGCCAGATTGTTCCAGCCGGTTGGCTTGGTCTCGTCCGGGTAGTAGTTGCGCAGGTAGGTGTACAAGTAGTCTGCACCAGTGCCTTTGGCACCGTCCGAGCGCGAGCGCGTGATCAACGTCAGGTCTGGAGGATTGCCGCCAAACCATTCTTTGGCCTGCTTGGGATCGATCGAGGCCTTCATCGTGTCGCCCACCTTCTCGGAGGTGAACAACAGGTTGTCCTTGATCTGCTGCTCGGTCAGGCCAATGTCTTTCAGGCGGTTGAAACGCATGAAAGCCGCAGAGTGGCAGTTCAGGCAGTAATTGACAAACAGCTTGGCGCCGCTTTGCAGTGCGGCCAGGTCATTGGTCTGATTGGGCGCCTTGTCCCAGGCGATACCGCCAGAACTGGCGTGCGCGCCAACCACGAAGCCCAAAGCGGCGATCAGTGTCAGAAATGTCTTTTTCATTTTTGTTCGCTCCGGCTCAGTGGGCAGCAAAAGTCACGCGGGCTGGCACAGGCTTGGCCTCGCCAATCCGGCTCCACCAAGGCATCAGAATGAAGAAGCCGAAGTAGAACAGCGTACCCACTTGCGAAACACGTTCACCCACCGCCGACGGTGGCTGCACGCCCAGGTACGCCAGGATCACAAAGTTGATCACGAAGATGGCATACAGGTACTTGTGCCAATCCGGACGGTAACGGATCGACTTAACCGGGCTGTAATCCAGCCATGGCAGGAAGAACAGGATCACAACCGCACCACCCATCACCACCACGCCCCAGAACTTGGCATCGATGGAGTACATCATTGCAGCAGCAATCAACGCAACAACGACGATGGCGCCCTTGAAGATCGACGGCATCTTGAACTTGTAAACGCTGAATGCAGCAGCACCCAGGATCACGGCGATCAGCACCAGCTTGAACTCATCGGTGATGGCGCGCAGCATCGAGTAGTACGGCGTGAAGTACCAGACCGGTGCAATGTGCAGCGGTGTCTTCAGCGGATCGGCCGGGATGAAGTTGTTGTACTCCAGGAAGTAGCCACCCATTTCAGGCGCGAAGAAGATGATGGCGGAGAACACCATCAGGAACACGCTCACCATGAAGATGTCGTGCACCGTGTAGTACGGGTGGAACGGAATGCCGTCCAGCGGGTGACCGGCAGCGTCCTTGGGCGCGTCAGGGCCCTTGATTTCAATACCGTCGGGGTTGTTGGAACCCACATCGTGCAACGCCAGCAAGTGCGCCACCACCAGGCCCAGCAGCACCAACGGCACAGCAATCACGTGAAAGCTGAAGAAGCGGTTCAGCGTTGCGTCGCCCACTACGTAGTCGCCGCGGATCAGCAGTGCCAGATCAGGACCGACAAACGGGATCGCGGCAAACAGGTTCACGATCACCTGGGCGCCCCAGTAGGACATTTGGCCCCAAGGCAACAGGTAACCCATGAAAGCTTCGGCCATCAGGCACAGGAAAATTGCGCAACCGAAGACCCAGACCAGCTCGCGTGGCTTGCGGTAGCTGCCATAAATCAGGCCGCGGAACATGTGCAGATAGACCACCACAAAGAACGCAGATGCGCCGGTGGAGTGCATGTAGCGGATCAACCAGCCCCATGGTACGTCGCGCATGATGTATTCGACCGAACCGAAAGCCAGCGCGGCATCAGGCTTGTAGTGCATGACCAGGAAAATACCGGTCACGATCTGGATCACCAGCACCAGCATTGCCAGCGCGCCAAAGACGTACCAGAAGTTGAAGTTCTTCGGAGCGTAGTACTCCGACATATGCTTCTTGTATTCGTAAAACGCTGTGGGGAACCGGTTTTCGAACCAGTTCGTCAGCTTTTCTTGCGCCGATGCGTTCGGCGACACTTCCTTGAATTCAGCCATGCTCTTGTTCCTCAGGCTTTCTTGTCTTCACCGATCAACAGCTTGCTGTCGGACAGGTACATGTGCGGGGGGATTTCCAGGTTGTCCGGAGCCGGCTTGTTCTTGAACACGCGGCCCGCCATGTCGAAGGTGGAGCCGTGGCAGGGGCACAGGAAACCGCCTTGCCAGTCGTCCGGCAGCGAGGGTTGGGCACCGGTCTGGAACTTGTCGGAAGGCGAGCAGCCCAGGTGGGTGCAGATACCGACGGCAATAAAGAATTCGGGTTTGATCGAACGGCCTTCGTTACGCGCGTATTCCGGGGTCAATTCGCCGGGCTTGCGTTCAGACTTGGGGTCTGCCAATTGGCCGTCAATCTTGGGCAGTACTGCGAGCTGCTCCGGCGTGCGACGCACGATCCAGACTGGCTTGCCACGCCATTCGACGGTGATTTTTTCACCTGGCTTGATGGCGCCGATATCCACTTCCACGGCTGCGCCAGCTGCTTTGGCGCGCTCGGAGGGCTGGAAGGTACTCACAAAAGGAACTGCGGTTGCCAGACCGCCGACTGCTCCAGCGCATCCGGATGCGATCAACCAAGTACGCTTGCTGGAGTCGATTTTTTTGGTGTCGACAGGGGTTTCACTCATGAGAATCCTCGGGGAACATCACTACAAGGGGGAAAGCGGGCATTGTAGCTGACGGCCAAGGGCCATTTCAACGCTTGAAATGGCGAAATCGCCGCAGGCGCGCCCCGATTTATGCACAATGGCCTTCATTTTCCAATCCAGACGAGGAGCGCGCTATGGGAATGGTTCAGGAATTCAAGGAGTTTGCAGTCAAGGGCAACGTGGTCGACTTGGCTGTCGGTGTGATCGTCGGGGCGGCTTTTGGAAAAATTGTCGACTCGGTGGTCGGCGACTTGATCATGCCCGTCATTGGCGCGGTTGTAGGCAAACTGGATTTTTCTAACTTGTTTGTCGTCTTGGGTACGGTGCCTGCCGGTACCGCCAACACGCTGGCCGAGCTCAAAAAGGCCGGTGTTCCGGTCTTCGCCTACGGCAACTTCATTACCGTCGCGGTGAATTTCGCGATTCTGGCCTTCATCATCTTCCTGATGGTCAAGCAGATCAACCGGATGAAACGCGAAGCCCCGGCTGAGGCACCCGCAGCGCCAGCAGCCACGCCCGAAGACGTAATCTTGTTGCGCGAAATCCGCGACAGTCTTCGCAAGTAAGTATTGGGCTGCCCGCAACTGCTATTGATTTAGTAGCTGTTTACGCAATATCTACGGGCGCTGCAGCCCATTTCTTTACTTATTTTCGGCGACAGAGAGCTGGCGCGCCATCCGGATCGCCTGCACCAGGCTGGATGCGTCGGCCCTGCCTGTACCGGCAATATCAAACGCCGTACCGTGATCCGGGCTGGTGCGCACCAAGGGCAGGCCCAGCGTCACATTGACGCCCTGCTCCACCCCCAGATACTTCACTGGAATCAAGCCTTGGTCGTGGTACATCGCGACCACCACATCAAACTCGCCGGAGTCATCGAGCCCGCGGGCACGCATGAACACCGTGTCCGGAGCGATCGGGCCGATTACGTTGCAGCCCAGCGCCCGCGCCGCTGCAATGGCCGGTGCAATGATGTCAATTTCTTCGCGGCCAAACAGCCCGCCCTCTCCGGCATGGGGGTTGAGTCCCGCCACTCCGATACGCGGCGCGCGACCCAACATGCGGCCCAATGCGTCATGGGTGATCTGCAAGGTCTGCAATACGTTGTCGTAGGTCACCGCCGCAATCGCATCGCGCAAGGCCATGTGAATGCTGACGAGCACCGTGCGCAACTCCGGACTTGCCAGCATCATGCGCACCGGAACTTCGTCCGCTCGCTTGCCCAGATGCTGGGCGGCCAGTGCCTGTAGCAATTCGGTGTGCCCAGGGTAGGCGTTGAAAGGTGGGCCCGCGGCGGACAGCGCTTCCTTGTGCAGGGGTGCGGTCACCATCGCAGCCACCTCACCACGCAGCGCGGCCTGAGCGGCCCATTGCACACATTCACCTGCCATGGCCCCCGCTGCCGCACTGACTTCGCCCCATGCGGGCAACGGACCGTGGGAGTCGATTTGCAGCACGCCTATGCAGTGCGGTGGCAGCGTTAGCGCGTCCAGGGGTTGTGCGATATGCGCCACCGGTAATGCGACAGCGCCCACGGGACACACGACTTCCGCTGCGCGCCGCATAGTTGCGACATCGCCTACGACAAAGCAGGCGTGCAGGGCAACGGGCTCGTCACGGAATGCCTTGGCAATAATTTCCGGGCCTATGCCTGCGGCATCGCCCTGGGTGATGGCAATAGGAAGTACGTCCCGGGTCATGGTCTGTCTCAGGCCGGGTTGTCGATGTCAATGAACACGTGCGCCAGACCGAGCTGGTTTGCCACATGCGCGGTCACTGCGGGTGCGCCGTAGCGCTCGCTGGCGTGGTGGCCACAGGCTAGGAAGGACACACCGCATTCACGGGCGTAATGCGCCTGAGGTTCGGAAATCTCACCCGTGATGAAAGCATCCACACCCGCGGCAATTGCTTCTTCGAAATAGCCCTGCGCACCACCGGTGCACCAGGCCAGTTTGCGCACCGGTCCCGGCTTGCCCTGCACCAGCACGACAGAGTGGTTCAGGGTTGTCTCGATATGCGCCGCCAATGCAGCAGCGTCCGCGTAGCTGCCTGCTGCGGGCGAACCCAGCCAGCCGAGCTTTTGCTCACCAAAGCGCCCTTCTGCCTGCCATTGCAGCTTCAAACCCAACTGCGCGTTGTTGCCCAGCTCAGCGTGCGCGTCCAGTGGCAGGTGGTAAGCAAACAGGTTGATGTTGTGCGTCAACAAGAGCGACAACCGTTGCCGCATCCAGCCACTGACCTGGCCATTGAAACCGCGCCAGAACAGGCCGTGGTGCACAAACACCGCGTCGGCCTTCTGTTCGATGGCCGCCTCAATCAACGCCTGGCTGGCGGTGACGCCGGAGACGATGGTCCGAATTTCATCGCGCCCTTCGACCTGCAAGCCATTGTGGCAATAGTCCTTGAACAGCCCGGGCAGCAGCAGGGTGTCGAAGGCTTGCAGAAGTTGGTCGCGGGTAGCCATGTCAAGTTTTTTTGGTAGGTTGCGTTGGCATTGTCAGGGATTGTGGCTGCAGACTGCTATCGCAACCTATGCCTGCGGCAATCCAGCGCCGGGCCATGCGCCCGAGCAACGCGCCCAGAGGTCGCGCCAACAGACGGAGGCTGCGCGGCAGCGCTTGGGTGACGGCTTGCACAGGGGCTTCAACCGCCTGGCATCGGTACATTTGCGACGCGTCGTTCCAGGCCAATGCATCGCAGGCGCCATGCCGCTTTCCAGATAGCAGCACGCCCACTGGGCACGGCTCAGCCAGACAACACACGCCGCAGCCATTGCACGGCGCACCCCAGGCTGGCTTGGCTGACGCAGCGGGATGGATGTGAATGGTTTGTGAATCAGAGCGGGGCACAGAAACACAATGTAGCGCCTGTGTAGCCCTTCGGCGCTTGAAATTCCAATGGCGGCCTACAATTTGATCCCATGAAACGTCTCTGGCTCCTGTTCTCGCAAACTGCCACCGTGTTGCTCGCGGTCTGGTTTGTTGTCGCAACCCTCAAGCCCCAGTGGCTGGGCAACCCTTCCATGGGCGGCGTGGTCTCCTTGCTGGAGGCGCCTGCTGGCACACCCGGCGTTGCGCCGGTAGGCAGCTTCCGACTCGCGGCACAAAAGGCTTCGGGTGCCGTGGTCAGCATCAACACCAGCAAGGCCGCACGCAAGAACCCGAACAGCGGCGACCCATGGTTCCGCTTCTTCTATGGCGACCAGGGCGGTGAACCGCAAAGCGGTCTCGGCAGCGGCGTGATCGTCAGCCCCAGCGGCTATGTCCTGACCAATAACCATGTGGTCGAAGGCGCAGACGAGATCGAAGTGTTTTTGAATGACGGGCGCCATACCGTAGCAAAAGTGATTGGCACCGATCCGGACAGCGACTTGGCAGTGCTGAAAATCGAACTCGACAAGTTGCCCACGATGGTGCTGGGCAATTCGGACAACCTGGAAGTCGGCGACCAGGTGCTGGCCATTGGCAACCCATTTGGCGTGGGCCAGACGGTGACTAGCGGCATCGTCAGCGCGCTGGGGCGCAACCAGCTGGGCATTAACACCTTCGAGAACTTCATTCAGACCGATGCGGCGATCAACCCCGGCAATTCGGGTGGCGCGCTGGTCGACACCAACGGCAACCTGCTGGGCATCAACACCGCGATCTACTCCCGCTCCGGCGGAAGCATGGGCATTGGCTTTGCGATCCCTGTGTCCACCGCCAAGCAGGTGCTGGAAGGCATCGTGCGCGATGGCCGGGTTACCCGCGGCTGGATTGGCGTGGAGCCCAGCGACCTGTCGCCTGAGCTGGCCGAGACTTTTGATGTGAAGTTGAAGGAAGGCGTGATCATCACCGGCGTATTGCAAAACGGACCCGCCTCCAAAGCCGGAATCCGTCCGGGCGATGTGATCCTGAGCATTGGCGGCAAACACGTGACGGATGTGACGCAGTTGCTGTCGCAGGTGTCTGCGTTGAAACCGGGAACCGAGGCGAAATTTCAGATTCAGCGCAAGGGGGACAAGATGGACCTGGAGTTGACGCCGGGTGTGCGGCCCAAGCCGCGGGCTGCTCCGCAATAACTCTCCCTTTGTGTTTGGGGCGTTTTAACTACTTTGGTTGAGGCACCGGGAGAAGGAGAGTGTGCGGTGCCTCATGGTGTGCCTAAGGCCACACAAAATCGGCCCCGCACACTCTCCTTCCCGCGGTGGTTTTGTAGTCTCCGTCAAATTGCCAATCCCGCATCTTCTCGTCGGAATGGGGAGTGCCGGGAGCCGATTTGTGTGGCCTTAGGCACACCATGAGGCCCCCGGCACTCCCCACTCCGGCAGGGCAAAAAGCAACTCAGCGCAACTCGAGATCGCTACAAAATCAGTAGCTGCTTACGCAAATTCCATGCGCCCTAGAGGCACTTTTTTATACCGAAGCTTCGTCTGGCGGCGCCTGCGTATGGCGGATGAAAATCTGGGCAGCCCAGATGCCGATTTCGTACAGGATGCACATCGGAATCGCCAGCGCCAGTTGCGACACGACGTCGGGCGGCGTCACCACCGCAGCGACGACAAACGCGACGACGATGAAATAGCTGCGAAAGCCCTTGAGCTTTTCGATGCTGACCAGCCCCATGCGTGCCAGCACGATCACGACGATGGGTACCTCAAACGCCAGCCCGAAGGCGATGAACATGGACAGCACGAAATCGAGATACGCCTCGATGTCGGGCGTGGCCGAAATGCTCTTGGGCGCAAAGCCCTGAATGAACTTGAACACCTGGCCGAATACGAAGAAATAGCAAAACGCCACGCCGATGAAGAACAGCAAGGTGCTGGACACGACCAGCGGCATCACCAGTTTCTTCTCGTGGTTGTACAGACCCGGCGCGACAAACGCCCAGACTTGCCACAGCACCACCGGCAACGCCAGCAAAAAGGCACTCATCAGCATGATCTTCAGCGGCACCATGAAAGGCGAAATCACTGAAGTGGCGATCAGCTTGCCGCCTGCCGGCAAGGAGGCCACCAAGGGCGCCGCCAGCAGGTCGTACAGCGCGGCCGGGCCGGGGTAAAACGCCAACACGGCCAGCATCACGCCCACCGCGATGGCGGCCTTGATCAGCCGGTCACGCAGCTCCACCAGATGCTGGACAAAAGGCTGCTCGGTACCGGCGAGTTCATCGTCGGGTGGGTTGGGCTTGAACATGGATCAGTGGGAAAGAAAAATCAACCCGCATTCCGGGGCCGATAGCGCGCCACGCGGGCGGCACCCGACAGCGCCTTGGTGCGCGTTCCAGTGCGGGCCTTGTACCAATGCGGCGTGGCGCCGGTTTTCAGGCGCCAGTTCTTGCCGGGGTGCTTGTAGCTGGGAAATTCGGGCTCGTTGGAGAGCAAGGCCTGGTTGGTCGCGTCGGACCAGCTGCTTTCAAAGTCGCTGGCGTGGGTCTGGATCGATTGCTCAACATCGCGGGCCGCGCCTTCGACCGAGTCGCGCATTTTCTTCAGCTCATCGAGCTCCATCGAGCGATTCACTTCGGCTTTGACGTCGGCCACATAGCGCTGGGCCTTGCCCAGCAGCATGCCCACCGTGCGTGCGACACGCGGCAGCTTCTCCGGCCCGATGACGATCAACGCCACCGCGCCGATCAGCGCCATCTTGGAAATGCCGAGGTCGATCACGCGCTAAACACCGATCCAGAAATCATGGAACTCAGGACTTGTGCTTGGCTTCCACGTCGATCGTGGTTTTCTCAGGCGCTGCGGCGTTAGCAACTTGCTGCGCAGGTGCAGCTGGCTTGTCGTCTGCCGAGGCAGCGCCATCCTTCATGCCGTCCTTGAAGCCCTTGACCGCACCGCCAAGGTCGGAACCGATGTTCTTCAGCTTCTTGGTGCCAAACACCATCACCACGATCAACAGCACGATCAGCCAATGCCAAATGGAAAATGAACCCATGACTTACTCCTAACGATATTGAACGAATTCTAGTCGGCGCATGTAACAGAACGATGTCTGTTCACCCACGCAGCCATGGGCGGGGGCCGCCCATTACATGAAAGTGGAGATGGTGCACCTCTTGGCCGCCTTCAAGCCCCGTATTGGTAAGCAAACGAAAGCCGCCTTCCGGGTAGGCGTTGCAGCCTTCTTGCGCGGCCAGCTTGGGCACCAGGGCCATCATGCGCCCCAACAGCGCAGCGTGCTCGTCTGCCACCTGGGCCATGCTGGGAATATGTTTCTTCGGAATCAGCAAGAAATGCACCGGCGCCCAGGGATGGATGTCGTGGAAGGCGTAAAACTCGCCATCGTCATATACCTTCTTCGAGGGAATCCTGCCTTCAACGATTTTGCAGAACAGGCAATCCGGGTCGTGGTCCTTGATTTCCGGATTCATTCCGCAAACTCCATCGCACGGCCTTGGTTCATTGCAATGAAGCCAGTCACGATACGGTACAGGAACCACAGCGAAATCACAGTCCAGGCGATCCAGCCGGGAATGAACAGCAGCAGAAACAACGGCGCGGTCACGATGTACAGCAGGCCCGCAATGATGACGGTGCGAATGCGCCAGCGGAAATGCGATGCATGCCAGGTGCCCACGGCGTCATCGCGCTTGACCATGTCAATGATCAGTGCGGCCAGCAGCAAAATCGTACCGAACTGGCCGCCGGGAATGATGGCGCCAACGGCGACGATCAGGTGCAGCACATAGCTGATGGTGCCCACCGTGTTGAGCGACTGCATGCGTTGCACGGTCGCCGGGTCCGCCACCACGGGCGACTGTTCGGGGTTAGAAAAGTCTTGGGTCATGTGTTGTCCTCTTCACGCTTCAGAGCCTTGCGCAAGGCTTTTTCCTCGATACCGCTGGTGCCTTCGCGGCGCGCCAGCTCCTCCAGCACATCCGCAGGCGTGAGCCCGTAGTGCGCCAAGGCAATCATGCTGTGAAACCACAGGTCGGCCACCTCGCCGACCAATTTGGCCTTATCTCCGCCATGGTCGGCGTCCTTCGCGGCCATCACCACCTCGGTGGCCTCTTCGCCAATCTTCTTCAAAAAGGAGTCCGGCCCCTTGTGCAGCAGGCGGGCCACATAGCTCGCATCCGGGTCGCCGCCGTTGGCGACCTTGCGGCTTTCGATCACGGCGGCCAGTCGGGCCAGCGCGTCTTGTGAGGTAACGTCTTGGGATGTCATTTGTAGATGCTTTCAGGGTCTTTCAGGACCGGATCAACCGCTTCCCACTGGCCGTCTTTCAGCACGCTGAAGAAGCAACTGTGGCGCCCGGTGTGGCAAGCAATACCGGGCTCGTGGCCCAACTGTGTGACCTTCAGCAGGATCACATCGTTATCGCAGTCCATGCGGATTTCATGCACCTTTTGCACATGGCCAGATTCTTCGCCCTTGTACCAAAGCTTGTTGCGCGAGCGGCTGAAGTACACGGCTTGGCCCAGTTCGGCCGTCTTTTGCAGGGCCTCGCGGTTCATCCAGGCGAACATCAACACGTCGTTGGTGCCCTGCTCCTGCGCGATCACCGGCACCAGGCCTTTGGAATCCCAGCGGACATGCTTGATCCAGCTAACGGGGGTTGCTTCGGAGGTTGTCATTCGCTATGTAATTTATAGCTGCTTACGCACATTCCGCGCGCCTCACAGCCAGAAAAGGCCCTAAATTCTGACGGGAATGCCGCGCTCGGCCATGCGCGCTTTGGCCTGGCCTACAGTGTACTCACCGTAGTGGAAGATGCTGGCCGCGAGCACCGCGTCGGCCCCGCCCTGCTGCACGCCGTCGGCCAGGTGGTCCAGATTTCCGACGCCGCCCGATGCGATCACCGGCACGCTGATGGCGTCGGCCACCGCGCGGGTCAGCGCCAGATCGAAGCCGCTCTTGGTGCCGTCGCGGTCCATGCTGGTTAGCAAGATCTCGCCCGCGCCCCGGCGTGCCATCTCGGTCGCCCAAGCCACTGCATCCAGCCCCGTGTTTTTGCGCCCGCCGTGGCTGTAAACATCCCAGCCCGCGCCACGTGTCTTCGCGTCTTCTTCGGAGCGGCGCTTCGCATCAATCGCCACCACGATGCACTGCGCACCATACTTGGCCGAGGCGTCTTCAATCACCTGCGGGTTGGCAATCGCCGCCGAGTTGAAACTGGTTTTGTCCGCGCCTGCATTCAGCAGACGGCGCACATCGTCCACGGTGCGCACACCGCCGCCCACAGTCAGTGGAATAAAGACTTGCGACGCCACAGCCTCAATGATGTGCAGGATCAGATCCCGTCCGTCGCTGGTCGCGGTGATGTCCAGAAACGTCAGTTCGTCCGCGCCCTGCTCGTTGTAGCGGGCCGCGATTTCGACCGGGTCACCGGCATCGCGCAGTTCGACAAAGTTGACGCCCTTGACGACGCGACCACCGGTCACATCGAGGCAAGGAATGATGCGTTTGGCGAGCACGGGCTAGCCGTTCAGCTCGTCGGCGCGCGCTTGCGCTTTTTCAAAGTCCAGATCGCCGCTGTAGATCGCACGCCCGCAGATCACGCCTTCTACGCCTTCGCTCTCCACCTCGCAAAGCGCTTCAATGTCAGCCATATTGGACAGGCCGCCGGATGCGATCACGGGGATGGTCAGGGCTTGCGCCAGCTTGACTGTGGCGTCGATATTGATACCGGACAGCATGCCGTCGCGGCCAATGTCGGTGTAGATGATGCCTTCGACACCATAGTCTTCAAACTTTTTACCCAGATCAACCACATCGTGGCGCGTGAGCTTGCTCCAGCCGTCGGTAGCGACCTTGCCGTCGCGCGCGTCCAGGCCGACGATGATGTGGCCGCCAAACGCGGTGCAGGCGTCTTGCAGGAAGCCGGGGTTTTTCACTGCGGCGGTGCCGATGATCACGTAGCGCAGCCCGGCGTCCAGATAGCGCTCGATCGTGTCCAAGTCGCGAATACCACCGCCCAACTGCACATCAACCTCATTACCCACCGCTTTCAGGATCTTGCGGATCGCCATCTCGTTTTTGGGATGACCCGCAAACGCGCCGTTCAAATCCACCAGATGCAAACGCCGCGCGCCTTTGTCGACCCAGCTGCGTGCCATCACGTCCGGCTCTTCGCCAAACGTGGTGGACTGGTCCATATCGCCTTGTTTAAGGCGCACACAGTGGCCGTCTTTGAGATCAATCGCGGGAATTAAAAGCATGGTGCTTCGAGAATGGAGGAAGTCTGAAACTCAGGGGTTCCAGTGAAGGAAGTTGCGGTAAAGAGAAAGGCCGTGTTCAGCGCTTTTTTCGGGGTGGAATTGGGTGGCGAAAATATTATCGCGTGCCAAGGCGCAAGAAAAGCGTTGTCCGTACTCTGTAACTCCCGCGCTGTGGCGCGCATCAGACGGTTTGGCGTAGTAGCTGTGCACAAAGTAGAAGTAACTGCCATCCGGCACGTCGCCCCACACAGGATGTTTAGGCTGGTTTTCGGATGCGGTTTGCCAGACCTGGTTCCAGCCCATTTGCGGCACCTTGTAGCGGCTGCCGTCGGGTTGTATCTGACCAGCCAGGTCGAACTTAACCACTTCGCCTGGAATCAAACCCAGGCTGGGCGTGTCCTGCTCATCACTGCGGTCCAGCAGCATCTGCATGCCTACGCACACGCCCATCAGCGGCTTGTTGGCAGCGGCGTACATCACCGCGTCGTACATGCCCGAGTCGTGCAGCTCGCGCATGCAGTCGCGCATCGCGCCCTGCCCCGGCAACACGACGCGCTCGGCGTCCATCACCTCTTGCGGGGTGCGCGCCCAGACCACGTCGACGCCGGTGCCCGCAGCGGCGTGCACCACCGCCTGCGTGACCGAGCGGAGGTTGCCCATGCCGTAATCCACCACTGCAACGCGTTTCATGGCTATATCAGTTCGCTATATATTTGAGAGCTGCTTACGCACGTTTTATGCGCCTTCCGGGCACATTTTGCATATATTTCAGAGTGAACCCTTGGTCGAAGGGATGGTGCCTGCGGCACGCGGGTCCAGCTCCAGCGCCGCACGCAACGCGCGGGCAAAGGCCTTGAAAACGGTCTCGGCCTGGTGGTGGGCGTTGTCGCCCTTCAGGTTGTCGATGTGCAGCGTCACAAACGCGTGGTTCACAAAGCCCTGGAAGAACTCGTGTGTCAGTTGTGTGTCAAAGCTGCCAATCATGCCGCTCTTGAACGGAATGTCCATCACGAGGCCAGGGCGGCCCGAGAAGTCGACCACCACGCGGCTCAGCGCTTCGTCCAGCGGCACATAGGCGTGGCCGTAGCGGCGGATGCCCTTCTTGTCGCCCACCGCCTGGTAAATCGCCTGGCCCAGCGTGATGCCCACGTCTTCGACCGTGTGGTGACCATCGATGTGCAGGTCGCCGTCGGCCTCGATCTCCAGATCGATCATGCCGTGGCGGGCGATCTGGTCCAGCATGTGGTCGAAGAAGCCGATGCCGGTGGACAGGCGGGCCTGGCCGGTGCCGTCGAGGTTGACCCGCACGCGGATCTTGGTTTCATTGGTGTTGCGCACCACTTCAGCCACGCGGGGCGTGGCGACTTGGGGGATTTCGATCAACGAGTTGCTCATAGGGATTCCGTTAGGGCTTTCAACAATAGGGTGTTCTCGTCCGCAATGCCGACCGTGAGGCGCAAACAGTTGGCCAGCAATGGATGCATTTTAGAAACGTTCTTGACCAGCACGCCGCGTTGTTTGAGGCCATTGAACACGCTTTGTGCACGGTCACCTTCACCGGCAATGCGCACCAGGATCATGTTGGCATCGCTTTCAAACGCATGCACGCCGGGCATGGTGGCAAAGGCTTTTTGCAAACGGTCGCGCTGGTCGCGCAAGTCCGCAGCCTGCGCAGCGAACACGTCCGCATGCTCCAGCGCAAACAGCGCGCATTCATAGTTCAGCACGCTGATGTTGTACGGCGGGCGAACTTTGTTCACCTGATCAATCAATTCCTTCGCACCCAGCATGTAGCCGAGGCGCACACCGGCCAGACCGAACTTGCTGAGTGTGCGCATCAACAACACATGCTGATTCGCTTGGGGGTTGGCGCGAATCTGGTCGAGCCAGGTGCGGCTGGAGAACGGCTGGTAGGCCTCGTCCATCACGACAATGCTGCCCGCCTCTCCCGCCGCCGCAATCACGCGCGCCATATCGGGCTCGTTCCACAGGTTCGCGGTCGGGTTGTTCGGGTAGGCCAGATAAACCAGCGCGGGCTGATGCTTGGCAATCGCTTGCAACATCGCCTCCGTGTCCAGCGCGAAATCTGCAGTCAGCGGAACGCCCACGAAGTCCAGCCCCTGCAACGCAGCGCTCATCGCGTACATCACAAAGCCAGGCAGAGGCGCCAGCACCACCGGCTTGGCAACGCCTGCCGCAGCAGGTACATCGCAGGCCATCGCCAGCAGCGAGATCAATTCATCCGAACCATTGCCCAGCATGAGACCTAAGCCAGCGGGCATATCGATGTAGGCCGCCAGCGCATCGCGCAAGTCATCGACGCGGCCATCCGGATAGCGGTTCAGCGCCAGCGCGCCCAGCCGTTGGCCCAATGCTTGTTGCAATGCGGGCGGCAAGCGGTGCGGGTTCTCCATCGCATCGAGCTTGACCATGCCTTTTGAGTCCTGAATGGCATAGGCATGCATGGACTGCACATCCTGGCGGATGCGGCGCTCGATCAGAGTTTTCAGGGTGTTCACATCATTCATTCGGCAAGCCCCAGTTCGGCGGCGGTGGTTTGCATGGGGTTGAGGATGGTCACCCCATCGATCTGCTGGCCGTGCTGCAGGTCCAGCGACAGCACATGGCTGGCCCCGCTTTGTGCTGCGGCGGCCACGATCAGCGCATCCCAATACGGCAGGCCAAATCGCGCTTCCACGCCCCACGCGGTTTCCACCGTCTGGTGGTCAATCTGCCAGGGCTGCCAGAGCTGGTAGCGGCGCAACTTGGCGCGCGCATCGCCCTGTGGCATCGCGAAATGCCGCGTAGCCCCAACGTAATACGCATTGAGCACCTGCGTGCTCAGGCGCCCGGCGCGGTGCTGCCACAGTGCTTGCAACCATTCGCGCACACGGGTCTGGCGAGAAGCATCATGTTCATCGTCCGCAGCCAGCAGCACATTCGTGTCGACAAACACGATGGCGCTCTTCGGCTCAAGTGCGCTAGCCATTGGAAGGATCTCTTTGCGGGTACGCCTTGCCACCCGAACTGAACGATGAGGTATCCGCCACCCAGTCGCGCTGCGCACGCGCATAGGCGTCGTCGTGCTGCATCTTGTCCACCAACATCTCACCCACCAAGCGCGACACACTGGTATTGCGCTTGGCCGCCTCAATCCGCACCCACTCCAGGGCCGCGTCGTCGACGGTGATGGTGACGTTTTTCATGGATGGGAATTTAACACGAAATTCGTGCAACACGAAATTCGTGTTGACTGCATGGGGTCTTGATTGGACTTAGAGCCTGTGCCAGTGCTTGGTTTGCGGGTTACATTCCGGGGAAACGGGGGGGGACAACAACATGACTACAGCCGGGGCAAGCATCAGCCGCTCACTTATGCCGGGTCTTTTGCTATCTTTATGTGAGCAGCTTACGCACATTCCACGGGCGCTAGAGGCCATTTTTATGGTGAATATTTCCAAAATATTCCGTAGAGCGATGCGGTTTACGTTGAGTTAGGCCTCATGTCGAACATCGTTTCATCGTTTACGAGGGCTTCAAGTCCAAAGGCATTTCTCTGCTTTCTATTTAGGCATGAGACCTATCTGGACATGGCTGTCTCTCATGGCTTGGCGATCAACCTCGAGGCCAGCGACCTGCGACGGGCCTTTGATGAAGGTAGGTTTCCTTCGGCTGGATGGGAGATTGAAGCTCGCTTGAGTGCTGACGCCCATGCTAAAGAACTAGGAGACGGCATTTGGTCGGCTTTAATGACGACCTTAGCTTTTGCCATAGCCGGGACAATTTTGGCCGCCGCCCTAGGCAAGGTTCATCCTGCACTTCCATTGGATTGGGGCAAGATACTTAGCGTGCTGGGCGGCCTGCTTGCTGCGTGGGCCACGCTGTTTGAGCTTGGTGGGTTCACCGAAACCTTTAGCGGCGAGGCGCTCCACGAGAAGTTACGTCCGATTTTTTTCCGTACAGTGTTTCTTCCCGGACTTATCTTTGCAACCGCAGGGCAACTGTGGTGGCAATGAGGACTAACCCGTCGCTCGCGGATCAGCTTTAACGTTAGGCGTCACAAACCCACAATTTGGAGCAACGCATGGCATCTGTAAAACGCATTCAATTCACCGAGCACATCGCTGCTCCCGTTCAGAGGGTCTTTAGCTTGATGCTCGACCCCGAGGGCTACAGGAAATGGGCCTCAGCGTTCGCAGAGGGTTGTTACTTTGAGGGGTCGTGGGAGCAGGGAAAGAGAATCAAGTTTCTCGCGCCCCCCGGGGACGGTATGGTCTCGGAGATCGCGGAGCACAGACCCAACGCGTTCGTCTCCATCCGCCATCTGAACTTCACTACGAACGGAGTCGAAGACACAGAAAATGAAGCCCTCAAGGGGTGGTTGCCTGCCTACGAGAACTACACATTTCAGGCGACCCCGACAGGCACCACCCTCATCGTCGATCTGGATGTCACTGAAGCGCTGGAGGCCTACATGCTTGAAGCTTGGCCCCAAGCACTAAAGAAGCTCAAAGCCATCTGCGAGACCGAGTAACGCATATCCATCACCATGACGCCCCTCTTCAAAAAACTCAACCTCAAATCCGAAACCTCTATCCTCGTGCTGGACGCGCCCGAGAGCTTTGAGCCCGAGTTGGCTTTGCTCGAAGGCGTGAAGGTGGTTCGCAGTGCCGCCAAGGCCAAGGAGGTGTCGTTCGCGATGGCCTTTGTGACCACGCTGGCTGGCGTAGAAAAGGCGACCGCGCAGATCGATGCCAAAGCGGTGGGCGATGTGATTGTGTGGATGGTCTACCCGAAGCAGACGTCCAAAAAATACAAATGCGAGTTCCACCGGGACACCGGCTGGCAGTCCCTTACCGATCTGGGCTATGAGTCGGTGCGCATGGTGGCCGTGGACGAAGACTGGTCTGCGCTGCGGTTTCGCAAGACCGAATTCGTCAAGAAATAGACCGCCTGATCAGCAGGGGTAGGCCGACACCAGCGCGTTGGTCAGCACCAACTGCACTGGCATATCGGCCTCATACACGCCCGCGTTGCGGCGCAACTCACCGTCATACAAACCACGTGCCATGCGCGGCTCCAGGCGGCGGCCGTTGAGGCAGATGCTGGGTTTGGCACCCTGACGTACTGCTTGAGCATGGGCTTCGAGCGCGCCTTCCATCACGCCGACGAGGTAGTAGTTCGCATAGTCCTCGCCCTGTTTGCTGGAAGCTTCCAGAGCGCGCAGTTCGCGCAGCGACATGGCGTTGGCGGTGAGGGATGCCAATGCGAGCGCTAATACCAACAGGGAGCGAAAGAAGGTCATGCAACGGTTCATATGAGTGAGTCGCCGCAGGCCACCGGACCTTACAGATTTACTTCTTCAGCCGCATTTCGGCGGCTTGTGCGTGGGCCTGCAGACCCTCGCCATAGGCCAGCGTTGCGGCGATCGGGCCCAATATCTGGGCACCGGCTTCGCTGACTTCGATCAGGCTGCTGCGCTTCTGGAAGTCGTACACGCCCAAGGGGCTGGAGAAGCGCGCGGTACCGCTGGTGGGCAGCACGTGGTTGGGGCCTGCGCAATAGTCGCCCAGGCTTTCGGAGGTGTAGGCGCCGAGAAAAATTGCTCCGGCGTGTTTTAGCAGGGGCTCCCATTTATGCGGGTCGGTGCTGGAGACTTCCAGATGCTCGGGCGCGATGCGGTTGCTGATTTCGCAGGCCTCTTCCATGCTGCGGGTGTGGATCAGCGCGCCACGGCCGCTGAGGCTCTTGGCAATGATCTCGGCGCGCGGCATGGTGGGCAGCAGGCGGTCTATCTCGGCCTGCACGCGGTCGATGTATGCGGCGTCGGGGCACAGCAAAATGCTTTGCGCCAGCTCGTCGTGCTCGGCCTGGCTGAACAAATCCATCGCCACCCAGTCGGGCGGCGTGGTGCCATCGGCCAGCACCAGAATCTCGCTGGGGCCGGCGATCATGTCGATGCCCACGGTGCCAAACACGCGGCGCTTGGCGGCGGCAACATAGGCGTTGCCGGGGCCGGTGATCTTGTGCACCGCCGGAATGCTTTGCGTGCCGTAGGCCAGCGCGGCCACGGCCTGCGCGCCGCCAATGGTGAAGGCGCGGGTGACACCAGCTACATAGGCCGCGGCCAACACCAATGCGTTCTTCTCGCCCTTGGGCGTGGGCACGACCATGATGATTTCGCCCACACCAGCCACGTGGGCGGGGATCGCATTCATCAGCACCGATGACGGATAGGCCGCCTTGCCGCCGGGCACATAGATGCCCACGCGGTCCAGTGGTGTGACCTTCTGGCCCAACAGCGTGCCGTCTTCGTCACGGTAGCTCCAGCTCTCGCCGGAGGCTTTCTTTTGTGCTTCGTGGTAGCTGCGCACACGTTTGGCGGCGGCTTGCAATGCGTCGCGCTGCTGCGCAGGGATGCTGTCAAACGCAGCCTTCAGTTCGGCCTGCGTCAGTTCCAGCGCTTTCATGTCGGAAACAGTGAGGCCATCGAAGCGCGCGGTGTATTCCAGCACGGCCGCATCGCCGCGCTGTTGCACATCCGCCAGAATCTCGGCCACGCGGGTTTCAATCGCTGCATCGGTGTCGGCAGACCAGTGCAGCCGCGCCTTGAATTGGGACTCAAATTGGCTGTCGGCGCAGGAAAGGCGGGCGGGGGCAGCTACCAATTTCATAGCGATCAGGATTTCGTATCGATGGCCGCGGCAAATGCATCGATGATGCGGCGCAGCGGTTCCTGCTTCAGTTTGAGCGCGGCCTGGTTGACGATCAAGCGTGAGCTGATGTCCATGATGCGCTCCACTTCGATCAGGTGGTTGGCCTTGAGCGTGTTGCCGGTCGACACCAGATCGACGATGGCATCGGCCAAGCCGACCAGCGGCGCCAGCTCCATGCTGCCGTAGAGCTTGATCAGATCAACGTGCACGCCCTTGGATGCAAAGAACTCGCGCGCAATCGCAACGTACTTGGTTGCCACCTTCAGGCGCGAGCCCTGCTTCACAGCCGAGGCGTAATCAAAATCGGAGCGCACCGCGACACTGATGCGGCACTTGGCAATGTTCAAATCCAGCGGCGTGTACAAGCCCTGGCTGCCGTGTTCAATCAAAGTGTCTTTACCCGTAATACCCAGATCGGCGCCACCGTATTGCACATAGGTGGGCACGTCGGAGGCGCGCACTACCAGCACGCGCACGTCCGGTTGGTTGGTATCCAGAATCAGCTTGCGGGATTTCTCGGGATCGTCCAACACCTCAATGCCAGCGGCTTTGAGCAGTGGCAGGGTTTCTTCAAAGATGCGTCCCTTGGACAGTGCCAGCGTAATCATTGCGCGGCCCATTCGGTGGGGGTGTAGGTCTTCATCGACAGCGCGTGCACTTCGTCGGTCTTCATGCGATCACCCAGCGTGGCGTAGACCAGTTGGTGGCGCTGGATCAGGCGTTTGCCTTCAAATGCGCTGGAGACAAAAGTGCCGTACCAGTGGCGGCCATCCCCCTCCACGCGGCACACATCGCAAGGCAGACCGGAGCTGATCAGGGATTGGAGTTCTTCGGCGGTCATGGCAGGTCCAGAAAATCAGTTGCGAATCTTGTAGCCCGTGCGCAGCAGGTGCAGTGCAATGCCGCTGACAACAACCAGCGTGCCACCGACAACAGCGAGGCTCAACCAAGGCGATACATCGCTCTGACCAAAGAAGCCGCGGCGGAATCCGTCGATCATGTAGAAGAATGGGTTGAAGTGGCTGACGCCCTGCCAAAAGGCGGGCAGCGAATGGATGGAATAGAACACGCCGCTCAGGAACGTCATGGGCATCACAACGAAGTTCTGGAAGGCGGCCAACTGGTCAAACTTCTCGGCCCACAAGCCAGCGATCAGGCCCAGCGTGCCCATCAGCGCAGCACCCATCACGGCAAACACAATGATCCACGCCGGCTCCACAAAGCTCATACCGGTAAACGGTGCGGACACCACGAAAACGCCAAAGCCGACGACCAGGCCGCGCACGACGGACGCGCCCACGTAAGCGACAAACCAGTGCATATACGACAGCGGCGTCAGCAACAGGAACACCAGATTGCCCATCACCTTGCTCATGATCAGCGAGGAGGAGCTGTTGGCAAATGCGTTTTGCAGCAGGCTCATCATCGCCAGCCCCGGCACCAGGAAGGCGGTGTAGCTGACCGTGTCGTAAACCTTCACATGGTCTTCCAGCGCGTGACCAAAGATCAGCAGGTAGAGCATCGCGGTCAGCACCGGACCGGCGATGGTCTGGAACGCGACTTTCCAGAAGCGCCAGATTTCTTTGTACAGGAGTGTTTGCCAGCCGTTCATTTTGAAGACCCTCCCACGCCATGCACAGAATCCTTGTGCTGCGTCATCACATCGAGGAACACATCTTCCAGATCGGCTTTGCGAATTTCGACATCCTGCGCGACCAGGCCTGCTTCACGCACAGCAGCCAGGTATTTCTCCACTTCCAGCGCGTCGTGCGCCGGGAACTGGACCACACGGCCGGTGATACGCGCGCCTTGGGCCAGCGCAGCGGGCAGTTCGCCATCGAGTTTGAAGCGCAGCACATTGCTGGATGCGGCTTTCAGCAGCTCGCTGGTTTTGTCCAGCGCAACGATGCGACCGGTCTTCAGCATGGCAATGCGGCCGCACAGGGCTTCCGCTTCTTCGAGGTAATGGGTGGTCAGCAAGACCGTGTGGCCTTGCTTGTTGAGTTTGGCAATGAAGGCCCACAGCGTCTGGCGCAATTCAACATCCACGCCCGCGGTCGGCTCGTCCAGCACGATCACCGGCGGCTTGTGCACCAGCGCCTGCGCGACCAGCACGCGGCGCTTCATGCCTCCGGAGAGCTGGCGCATATTGGCGTTGGCCTTGTCGGCTAGGCCAAGGCTTTCCAGGAGTTCATCGATCCAGGCGTCGTTGTTTTTGACACCGAAGTAGCCGGACTGGATGCGCAGCATTTCGCGCACATTGAAAAACGGGTCGAACACCAGCTCTTGCGGCACCACGCCAAGCTTGCGGCGGGCTTCGGAAAAGTCGCGTTGCACATCGCTGCCCAACACACTGACAGCGCCGCCTGTTGGACGAGCCAGACCGGCGAGGATGCTGATCATCGTGGTCTTGCCGGCGCCATTGGGGCCTAACAAGCCGAAGAATTCACCCTCTTCAATGTCCAGACTTACGCCGTCAAGCGCCAGAAAGCTGGAGCCTTTGGGCCCCTTGGACGAGGGATACGCTTTGGAGACGGATTGGAACGAAATGGCGGGCATGGGAGAGCGCCATTTTACGCGGCGAACCTATGAAGAACTTGACGTGAAAAAGCGGCCGAAGCCGCATTGGAAAATCAGGCGCTGGGCAAGAGCGCATTGATGCCGTACAGCGTCGCCAGATCGCGCAGGCGCTCCGGCAAACCCTTGACGGCGAAGCGCTTGCCCGCACGGGCGCACTCGCGGCGAAACTCCAGCAACACGGCCAATGCGGAAGAGTCAAAGCTCTTCAACTGCGTGCCATCCACAACCACTTCGGCGGTCTGCGCTGGCAAGCCGGCGTTGAGCTCTTCCAGGCACTTGCGCGCCTGGACCTGGGTGAGGGTTTCGGGCAGGCTCAACACGATCAGCCCTTCTTGCCGTTGGCCTTGTTGCGCTCGCCCAGCGATGTGATCAGACCATCGATACCCTTGGCACTGATCTCTGTCGCAAATTGGCTCTTGTAAGTTTGCACCAACCAGACGCCCAATACGTTCAAGTCATAGATCTTCCAGCCAGCGCCTTCGCCGGGAGTTTTTTCCATACGGTATTCCAGCTGGATCGGGTCGCCGCTGCCTTTGACTTCGGTACGAACGACGACTTCCTTGTCTTCAGGCGCGCTGCGCATGGGCTTGACGTTGATGGTCTGGTCAGACACTTGCGACAAGGCGCCTGCGTAGGTGCGGACCAGCAGGATCTTGAACTCGTCCTGCAGCTTGGTCTTTTGCTCAGGTGTCGCGCTGCGCCATGCCGGGCCAATCGCCGATGCGGTCATGCGCTGGAAATTCACATTGGGCATGATGCGGGTATCGACCAAGGTGACGATCTTGGCGACGTCGCCACCGCGCATGGCCTTGTCGGCCTTGATGGTGTCCAGCACGTCAGAGGACAGGCGCTTGATCATCACATCCGGCGCCTCGTCAGCAGCCATCGCAACACCGGAGAAGCTAAAGGCCGCCAGCAGGGTAAACAGGGCGGTCAGGGATCGGATCATTGGGGACTTCATACGCACTTTCTGGGTGAATGTTCACCCTCATTATCGGTTTTTGTGCCGTCTTGTGCTGGCTACGGCTTTTCGGGCTCAGTATCCCCATCTTCATCCGGGGGATTGCCATCGTATTGGATGTTTCTCTGGCGCTGCAAGTAGGAGTCGCGAGTAAAAGAATATTTGTCCAGCGCTGCACCGGCCACTACATCGCCTGCGTTCAAATACTTCGCGCGCAAGTTCAGCAGCTTCACAACTGTTAATCCTGTACGGGTTCCTTCATCATCCACATACGTCAAAGCATTTCCTTGCCTGTCTACTGGTAACGCGGCAACCTCGCGCAGCGTTGACGGCCCGAGCAGTGGCAGCACAACATAAGGGCCAGGCGGCACGCCCCAACGACCCAGCGTCATACCAAAGTCTGTCGTATGGCGCTCAATGTTCAGGTCGCTGGCGACATCGACCAAGCCGAGGATGCCAACAGTGGAATTCACCAATACGCGGCCAATGCTGTCACCGGTATCCATGCGCCGACCCTGGATGGCGTTATTGAAGATGGACCAGACGTCTTCGAGGTTGCCGAAGAAGTTGCCAACACCTTTGCGGACCACGCTGGGCACCACATTGCGGTACACCGTAGCCACAGGTTTAACTACAGCCGCATCGGCGGCATCGTTGAAGGCGAACACACTGCGGTTGATCGACTCCAGCGGATCGCGCTTGTCCGGGTTTGCCACCGTAGCGCAACCTTGCAGCATCAAAGCCGTCAAAGCCAGCGCCACCATGCCCCAACGGGGCCATGCCAACGAGCGTGTGGTGGGCAATGCCATGGAGTTACTGGCCCGACTTGCCATCCGCCGCCTTGCTATAGAGGAACTGGCTGATCAGGTTCTCCAGCACGACAGCAGATTGCGTGGAACTAATGGTGTCGCCAGACGCCAGCATTTTTTCGTCGGCACCAGGCTCGATGCCCAAGTACTGCTCACCCAGCAAACCTGCCGTCAGAATCTTCAGCGAGCTGTCTTTGGGGAAGGTGTAACGGTTGTCCAGACCCACGATCACGCGCGCCTGGAAGTTCTTGTCGTCAAACACAATGGACTCGACGCGGCCAACCACAACACCAGAGCTCTTGACCGAGGCTTTAGCCTTGAGGCCGCCGATGTTGTCAAAGCGTGCGGTGACAGAGTAGGTACCGGAGGAGCCAGTGAAGCTGCCCAGGTTGGCCGCTTTGAGGGCCAGGAAGACCAGGCCCACAAAGCCCAGCACCACAAAGGCGCCGACCAGGATTTCTATGTTTCGTTTTTGCATGGTAGTTCTGGGAATAAATCGCTACAGAGGGATCAGTCGGTGGAGAACATCAGGGCTGTCAGGATGAAGTCCATGAACAGAATGCCCAATGAGGAAATCACCACGGTACGGGTGGTTGCATAGGCAACGCCTTCGGGCGTGGCCTCGGTTTCATAGCCCTGGTACAGCGCCACGAAGGTGCAGATGATGCCGAACACGAAGCTCTTCACGATGCCATTACCGACATCGCGGACCACATCTACGCGGCTTTGCATGATGGACCAGAAGTTGCCTGCATCAATGCCGATCAGCAGCACTGCCACGACCCAGGCACCAATGATGCCGACCGCGGAAAACAGAATCGCCAACACGGGCATGGACACAACGCCGCCAATAAAACGCGGGGCCAGAATACGTTGGGTCGGGTCCACGGCCATCAGGTCCATTGCGGCGATTTGCTCGCCAGCTTTCATCAGACCGATTTCAGCAGTCAGAGACGTACCGGCGCGCCCAGCAAACAGCAACCCAGCCACCACAGGGCCCAATTCGCGCACCAGTGCCAGATTGACGATCAGACCCAGTGACTCGGCCGCGCCGTAAATCACCAATGCGTAATACATCTGCAGCGCCAGCACAAAGCCCACAGCCAGACCAGAAGCCAGAATAATCAGCAGCGAACGATTGCCTACCGCGTGAATTTGCGCAACTACCAGATAGGGGCGACGCAGTGCGCCACCAGTCGCTTTGAGCAGGCTCCAGAAAAACAAGGCGGCGTGGCCCAGGGAACCCAGAATGCCAATCGTGCGCTGGCCGACATTGGCCAGGAAATTCAGAGTTGTATCCATTACGCAGCCACTCCAAATTCTTCGGCCATCGGCTTGGCAGGGTAGTGGAAGTTGATTGGGCCGTCCGGTTCACCGTGGATGAACTGGCGGGTTTCAGGGTCCGTGGACGCCATCAATTCAGCGGGGGTGCCTTGCGCTACGATGCGCCCTTGGGGTGCCAACAACACAACATAGTCACTGATCTTCATGCACTGCGGAATGTCATGCGACACCAGCAGCGATGTGGCGCCGGTGCTGTCATTGAGCGTGCGAATCAATTTGGCAGCAACACCCATGGACACCAGATCCAGACCGGCAAACGGTTCGTCATACATGATCAGTTGCGGGTCCAGCACAATGGCGCGGGCCAATGCGACCCGGCGCGCCATGCCGCCAGAAACTTCCGAAATACGCAATTGCGCCGCACCACGCAGGCCCACTGCATTGAGCTTCATCAACACCAGATCGTTGATCATGGCCTCAGACATGTCGGTGTGCTCACGCAACGGGAAGGCTACGTTGTCGAACACTGACAAATCTGTGAACAGTGCGCCAAACTGGAACAGCATGCCCAGACGGCGGCGGAATTTGTACAGTTCTTCGCGGTTACTGAGATCCACCGGGACGCCGTCGTAGCGGACTTGGCCCGATGAAGGGGCATGTACACCACCGATCAGGCGCAACAACGTGGTCTTACCGCAACCCGAACCGCCCAGGATGGCCGTGACCTTGCCACGGGCAAAGTTCAGGTTCACATCACGCAGGATCAAACGCCTGTCGTCATAACCAAAGGAAACATGGTCAATCTCGATCAGGGAATCTTCACGGGAAACGGGGGTGGAGTGCGCCATAAAAAAGGAGCCGGGTCAAAGGGCCCGGCTCCGCAATCATAAGGGAAAACACCTAAACATTCACGCGTGACTGTAAATGCCCCTATGGCGTGGTTTCAGCGCGGCAAATTGGAGCTTCCCATCAGGAATTCGTCCACCGAGCGCGCAGCCTGACGGCCTTCACGGATCGCCCAGACCACCAGGCTCTGGCCGCGGCGCATGTCGCCTGCGGCAAAGACCTTGGCTACGTTGGTGGCATAGCCGCCGGTGAATTCGGTGGTGGCGCGTGCATTGCCGCGGACATCCTTGTCCACGCCAAACGCATCCAGCACGGTCGCGACGGGGTTTACAAAGCCCATGGCCAGCAGCACCAGATCGGCTTTGAGCACTTGCTCAGAGCCTGCAACCTCCACCATCTTGCCGTCCTTGAATTCCACCTGCACGGTCTTCAAGCCAGTGACCTTGCCTTTTTCACCGATGAATTCTTTGGTGGAGATCGAGAACACGCGCTCGCAACCTTCTTCATGGCTGGAGCTGGTGCGCAATTTAAGCGGCCAGTAAGGCCAGGTCATCGGGCGGTTTTCTTCTTCCGGCGGCTGAGGCATCACTTCAAACTGCGTCACGCTGACCGCGCCATGGCGGTTGCTGGTGCCTACGCAATCAGAACCGGTATCGCCACCACCAATCACGATGACGTGCTTGCCATCCGCGCGCAACTGGCCTTTGAGCTTGTCACCGGCGTTGACCTTGTTCTGCTGCGGCAGGAATTCCATCGCGAAATGGATGCCGTCCAAGTCACGGCCCGGCACCGGCAGGTCGCGCGATTGCTCGGAGCCACCCGTCAGGATGACGGCGTCAAAGTCTTTTTGCAATTGCTCAGCCGAAATGGTTTCCTTGGCCCAGTTGGTGACCTTGGAGCCCTTGGGCATCTCACCAATCAGCACACCGGTGCGAATCGTCACGCCTTCCTTGACCATCTGGTCGGCGCGGCGGTCGATGTGGTGCTTCTCCATCTTGAAGTCGGGAATGCCATAGCGCAACAGGCCGCCGATACGGTCGTTCTTTTCGAATAGCGTGACATCGTGGCCCACGCGCGCAAGTTGTTGCGCAGCGGCCATGCCAGCGGGGCCGGAGCCGACGACGGCGACCTTCTTGCCGGTCTTGACTTTTGGCGGCTGGGCCAGCACCCAGCCTTCATGCCAAGCGCGGTCGATGATGGCGTGCTCGATGGACTTGATGCCCACCGCGTCGTCGTTCACATTCAGTGTGCACGCAGCCTCGCAAGGCGCAGGGCAGATGCGGCCGGTGAACTCGGGGAAGTTGTTGGTGCTGTGCAGCGTGTCGATCGCGGCTTTCCAGTTACCGGTGAAGACCAAGTCATTGAAGTCCGGAATGATGTTGTTGACCGGGCAGCCGTTGTTGCAAAACGGCGTACCGCAGTCCATGCAACGCGCAGCCTGTTTGTTGGCCTGCGCGTCGTCGAGGCCGATAACGAATTCCTTGTAGTTTTTGAGGCGCTCAGGCACGGGCTTGTAGCCCTCTTCAACGCGCTCAAACTCCATGAAGCCTGTGACTTTTCCCATGATTCTTTTCTCTATTCAGTTGGGGACAGAGCAAATTTGCTGCGCAAATATTGGTCAATCCCGCAAGGTCATTATTTAGCCGGGGTTGCTACTTTTTTTGTAGCTGCCTGCGCACGTCCTGTGAGCTCTGCAGCCTCTTTTCGTGCATGAATTTCACCCAAAGCGCGCTTGTATTCCAGCGGGAATACCTTGACGAACTTGGCGCGGGAAGTCTCCCAGTTATCCAGCAGGTCGCGTGCGCGCTTGCTGCCGGTCCATCGGTTGTGCTCTTCCAGCAGGCGGCGCAGTTGTGTCTCATCTGCCTGGCCCCGGTGCCACAGGCCCTTGTCAATTTGTGCTTCTTGCTCTTTCGCAGTCAACACTTTCTCCATGCTGACCATGGCGGTGTTGCAGCGGCTGGCGAACTGACCGTCTTCGTCATACACATAAGCGATGCCGCCACTCATGCCGGCAGCAAAGTTGCGGCCAGTCCTGCCCAGCACGGCGACTGTGCCGCCGGTCATGTATTCGCAGCCATGGTCACCGGTACCTTCGACAACCGCGGTCGCACCCGACAGGCGTACCGCGAAACGTTCGCCACCAACGCCGCTGAAGAAAGCTTCACCGGCGGTCGCGCCGTACATCACGGTGTTGCCGACGATGGTGTTGTTGACCGCCACGCCGCGGAAATCGATGCTCGGTCGCACGACGACACGGCCACCGGAGAGGCCCTTGCCGGTGTAGTCATTGGCGTCGCCAATCAGGTACAGCGTGATGCCCTTGGTCAGAAAGGCTCCAAAGGACTGGCCACCGGTACCTTCGAGCTGGATATGGATGGTGTTGTCTGGCAGCCCCTCAGGATGAACCTTGGTCACCGCACCGGACAACATCGCGCCGACGGAGCGGTTAACGTTGCGCGCGGCTTCCATGAACTGCACTTTTTCGCCCTTGTCGATGGCAGCGCGGCTCTTGGCGATCAGCACGTTGTCCAGCGCCTTTTCCAAGCCATGTTCCTGCTCCAGCGTCTGGAAGCGGGGCACATCGGCGGGCACATTGGGTTGTGCAAACAGGCGGCTGAAATCCAGACCACTGGCTTTCCAGTGTTCAATGCCCTTGCGCATATCCAGCAGGTCAGAACGACCAATCAGGTCGTCAAACTTACGGATACCGAGCTGGGCCATGATCTGGCGCACTTCTTCGGCGATGAAGAAGAAATAGTTCACTACGTGCTCGGGCTTGCCGGAGAACTTCTTGCGCAAAGCCGGGTCTTGCGTGGCCACACCCACCGGGCAAGTATTCAGGTGGCACTTGCGCATCATGATGCAGCCCTCGACGACCAGTGGCGCTGTAGCAAAGCCGAATTCGTCAGCACCCAGCAGCGCGCCAATGGCGACATCACGACCGGTCTTCATCTGGCCGTCGGCCTGCACGCGGATGCGGCTGCGCAGGCGGTTCAGCACCAGCGTCTGCTGTGTTTCGGCCAAACCGATTTCCCACGGGCTGCCCGCGTGTTTGATGGACGACCAAGGCGAAGCGCCCGTGCCACCGTCGTGCCCGGCGATCACCACGTGATCACTCTTGCACTTGGCCACGCCTGCGGCAATCGTGCCCACACCGATTTCGGACACCAGCTTGACGCTGATGGAGCTGTGCGGGGCCACGTTTTTCAAATCGTGGATCAGCTGCGCCAAATCTTCGATCGAATAAATATCGTGGTGCGGCGGTGGCGAGATCAGGCCAACGCCCGGCACGGAGTGGCGCAGCTTGCCAATGTAGTCCGACACTTTGCCGCCAGGTAATTGACCGCCCTCGCCCGGCTTGGCGCCTTGCGCCATCTTGATCTGGATCTGGTCGGCGCTGGACAGGTATTCGGCAGTGACACCGAAGCGGCCGGAGGCGACTTGCTTGATGCGTGAGCGCAACGAATCACCGGGGTTTAGCGGGATGTCCACTTCCACCACGTCATGGCCAATGATGTCGGCCATGGTCTGGCCCTGTTTGATCGGAATGCCTTTGAGCTCCTGGCGGTAACGCGCTGGGTCTTCCCCACCCTCACCCGTGTTGCTCTTGCCGCCAATGCGGTTCATTGCGACTGCGAGCGTGGCATGTGCTTCTGTCGAAATCGAACCCAGCGACATCGCACCCGTGGCAAAACGCTTGACGATTTCTTTGGCGGATTCCACTTCGTCCACCGCAATAGCCTTGGCCGGATCGATCTTGAATTCGAACAGACCGCGCAGCGTCAGATGGCGCTTGCTTTGGTCGTTGATGATCTGCGCGTATTCCTTGTAGGTGTTCCAGTTATTGGCACGCGTGGAATGCTGCAGCTTGGCGATCGCATCTGGCGTCCACATGTGCTCCTCGCCGCGCACACGCCAAGCGTATTCGCCGCCGGTTTCCAACGCGTTAGCAAGCACCGGGCTGTCGCCAAAGGCCGCTCTGTGCGCGCGGATGCTTTCTTCGGCAATCTCGAAGACGCCAATGCCTTCCACGCGGCTAGGTGTGCCGGTGAAGTACTTGGAGACCGTGGCGCTGGACAGGCCAATCGCTTCAAACAACTGCGCACCGCAGTAGCTCATGTAAGTAGACACGCCCATCTTGGACATGATCTTGGACAGACCCTTGCCGATGGCCTTTACATAGTTGTAAATGGCCTTTTCAGCGCTCAAGTCACCCGGTAAATCCTTGTGGATGTTTCCCAGCGTTTCCATTGCCAGATACGGGTGCACCGCTTCGGCTCCGTAACCTGCAAGCACCGCGAAGTGATGGACTTCCCGAGCAGTGCCGGTCTCCACCACCAAGCCTGCCGTCGTACGCAGGCCTTCGGCGACCAAATGTTGGTGAATTGCCGACAGCGCCAGCAAGGCTGGAATCGCCACCTGATCAGCACTGATGTTGCGGTCACTGATGATCAGGATGTTCTTGCCGCCCTTGATCGCATCCACCGCTTCCGCACAGAGGGAGGCCAACTTGGCTTCAACCCCTTCGTGTCCCCAGGCCAGTGGATAGGTGATGTCCAGCGTGTGGCTGCGGAACTTGCCTTGCGTGTGGGCTTCAATGTCACGCAGCTTGGCCATGTCGGCTGCGTCCAGCACAGGCTGTGACACCTCCAGCCGCATCGGCGGATTCACCTGGTTGATGTCCAGCAGATTGGGCTTGGGCCCAATAAAGGACACCAGCGACATCACAATCGCTTCGCGGATCGGGTCAATCGGCGGGTTGGTCACTTGCGCGAACAGCTGTTTGAAGTAGCTGTACAACGGCTTGTTCTTGTCAGACAGCACGGCCAACGGGCTGTCGTTACCCATAGAGCCAATTGCCTCTTCACCGGCAGAGGCCATGGGAGCGATCAGGAACTTCAGGTCTTCCTGGGTAAAACCAAAGGCTTGCTGGCGATCCAACAAACTGGCTCTGTCAGTCACCCGCTTCGGTTCGATGCCCGCGACCGTAGCTGCGAGCGCCACCTCGGTGCGACGCTCGTCAAAGGTCACGTCGTCCAGCTTGATGCGCAGGTTTTCAATCCATTGCTTGTAGGGCTTGCTGTTGGCCAAATTGGCTTTGAGCTCTTCGTCGTCAATCATCCGGCCCTGCTCCAGATCGATCAGGAACATCTTGCCGGGCTGCAGGCGCCATTTGCGCACGATCTTGTTTTCCGGCACCGGCAGCACGCCGGACTCGGAACCCATGATCACCAGATCGTCATCGGTGATGCAGTAACGCGATGGACGCAGGCCATTGCGGTCAAGCGTAGCGCCGATCTGGCGGCCATCGGTGAACACGATGGAAGCCGGGCCATCCCAGGGTTCCATCATCGCGGCGTGGTATTCATAGAAGGCCTTGCGACGACTGTCCATCGTGGTGTGCTGCTCCCACGGCTCGGGAATCATCATCATCACGGCCTGGCTGAGCGGGTAGCCCGCCATTGTCAGCAGTTCGAGGCAGTTATCAAAGGTCGCGGTATCGGACTGGCCGGCAAAACTGATCGGGTACAGCTTTTGCAGATCGGCGCCCAGCACCGGCGAAGACATCACGCCTTCGCGGGCCTTCATCCAGTTGTAGTTGCCCTTGACCGTGTTGATTTCGCCGTTGTGCGCGACGTAACGGTACGGGTGGGCCAGCGGCCACTCGGGGAATGTGTTGGTCGAGAAGCGCTGGTGCACCAGACCCAGCGCCGACACGCAGCGCGAATCTTCCAAGTCAAGGAAGTAAACACCAACTTGGTCTGCCAACAACAGGCCCTTGTAGACCACCGTGCGGCTGGACATGCTGGGAACGTAGTATTCCTTGGAGTGCGTCAGCTTGAGCGCCTGGATGTTGGCACTGGCCGTCTTGCGGATCACATACAGCTTGCGTTCCAACGCGTCCTGCACGATCACGTCCTGACCACGCCCAATGAACACCTGGCGCTGGATGGGTTCCTTCTCGCGCACGGTGGGCGACATGGGCATGTCGCGGTTGACCGGCACATCACGCCAACCCAGCAGCACCTGCCCTTCGGCCTTGATCGCGCGCTCCAACTCTTGTTCACAGGCCAGGCGGGAGGCATGCTCTTTGGGCAAAAACACCATGCCTACACCGTATTCACCCAACGGTGGCAGAGTGACGCCCTGCGCCTTCATTTCTTCGCGGTACAGCGCATCCGGTAATTGAATCAGGATACCGGCGCCATCACCCATTAACTTGTCTGCCCCGACTGCACCCCGGTGGTCCAGGTTTTCCAGGATCTTCAGCGCGTTCTTGACGATGGAATGGCTCTTCTCGCCCCGGATATGGGCTACAAAACCCACACCACAGGCGTCGTGCTCCTGCTCGGAGGAATACAAACCGTGTTCTTGCAGATATTTGATTTCGGCAGCCGTGGTCATGGCGCTCTCCTGAGTTGGGCGGTGAAAAATCTCGAGCAATGAGAATACTGCAACGCAACAAAAGTGCCAATTGAATTAAATGGGGTCAGACTCTAATTAATACAGGCAAATAGAAATTGAAAATTAAATAGGGACATATCTAATTTAATAGCAATAAACCCAAACTGGATAATAGCCAGCAAGCTATTTGTTATCCGAAGAAACAGGAGTGCTTGGTCGCCCCGGCGCGCGTTTGCTAACCCGGCGTGGCGTTTGGGTTTGCAGATTTGCAACAAAATCAGGGTCTCCCAAGGCCCATCCCTGCATGGTGGCATCCGTCAAGGCCGTCAGGCTGGACTGCCCCAAACCAGCCTGCACCAACTCGGCATATGCAGCCTCGCGTGCAAACGGTGTATTGCCCATGTTCCACACCAGTGGATGGGGCGTGAGCCATTTGTCGGAGCGGCGCCCCACGTAATGGGCATGACTAGACCAGGGGAATTCGATCGCTTGCACTGCTATACCTGCGCGCACCGGGTTCAGATCGATATACGCCATACAGGCCAGCAAGTAGCGCTCAGTCTGGATCAACGTGGCGCGGTAGCGCCCCTCCCACAAGGTACCGCTACGGCGGTGCAAGTCGTTGAAATAGCGCACATAACTACGACCGACCGATTGCATCCATTTGGGGATGCCATCTGCAGTATGGGGGGTTGCAAGCAGATGAAAGTGGTTGTCCATCAGCACATAGGCGTGAACCTCGACCCCAAATTTGCGAGCACTTGCGTCCAGCAAAGACAGCATGGTCTCGCGGTCCGCCGCACCCAAAAAAATGGGTTGGCGGTTGTTTCCGCGCTGGATGATGTGGTGCGGATGGCCCGGCAGCGTCAGGCGCGGGAGACGAGCCATGCCTTTAGCACCTTACTTGGGCGCCTTGGTGACGCGCACCTTGCCGCCGGTTGTCACGAGGATGACTGGGTCACCCGCCACCAACACTTCAGCCCCCTTGGCTTGCACGATGGCACGGCGTTCGCCGCCCTTGAGCTGAACCAGGATTTCATAAGCGTCTTCGCGCGTAGACATGCGCTCAATCGCGTTGCCAGCAGCTGCACCGGCCACACCAGCCAGCACACCCAACACCTGCGCCTCGCGCTGCACGCCACTACCACCGTAACCACCAATGGCACCGACGACACCGCCGACCGCACCGCCGATACCGGACTGGCTGCCATCAACGACCACAGAGCGAACGGACAGCACAACACCATCTTCGACTTGCGCCATGCGTTGTGTGTCACTGCGCTTTATCACGTCCGGGCTGCTACTTGCGCAAGCGCCCAGAAGGGCAGTCAAGGTCAAGGCAATGGTCAAGCTTGGGATGTTCTTCAAATTCATTCTCATACTCCGTCAATCAAAAAGTTCAATGCCAGCGCATTTAACGCATTACGCCGGTATTGCGTTGTCGTCCTTATTGTCTGACGTCAATGTAAACCGGGTGTCAAGTAAGGTTTCCAGACCGCATTCCTTCAAGACGGCCTGCAACCGTTGCGCCGCAGCCCGTTTGCGCTGGCCGGTATACCGTGCCAGGATCAATTCGTTTTTCATACTGTGCTCCCAGCCCACCAGCTCGGTCACAGTGACCTGGTAACCATTGGCTTCCAGGTACAGGCACCGCAAGACATTGGTAAGCTGACTGCCAAATTCACGGGTGTGCATGGGGTGACGCCACAACTCAGCCAGTGGCGTACGGGCCAAGTTCAACGCCTTTTGGTGATTCAGGTGCCTCGCCACTTCTGCCTGGCAGCAGGGCACCAATACAAAGGCCTGCGCCTTCTTCGATAGCCCAAATGCAATCGCATCGTCCGTTGCCGTGTCGCACGCGTGCAGGGCCGTGACGACGTCAATGTGCACAGGCAGCTGGTCAGAGTCGGTGGATTCCGCTACCGACAGGTTGACGAAGGACATACGATCAAACCCGAGACGCTGGGCCAGCGCGCGTGATTTCTCCACCAATTCGGCGCGCGTCTCAATGCCATACAGATGGCTGGCCCCCAAGGCCTTGAAGTACAGGTCGTAAAGAATAAAACCCAAATAGGACTTGCCTGCGCCATGATCCGCCAGAGTACGCATAGCGCCTTGGGGAGGCGGCAACTCCTTCAGCAATTTTTCGATGAACTGGAACAGGTGGTACACCTGCTTGAGCTTGCGGCGTGAATCCTGATTCAGTTTTCCGTCACGGGTAAGGATATGCAACTCTTTGAGAAGCTCAATGGACTGGCCCGGGCGCAATTCATCGCCCAAGGGATTGGCCTGCGGTTTGGCGGTTTTCATAGGCCTATCTTGCCACGCGCCATACCAAGCGCTTGCCACCCTTCAAAGCCCAAATTTTCCAGTGTCTTGATGTTTTCTTCGAAGATCATTTCTGCTTCGGGAAACGCCTGCACAGCCCGATCGATACTGCTCTCGCGCAGCAAATGCAAAGTAGGGTACGGCGAGCGGTTGGTGCAGTTGGTGACGTCGTCCAGTTCGGTGTCAGCAAACTGGAAATCCGGGTGGAAACTGGCAATCTGCAATTCGCCATCCAGGCGCATGCTGGACAACAAGCTGTCGGCCAGAACCAGAAAGTCATTGAAATCCTGAAAAGCCCGCAAGCACTGAGGCACAATCAACAATGTGGTATCCCGAACTTCTGGCGCTGCTTCCATTAACCCCAGAGATTCGCGCTCCAGATCCATCAGCAAGGTCTCAATATGGGTCGCCTGGCTGACCGTGAAATGAATCTGATTCTTGACCAATACCCCTTTGGCGAATGGGCACAGATTCAACCCGATGACTGCACGATCCAGCCAACGCCGCGTCTCAGTTTCCACTTGCTGGATAGCTTCTTGTGTGAGCAAAGAAGTTGCAGACAGGGGCATGTTGTCAGACAAATGTACTGCTTTCTCCAACAATCAACTTGGCCAGCTCATCCAGCACACTGCCGTGAATCTGGTTGGCCGCGTAACTTGCGTTGACAACTTGAAAGCCAGACAGGCAACCCAACCGAAAGTTCAAACGGGCTTCGTCGTGATCGGCAGTAATGGTCACGCTGCCACGGCTCTCCGTGACATAGTCGAAACGAATTTCCTTCAAGGTATTTTTTTCGGGGTGCCGCACGTTGACGCGTTCATGCTTCACATTGCCCGCAACAATGCGTGACTCAATGCGCTGCAGATCTGGTGGGAAATTGGCTCTGACAGAACCGCTTATTGGCTGCCCCATTGTGGGCAGGATCTTCCAACCAAGGGCGATGTAATCAAAGACCTCCTGGTCGCGCAGCTTCTTCTTACGGGCATCGGCGCCGAAACTGGCGAGTTTCATTGCAGGCCACTGTGTCTTGCCATCCAGGCTCAGGGCAGGTCCTGCCGGAGCGATGACGTTAAGCTGTTTCGAGAGCTCAGACACATACAGCCAAACCGTACGGCAAGCTGCCTCCGTAGCTTTCGCGTTCGCTTCCAGCCGCACCGTGTCAGCACCCTGCTGTTGCTGCAATGCGCTTGCCTGCGACTTCAATTGGTTGAGAAAACTCAATTCAGCTCCCGATCGCCCTATAGATGTAACTGAATTTTACCGGGCACACGGCCCCAACTTCAATGCGAAGCCTCAGACCAATAGACGAATACCGGTCAGACGATAGTGCTCGCTGGCAGCAAATCGGTCTGTCATGCCCGCCACGTGGTCCGCGACCATTCGGTAAATATCAACCGCCTCTTGTTCTGTCATTATTTGAAGCGCGCGGGTTGTGGAGCCTGAATGCATCTCCTGCGGCGCTGCGACGTAAGCTGCAAATAGCTCTCGCACCACCTGTTTGGCCATATCCATGGTGCTAACGACTTGGGTGTGTCTGTACAAGCTATCAAACAAGAAAGATTTCAACTCCGTAGAGAGTTGCCGCATTTCATGGCTGAATTGCACCAACACGGGTTTACCGCGTACATCCCAAATATCCTGCGGCTTGGTCACCTCCAGCGCCGCTGCAGTCGTGGAGTTGACGTCACGCACCTGCGCGCTGAGCATTTGGCGAATGGTTTCGTACAGCAGCCTTCGCTCCTGGCCTGGTTCTGCCAGATGTCCATGCGCATGCAATGTTTGACTACAGAATTTCTCGAACAGCGGCACCGCGCGCAGTTGCTCCATGGTCAATAGTCCAGATCGCACACCGTCATCCATGTCGTGTGCGTTGTAGGCGATTTCGTCTGCCAGATTGCAAAGTTGGGCTTCCAGGCTGGGCTGGTAGCGTTCCAGGAAGCGCCGCCCAACCCCACCCTTGCCATCGCTGTAAGCGAACTCGCTCGCCTCCAAAGCTTCTGCATTGCGGCGTGCGCAGTGTTTGAGGATGCCCTCGCGCGTTTCGAAACTGAGATTCAATCCATCAAAATTGGGGTAGCGCCGCTCCAGCCGGTCCACCACACGCAGGCTTTGCAGATTGTGTTCAAAGCCTCCGTGACCCTGCATACACACATTTAACGCATCCTGCCCGGCGTGACCAAACGGTGTATGCCCCAGGTCGTGCGCTAGGGATATGGCCTCCACCAGGTCTTCATTCAATTGCAACGCACGGGCCATGGAGCGCCCCAATTGCGCGACCTCCAAAGAGTGCGTCAGCCGCGTGCGAAACATGTCGCCTTCGTGGTTCAGGAAAACCTGCGTCTTGTATACCAACCGTCGAAACGCGCTGGAATGGACTATGCGATCCCGATCCCGCTGGAACTCAGTCCGGTCAAATGCTGGGGGCTCGACATACCTACGTCCCCGCGATTGTTCCGGGTGACAAGCGTAAACAGCAAGCGTCATGGCACGGGGCTGCAGCAGGCGTCGATCACTTTGCGAACCAATGCATCCGGCGCACCACGCATGGTCGCATTACCCCGGCCATCCACCACCACGAAACGAATTTCGCCGCTCTCGGTTTTTTTGTCGACGCGCATTAGCTCCAGATAACGGCTGGCATTGTCTGCTGCATCAAGGAGCGGTCCACGTACAGGCAACCCCGCCTTCTGAATCAGGCTGGTCAGACGCTGCACATAAGCCAAGTCCACTAACCCTAAACCTAAAGACAGATGCGCAGCCATCACCATGCCACAGCCCACAGCTTCACCATGCAGCCACTTCCCATAGCCCATGCCCGCTTCAATTGCATGGCCAAATGTGTGACCGAAATTCAAAATTGCACGCAGTCCGGACTCTCGTTCGTCTTGTCCCACCACCCAAGCTTTGATCTCGCAACTTCGCTTGACTGCGTATCCAAGCGCAACCGCATCGCGCGCCAACAGCTTGTCCAGATTGGTCTCAATCCAATCGAGAAATTGCAAATCAGCGATGGGGCCGTATTTGATGACCTCTGCCAGCCCCGCAGAGATTTCTCGAGATGGCAATGTATTGAGGGTCGCCAAATCGCACACCACCAGTTTGGGCTGGTAGAACGCCCCCACCATATTTTTTCCCATGGGGTGGTTGATCCCGGTCTTGCCTCCGACAGAGGAATCCACCTGCGCAAGCAAGGTAGTGGGTACTTGCACGAAAGGCACACCACGCATGTAACTTGCGGCCGCAAAGCCTGTCATATCGCCCACCACACCACCGCCCAGTGCAAAGAGGACTGTCTTGCGGTCACATTGGTGAGCAAGCAAGGCATCGAATATCAATTGCAGGGTTTGCCAAGTTTTGAAGTCTTCGCCGTCTGGCAAGGTGACTAAATGGACTATGGCGAAGTGCGGCCGCAATGCAGATTGCAGCGCATCTGCATAAAGGGGCGCCACAGTCACATTGCTGACGATCAGCGCGGTTGAGCCCCGTGGAAGCTGGGCGAAAGTGTCGGCATTGCCCAAAAGACCTGTGCCAATAAAAATGGGATAACTGCGCTCACCCAGCGCGATGGAAACCGTTTGAGAGGAAGTATGCGACATACCCCAAGTTTAGGGGAGCTTTAGCGCAGAGCCCCGGCAAGCTCCAATTGCATTACGATCATGTTGACCAGAGTCGCCACGGAGGGCCGCCCCGTCTCGATCACAAAATGGGCAGTTTCGCGGTAGAGCGGATCGCGCTGGGCGTACAGATCGCGTAAACGGGCAAGCGGGTCTTCCACTTGCAAAAGAGGGCGATGGTGGTCGTGACGCAAGCGGCGCGCCAAATCATCGGGATTGGCCTTCAGGTAAATGACCTGACAACGTTCACGCAGAGCTTGCCGATTGGCCTGACGAAGCACCACGCCACCACCGGTAGACAACACACAAGTAGACTTTGCCGTCAGTAAAGCAATCGTTTCCTGCTCAATATCGCGGAAATTATCTTCGCCCTCTCTATCGAAATACTGGCGAATAGAACACCCCAACTGCACCTCAATGGCATGGTCGGAGTCTTCAAAAGGTAGCTGGAGACGTCGAGCGAGTTGTCGCCCGACGGTGGTTTTACCGGAGCCAGGAAGACCGATGAGGGCAATCAAAATCTCGCAACAGTCCCAACCCCAGCGGGAGATGTCACCGTCACCTCAACTGCAACGGTGATGCAATCGGCGGCAGCATCGAGGTTGACAATGTGATTTCCACCATCAGGAGAGTTGCGGACAATATTGGGACTAACACTTGACACAGTGCACGTTGCGCCGTTCGTTACAACTTTCGCAGACACAGTAGTACCCGTTGGCATAGCGTTTCCGTTCAAATCTTTTACGCTCACAGTAAGCCCAGCTGCGGTCTTACCTGAAATGAGGGCGATCTGAGCAGATGCAGTGCCAAGTGCTATCACAGCTTGTTTGCGGACCCGAATACTATCGCTCCAGGTGCCATCGCATGTATTGTCAATAGACGGATAGTTGAACTGCGAACTAGTAGCCAGACCAACACTCGTGCAGGATACAGCACCGGTCTTGCCACCGGGAATTGTTTGTTCCGTAGCTGCATCAAGGCTACCCGATTCATTGTCATCTCGATACAAGGTCCCAACGTCGTAGAAAGGCTCACTGGCATCCCAGACATTGTTGGCATTTTGGTCAATGAAGCTCTCTTCTCCATCCATATACGCGAGTATCACCGCTCGCCCATTGGCGGGTCGCTGCCCTTGACTGGTGTATTGAACTGAACATTGGGACGCTGTATCCAGGAAACAGGAGCCTTGGACCAAACCATGGGAGGCAATAAAAGTGACCGGCGTTCCTACAGGTACAGGGTTCCCCTGACGATCCGCAACCCGCATTGTCAGAGTTGTTTGTACGCCATCGGTATTAAAGGCTTCAAGACTCAATTTCGTGGCGGACAGCGAGGCCGAATTCTGGGTGGCTCGACCCGAAGTAACCGCAACACCCAAAGACGTAGCTTGAATAGACGGTGTACTCAGCAATTTTGCAGAGACATTTACAGGAGTGGGGAAAGCCCCGGAGGTAACGATCACCGACGCAACTCCAGAACTGTCTGTAACTATCTGTTGAGTTGCTGCTGTAGCAACACTACCCGCCAAAAACTTGACACCGGCCGCAACGGTAGCATTGTCCAAATCCATTGTGACCGACTGGCCTGCCATCCCAGCACCCGTGCTATCCAACACCTTGAATTTCAGCGTGGATTGTTTTATCCCGCCTGCGGTTGTCGATGTCACCATCAAGGGAGCAGTGGCTGAATCAAACACCACATTTGCCGGCATAGCAGCTGCAATGGTAACGGTAGTGGTTGCCGGAGGTGCATTCGTATTCGCCGCAGTAGCGGAAAGCAATGTAGGCCCGGAACAACCCACAGCAGATATGTATGTCGTTGTGACCAAGCCGGAGTTGTTTGTACTTGCGCTGGTTGGGCTGAATGTTCCGCAAGCGGCCGTGAAATTGATAGTAACAACACCGTTGCCTGCCAACACGCCACCGACCCGGCCTTCCGCCGTCACGCTTGTGGTTTGCAAGGCGTTGATGGTTGTCGGCGTCGAGACCATGTTTGTCACAGTCACATTGGCTGCTGTGATCTGGAAATCCAGATTGACAGACACAGGATTGCCATCGATCGTTGCAGAAGCAGAAAGGCTTCCCGCGCCGGTGGTAGACAAACTGACAGGAGAGATCTGTACTTTGGCGACGCCAGTGGCGTCAGTCAGTGCGCTGCTTTGCGCAAGTTTGGCAACACTCGCATCTGCCGTGAACGCAACCAGCTTGTTAGCTATGGGATTCCCCGTTCCATCCTTCAGGGTTGCACGTGCATAAAAAATTGCGCTATTAGCGATCGAATTGGCCGCAACAACAGCGCCGCCGCTATCGACAATTGCCAGTGCAATTGCTGGGGTTGTCGTACCGCCGCCGGAGCCAGAGCCAGAGCCACCAGAGTTGGTACCTGGATTGCCTCCACCGCCCCCGCATGCAACTAGCAATGCAGACGCCAACATCACCAACAAATAGTTAGACAGTTTCATAAAAAATTTACTCATACTTGGGTCTCTCTTGCTTCATGCAACACATTGGCGTCTTCACCTACGTTGTGATTTGTCAAGTTTCATGTGCAACTACACAAAATTCCGCCATCAACGAACGTTTGAATCAGAAAGGGTTTTAGGTGTTATGAATACCAACAACTCTTGCTTGGTTATGCCGTTAGTTTTGTTCTTGAAGAGGTATCCCAGTCCCGGCAAATCTCCAAAAAATGGGACCTTGGCTTCAACCACGTTTTCCACCATTTCGTAAATACCGCCGATAACCACCGTTCCACCATTCTCCACAAGCACCTGCGTCTTGATACGCTTCTTATTAATGACTGGGCCAGCGCTCGGGGTGTTCGCGCCTTGGGTGTCTTTCGTGATTTCGAGATTCAAGATTATTGCGCCCTCTGGAGTAATCTGTGGAGTGACTTCTAGTTTGAGCGTTGCATCCTTGAAAGAAATGGTCGGTCCTCCTCCATTGGCCGCTACGGATCCTTGATAAGGAATCTGCACACCAGATTCAATGATGGCCTGCTGCTGGTTTGCGGTGACGACCCGAGGGCTGGACACCACTTTGCCTTTGCGGTCGCCCTCAAGCGCCTGAATTTCGAGATTGAGATAACGATTTGCAGCGGCACTGAAAATAGACACCCCGAGGGACGCAACTTCTCCAAACCCGCTTCCGTCAGCTGGCAAATTCACGAATGTACCGGAAGTATTCAACGTGCCGCCTCCTCCACTACTTGCAATCGCATTGCCGTAGGAGGTTCCAATCGCAACCCGAGTGTCGCCGGAAACAAGGTATCCACCATCGCCACCACGTGCGGCGCGTTGGTCTGTTGCACCCAACTTGACGCCCAGTGATTTGCTAAAGCCATCACTGGCTTCCACAATGCGCGCTTCGATAAGAACTTGGCGGACAGCCACATCCAGCTTTGCAATCATCTGTTGCACTTGCTCTAACTTGGACGGAATATCAGTAACGAAAAGCTGATTTGTGCGTTGCTCGGCGATAACGCTGCCCCGGGTACTCAAAATTCGCGCACTTGCAGAACCGCCAGCGGCAGACAAAGTACTTCCGCCAGCGGCCAATTGCGCGGCTATATCGGAGGCTTTACCGTAATTGATTTGAAAAGACTGCGTACGCAACGGCTCCAGGTTTTGAACGGCTGCGGTAGCCTCAAAATCCAGCTTCTCCTTGGCGGCAATTTCATCCTTTGGAGCAACCCAAATCACATTGCCGTTTTTCCGCATACCAAGATTCTTGGCTTGCAAAATGATATCGAGTGCTTGATCCCAGGGCACATCTTGCAGGCGCAAAGTTACGGAGCCAGAAACCGAGTCAGACGTCACTATATTAAAGTTCGTAAAGTCTGCAATCACCTGTAGCAGAGAGCGCACTTCAATATTCTGAAAATTCAGTGATAGTTTCTGCCCGTTATATCCAATGCCTTGCGTCAATTTGCGAGGATCGGTCTTAACTTCTTTCACTTCAACAACGAACTGATCGTCGCTTTGATATGCACTGTGCTCCCACAGCCCGCTTGGCTCGATCACCATACGCACGCGATCACCTGCCTGGCTGGTAGTGACGGTCCGGACCGGGGTACCGAAATCACCCACATCGAGACGTCTGCGAAGTCCTTCGGGCAGAGTGGATTTCATGAACTCGACTACCAACCCTTGTCCTTGCTGGCGAATGTCAACACCGACTTGGTTGTTTGGCAGCGCTACGACAATGCGGCCAGCACCATCTGCAGTGCGTCGGAAATCAATATCTTTCAACGGCGCCGAATCCCTGCTGCGATTTTCGGCAAACACCGGGGCAGCGCTGGACGTCACTATGGGACTGCTGGCAATTGCCTCGAGTGCAACAATTAACGATTTGCCTTGAACTTCAGCCTTATACGAGGTCGCCTGACGCAGGTTCAATACAACGCGCGTGCGATCGCCAGCCTGAACAACACTGATTGAGCGCAAATTACCCTGGTTGACTTCTACAGTGGAGCGCCCCATAGCGTTGGAAACGCCCGGAAAATCCAGCGCAATACGCGCAGGAGATTGAATGGCGAATCCTGTAGGAACAGAGGCAAGAGGCTGCGACAAGTCAATACGAACGACCTCCGAACCTCCTTGAACTGAGCCTGAAACCGACTCAATGGCTGGCTGTGCGTAAGCGACGCCAGAGACAACGAGCAATACCGCCATACAAAACCGCTGCAGCATACCCATCTCCGCGCACTGTGTGTGCAATTTCATTTTGACCTCTCTTGCAACGAAAGTGTTGCAACGCGTTCAATCCATTCCCCGACCGCATCCTGAACAATTTCACGCAACGTAACTTCCGTTTCGCTGATTTTCGTGACTTTCCCATAGTTCTGACCGAGGTAATTACCCAGCTTTACTTGATACAAAAGGCTGTCCACTTTTACAAGGGCCACCGGCTGCCCGGCCTTGACTATGCTTCCAACCAAACTCATCGCATCGAGCGGAAATGCTTCCATGGGCTCTTTTCTCCGTGCTAGCTCGGGCGCAACCAATCCGCCATTGGACGCAACTTGAGCCGAGTCACGCTTGAGCGCTTGAGTCAATTTTTGGTTGCTAAAGGGCTCAATCGCAGACGCATTGGTATACGCCTCCGGTTTGAACTGCTTTGGTTCGGGAATAGGCTTCACTTTGGGACGTGTTTGGTTCCGCTCTTCAACCATCCATTGGCGGATATCGTCTTCTTTGGACGCCCCACACCCGACCAGAGGGATTGCCGTCAAAACAGCGAGAAATAAGAAAAAAATTCTCATTTTTTGGCTCCCTTGCCACCTGCAGCTTGACGTTGCGCCAACTGCTCGTCCGGGTCCAAATATCGAAAAGTTTTCGCTGTCGCATCCAATGTCAGCGCACCATCGGCTTTGGGCGCAATGGTCAAGTTATTCAGGGTAACGATTCGCGATAGATTGGCAACATCCGACGCAAATGCCCCAATATCGTGATAGCGCCCGGTATACCTGATTGAGATTGGAAGTTCTGCGTAATATTCTTTAACAGCAATTTGTCCAGGACGAAAAATGTCATTTTGCAAGCTGCGTCCCAAGCCGGCTTGATTAATATCAGAGAGGAGCGCATCCATTTCAGCCTTGCTTGGGAGTTGTTTCTCCAATTGCGTTACATACTGCTGAACCTGTTCACGCTGCTTCTTCAACACATCCAGATTGACTGCTTTGGCAAGCTTGGTCTTGTAGTCGTCTCGAAGCTTGACTTCCTTTTCTTCTTCTGCATGCAGAACCTCTTGAGACCCGCTGAGCCAAACAAACCACAGAGCAACAACAACCGCAATGGCCGTTGCAGCAAATAGCGCATTTCTCGGCAATGCGGGCCATGCAGAAGGATCCTTGGGATCCAGATCGCGAAACTGACTGACCAGCTTCTCCTGCAATGCCGCAAAGTCTATGGAACTTGGAAGTTTTGTTGCCATACCGTTCCTACTGCTTTTTCTGCTCAACGGCGGGAATTGGCGCCGATGCAGAAGCCGTTGGCGAAGTAGCCGCCTTCTCTACTTCGCTCGCTCTAACCAGCCTCACTTTAATTACAAAATTGGCAACACGCTTCTGCTCTTTTCCAGAGAGGGTGACATTTCCAGCAACGATTTCAATCAATTCAGGCTTGGTGAACCAAGGGGTGTTGTTTGCAAGGTTGCGGAATAGTTCGGCCACGCGCTCGTTCGACTGGGCAACCCCATTGATCGTGACCATCTTGTCCACTTGCGTCATTTTGGAAATATAAGTGCCATCTGGCAGCTGATTCACCAGCTCCGTTAACAAATGCACGGGCAAATTGCGGTCCGACTGCAAATCTTCAACGGCTTGCTGACGCGCACGCAGTGCCGCAATTTCTGTCTCGAGCGTTGCAATGTCCTTGATTTGGGCTTCGAGTTTTTTAATTTCGGTGTCGAGAATGAAATTGGTACTCTGTTGGGTAGAGATAGCCGCCTGGAACCACAGGAAGATTGCACCAGCCACGATGCCACCCAGCATGGCCGAGGCACCGATGGACACATTGAAAACATCACGGCGACGCTTGCGTGCCGCTTCTCGGTGAGGGAGCAGGTTGATCAGAATCACTGCGAGAACCTCCGCAAAGCCAGTCCACAGGACGTCAGATACGACGGCGCCTCACGCGTCATACGCTTCAGGCGCACGCCATCTCCAATTTCCATACCATCAAAGGGATTGAGCAGGCTGCAAGGAAAAGAAGTATGTTGCGTCACCGCAGCGGTCAAGCCAGGCAGCGCAGCCGAGCCGCCTGCCAACATGATGTAGTCCACTTTGTTGTGCGGCGTACTGGTAAAGAAGAACTGCAGCGCGCGCCCCAACTCCTGCACCATGGTATCGATGAAGGGCTTCAGAACAGTGGATTCGTAATCTTCGGGGAGCTCGCCACTGCGCTTTTTACTCTCCGCTTCTTCTTGGGAGAAACCGTATTGGCGCACGATCAGCTGAGTCAACTGCGCGCCACCGAATGCCTGATCACGGTCATATAGTACCTCTTCGTCACGCAACACCTGCATGCTGGTGGTCATTGCGCCGACTTCGAACAGTGCAACGATGGCACCGACACCTTTGTTTGGCAAATTCTCAATCATGCGACCGGCCGCCAGACGCGATGCGTAAGACTCCACATCCACAATAATTGGCGTGAGGCCCGCCGCTTCGGCCAGACCTTGAATGTCTTGCACCTTCTCGCGGCGCGACGCCGCAATCAGCACCTCCACATCACCAGGAGAGGTCGTACTAGGCCCGATAACGCAGAAATCCAGACTCACTTCATCCAGTGGGAAGGGAATGTATTGATTCGCCTCGGTTTCAACCTGGGATTCCAGCTCCTGGTCAGACATGCCGCCTGGAAGGATGATTTTCTTGGTGATTACCGCAGAAGGCGGTAATGCCATGGCCACGTTTTTGGTCTTGCTGCCGCTCTTTTTGACGAGCTTGCGCAACGCACCAGCCACTTCATCGAACTTTTCGATGTTGCCGTCCGTGATCCACCCTCGCTCGAGCGGTTCGATGGCGCAGCGTTCGAGCACCAGATTTCCGGCCTTGTCACGGCCCAACTCCACCAGCTTGACGCTGGAGGAACTGATATCCAACCCTAACATCGGTGCGGGTTGGCGACTGAAAAGCGACCCCAATGAGATCAAAACTGTCCCCTGAAACTGGCCAGTGGAGTACTGGTCATACTTAAGAAATCACTTGAATGCTATCAGTAAGCTCCTTGTCCCGCAAAGGTTTTTTCTGTTTCAGGTTGTTTTGAACGTTGCCAAAAGCAGACGCTTTGCGGGCTATTTTGCAATTGCCACATCCCCGCTCCTTATGAACCCGCGCCTGCGGTAACAATGCACGGCCAGCTCTTTCTTGGGCACGCCACACCATTTTTATAATGGCCCAGCGCGTTCAACACTCTTTTCATGCCAACCAACAACAGCCCCGACTCGAAAGCATCCAGTGCACCCAAGCCACCAGCGCAGCGCCATTGGTTGCTGACAGCGGCGCTGTGGGCTGCAGGCATTGCCGCCGCGGGTGCAATATCTCTGGCAATGGCCATTGGCCTGGCGCTCGCAGTGGCGTTCCCGAACCTTCCGGACATCACGGACTTGTCCGACTACCGGCCGAAGTTGCCACTTCGGGTTTTCTCCGCTGAAGGCACCCTCATAGGTGAGTTTGGAGAAGAGCGGCGCAATCTGACCCCCATGAACGAGATACCCAAGGTCATGGCGAATGCCGTACTGGCCATTGAGGATGCTCGCTTCTATCAACATGGCGGTGTGGACTACATCGGCGTAGTACGTGCCGGTCTGGCGAATGTGGGGAAAGTCAAAAGCCAGGGGGCCTCCACGATCACCATGCAGGTGGCGCGCAATGTATACCTGTCGTCCGAAAAGACCTTCACCCGCAAGATTTACGAAATCCTGCTGACCTTCAAGCTGGAGCACATGCTGACCAAGGACCAGATCCTTGAGATCTATATGAACCAGATTTTTCTGGGAAATCGCGCCTATGGGTTTGCGGCGGCTTCGGAAGCCTATTTCGGCAAACCGCTCAAGAGCATCACCATCGCAGAGGCAGCCATGCTGGCGGGTCTGCCAAAGGCACCCTCAGCCTACAACCCGATCAGCAACCCTAAACGCGCCCGCTCACGCCAGCTCTACATCATTGATCGCATGCTGGAGAACGGCTTCATCACGACTGACGAAGCCGAAGTAGCCAAAAAGCAAGAGCTGAAAGTCCGTGCCAATTCGAATGCCACGGAAATTCACGCAGAGTACGTCGCAGAAATGGTGCGTCAATTGATGTATGCCCAATATGGGGAAGAGACTTACACCCGTGGCCTGGACGTGCACACCAGCATACGAACCAATGAGCAGGAAGCCGCCTACAAGTCCCTGCGCCGCGGCATCATGGACTACGAGCGCCGCCAGATTTACCGGGGGCCGGAAAAGTTCATCACACTGCCTACCAACGCATCTGATGCTGAAGACGCGATTGATGAAGTGCTGGAGGAGCACCCGGACAATGGTGACGTGATGTCAGCCGTGGTTCTGGAGGCCGATTCCAAGCACATCAAGGCAATTCGCCAGAACGGCGAGTCCGTCGAAATTACGGGCGATGGCCTGAAACCCGCCCAATCCGGCCTGTCTGACAAAGCACCGCCCAACATCAAGGTACGCCGCGGTGCCGTGATTCGTGTCGCCAAGACCGCCAAGGGCGGATGGGAAATCACCCAGTTGCCTGAAGTGGAAGGCGCGTTTGTTGCATTGGACCCCCGCGACGGCTCCATCAAGGCGCTGGTGGGCGGATTCGACTTTGCCAAGAACAAGTTCAACCACGTGACCCAAGCCTGGCGCCAGCCAGGCTCCAGCTTCAAGCCCTTTATCTACTCCGCGGCGCTCGAAAAGGGCTTCACGCCCTCCACCGTGATCAACGACGCCCCCTTGTTTTTTGATGCCGGCGTAACGGGTGGCCAGCCGTGGGAGCCCAAGAACTATGACGGCACCTTCGAAGGCCCGATGACATTACGCAGAGGCTTGGCGAAATCCAAGAACATGATTTCCATCCAGATTCTGCAAAGCATCGGCACCCAATATGCGCAAGAATGGATTGGCCGATTTGGCTTTGATCCGGAGAAACACCCGGCCTATCTCACGATGGCGTTGGGCGCTGGGTCTGTGACGCCACTGCAAATGGCCACCGGTTACTCCGTCTTCGCCAACGGTGGCTACCGTGTAAACCCCTCGCTGATCACACAAGTCAAGGAGCAACGGGGTAAGGTATTGATCGAAACGCAGGCGTTCAAACTGGATGCGTCGCAACGCGCGATTGAACCCCGTAACGCCTTCATGATGACCAGCCTGCTACAGGAGGTCACTCGCTCTGGCACTGCTGCCAAGGCCCAGGCTACGCTGAAGCGCCCGGATGTGTACGGTAAAACGGGAACCACCAACGATTCCATGGACGCCTGGTTTGCGGGCTTCCAGCCCACACTCACTGCAGTGACCTGGATTGGCTACGACACGCCACGCAAGCTGGGCGATCGCGAAACCGGTGGCGGCTTGAGTTTGCCGGTCTGGATCAGCTTCATGGAAACTGCGCTGAAGAATATTCCGGTGATGGAACCCGCAGCGCCTGAAGGCGTAGTCCATGTCGGCGGCGAGTGGTATTACGACGAATTTGCCAAAGGCGGCGGTGTCAGCACCTTGGGCCAGGATGACAAACCACAGTCCATCGTGCTTCCTCCGGCCGAAGAGAAGAAGCGAATTCTTGACCTGTTCAAAAACTAGGAAAAGACCAGCGATTGCCCGCCTTGCAGGCTGGCATCCTGTGACAGCCGACTGAAGAAGTCACCCTGCCCCTTCGTATCCAGCCACTGTCCATCTTGCCATTTGAAGTGATAACCGCCAGTCTTGGCGGCCATCCAGACTTCGTGCAAGGGCTTTTGCAAGTTGACGACGATCTGGCTGCGGTCGCCAAACGTTAAAGTGACCATGYCTCCGCTGCGCTGGTTGTCGATATCGGCATCGGTTTCATCATTGAAGCGGTCACATGTTGACTCAATCGCCTGTAACAAAGCTTCGGCGCGGTCCAAAAATTCGGAGTCAGTCATTACAATTTGCCCATGATGAGATTGAAGCAAATTCTAGTTGGCACCCATACCCTTGCTGCAGGTGTGTGCTTGCTGACCGCCTGCGGTCAAACGGGTGCGCTGTATCTGCCCACTGCTCCAAATGTGGCCCCAAGTGCCGCGACTCCCTCTCAATCCTCCCCTCAACCCCCTGCTGATACACCCCCACCCAAGAGTCCATGACCTCCACTGTTTTGCCCGGCCAACCGCATATTCATTTTCAGAATGGCCAACTGCATGTAGAAGGTCAATCGGTTCAGGCCTTGGCTGACCTCCACGCCACGCCGCTGTTTGTCTATTCCAAAACGGCCATGCTGGATGCCTTGGCTGCGTACCAGCGCGGCTTTGCCGGGCGCAACGCGCAGATTTGTTACGCAATGAAAGCCAACTCGTCATTGGCCGTGTTACAGGTATTTGCGAAGGCCGGTTGCGGCTTTGACATCGTCTCTGCGGGTGAGCTCGCCCGCGCACTGAAGGCAGGCGCCGATGCTTCCAAGATCATTTTCTCGGGCGTTGGCAAGACCCGCGACGAGATGCGCACGGCGCTGGAAGTAGGGATCGGCTGCTTCAACGTGGAGAGCGAGTCGGAAATCGACGTGCTCAACGAAGTCGCGCTGGCTATGGGCAAGCAGGCGCCAATCAGCATCCGCGTCAACCCCAACGTCGACCCCAAGACCCATCCCTACATTTCGACCGGCCTCAAGGGCAACAAGTTCGGTATCGCGCACGAACGCACTGTCGCGACCTACCAGCATGCCGCTTCGCTACCAGGCCTGCTGGTCACTGGTATCGATTGCCACATCGGCTCACAAATTACCCAGGAGACGCCCTACCTCGACGCCGTCGACCGCATGCTGGATCTGGTGGAAGCCATTGAGGCCGCAGGCATCCCCATCCACCACATCGACTTCGGCGGCGGACTCGGCATCCATTACGAACGCGACATACCGCCCGCGGCCGATGCCTTGTGGACCAAGCTGCTGGCCAAACTGGACCAACGCGGCTACGGAAATCGCAAGCTGCTGGTCGAGCCTGGCCGCTCGCTGGTGGGCAACGCCGGCATTTGTGTGACCGAGGTGCTGTATGTCAAGCCCGGCGAACTCAAGAATTTCTGCATCGTCGACGCGGCGATGAATGACTTGCCGCGACCTGCGATGTACCAAGCCTTTCATGCCATCGTGCCGGTCAACGAAGCTGCATTGCAAACGGATGCCTCCGCGGTGTACGACGTGGTCGGCCCGGTCTGTGAAAGCGGCGACTGGATTGGACGCGATCGCAACCTGGATGTGAAGCCCGGTGACCGCCTCGCCGTGCTATCCGCGGGCGCCTATTGCATGAGCATGGCCAGCAACTACAACTCGCGCAACCGTGGTGCGGAAGTGCTGGTGGATGGCACGCGAGCTCACCTGATACGTCGCCGCGAGACGCTGGACGAGCAAATGCGCTCCGAGTTGTTGCTATAAAAAAAGTAGCTGCCTACGCACGTTCCGTGGGCGTTACAGGCACTTTTTTCTTGTAGCGCTGAATGACACGCCAACCCAGTAGCAGGGTCAGAATGCCGGCGTAGACAGCCACCTCGGCGAAGTTATTCTTGCCGGAGCGCATCCAGAAGAAGTGCAGGATGGCCAGCGCAGCCACGGCATAGACCAGCTTGTGCAAGGCCTGCCAACGTTTGGCGCCCAAAAACTTGATGGCGCGATTGAATGAGGTTGCCGCCAGCGGCGTTAGCAGCACAAAGGCGCCGAACCCGACCAGGATGAACGGTCGTTTGGCAATGTCCTTGGCGATATCTCCCACATCCAGCCCCATGTCAAACCATGCATACGCAAACAGGTGCAGACAGACATAGAAGTAGACGAACAGCCCCAGCATGCGCCGCAGGCGCGCTAGCGCGGGCAGCTTGGCGATTACACGCAATGGGGTCACTGTCAGTACGACACACAACATCCGCAATGTCCAGTCGCCGGTGGAGCGAACCAGTGCCTCCGCTGGATTGGCGCCCAGCTTGTCGGCAAACGCCGCGAACACCAGCCAGGTGAATGGCAGGAGCGCCAACAAGAAGAGCACCGGCTTGGCCCACGCGCCAAGCAGCCAGCGATTGATGCGCGCAACCATGGCGCTCAATAGAACTTCTTCAGGTCCATGCCGGCATAGAGCTGACCCACCTGCGCCTCGTAGCCGTTGAACATCAGCGTCTTGCGCTTCTTCGCAAACAAGCCGTCCTCACCAATGCGCCGTTCCGTCGCCTGGCTCCAACGCGGGTGGTCCACCTCAGGATTAACGTTGGAATAGAAACCGTATTCGTTGGCGGCGGCCTTGTTCCAGGCGGTTCCCGGCATGCGGTCTGTCACACGGATTTTCACAATGCTCTTGCCGCTCTTGAAACCGTATTTCCATGGCACGACCACGCGCACCGGCGCGCCGCTCTGGTTGGGCAACACTTCGCCATACATGCCGAACGTCAGCAGCGTCAGCGAGTGCATCGCTTCATCCATCCGCAAACCCTCCACATACGGCCAGTCCAGCACACGCGAGCCAACGAAAGGCATGGTCTTGGGGTCGGCTTGCGTGACGAACTCCACATACTTGGCACTGCCCTGCGGCTCTACGCGTTTGAGCAATTCCGCAAGTGAGTAGCCCACCCACGGGATCACCATGGACCAGCCTTCCACGCAGCGCAGGCGGTAAATGCGCTCTTCCATCGGGCTGAGTTTGAGCAGGTCTTCCAGCGCCCATTTGCCGGGCTTCTTGACCATGCCTTCGACTTCAACGGTCCACGGACTGGTTTTCAGCGTATGGGCGTTGGCAGCGGGATCGGACTTGTCGGTGCCGAACTCATAGAAGTTGTTGTAGGTGCTGGCGTCTTTGTAGGGTGTGATCTTTTCCCCGGTACTGGCACCGGCCACGGTGCTGGTTTTGGAATTGAGCGGCGAAAGTTTTCCGGGGCGCACAACTGCTGCGGGCGTTTGCGCCAGCGCCGCACGATTGGCCCAGGTCGCCATCGCCGCGCCCCCCGCACCCAGCGCCAGACGCTTCAGAATGTCGCGGCGCTGTGCGTAGATCGCTGGATCAGTGATTTCACTGGGCACCGGGTGGTTGAAACCGTCGTCTTGGGTCTTGATCAGCATGGGATTTCCTTATTACGACCATTGGTCGGCGTGACGCCAATATTCTTACAGTCTGGCACGAACGCAAGACCCGCGCTGTGCGTCAACCATCACAAAGCAAAAAGGGCATCCGAAGATGCCCTTTTTTGTGGATAGCCGCACTATCAGCGCAAGCCAGCGATGTAATCAGAAACCGCCTTGATTTCCTTGTCGTTCATCTTGGCTGCTACCTGTGTCATTTGCAGGCTGTTCTTGCGGCCGCCGTCGCGGAAGGTGGTCAACTGGGCAATCGCATAGTCCGAATGCTGGCCACCCAGACGCGGATATTGGGAAGGAATGCCAGCACCGTTGGGGCTGTGGCAGCCGGCGCAGGCAGGCACCTGGCGGTCGGCAATGCCACCGCGGTAAATGCGCTCACCCAAGGTCACCAGTTCCTTGTCCTTGGCAAAACCGGGCTTGGCTTTCTTGGAAGCCACCCAGTAGGCAATGTTCTTCATGTCTTCATCAGACAGCGCGGCAGCAAAGCCCTTCATGACGGGGTTGGCGCGCTTGTCGGATTTGAATTCCTGCAATTGCTTGACCAGGTACTCGGGATGCTGCTGAGCCAGCTTGGGGTAGGCCGGTGTGCCCGAATTGCCGTCTGCACCGTGGCAGGCGGCGCAAACCGCGCCGTAGCTGGCCTCACCCTTGGCGAGATCCGGCTTTGCGGCTTTGGCAGGTTCGTGGCTGGCATCGGCTGCAACAGCCGGGGACTGGAAGCCAACGAGGGCTGCAGCGATAAGCAGGGGGGCGATCAACTTCATATGCGTTTCGTGTCTGGTGGGCAAAACTGCCCGCATTCTACATTGCCCCCACGCTCCCGCTGTGCGGGTCGCTGCCCCCCGAGGGGGCGAATTTGCCTTGGGGGCGGCCCGGCGGCAAATTAGAATGCGTCTTCGGGCCCAACTACCAATTCAATGACCACCCACACCAAGCCAACGCCCGCAAAGCCCGCTATTGCCACGCCTCCCGCCGAAAAATCGGCTGCGACCGTCGCCCTGGGCTGGTTGCACACCGCCAAATTCCTGACGACAGCGCCCGAACTGCACTTCCTGCCCGAGCTGGAAGTACCGGAAATCGCTTTCGTGGGCCGCTCCAATGCGGGTAAATCCACCTGCATCAACATCCTGACGCAGCAAAAACAGTTGGCCTTCGCCTCCAAGAAGCCAGGCCGCACCCAGCACATCAACCTGTTTGCGTTGGGTAAGCAGGGCATCATGGACGCCGTGTTGACCGATTTGCCGGGCTACGGCTACGCGGCCGTGCCCAAGGCGGACAAGATCCGCTGGCAGCAGGTGATGGCCAACTATTTGGTGACCCGCAAGAACCTGAAAGCGATTGTGCTGATGGCCGACCCACGCCATGGCATGACCGAGCTGGACGAAATCCTGCTCGATGTAATCCGTCCACGGGTTGAGGAAGGCCTCAAATTCCTGATCATCCTGACCAAGGCCGACAAGTTGACCCGCAGCGAGCAGACCAAGATTTTGTCGATCACCAAGCTGCAGGCTGGTGGGGGCGAGGTGATGCTGTTCTCGGCGCCCAAGCGTCAGGGTATTGATGAGGTGGCTAAATTGCTTTGGAAGTGGGCGCATCCTGTATCTGAGACACCCGCACCCGCTGCATTGCCGGAATAGGTTTCCTTTGGGAGAGGAGGGCTTGGGTGTTCTGCTCCGTGTCCCCCGCCCTTTGGGCTCCTCCTTGACCTGCGCAGAACACCCAAGCCCTCCTCTCCTGCCTATGCTCTTGTACGGCGACGACATGAGTCCCCCAGTCTCAAGCAACGGGGATGGGGTGCATGCCGCAGCGAAATCAAGGGGGAGGCCGAAGGCCGGAGGACATTCGCGGAGGTATGTACCCCATCCCCGATGCGGGCGAACGCAATTACCGGCACACAGAAATCAGTAAGGCGGCGCTTCCCCATTGGGGCGGTCTTTGAACCGCTTGTGCACCCAGTAATACTGCGACACCATGGTATCGATATAGGCCTGCAAGCGAACATTCATCAGCGCCGTATCAGCTTCAACATCGTCGCTGGGGTAGTCGGTCCACGCTGGCTTCACGTCCACTTCGTAACCCTCATGCGTCATGCGCGTAATCACGGGCACAACCTTGGCACGGCCCAATCTGGAAAAACGTGGCAGCGAAGGCACGGTCGCCGCAATAACGCCGTAGAACGGCACCCACAGCGACTCCTTGGGGTCGAAGTTCATGTCGGGCAACAAATACATGGGTTCGCCGCGCTTGATCGCATTGACCATGGGCTTGACGCCGGCCAGCCGCGCGACAATTTCCGGGTTGCCGAAACGGCGTCGGCCGGCTTCAATCCAGGCATCGGCGACAGGGTTGGCCTGCGCCTGGTAAATACCGGAACACCGACGCGGCAACAACAAAGTCAAAGCGGTCCAGCAGGCGTCCATTCCGACAAAATGCGGTCCGAACAAAACGGTGGCTGAATCGCCCTGCAGCTCCTGCACTGCACCAGTCAACTTCAGACGCTTGCGCAACGTGTCTTCGCTGGCGTGCCACAGCCAGCCGCGGTCCAGCCAGGACTGCGCGAAGTAGATAAAGTTCTCGCGCGCAACAGCACGCACCTTTTCTTCAGGCCACTGTGGAAAGCACAACCGCAAATTGATCTGCACGACTTTGCGACGTGAGGCGACCAGTGCGTATAGCAACCGGCCCAGCAACCAGCCCAGGGCGCGCACCCACGGTAGCGGCAGGCGGCCCACCCACTCCATCAGCACATAGGGCAGTCGACTCATTGTTTGTCTTCCCGAGGTTGCTTGTAACGGTCGTAGCCCCACAGGTACTGCCCGGCACCTTGTCGCACCAATTGCTCCATCGCCCGGTTGATTTGTAAGGTTGCAGCACCCAGATCGGCAGCCAGAGCATCGTGCATCGCATGCACATGCACGGCATAGCCACTGCCCCACGATAGACGCTCGCCCCACGCGATCAAGATGCTTGCGCCGGTCTGCTGGGCTAACCGGGCAGACAGCGTCATCGTGTAGGCATCGCGGCCAAAGAAAGGCACCCACAGCCCTTGCCCTGCAGGCGGCACTTGATCCGGCAGCAAGCCCACACAATTACCTGCTTTCAATGCGCGCACCAGTTGCTTGACACCCGCAAGCGTGGTGGGAGCGGTGGTCATCCCCGGGCGTGCACGCGAGCTCGCGACCAGGTCCGCCAGCCAGGCTTTGCGGGCGGGTCGGAACAAGACGGTCATCGGACGGCCCGCCCTACCGAAGCGTTGCGCATAGGCCTGCGCCGTCACTTCAAAACAACCCAGATGCGGGGTCAAAAACAATACCCCCTTACCCGTCTGCAGGGCTTGATCAATATGCTCCGCACCATGCCAAACAACGGGCACTTCGGAGCCCATCCACAGTCGCGGCAATTCGGCAACAAGCTTGCCGCCTTCGCCCACGGCCCGCGTCCATTGGCTTGATGCAACACCCGCTTGTGCGCAGTTCGCAAGAAAACGCCTGCGATACGTGGGGGACAACAGGAAACTCACCCAACCCAGGAACCAGCCCACGCCATGCAATACCCACAATGGAAAAACGGACAGTATTTTGAAAAGACCGAACATGGCTGGGATAAAATACAGGCGTCGCTGAGTTACGGAACTACTTGCAGGGCGACACCCATGATGGCATCCTTCTGCGGGTTGCCATTGTGCCTTGTCAATGCTGACAAATCTGCTAAAGCGTTCGCTGCAAGCTCCATAGCCCAAGCAACGCGACTTGATGTTTTATTGGAGCAAGCACTATGGCGAACGATTTTCTCTTTACATCCGAGTCTGTTTCTGAAGGTCATCCCGACAAGGTGGCAGATCAGATTTCTGACGCAATTCTGGATGCGATTTTCAAACAGGACCCGCGCTCGCGCGTGGCCGCAGAGACACTGACCAACACTGGCCTGGTTGTCCTCGCCGGTGAGATCACCACCAACGCACACGTCGACTACATCCAGGTCGCACGCGACACGATCAAACGCATCGGCTACGACAACACCGAGTACGGCATCGACTACAAGGGCTGTGCGGTCCTCGTGGCTTATGACAAGCAATCCAACGACATCGCCCAGGGCGTGGACCATGCGTCTGACGACCACTTGAACATTGGCGCTGGCGATCAGGGTCTGATGTTTGGTTACGCCTGCGATGAAACGCCCGAGCTGATGCCCGCGCCCATCTACTACGCGCACCGCCTGATGGAGCGCCAGGCCCAGTTGCGCAAGGATGGCCGCCTGCCTTTCCTGCGCCCGGATGCCAAGAGCCAGGTCACGATGCGCTATGTCGACGGCAAGCCCCACAGCATCGACACCGTCGTGCTGTCCACCCAGCACAGCCCCGACCAGTCCGAAACCCAGACCACGATGAAAGCCAGCTTTACCGAAGCCATCATCGAAGAAATCATCAAGCCGGTTCTGCCCAAAGAGTGGCTGCAAAACACCCGCTATCTGGTCAACCCGACAGGTCGTTTCGTCATTGGCGGCCCACAGGGTGACTGCGGTTTGACCGGTCGCAAGATCATTGTCGACACCTACGGCGGCGCCTGCCCCCACGGCGGTGGCGCGTTCTCCGGCAAAGACCCGAGCAAGGTGGACCGCTCTGCCGCCTACGCAGCCCGCTATGTGGCAAAGAACATCGTTGCCGCCGGTTTGGCCAAGCAGTGCCAGATTCAGGTCGCCTACGCGATTGGTGTGGCCAAGCCGATGAACGTGACTGTGTACACCGAAGGCACTGGCGTGATCTCCGACGAGAAAATCGCCGCCTTGGTCAACGAACATTTCGATCTGCGCCCCAAGGGCATCATCCAGATGCTGGATCTGCTGCGCCCAATCTACGAGAAGACCGCTGCCTACGGTCACTTCGGTCGCGAAGAGCCGGAATTCACATGGGAACGCACCGATAAAGCGCAAGTGCTGCGTGCAGCGGCCGGTTTAAAGTAAGACTTGCAGGTCAGACCATTCGCGCAAGCGTGTGCTCTGACCCCAACTGATTAAAACCCCATGAAACTCCAGACACAACGCTTCATTGACCGCTGGGTCGGCCAGTTACTTTGTAGCGTCGTGTCTGCGTGGGTGCGATTCACCAGCCTTTTCGGAGCTCCAGCGCAGATCAAAAAGGACGCCAAAAACATCCTGGTCATCCTGCTGTCCGAAATGGGCAGCATCGTACTAGCGGGGCCCATGTTTGCAGAGATCCGCCGCAAGTACCCCAGCGCCAAGATTCACATCCTGCAACTGAAGAAGAACCAGGAAGTCTCCAAGCTGCTGCAGCTCACCGAACTGGAGAACATGCACAGCCTGGACGATAGTTCCGGTGGCAATCTGATTCGTGACATTTTGAAGATCAGCCTCGAGATGCGCAAGCTGGGTCTGGACGCGGTGATTGACTGCGAACTGTTTTCCCGCGTCAGCGCCCTGCTGTCGTTCTCAACCGGTGCATCGGTGCGCGTGGGCTTTACGCCGCACACACAAGAAGGTTTGTACCGCGGCAGCTTCATCAACCACAGTATTCCCTACAACCCCTACCAACACATCAGCAAACAGTTCCTCTCGCTGGTCGATGCGCTGGAGTCAGCGGGCAGCACGCCGCGTAACAAGGCGGCCGCCATTCGCGAACTGCCGCACGACACCGAGCTGTCGGTCGCATTCACGCCGGATGAACTGCACGCCTACCGCGAAAAGGTGCGCAGCGACCACCCCATCACGCAAGGGAAAAAACTGGTGTTGATGTACGCCGGCGGCGGCATCCTGCCGGAACGTGCCTGGCCCGCTACGCATTACGCCCGCGTTGCACAAGGCCTGTGCGCCAAGGGCTATGCCGTCGGTCTCATTGGACTGAAAGACGACGCTCAGTTGGCCAAGGATCTGATCACCCAAATTCAAAGCACCGCCTGCGTTGACCTGACCGGCTACACCAAGAGCATCCGCGAGCTGCTGATGTTGTTCCATGCGTCCGACCTTCTCATTACGAATGATGGTGGCCCAGGCCATTTCGCCACGCTGACGCCAATTCAGACCATGGTGTTCTTCGGCCCCGAAACCGGCAAGCTCTATGGCCCGCTGGGCTCACGCAACAAAGTGCTGGAAAGCGGCATCGCCTGCTCGCCCTGCCTGTCGGCCTATAACCACCGCCTGACATTCTGCGATGGCGATAACCAGTGCCTCAAGCGCATTGCACCCGACCCGGTGCTGGACCAGGCCCTGGCCTTCTTGCACGCTAACGCGGCCACTACGTTATGAACGCAGTGCAACGCCTGGTTCTGTGGGCTCTGGGCTTGATCGAACGCTACCGATATATCAAGTTCGGCATCGTCGGCGCCAGCGGTACCGTCGTCAATCTGGTGATGCTGCACATCGGTCACGAACACATCTTCAACGCGATTGAAGCGGGCTACAAGAAACCTTATCTGTCACTGGCGCTGGCCATTAGTGTGGCCACGCTGAACAACTTCACATGGAACCGGCTGTGGACCTGGTCGGACCGGGTGCGCACCATGGAGGCGGAGGAACATGTACCACTGCCCAGCTTGCGCCTGATTGGCAAGGAATTTGGCCAGTACGCCACTGCCTCGGCCTTTGGCAGTGCGCTGCAATACGTTTTGACGCTGCTGCTATCCAGCACGATGGACTATCGCCTGGCCAACTTGATCGCCATTGCAGCCGCCAGCGTCAGCAACTTCCTGGCCAACGACCGCTGGACTTTCAAGCGCCACAAGGACGAGGACTGAGTTTCATGGACGGCTCCGGCAAATTGCCGTCCTGGTTCTGGTGCCTGCTGCTAGCCTTCGCAGCCGCGCTGTACCTATTCGGCCTGGACAGCCCCTACGCTCCCACCAACGGCGATGAGATGGTCTATATCCATATCGCCCGGATGACGGCCGAGTCCGGTCACTGGTTGCCACTGCAATCCGAACTGATAGACACACGCAACACCAAGCCGCCGCTGCTGATCTGGCAAGCCATGGTTGCCGGTGACTGGGGGCAAAGCTGGAGCCTGTTCAACCTGCGCCTACCTAGCATCCTGTACACCTTCGCGACAACCGCCCTGATCGCCTTTTTCACGCGGCACATTTCCGGCAAATGGCGCACTGCCTGCTTGGCGGCGGTTCTGTATCTGCTGTACTTCTCCACCTTCCGCTACGGCCGCGCCTACCTAACCTCGGCACCCGAAACCTTCTGGCTGGCGTTGCCGATGTGGTGGGTGCTCTGGATGCGCCTGCGCCAGATGACGGACGCCACTGTGCAAATCTCTACGCCCGGTTGGTTCGTCTATACCTTGCTGGGCGTAGCGATGGGCCTGGGCGCAGCCTACAAGTCATTTGCCTTGCTGGCACCTACCGCTGCAGCCGTTTGGTGCGCGTTACTGCTGAGCTATCCCAATGAACCACGCTGGAGCTGGCGCCGCGCGTTCAACGCGACATCAGGCCTGGGCTGGAGCACGCTCGTTGGCCTGGCGATCTTTGCCTTGTGGTTTGTGCTGGACCCGGACCCTGCTGCGGTGTGGCAGGAATTTGTTGTCGCTGAAAACGCCGGCAAAATGTCCAACAGCCAGGGTTACTGGCACGCTGCTTTCTTTGGCGCGTATCCGATGTGGACGCAGCTGCTTGCCTATCCGGAAAACGCCGGGCTGCTGGCCCTGCCCGCGCTGGGCTTCTGCTGGTGGGCCGTATCCCAAGGCATTCGCCGCAAGGTCTACGCACAACTGTCGCCCGCGCACTGGACTCTGCTGGCCTGGCTTGCCGTGTGGCTGATCGTGTTCACGATCCCCAGTCAACGCTCCGCCCGCTACGTGATTCCAGCCATGCCCGCGCTGGCAATAGCGATGGCGCTGGTGTGGGAACGCATCGCCAAGGGTTGGTTCCTGGTAACGCTGCTGATTACCGCGCCCGTGCTGGTGCTGCTGGCGCGCATTGCCTGGGCAATGGGCGAAATGGGCATGGCAAGCCAGACAGAAGTTGCTATGACTTTAGTAGCTGCTTGCGCAGGTCTGGCGGGCGTTGTAGTCGGATTTTCTCGCATTTCCTGGGCACGCAACGCCACGTTGGTCGCTTGCCTTGCGGTCTATGGCACTTTTGGCCTGATGGTGGAACCCATCTCGCATACAGCCACAGACTACGCCCCTGACGTACATGCCGCGATGCAAGGTAAACGCATTGCGGTACCGAATGGTTTCACCGGCCAGTACGAGCGCTTCCACTTCGTACTGCATGGCGCGCGCATCACGCCGTATGACGCCGAAGGCAAGAACTCTGGCGGCCTGTACCCGGAGATGCCGCCCGTTGAACGACTGGCACGGCTGCTCAATGAGTTTGATGCAGTGGTGTGGTTGCAAGACACGCCTGCCGAGTTGCAACCTAGTTGCGTGCCGCAGTGCAAAGTGATTGGCCAGCGCTGGCATGTAAAGAGTCGTCACAAGGGCGGTGAGATCACGCTGGATAACCTCTGGTATCCGCAGCAGTGGTTGTTTCGGCGCGAATGGCTGATCGTCAGAACACCTTGATTTTTTGAACTCACCCAGTCACATCGATCTCTTGCGCTTCCAGATGTTGCGAATCACAAAACCATTCAGAAATAGCCACAGCCACGGATCCAGCACTGCGTCCCAGACGTTGCCACTCGGCCAGCGCGAGAGCAAGAAAAGGACGATTGCCGCAGGCAACACCCGCACCCATTCATTGCGCCAAGCCGTCGCGCCATGCAAGATGCCTGGAAGCAAACCCAGCAGCAGCAAAACACCGCTGGCCAGCGGGTGGAAACCCGCCGCATAGAGTTGTACTGGCAGCAAGGCCAGCGTATCTAGCAGTAGCAACCAACCCAGTGCTACGCCCGAAATCAGTACGGGCAACAGTTCAACAACCAGCGCTGCAGATGGCAAGGTCTCCTTGCGCAATTGCGCGCGCAGCAGGGTTGCGCAGATCAGCGCAGTGCACAAGCTGGGTGCCTGAAAGGCCAGCCCCAGCCAGTGGGCAGTCGAGAGCGCTCCGGGCAGAAAGCAGCTGCCAAAGGCCAAAACCGCCAATACTGCGTGCCCCGTGCGGCCCATACCAGTCCAGCGCCGCGCGGCCCACAACAGCAATGCGGCCAACACCAAACCCCAACCGAAATGCGTGGCCACGTATTGCACTGCCGGGTGCGGCAACAATGGCGTCGCGTTGAACCACTGCGCGTTCATGGTGTGCCCTTCGCAACGGCGGGCGTTAGCTTTTGCCACGCAATATCCTTGCGGTGGTCGGTGTAACTGACCCACAGCGCACCATCGGCCCAGGCCATGGATGGGTAGGAAAACTCGTCGCCTTTGACGCCGTCTTCCAGCGCCAGCAGCTTGCGCCATTGCGCGCCGTCGGCCGAGTAGCTTAAATCCAGCTTCTCGCGCGAAGCGGGCGCGCTGTTGTGCACCAGCAGTTGATCTTGCGCCGTCAGCGCCACGCCGGAGGCGGCCGAGTCCGGGTTGACCAGCGCGAGGTCTGGCACATCGGTCCAGGACTGTCCGCCGTCTTGTGTCTGTGCAGCCAGCACTTTGCCGTTCGGCCGCGTGTCGCGCATCAGCGCCAGCCAGCGCGTGGTGGATTGCGCGAGCAAGGTGGGTTGCAGCGCCCAGGTTCTTGCCGAGATGCGCTGCATGCCGACAAAGTTGCCATCGCTGTCGAAGCGCAGCGCAGTGGGGTACTTGATGCCCAGTTCAAAATACGCGGGTAACACCATTCCACCGTCGGCCAGCGGCAATGGCGCGTTGCGAACCAGGTAGCTGGTGTTCCAAAGCCATGACAGCGGCAACACGCGCTCGGGTTCGAATTCCAATTCTTTCAAGTCGCTGCCTGCGCTGCTTTGGCGCAAATGCAGAACACGCCCCGCAGCCCAACCGCCCCAGCCGGTGGCGACCACAAAGAGATGCATGCGGCCTTGGCCATCCAGCCATGCGACCGGGTTGCCCAAGCGGCGCAGGCCGAAGCCCAGTGCCTCGCCCATCGCATGGCGGTTCACCACAAAGCGCGCTGGCGTCCACTGTTGTGTCTTCCGGTCCCACTGCGCGGCGGCGATCTGCACATTGGGTGCGCTCTCGCGGTCTCCGGCAAACCAGAATGCGGTCAGTGCTGCGGTGTGGTCTTTGGGCATCGCCAGCAGATAGCTGGCATGTGCCGCACGGGCATCAGCAGGCATGGGGATATGCCCTTTGCCAACGGCTTGCCAGTTTTGCATACCCGATGGCTCTGCGTTGGTTGGCCACACGGCTTGTGCAACACCTGGCGCACTCTTGCGCAAGCCCGCGTCCAGCGCTGCTACCAATCCCGCCGCAACAACGGCCAGCAGCACGCGCTGCCAGTACAACTTCATCCGCGCGCTCCGACTGCGGCTGCCACCAACCCTGCCATCGCATCGCCATCTGCCGAACCTTCTGCACGCAAGTTCTGCAACAAGCTGGCCTGATTCACAGCAGGCTGGTTCTGGCTGACCTTCCATTTGCCGGACAAATCAACGATAGGAATCGAAATACCCACCAGCGCGCGGATCATCGTGTCGGTGTATTCACGCGGCGCGTCGTCCACTGCCCACGGCGCAGGTGCAGGCGCTTCCTGCTGCGTGACGAGGTCCATCAGCTGTGCGCGAATCCACGCCGGGTCTTGCTGCACTTGCAGTGGCCCGCGTGCATGCACCGTCACATAGTTCCACGTCGGCACCACCTTGCCATGTTCTGCCTTGGTGGCGTAGGCGCGCGGCGTGATGTATTTGTGCGGCCCCTGAAAGATCGCTAGTGCTGCGGTGTTCGCATCAAAGTCTTTCCATATCGGGTTGGCGCGAGCGACATGGCCGACCAGCGTACCCTGCCCTGTGCCATCGAAACGCAAATACAAAGGGATGTGGTTCGCCACCAAGCCGTCTGCAGTCAGCGTGACAAGCGTAGACAGCGGTTGCTGACGGATCAATCCGTGCAACACGTCAAGACGGGTTTCCTGAAAATGGCTGGGGTTGTACATGGTGGTTCCTGTCAACGGTGGGTCAGTGCCAGTTCGGCAACGGGCTGAAATGCTTTGTCCGGTGTTGCCGATTCTTCGACTTTGACGCTGCCCAAAAACAAACGCTCGGAGGGAAACTTATGCGCGGCGAGATAGTCCTTGACCACGACACCCCGCGCCTGCGCCAGCGCGCGCATCGCATCCGCGTCCACCGGCAGACTGGCGAGCAGCAGGTTTTCCATCTCGCGCGGCGCCAGCTCTTTGGCCAACCCCAGGATGTTGCGCGGCTTGTTGATTTCTGCGCGTCGGTACACCGCTTTGAGCAACGCTGGCGCCTCTTCGTCGGTCACGGTCGAGATCGCTGCTGCGTCCTGCGCCTGGCGCCTGCGCTTTTCGGCAATCAGCAGGCCCTTGAGTCTTTCGCGTTTGAGTGCTTCGCGCTCAGCTTCCAGGTGCGCCGTGCCTGTCACTGTGAGCGACAGCGCCGCCTTGCCGCTCACCGTCTGAATGACCTTGTCCAGCGCTTGTACGGCCTGCGCATCCAGCGCGCTGCTGCCCGGCGCAAATGCAATGCGTCCACCACTCTCGTTGGCATCGCCCGACCCACCGCCCAACAAACTGAACGGCGAGGTCAGCGCCTTCGCGATCACATTGGTAATGACCTTCCAGATGACCGGCCCCACGCTGAACTGTGGATCGTTCAGCGAACCGCTGATTGGCAGATCCAGGTCGATCATTCCGTTGTCATCGGCCAGCAGCGCCGTCACCAGTTTCACTGGCAGGCTATTGGGCGCTCCGTTGACGGCCTCACCAAACGCCAACTGGTTGAGCACCACCTTGTTGCTGGCAGTGAGCTGGCCGTCGCGCTCCACCTTGTAGTGCGCGGTCACGCTCATCTTGCCGCGGTCGATGCCGTAGCCCGCGTATTTGATCGCATAGGGAGACAGCGGCGGCAGTTCCAGATCGCGCACCTTGCCTTCAATATCCAGCATCAGCGGCTTGGCCAGCGGATTGATCTGCCCGGTGATCTCCAGCGCCGCAGTGCCCTCGGCCCGACCACGCAGCTCCAGGTCCGCCAGCTTGGGCTCCGCGCCTGGCGCCTGCGTTGCAAACGCGCCCAGCTTGCCGGTCAACTCGCTCAGGTCTGCGCTGTAGTTGGGCTTGATGAAGCGGTCTGAAAACAGCACCTTGCCTTGCACCAGCGTCATCGGCCCCACGGTGATCTGCGCCGGTGGTCCGGCAGGCTCAGCGGCAGTGCCCGCAGGTGCTGGCTTCACCAGATCCTGCAAATTGATGCGTCCATCCGGTGCCACGGCGATGCGTGCAAAAAAGTCGGTCAGCGCAGCTTCGCGTACCTGCAGCCGCATCGGTTTGCCGGGCGCAATAGAAAGTGCGATGCCGGGCACGTTGAGCGCCTTCCAGCTCAACAGCTCTTCGCCCAGTGCCAGCGTATCGCCCTCCTTCGCGGCTACTGCGTTGTTGGCGCGGAACTCTTCCAGCGCGCCATCGGCCCGCAGGCTCACCTCAGCGCCGGCGGGCGTGTCGGCGTAACGCAGCCGCCCGCGCAGGCTCACATCGGCGCGCAAGATGTCCAGATTCAAGCGGTCGGCAAAGTACGGCACCAGCGCGTGAGCCGGCACGTCGGTGGCATCTAGCTCACCCCGCAGCTGAAGAGGCGCCCACGCTGCCATGCCTTTGAACTTGAGGCTGCCCGTCTCGGTCTGCCCGGAGCGCAAACGCGCGGCCAGCGTCAGTTGCGCGGGCTCTTTGCCCGCGACATCCAACGCGCCTGTCTGCACACTCAGCCCAGACACTTCCATGCGCACCGGCTTGCCCTTGCTGCGATCCGAGAAGGCCACGACACCGTCGCTGACGACCAGACTCTCCAGTTGCACGCGCCACGGGGTCTGCGTAGCGGAGGCCTCTCCATCGTTTGCCTTCTGCGCTTTCATCCAGGCCTGAACCATCCAGCGCCCGTCTTCACTCCTGCGCACACCAGTGCTGGGCGCACGCAATATGACTTTGCCTAACGCTGCAGAGCGGGCCGCTAGATCGACCGTGGCACCCTGCAACTCCAGCGACTGGATGCGCGGCATGTCGCTGGACGACGGGCCGCTGCGTGCCGGGGCACCGGCGACAGCGGGCGTATTCATGCCGACAAGCGCTGCGTCCGTCAGCGTTAGCTTGGAGATCGCGATCTGTACTTTGTCGCCCTGCCAGCGCACATCCAGCTCCGTATCCAGCGTGCCGCGCAGCTTGGGCACCAAATATTCGCTGACCCAAGGCTCAGCCAGCACCAGCGCACCATCGTTGAGCTGCAGATGCGTCGCCCCGCCTTCCGCCGTGGCGTCTCCCTGCAATTGCAGACGGGATGCCTTGCCTTTGGTTGGCGCGTTGGCAGACGCTTTGAAGGCAAGGGGTTTGTCGGACAAAGGCCACTGCAGTGCGCTGGCTTGCACATCCACATCTGCCAGCGCCACGAGAGCGGCAGGCTTGAAGTTTTCGTCGCTGTAGCGCAGTTGCCCGCGCTGGATGCGCAGCGCATGCAGGGTCAGCTTCCAGTCTTCGCTCTTCGCTGGAGATTTAGCATCATTTAGGCCTGCAGCCCTCGCAGAATGTGCGTAAGAAGCTCCTGATTTAGTAGCATCTTCGGAGACCGGAACATCCAGCAACTCCACCTTCAGGCGCCCCGCACGCTTGCGCACCCATTGCAATGCGGGCGCTTCCAGCGTGAGAGAGGCCAGCGTTGCTACGCGCTCCAACGGGCGCACGTCGTCCAGCTCGGCAGTAACGGCATTGCTTCGCAATACCTCGTCGCCCGCTGCATCCTTCAGAACCAGTCCACTGGCACCAAGATGGCCAGAGACCTTGACCGAAGCCTTGGGCGCATCAGAAAACGCAATGCGCAAATCCGCATCCAGCACACCCGTACTGGGGCGTATCGCCAGATCGGCAGGCACATAAGGCAACCACGGTGCAAGATCAAGGCGCGGCACTTTCAGGCGCGCTTCCATCGCATGAGAGGTGTCAAACGGCGTACCCTGCATCGCTGTGTCAAAGCTGCTGCCGTTGAGCTCAAACGCCAGATGCGGCTGGATCTGCGCGGTGCGCCGGTAATCCAGATTGCTCAGGAACGGAATACTCACTTCGAGCTTATTCAGCTTATGCGTCTGTGTCCCGGATGGCAGGGAATCGGTGAAGTCCGCCGATCCGTTGTGCACCTGGACGTTGTACAGCGCAAATTGCAGGGGCTTAGAAGCGGACGTTGCCGAGGGCTTGCTCAAGCGCTGGAGCACGTCGTCAATGTCGTAATGACCCTGGCCGGTGTGGGCGAGGTTCAGGTGCGGAATATCCAGCACCAGACTGTCCAGCACGGGCGCCATGCGCAGCAGCGACTCCAGCTCCAGATTGGCCTCCAGGCGCGCCAGCGTGAACTGCCAGCCGCGGCCTTCCGCCGCACCGATCTTCAAATCGTTGAGGGTCAACCGCAAGGACCAGGGCTGAAAGCCCACCTCGCCCACCGACACGGTACGCCCCAGTGCGGCTGTGCCCTGTCGCTCGATTTCGCGCTTGACCAGCGGCGGCACCAGCATCGCCAACAGCACCCACACCAGCAACAGGCCGCCGACGCCCCAGCGCAGACGTGTCATCCAGGAGGTGGGAGGTGCAGTTTCAAAAGGCATGGCCGATTATTAGGGAAAACATGCCGGAAACGCCCGAGCTTCACACAGCTTGCCTACACTGTGCGCCATGAATTCCCTCTACATGTTCAAACGACTGCTTTCCTGTGCCGCCATCGCCGCTGTGCTGAGTGCGGGGCCCGCGGGCTGCGCGACCCAGCCACCGACCAATCCGCCCGCGCCCAAACTGCTGGTCTTCCTGGCTATTGATGGCCTGCCCATGCGCCAGGTCTTGGGCTACCGCGACCAGTTGGCGCCCGATGGCTTTAACCGTTTTCTGCAGCGCGGCGTCACCTTCAACAATGCTTTTTACGGCCACGGTTACCCGGTCACCGCACCGGGCCATGCCACCATGCTCAGCGGCGCCTACCCGCACCGCAGCGGCATCATCAGCAACGAATGGCGCGACCCCGTTACCGGCGCGTACCTGTACTGCACGCAAGACGATGCCCATACCTATATCGGCAACATCACTGTACCGATGTCCGGCACCAGCCCCAAGAACTTGATGGTGGAGACCGTAGGCGATGTATTGCGCCGCGGCACACCGGAATCCAGAGTGATTGCCATCTCCAGCAAGGACCGCGGCGCCATCCTGCCTGCGGGCCATGCGGGCACGGCCTATATGTACATGGATGAAACCGGCATTTATGCCTCCAGCACCTACTACATGAAGGCGCATCCACAATGGGTGAACACCTTCAACGCGGCCAAGCCTGCCGACGCCTATTTCAAGAAAACCTGGGCGCCGCTGTTGCCAGAGTCGGCCTACCAGCGCTCCGTACCCGACGGCCAAGCCTGGCAGCGCGTGGATGGCAATCCAAACCGTTTGCCTGTCGTCATCGGGGAAGGCAGTGACGCACCTGGGCCACGCTTTTACGTCAACCTGATCGCCACGCCCTTCAGTGATGAACTGTCGCTGGCATTCGCACGCGCCGCCATCGAAGGCGAGTCACTGGGCATGGGCCCGCAAACCGATATTCTCGCGGTCAGCCTGTCCGGCCACGACTATGTGAACCACGCGTTCGGCCCGGAATCACGCCTGTCACACGACCACTTTCTGCACCTGGACCGCGCGCTGCAAAGCTTCTTCGCTGACCTGGATCAGCGCATCGGCAAGAACAACTACGTCGTGGCGCTGACCGCCGACCACGGCTTTCTGGATACGCCCGAATGGGCGCAATCGCAGGGGCGCAATGCTGGGCGGCTGAACGCAGCGCAAGCCGTGGCCCGCGTGAACGCCGGGCTATCCGAGAAATTTGGTGAGGCCAAATGGGCGTTTGGGTTTTCTGCAGGCGGAGTGCTGCTCGACAACAAAGTGATCGAAGCCAAAGGTTTGAACAGTGCTGTCGTTGAGGATGAAGCGAAATCCATCCTGCTCGGGATCACCGGCGTGCTGGACGTTTTCACGCGCGCGCAACTCTCGGGCACAGAGCCGACTACCAACCGTTTCCTGGCCGCAGCACGCAACTCCTGGTACGCCGACCGTTCGGCACAGTTGTTCATCGTGCTGGAGCCGGGCTGGATGGTGGGCACGCGAAAGGCCGGAACAACCCACGACGCACCGCACCCCGCCAACACCCATGTGCCCATCCTGCTCTACGGTCCGCGTTGGGTGGGCTCTGGCCAAGTGCAAGAGCGCGTCGAAGTGGTGGACATTGCGCCCACGCTATCGCGCATTTTGAAGATCGCAGCGCCAGCGCAATCCGAGGGCAAGCTGCTGCCTTTGCCAGCAGCTCGGTAGTCGCTCATGAGGCCGACGGTCAGCCCTTGCTGATTCGTCGTGGCCCCACTATCCAGTAGTTACCAAATAGAAACGCGTTTCTCGGGCGGCAAGTACATCTTGTCGCCCTCTTTCACGCCAAAGGTTTCGTAGAACGGCGTGAAGTTGCGCAGCGAGCCGTTGGCGCGGAATTCGCCAGGGGAATGCGGATCCGTCTTCAGGTGCTCGATCTGCAACTGCTCACGCGTCTTGGAGCGCCAGATCTGGCCAAAGCCCAAGAAGAAACGCTGCTCGCCGGTCAGGCCATCGATCACTGGCGCTGGCTTGCCTTTCAGCGACAGCTTCCAGGCCTTGTAAGCCACGGCCAAGCCGGAGTTGTCGGCAATGTTTTCGCCCAGTGTCAGCTCGCCGTTGACGGTGTAGCCAGCGATAGGGCTGAAGCCGTTGTACTGCGCGATCAGCATCTTGGTCTTTGCTTCAAACTTGGCGTGGTCGTCCTTGGTCCACCAGTCGCGCAGGTTGCCCTTTTCGTCGTACTGCGCGCCCTGGTCGTCAAAACCGTGGCTGATTTCGTGGCCAATCACCGCGCCAATGCCGCCGTAGTTGACTGCATCATCCGCTGCGGCATTGAAGAACGGTGGCTGCAGAATCGCGGCCGGGAACACGATTTCGTTTTTCTCGGGGTCGTAGTACGCGTTGACCGTTTGCGGCGTCATGTCCCATTCGGCGCGGTTGATAGGACCGCCCAGCTTGGCCAGCTTCAGCTCGGTGTTGAACTGCTTGGCGCGCTGCACATTGCCCAATGCATCGCCCTTGACGATATGCAACTTGGCGTAGTCGTTCCACTTGGACGGGTAGCCGATCTTGGTTTCGAAGGTGGCTAGTTTGCGCTGCGCCTCGGCCTTGGTGGCCGGGCTCATCCAGTCCAGCGTGTTAATGCCTTGCTTGAAAGCCAGCAGCAGGTTCTTCACCAGCTTTTCCATGCTGGCCTTGTCTTTGGCGGGGAAATACTGGGCTACATACAACTTGCCCAAGCTCTCGCCCATCACCGCGTCAAGCATGCGCACGCCGAGCTTCCAGCGGTCTTCCTGCACCTTGGCGCCGCGCAATGTGGCCCCGTTGAAGGCAAAGCTTTCGTCAACGAAAGGCTGCGACAGTTGACGTGCGCTGCTGCGCAACAGGTGCCATTTGAAATAGGTCTTCCAGACATCCAGCGGCGTGGTCTGCAGCTGTTGGTTCAACGCCGTCAGGTAGCTCGGTTGCGCGACGATCACGTACTTGATCTTGCCGCTGACACCCAGTGCATTGAAGTAGCCGGCCCAGTTGTAACCCGGTGTCAGTGCATCGAGCTTGTTGATGGCAATCTTGTTATACGCCTTGACGGGGTCGCGCAACTCAACCTTGCTCCATTGGGCTTTGGCCAGTGCTGTTTCCAGTGCCAGCACATCGGCAGCATGCTTGGCCGCATCCTTGTCGCCGGACAGCGCCAGCATTTTTTCTACGTGCGCCAGATACTTGTCGCGCACGCTCTTGAGCTTGGCGTCGGTGTCGTTCAGGTAATAGTCACGGTCAGGCATACCCAGGCCACCCTGGCCCAGATCCAGCACGTACTTGGTGGCGTCCTTGTTGTCCTGGTGCACAGTGATGTCGTAAGGCGCGGTGTCGAGGATCTTGTTGTCGCCGCGCGCAAAGTCGCTGATCTTGTTGAACCAGGCGATCAGCGCCGGGATCTGTTTGACATCGGTCAATGCATCGATCCGGGCAAAGTCGGCCTGCAAGGGCTTGAAGCCCAACGCGTCGATCGTGGCTGTGTCCATGTAGCTGGCGTAGGCGTCGGCAATCTTTTGCGCGTCGGTGCCGGGCTTGTTCTCGGTCTTGGACAGACCATCAATGATGGTCTTCAGGCGAGGCAGCACCGCCTGACGCAACTCCATGAAAGAACCCAGCCTGGACTGGTCTCCCGGGAACTCCGTGTTCTTCAGCCAGGTTCCGTTGACATGGCCAAAGAAGTCGTCTTGCGGACGAATCGCAGCGTCGCTGTATTGCGGATTCAGGCCGGACTGCAGCGCGCTGGCCGCAGCCTGGGTGGCTGCCGGTTCGGCGCCAAAAACATGGGTGGTGCTGGTGGCACCGGCAATCATGAGCGCGATGGCGCCGAGAACGTGGGCTTTCACTGAATGGGGTCTCCTGGAGGTGAAACGCGGGCAGATTTGCCCGGCCAGAAGCGTAACCGATACAGTAATGCCCGCTCAGTCAATAGCAACCTTGCTACTGACTTGCCAGTCCATTAGCGACCGAACAATCCCTTCAACAAATTCACAGCGCCCGGGACGCTGTTCAAGGGGTTCTTGTCGGCCGGATCTTTCGGCGCTTCCTTGTTTTGTTCGTCCTGCGGCATGTTTTGCGATGTGTCGCGGCTCGGCATGATGTCCTGACCGAGCATGGCCATAGTCTGTGACTTCACACGCAGGCGCACCGACCACTCCTGGTCCCACGGAATCTTCACATCGGTGGGGCGCGGTGGATGCACAAAGCCATGTTCGCCGCCATACGCCACCATTCGCAGGAAGGCGCCGCCACCATCGCGCCCCTTGCTGCGCACCGTATCGGCTTTTGCATCAAAAATGCCTTGTGGCACCGCGCATTTGTTGACGCTGGATGCCAGCAGCACTTTGTCCTTGACCCACTTGTCTATGTTGGCGTTGGACAGGTAATCAAACAATCCGAAACCAGAGTCCGGCTGCTCGCTGCTGGACCAGAAAATCATGTCCTCTCCCTGCACCGCCATGGCGTTCAGGAAGTAGCCTTTGGCATTGGTCACCGCAGCCCACTCCAGCGCGATGCTGTCTTTCAGTCCGCCATGGCTTTGTAGCTCGATCGGCGGCATCACATCCTGCGCCGCATTCAGCGTGAACTTGAACGACTCAGGAACGCCATCGCCAACAATCTGGTGCTCACCTACTAGCGACGCGCCCTTGGGCAATCCGCGCTTGTCGCGCTCATTCGGGAATACGTCGTAACCGGGTTTGACTTTGGCGCCGCGGTCCGGCGCATAGCGGCCACTGAACGCATTGCCGAAAGCCTGCATCGAGTCTGCTGTGAGCTTGCTCAAATCCAGAATACGCGGCTGACCGGAACGCACGTTCGTGCCGCAACCCCAGTAAAACAGCAATCGCCCTTTGGGTGGCTCGTAGTCGTAAGTGCCGGTACTGCCAGGCTTGCCTGGCTCCGCCACGCGTTCGGGATCGACGGCTAGCAGTGGCAGTTTGTCGCCCATCTTCATGCCCGCAGGAATCCGCTGCGCAGCCTCGGTGTTGGGCTTCAAGCCATTCCACAAGGCCACGTCCACGATACGCGGCGGCATGATGTGGAAGGTGCGCGCCATGCCGTAATACTCTTTACCAGTGCTCTTGGCGTCGGACGACTTGCCCATCGCGCCCATCAGTCCGCCCATCAAATTCCCCATACCCGGGATTTCGATTTCCGGCATGCCCGCCATGCCACCGGTGGATACGTCCATCCACAAGATGGTTTTGGGTGGATTGACGACTTGCGGTTTGGTTTGTGCATGCGCATTACTGACCAGCAAGGCAGTAGCAAAACAAATGGGGGTGAGAGCAATTTTCGCGAACGCCATGGTGACTCCTGAATGTGCCCAAAACTATAGAGCAAGGGGCTGATGCAGGCAAGCCAGCATCACGCAACATCGCTACACTGGCCGCTTTTCCATACAAGGGGCAGACCTATGCGTCGCAGTTTGGCTATTTTCTTGGCGGGGCTGTTGTCCCTCAATGTGGGGGTTGCACTTGCCGACGAAGGCATGTGGACCTACAACCAGTTTCCTGCCGCCAAAGTAGGCGCGGCCTACGGCTTTGCGCCTGGTGCCGACTGGCTCAAGCAGTTGCAATTGGCCAGCGTGCGCATTGCCGGTGGCTGCTCGGCCTCTGTCGTGTCACCGGACGGCCTGGTGATGACCAACCACCACTGCGCGCGCGATTGCATCCAGAACCTGTCTGGCATGCGCAAGAAGGACTTCAACAAAGATGGCTTTCTCGCCCGCAAGATGGAGGAAGAGCCCCATTGCCCCGGCATGGAGATGAACCAACTCACGGCCATCACCGATGTGACGCAAGTGGTGCAGGACGCGACTAAAAATGCACCCACCGAAAAGTTCGACGAAGTGCAGAAAGCGACGATTGCAGGCATCGAAAAAGAATGCGCAACCGGCAAGGAGTGGCGCTGTGACGTGGTCACGCTGTTTCGCGGCGGCCAGTACAACCTGTACAAATACCGTCGCCTCCAGGACATCCGCCTGGTGTTCGCACCAGAAGACGCCATCGCCTTCTTTGGTGGTGACCCAGACAACTTCATGTTTCCGCGTTACGACCTGGATGTCAGCTTCCTGCGCATCTACGGTGCAGACGGCAAGCCCTGGAAGACGACCAACTACCTGCCCTTCGCAAAGACCGGCATCAAGGATGGCGAGCTGACTTTTGTCTCCGGCAACCCCGGCGGCACCAGCCGTGGCATGACCATTGCGCAAATGGAAGACCAGCGTGACCACGGTCTGCCCGTCACGCTGATGCGCCTGTCGCAACAACGCGGCTGGATCACGGAATACCAGAAGCGTGGCAAGGAGCAACTGCGCCACTCCAACGACGACTTGTTTGGCGTGGAGAACAGCCTGAAAGCACGCAGAGGTCAGCACGAAGCGTTGGGTGACGCCGCATTCTTTGGCCAACTGCAGAAGAATGAACGCGATTTCCGATCCAAGGTGGTAGCAAACCCCGCACTGTTTAACGAGTACGGCGACGTCTGGGACAACATTGCTGCACTGACCAAAAAACGCAACGAAATGCGCAAGACCGCCAACGCGCTGGGCAGCAATTTCGGCAGCAGGCTGGTGAGCATTGCCCGCAACATCGTGCGCCATGCCGATGAAAAGACCAAACCCAACGCAGACCGTTTGCGCGAATTCGCCGATGCGCGCATGCCCCAAATGGAGCAAGGCGTGTTGTCCGACGCGCCGATCTACAAGGAATTTGAAATCGCCCATTTGAAGCACGGCCTGACCGGCTTCCGCGAAGACCTGAGCGCAGACCACCCGCTGGTCAAGAGGCTGTTGGGCAACAAGAGTCCGGAGCAGGTCGCCAATGAATTGGTCAAGGGCACGCGCCTGCAAGAGCTGAAGATGAACGCCAAGGGCGAGCCCGTGGGAGGCCTGCGCAAGACGCTGTGGGATGCGGACAGCAAAACCATTGCGGCATCCAAAGACCCGCTGATCAAATTTGTCGCGTCTTACGATGCCGAAGTGCGTGCGATCCGCAAGAAATTTGAAGAAGAGGTGCAAGGCCCGTTGAAGAAGCAGGAAGAGCGCCTGGCCAAGGCCCGCTTTGCGGTCTACGGCACCGAGAACCCTCCGGACGCCACCTTCACACTGCGCTTGTCGTATGGTCGCGTCGTGGGCTGGAGTGAGAATGGCACACCGGTCACGCCCTTCACCGAGATCGGCGGCGCCTACACCCGCCACACCGGCGCAGAGCCGTTCGCCCTGCCTAAAAGCTGGCTGGCGGCCAAGAACAAGGTCAACCTGAAGACCCCGTTCAACTTCGTCACCAACAACGACATCATCGGCGGCAACTCCGGCTCGCCGATGGTCAACAAGAATGGGGAAGTGGTGGGCCTGGTGTTCGACGGCAACATCCACTCACTGGGCGGTGAGTTTGGCTTTGACGAGAAGCTCAACCGAACCGTGGCCGTGCATTCACAGGCACTGCTGGAAGCGCTGGACAACGTCTACTCGGCAAAGCGTATCGCCGCCGAGATTCGAGCCGGGCAGAAATAGGCTTTACGGCGGATACAAAAAGGGCGCTTCGGGCGCCCTTTTTTTATGTCGATCCAGAAATCGATACAAGTTTGGACTTGTGTTCGCCATGGCACAGAACCGGGCAGCATGGATATCTAGTCTGTGAACCATGCTCAAGACTCTGTCCCGATTTACATCCAGCTTTGTGTCGCTACTCTCCGACCCGGCAACGGAAGTGGATGCGGACGGGCGCATTGAAGACATTCGCGCCGCAATGATGTATCAGCTTACGTTGATCGATGACTCCAGCGATTGCAGCTACGTCTGGTCTTGCGTCGTACGTGCAAGCGACGTTCAAGCCCTGTGGTACTTGCGCTGTGATCTGGTCAGTGCTCTGGCGGACAGCGTCGGCGAACCCGCTGCCAGAGAAAAGGTTGAGCCGATCACCGAAATGTTTCGCGGCCTGGTGCCCAGGCAATATATGAAGAGCCTGGGGACAAGTCCAAAACACAGGTCGAGTTAGCGCTGCTCGTCAATGCCCGATTGCTGCGCCTTCAAATGCCGATCAAAGAAATTGGCAATCGCTCGAAACACATGCTTCTGGCTGGCTGGGCCGGACAGACCGTGCTTGCCGCCAGGGTAGGTCATCAGATCGAACTGGATACCCTTCTTTTGCATCGCATCCATCAACCGGGTGGAGTTGGTGAAAAGCACGTTGTCGTCGGCCATACCGTGGATCAGCAACAGCGGTGAGCGCAGGCCATCCAGTTGGGCGAACACGCCGCTCTGCGCATAGCCCTCCGCGTTGTCCTTCGGGCTGCCAAGGAACTGCTCGGTGTAATGCGTGTCGTACAGCGCCCAGTCAGTCACCGGCGCCACGGCGACGCCTGCGGCGATGCGGTCTGACGCGGCGGCCAGCAGGCGCACTGTCATGAAGCCGCCGTAGCTCCAGCCGAATACGCCAATGTGTTTGGCATCTACAAAGCTCTGGCTGCGCAGCCAGTCGATACCCGTCAATTGGTCTTGCACTTCATTGCGACCCAGGTTGCCATAGATCACATCGGTGAACACGCGCTCACGCCGTGCAGAGCCTCGGTTGTCCAGCGAGAAGACGACATAGCCTTGCTGCGCCATGTATTGCTCGAACAGGCTGCCCCATTTACGCCCCACCACTTGCGAACCTGGGCCGCCATAGGTGGACAGGAATACCGGATAGCGCTTGGTGGCATCGAAGTTCAGCGGCTTGCGCAATTCGTAATACAGGGTCTGGCCGTCAGCCGCCTTCAATGTGCCGTATTCGGTTTTGACGTGGCTGCTGAGGTAAGGGTAGTACGGATGTTGTGGCGTCAGCGCGTTCGCCTCGATCCATGCAACGCGTGCGCCATCGGGCTTGTAGATGCCTATTTGGGGCGGCGTGTCAGGATCGGAGAAGGTGTCGATAAAACTTTGACCCGCTTCGGAAAACTTGGCTTCATGCCAGCCATCGCCTTGCGTGATGCGTTGCGGCGCATTGGCATTGCTGCCATCCAGGCGCAACGCGTAGACCTGCTTGTCGATCACCGCATCGCGGTTGGAAGACACATAAGCCAGGCCCGCTTTTTCATCCACCGCCAGCAAGCGGTCAATGCCCCACTCGCCCGAGGAGATCGGGTGCACAACCTTGCCGTCCAGCCCCACCAGATACAAGTGCTTGCGCCCGCTGCGCTCGGAAGTCCAGATGAACGCCTTCTGTGTCTTTAGGAAATGCGGTTCGTCCAGCACGCTGACCCAAGTCTTGGCCTGCTCGTCCACCACCACGCGCGGGTGCAGCGTATCCACTGCCGCAGCACGCAGTTGCAGCTGCTTCTGGTTGCGCGCCTGAACCTGGAAGAACACCTGCTTGCTATCGGCGCTCCAGTCGGCGCGCACCAGGTAGATGTCTTGCTCCGTGCCCAGCGATACGGAGCGGACGGCACCGGTTGCGGGCGATACCACGGCCAGTGAAACGTGCACATTGGGCTGGCCCGCTGCGGGGTAGCGCTGTTCCGTTACGTTGGTGCGGTCGGCCTGCACTTCAAAGCGCTTTTGAATCGCCACCGGACTCTCATCAAATTTCTTGAATGCGATGGCGGAGTCGTCGGGCGCCCACCAGTAGCCGCTGCGTTGGTCCATCTCTTCCTGCGCCACAAACTCGGCCTCGGCGTTGTGGATGGTGCCCTTGCCGTCCCGCGTCAAACGCTTTTCCTTGCCCGTCTTTAAATCCACCACACACAGGTTTTGATCGCGCACAAACGAGACATAGCGGCCCTTGGGCGAAATCTTGGGGTCCAGTAGATCGCCACTTGCCACCTTGCGCGGTTTGTCCGGGGTATCCACGTCGATCAGATACAGGCTGCCCCCCAACGGAATCAGCATCTGCTTGCCATCGGGTGACCAGCTGTAGCTGGCAATGCCCTTGAAGCTGGCGGTGCGCGCCCGCTCACGACGTGCGCGCTCGGCTTCCGACAGATTCTCTTGCGGGGCCAGCAACGTGGAGTTCACCAAACGCCGTGTGGCCTGGTCCTTCAGGTTGAACTCCCACAGGTCGAGCTGAAACTGGTTGTCGGGCCGCCCTTTCAGAAACGTGACACGTGCACCATCCGGCGCAATCTGCAGGCCACGCACGCGCGGCCCGGACAGTGCCGGGTCTGAGTTGATGCGATCAATGGTGAGACGTTCAGCCCAAACGGGTACAGCAGCAATAACGAGCAATGAAAGAAGAAAGCGACGCATGATTGAAATGGGCAAAGTGATTTAGGGTTTGATCGGGTTCAGTACGAACTGCACCATGTTTTGGGTGTCCAAGTATTGTTTGGCGGCTTGCTGCACATCCGCCGCTGTCAAGGCCTTGACGCGTGCCTCGTAGCTCAGCACGCGCATCGGATCTTCGCCTTGCTCTTTGGATGAGCGCAGCACGCTGAGCCAATAGCCATTGGTCTTGACGGCTTCGCGGAAGTTCTTGACCCAGTTTTCCTTGACCTTGGCCAAGTCGCCAGCTTGCGGGCCCTCGTTCTGGAGTTTCTTCATCTCGGCCAGGCTGGCGTCGACGATCTTGCCCACGTTGTCCGGGCTCGCAGGCACGGTCAGGTTGACCGTGTAATGGCCGTAGGGCAGCTTGCTGAGCTGGGCCGACAGGCTGGGCGAATACACCGCTCCCATCTTTTCGCGCAGCACTTCCACCAGCTTGATATCCAGAACATCAATCATCGCCCGCATCGCCATATTGGCGCTGTTGGAATAGGCGGCGTCTCCGGTCAACGTCAGCGACAGGATGCTCTTGGCTTCGCTACCCCCCAGCACCTCTGACCGCACCACGCCCTTGACCGGGCGCAAGCCAAGATCGCGGAACTGCGTCGGCACATCGGTAACCGGCAAGCTACCCAGATAACGCGCCACGAGCGGCTTGATGGCCTTCATGTCCATGCTGCCCACAAAGAAGAACGTGAACCCCTTGGCACTGCCAAACCTTGCGCGGTAGATGTCCATCGCACGGGTCAGATCCAGTTGGTCAAAGTCCGCGGCCTTGGGCATGCGCGGGCGGCGGGGATGGTCGTTGTACAGGGCTTTCTGGATGGCCTCGGCAAAGCGCACCTCCGGGCTGCCTTCTGCGTTCTTCAGCATGTCACGGCTCTTGCCGACAAAGGAGGTGAACAGGGTCTCGTCGCGACGCGGCTGGGTGAAGAACAAATGCGTGAGCTGCAGCAGGGTTTCCAGCTCGGCATTGCCCGCTTGCCCGCCAAAGCCTTCGGAGATGTCACCCAACTGCGGGCCGGCGCTGACGGCTTTGCCTGCCAGCAACTTGCGCAAATCATTGGGCGAGAAGTCGGCCAGCCCCATCTCCGACACCACCGGCACCGCGTAGCTGCCATTGATCACATCGGTATCCGGGAATAGCGACAAACCACCTGCGCGGTAAGCGCCCATCAGAATCTGGTCGTTTTTGTAGTCCGTAGGCTTGAGCACCACCTTGACGCCATTGCTCAAGGTCCATTCCGTCAGCCCCAGCGAAGGCGTTTTCTTCTCGGACACCACCGTCCCGCTTTGGGGCAACAGCGGCATCAAGCCGTGCGCCATGGCTTTCTCGGCATAGGCCGCCACCGGTGTCGCCGCCGCCTTGGCCACGATGTCCAGCAAATCCTTGCCTGTGGGCTTGGCCGCGTCCGGGGCATCCACGCCCTGGTAAATCACCAGTTTGTTGTTGCTACCATGGATCAGTTGACGGGCCAGTGTGCTGATCTCCTGCAGCGTGATCGTGGGCAGCATTTCATCCGCCGCGCGGGCTTCTGCCACGATGCCGGGAATGGGCTCGTCAGTCAGAAAATTGCGGACAAATTCGTCAGCAAAGATGAGCGACTCGGTCTTGCTGCGTTCCTTGAAATACTGCTCCATGTCGCGGGCATAGTTCTTCTTGCCGCGCTCCAGTTCCGATGCAGTAAAGCCGAATTGCGCAGCGCGTTCGTTCTCTTGCACCAACGCGCGGATTGCGGGCTCCGCGCCCGGTTTGCCTAAAAGCGCGGACGCATTGAACTCCCGGTAGCCCTTGATCAGGCTTTGCAGGCCGCTGCTACCCGCCACAAAAGGCGGATTGGCAGTCAGCGTCAGTTCCTGCAAACGCAGGCCCAGCATCTGGTTCAGCAGGTTTTCCACCATGTGCTGGCGGTAGGCGCCCCAGGTAGTTTCCGGCCCGTCTTCCTGGCGCGAGTAGGTGATGCTGACGACGTTGTTGGTCGCTTCCTTGTCAGTCGCTACGACCGCTTCCTGCACTGTGCGGGCCGGCAGCTTCTCAACGGGCCGCGGACGCTCCGGCACCGGATTCTTCAGACCGCCGAAGTACTTCTTCACCAGCACCTCCGCGCGCGCAGGATCGACGTTGCCGACCACCATCACCGCCATCAGGTTAGGGCGGTACCAGTCGCCATAAAACCGCTTGACGGCCTCGCGTGGGAACGAACGGATGATGTCGTCATGCCCGATCGGCAGACGCTGTGCGTACTTGGAGCCTTCCAGAATTTTGGGCAGCGTGATCTTGCCGAGGCGGTCTTCTGCGCCCTTGCCGCGGCGCGACTCTTCCAGCACCACGCCCCGCTCCTTGTCGATCGCATCCGCGTCAAAAGCCAGGCCACCGGCCCAGTCCTGCAGCACCTGGAAGGCCTTCTCAAGATTCCCCGGCTTGCTGGTGGGGACGGACAGCGTGTAAACGGTTTCGTCAAAGCTGGTGTAAGCGTTCAGGTCTGCCCCAAAACGCATGCCCAGGGACTGCAGAAAAGACACCAGCTCATTGCCTTTGAAATGCGTCGAACCATTGAACGCCATGTGCTCGGTGAAGTGCGCCAGACCTTGCTGATCCTCATCTTCCAGCACCGACCCGGCCTTGACCGCCAGACGCAGTTCCACTTGCTGGGCCGGCTTGTCATTCTTCTGGATGTACCAGGTCAGCCCGTTGGGCAACTGGCCTTTGCGCAAGAGCGGTGACAGCGGCACCGGGTCGTCCAGTTTGACCGCAGCCTGCGCGGCCGTCAGGGCTACAGCCATGCAACAGGTGGCGGCTAAAATTTTGAGCAGTTGGACGTGTTTCATGGTGGGGCAGTGGCAAGGGCAAAGTGTTTGCACGCACGCTATCACAGACAATGTCGAAGATCCCCCAAAGGCCCAAATGCTCAAGCAATTTTTCAGTAAAGACCGCAAGGCCAGCCAGGCCTTCATTTTGGTGACCGTGTTTCTGGATGTGCTGGGCATTGGCTTGATCATCCCGGTGTTACCCGCTTTGGTCGGGCAATTCACCAGCAGCCCGGACGAGCAGGCGCATTGGTATGGACTTTTGTCGGCCATGTATGGCGTGATGCAGTTCCTCTGCACACCGATGCTGGGCGCTTTAAGCGATCGCTTTGGCCGTCGCCCGGTCTTGTTGTTGTCGATCTTCGGCCTGGGGATCAGCCTGTTGGTGCAAGCAATGGCCACGTCCTTGATGGCCTTGCTGCTGATTCGCATCGTCAGCGGCGGCACGGCCGCCAGCTTCTCGGTGGCGAATGCCTATATCGCCGACATCACGCCGGCGGAAAACCGCGGCAAGGCCTACGGCATGCTGGGCGCGGCGTTTGGCATGGGCTTTATTTTCGGACCCATGATTGGCGGCTTGCTGGGCGGGCAGGATGTGCGGCTACCGTTCTTTGTGGCATCGGGTTTGGCGTTGGTCAACTGGCTGTACGGCTACTTCGTGCTGCCAGAGTCGCTACCCAAAGAACGCCGCAGTAGCTTCTCGCTGCTGCGCGCCAACCCGCTATCGGCACTGTCCCACCTTTCCAAAATGCGCGGCGTGGGCCTGATGATCTTTGTATTTGCGCTGACGGTGTTCGCCCAGTTCATCCTGCAAAGCACCTGGGTGCTGTACACCACCTTCCGCTTTCAGTGGACGCCGACCGACAACGGCATCGCGCTGTTTGTCGTGGGCGCCCTCAGCGCGGTCGTGCAGGGTGGCCTTCAGGGCCGCTTGCTGGAAACCTTTGGCGAGCGCCGATTGCTGCTGATCGGTTTTACGTCCGCCACGATTGCCTTCTTCTGCTATGGCGCGATCACCGCTGGCTGGATGATGTACGTGATCATGTTTGCGAACTTCATGTCCATTGCCACCGGCCCCACGTTGCAGGCCCTGGTGTCGCGCGCCGCCGGCGCGCATGAGCAGGGCGTGACGCAGGGCGCGCTGAACGCGATCAACGGCCTGTCCATTATCTTTGGCCCATTGATTGGCACCGCCATCCTGGCGCAGGTCGGCCATTTGCCAGCCAACGACTGGCGCATGGGCTCCACCTTCTATCTGTGCGCGGCGCTGCAGGGCATCGCACTGCTATTGGCCTGGCTGCACTTCAGGAAAACCGCTTAGGGGCGGGGACCGACGACCTCCACCAGTTCCACCATGTCTGCCTTCAGTGCGGCAGAGATGTCGTTCTCCAGCGTCGGCATGGCCTCTGCAAAGGGAACGAGCAGGCGGCTCAAGCCATAAGCGCGGTTGCGGCCGTTGACTTTGCCCAGATAGAGCGCCATATCGGCAATCTGCATGGCCTTTTCCCAGTTGCATTCACTCTCCGGCAATCCAGAGAATGGCAGTGTCAGAAAGCCTCCGGTGACCGTCACGGGCAGCGACTTGTCACCCACTGCAATCGGTGCTTCTCCGATCACATTCAAAACGCGCTGGGCCAGTATCTTGAGATGGGTCGTATTGGCTTTGGGTGAATAGATCAGGAATTCTTCACCGCCCCAGCGGATGACCATGTCCGTGTCACGCACCGTCGTGCGAAGACGCTTGGCAATTTCGACCAGCACGGTGTCGCCGCCAGCATGGCCCAGGGTGTCGTTGATATTCTTGAAATGGTCAATGTCCAGAATCATCAAGCCATCCGGATTGTCCCCTTCGCGCCGTCCGCTGGCACCGTCCACAGGGCGCTTCTTCATCAGCTCCAGGAAAGAGCGCCGGTTAAACAGTCCGGTCAACGGGTCGCGCACCGAATGGAATTCGAGCTGTTGATTGGCTTCGCGCAGTTTCTCGTTCGTTTTGCGCACACGGCGGTACAACAAGAACACGAACACACCACCCATCACCGTAACCACAGCGCCCAGCATGGTCACCGCTTGCTGCAGGCGGCGGTTGTTGATCTCTGCGTCTTTCAGGCTGTTTTCCCGGGCCAGCAGTTCGATCTGCTTGTCGCGCTGCACCGAGTTGAATTGCTCCTGCAATGCAGCGACCGACTTTTCCCGGTCCGAGCGGAACAACTCAGCCGTCAACATTTGCTGTTCACGAATGGTGGCTACCGCCTCCTTGTACATATTGAGCTGTTCGTACATGGCGCCCAACTCGCCCAGGACCGACTCCTGATCGGTTTTGGCACCAGAGTCTTTGCTGAATTGCAGCGCAGCCCGCACGGCGGCCGCACCCTCAGACACTTTGCCTGAGCCCATTTTTGCCAGGCCCATGTTGCTTTGTGCGATGGCGACACCACCCAAATCGCCAGCCTCTTTGTATTTCTCCAGCGCCTTGCTGCACAGCACTTCGACTTGGGCGTAGTTTTTCTCCTGCAGGTATCCGTCGCAGATGTTGTTCAATGCATTGGCCTGCAAGCGCACTAGGCCGGCCTCACGGCCAATGTCGCCAGCGCGTTCGTAGGCGACACGCGCCTTGGCAACTTCATGGATGGAGCCGTACACGTAGCCACGGTTGAGGTACAGGGTACCCTGCATCTTGCTGGACCCCAGCGCATTGGCAACTGTCAATGCTTCATCAATGACTGCAAGCGCCTTGTCCCAGTTGGTCATGGAGATGTAAACCCGGGACAGCATATTGAGCGACTTGAGTTGCGTAAGACTGGCGAACTTGGGCAGCTGCTTGGCATAGTCAATGCTTTTGAGTGCGCTGGCCAGAGCCAGCTCAAACTTGCCCGCAACAAGCTGTGACTCGGCCAAAACAGAATAGAAGCTCCACAGGGCCTCGGGATCGCCCGCCCGCACCGCAACAGGCTCCAGGTTCATCAGTTTGACAATCGCCGCATCGGTTTTACCGGCCCGCATCATGCGGTAGGCCGCTTTCGACGTGGCAAGCACGATACCCACATCGTCGCGCTGGTCCTGGGCGAGCTTGAGCAGTCGGGCGATGGTGATGTCCGCGCCTTCCATGTGGGCAGCGTCCACCTCCAGATTCATCAGCAGGGTGAGGTATTTGCGCCGCGCCACGTAGGGTGTGTCGGCCGGCAGGGTTGGCCACATGGGCGCAAGTTGTGTCAGTGCCGCGGCATTGTCCTTCTCTGATATCTCTTGCAGCGCGTTCAAACGCTCCAGCACGTCTTGCTGGGCGAAGGCAGGTCCGCTTGTGGCAACAAGTGTCGCCAGAGCCACCACCACAATGAATCGCAAGCCGCCTGATCGCAATTGGTTCCCCTTGGTTACCAGATTCCCCGTCGCTGAACTATACGGCAGCAAGCGTTGCGGAATGGCCAAAATGTAAATTGCTGTGGCTGGTTGCCAGACTGCCCGGCATGGGTGTCAAATTCACAACATGCAGTGTCGGGTGGCGTGACTAATGAATGCAGGGTGACAGTATGTGCGCCACTGCACGGTTTAGACGGAGACAATTTGAGAGACTAGACTCAACACTACGATTACACGATAGCCCAAAATTCATTTGCCACGACCCAAACTTAAAGCGGGAGCGCCCTTGTCGTATTTTCTGAACCGAAGTTTCGCAATCTGCACCGCCTTGGCGTCCGCAGGTTTGACTGCGGCTACTGGCGTTGCGGCACAGGAGTCCCCGGAGCCCGCTCCGGCTGTGCGAAAAGTGGATGTGGATGCATCCGTCGAGTCCGCGCGCGAGGCGGCGCGTAACGCCGCTGTGTGGCTGGCCAGCGGTGTAGACAGCTGGTTTGGAAACAAGCCCTTTACCGAGGGTGGGGAGGTCAGCGATGGCGAAGTCGCCGTGAGGTTCTACAGCCGCCAGGACCAGAAGACAGACTATTCATTCACGTTCAACGCCCGCTTCAAATTGCCCAATCTGGAGGAAAAGACGTACCTGTTTACAGGGCGTGACAACACCGCAGGTGTCGCTTCGGACAGGCCCGCCGTTTTCGCTGCAAAGCAGCGCTTGTTGCAGCCCAACTCCACGCAGGACAATACTTTTTTTGCCGGGCTTGGCCGGGCGCTGGACGACTCTGTCGATGCGCGTATCGGGTTCCAGGGCGGGTTGAAGCTGTATGCGCAGGTCCGCTATCGCAAAGAATGGAAACTCGCGGAAAAGGACAGCATCGAATTCAGCCAGACCGTGTTTGCGACACAGGCGGATCGTCTCGGATCTTCTACGGTGGCTTCGTATCAGCACCAGTTTTCTCCCACGCTGGTGGGCCGCTGGCTCAACGTCGTTGGCGTGACACAAAACGATACTGATGCCGAATGGAACAGCAGCTGGGGCGTCTTCAAATCCTTGGGGGATCAGCGCTTGCTTTCGCTGGAGCTTCTGGCCAGCGCCAAGCAGAACACCGGCCTGTCACTGACCGACTACGGTCTGCAGATGCGCTGGGAACAACCCGTGCTGCGCAACAGGTTGATTGGAGAAATTGTTTTCGGACACTTCTGGCCCCAATCGCTGGACCCCGACGCTCGTTCTACCGCATGGGCCGTGGGTACTGGGGTGAAGATGCGGTTTTAGGCTTCTGCTTGCAAGCCCATCCCTTGTCCTAATGAAAATCCCGGCTACTGGTGGCCAATTCACCCAGCATGGCGGTCAAGTCCACGATGCGCTTTGCGATCACGTGGCGTACTTCGCCACCGCTCTCGTCATCACGTTGCCACACGCCGAAGACCGCCATCAGGCGTGACTGGTAGACCTCGTGGCGAAACTGCTCCTTGACGGACTTCCACACAATCACATTGACACTGCCCGTCTCGTCTTCCAAAGTGACGAACACCACGCCATTGGCCGTCTGCGGGCGCTGCCGCGCCGTGACGATGCCGCAAGCACGTACCAATCTTCCACTGGGCCAGTCGCGCATCTGCTGCGCTGTCAGCAGCTTCTTTTTTGATAGCTGCTCACGCAATAACAACAAGGGGTGCGAGCGCAAAGTAAGCCCCACCGAGGCGTAGTCAAACACCACCTCCTCGCCCTCCTGCGCAGCGGGCATCACCAGCGCGTCTTCCTCAATCGGGATGCCTTGCAACAGCTCTGGCGCAGGCCGCAGTGCCGATGCATCCCACACCTGTTGGCGCCGGTGGCCCGAAAGCGACCGCAATGCATCGGCACTGGCCAGCGCCTTCAAGTCGCCCACATCGAGTTCGCAGCGCAGCGCCAGATCCTGTGTGCTGGTGAAAGGACCGTGCACACGCGCGGCAACCATGCGCTCGGCTACCGTGTGTGTCAGACCCTGAACCATGCGCAGACCGAGACGAACGGCGACCTCTCCTGAACCCAGCGGCTCCAGTGAACAATCCCAATCGCTGTGCACCACATCCACGGCACGCACTTCCACACCATGGCGCTGCGCATCCTGCACCAGCTGCGCCGGGCCGTAAAAGCCCAGTGGTTGGCTGTTGAGTAACGCGGCAAGAAAGCAGGCCGGCTCATGCCATTTAAGGTAACTGCTGATGTAAACCAGGATCGCAAAGCTGGCGGCGTGGCTTTCGGGAAAACCGTATTCACCAAAGCCCTCCATCTGCTTGAAGATGGCCTCGGCAAAGTCCAGCGGGTAGCCGCGCTCCAGCATGCCATGGACCAGCCGGTCGTGGTACTGGCTGACATTGCCATGGCGCTTCCATGCGGCCATCGAACGGCGCAGCGCATCGGCTTCGCCGGGCGTGAACCCGGCCGCCAGCACGGCGATCTGCATCACCTGCTCCTGAAAGATAGGGACTCCGTTGGTGCGACCCAGCGCTTCCCGCAGCGCGGGGTAAGGTGACTGGGCTGCATCGGTAGCATTGCGTGCCTTGAGATACGGATGCACCATGCCGCCTTTGATCGGCCCGGGCCGCACGATAGCCACTTCGACCACTAGGTCGTAGTACTCGCGCGGCTTCAGGCGCGGCAACATGCTCATTTGCGCACGGCTTTCGATCTGGAACACACCCACGGTATCGGCCTTGCAAATCATGTCGTAGGTCGCTTCGTCACCGCGCGGAATGTCCTGCATGCGCAGCGGCTTGGACAGACCGCGCCTTTGGCCCACCATCTCCAGGCAGCGCCGGATCGCGCTGAGCATGCCCAGGGCCAGCACATCGACTTTCATCAAGCCGACCGCAGACAAATCGTCCTTATCCCACTGGATGATGGAGCGGTCTTTCATCGACGCGTTTTCCACCGGCACCAGACGTGTCAGCGGCCCTTGCGTCAGCACAAAGCCGCCGACGTGCTGGCTCAAATGGCGCGGGAAACCCTGCAGCGCAACGCTCATGCCCAGCCAAAGTTCCAGACGGCGCAGCGGTGGTGCAACAAAGTCCGACCCCAGCTGCTCCAGCGCCGATTGCACGCGCTCCACCAGTACCTCCCGGTTGTACATACCCGGATGCTCCTTGGCCATCGCCTTGATCAGTGCATCGGGAATCGCCAACGCGCGGCCCACATCGCGCAGCGCGCTGCGCGGGCGGTAGCTGATCACCGTGGCGGCGATGGCGGCCCGCTCACGGCCATATTTGGCATAGATGTACTGAATGACTTCTTCGCGGCGCTGGTGTTCAAAGTCCACATCGATATCGGGCGGCTCGTTGCGTTCGCGGCTGATGAAGCGCTCGAACAGCAGAGAGGTTTCTTCCGGGTTGGCTTCGGTGATGTGCAGGCAATAACAGACCAGCGAGTTGGCTGCCGAGCCGCGCCCCTGGCACAGGATCAGTTGCTTGCGCGCAAAGCGCACGATGTCGTGCACCGTCAGGAAATACATCTCAAAGCGCAGCTCGGAAATCAGCGCCAGCTCATTCTCAATGCGCACACGCAAATCGGGAGGCATGCCATTCGGGTACCGTTCCTGTGCGCCGTCCTCGACGTACTGGCGCAAGGTCTGGGCAGGCGTAGTGCCCGGCAGCACCGCTTCCATCGGGTAGTGGTAGCGCAATGCTTCCAGCGTGAAGCTGCACTTGTCGGCAATCACCAGCGTGTTGTTCAACCATTCGGGGGGGTACAGCGCGGCCAGACGCTTGCGTGAACGCAAATGCAGCTCGGCATTGGCCTGCAGCGCAAAGCCGCAATCCGACACGGGCTTGCCCAAGCGGATGGCAGTCATCACATCGTGCAGCGGCTTGCGCGAGCGCAGGTGCATGTGCACATTGCCTGTGGCCACCAGCGGCACACCACTGGCCCGTGACAGTTGCTCCAGGCGCTGCCGGTGCAGCACATCATCGGCATGCAGCCCCAAGGTCGCAGCCAGCCAGAGTTGCGTATCAAAAATGGCTCTGAAGCGCATGGAAATTGCGTAAGCAGCTTCCATTTTGATAGCAGACGGGATGCACAGCAGCACCTCACAATCCTGCAGAAGTTCCCAACGTGCCTCGCTCCAGACCACGCGGTACTGGCCCTTGACAGCAGCCCGGCGCGCCAGCGTGATGAACTCACACAGATTGCCCCAGCCTGCCAGGTTGTGCGCCAGCACCACCGCACAGACCTCATCGCCATCTGCGCCGTCTTCGCCAATGCTGGCGTGGAACTCGGCCCCCAGCAATAACTTCAGCCCGCAGGTTTCGGCCTCCTGGTGCGCCTGCACAACGCCCGCCACAGAGCACTCATCGGTAATGGCCAGCGCGCTATAGCCCAAAGCCGCTGCACGCTGCACCAACTCTTTGGGGCGTGAAGCACCGCGCTGGAAGCTGAAACTGGTGAGACAGTGCAGTTCCGCGTAGGCCGGTAATGGCGTCGCAGAAAAGGGGGAGGGATCGGGATTCATGGCGATGGCGGATACACCAGCCATCGCCCAGAGCCTTGCAGAGCAAGGGGTTTCGCAATTTACTGGTTATTTAACCAGTATAAATGCAGATCCCTCTTTTGCAACCGAATCCACTCAGGTGCGCACGCGCCCGTCGCCTGTCAGCATGGACAGTTCCACAAAGCTGGAAGCAACGTGGTCGGATTTGGAAAAACTGATGTTGAAGCCACCAAAAGACTGGGAGCCTATGGACTCCAGTCCGGCGATCAGGCCTTCGCGCGAACCCTTGGCGCCGCCGCGGCGCAGCCCTTCGACCATCACGCGCGCAGCCAGATAGCCTTCCAGGCTGGAGTAATTGGCCTGCACCGTACCGCCGGATTTGAGTACCGCTTCGGTGTACTCGCGAACCAGCAGGTTGCTTTGCACAAAAGGCGAAGGCACGACCTGCGACACCACAACCCCCGCACCGTCCTTGCCAAGCTCATCCGACAGCGCCTTGGTGCCAACGAAAGACACATTGAAGAACTGACCGCCATAACCCGCCTTGCGCGCGGCACGGATATAGGCCGCGCAGGTCTTGTAAGCGCTGATCTGCACCACCGCGTCGGGCATCGCCGCGTTGAGCGTTGCCACAGCAGCGGCCACGTCCACGGTATTACGTTCGACCGAGGCAATCGCCACTGGCTTGCTGTCCAATTTGGCCAGCGCTGCGGTCACGCCATCCAGTCCGGCCTTGCCGTAGGCATCGTTCTGGTACAGCACGGCCACCTTGCGCAAACCGACGTGGTTGAGCTGTTTGACGATCAGGGCGGTTTCGTCGTTGTACGAAGCACGCACATGGAAGACCTGTGGATGCTGGGGATTGCGCAAACCCATGGCACCGGTAAAAGGGGCGACAAAAGGAACTTTGGCTTTCAGTGCCAGCGGTAATGCGGCCAGGCTGGTGGGCGTACCTACATAGGCAAACAGCGCCAGCACGTCCTGATCAATCAGCTTGCGCGTGTTTTCCGCGCAGCGGTCCGGCTCATAGCCATCATCCAGTTGGTGAATCTCCAGCATGCGACCGCCTACACCGCCACTGGCATTGATCTGGCTGAAATACAGCTGTGCGCCGGCGTGGTACTGGATGCCCAATTGCGCCGCCGGACCGGTAAAAGGAGCCGATTGGCCGAACACGATTTTGTCGGACTGCGCGTGCACGGCCGGAAAACCCATCAAAGCCGTAGCACCGGAAGCGAGTGAGAATTGGCGTCGATTGATCATGATTTTTATGCAAAAAATAGGGGCTTTTGGATTATGCATCCGCCATCACAACTGCCAACCCTTCGCCATCGATGGCATGCCTTACAGTAGAAGCTACTAAAAAGGCTAGTGCAGATGGCTTTGGGGTTTCGCAAAATGGCACGTTGGATGCTGGCCTTGGGCTGGCTGCTGGTGCTGGCGCATTCCGCCCAAGCAGCGGACTGCGGCATCAAGACCGTGCGCTGGTATGACGATGCACCTTACTCCTTTGCAGGCCCCAATGGCGAGGTGCGCGGCTTCAATGCCGATCTGGTGCGCGAAGCCTTGCATCGCATGGGCTGCACTGCCAAATTTGTAGAGATGCCATGGGCCCGCGCATTGGTCGAACTGGAGGCCGGGCGGCTGGATGTTCTGCCCGGCGCACTGCGCAAACCGGAGCGCGAACGCTTCGCCTATTTCTCTCGCGCAATCAACCGTTCTCCCAATGTATTGTTCATGCACAAGAACGCACAGGCGATCTACAGCATCAACAAACTGGCCGACCTGATGGGTACCAATTTTCGCTTGGGCGCACAGATTGGCGTGACGTACGGACCCGACTTTGACGCACTGTCCCAGAACCCGGAATTCACCTCCCGGATTACCCCGTTATCGCTGCGCAAAAGTGCCTGGAAGATGATGGAAGTCGGACGGCTGGATGGCATCATTGCCGACGAAGCCACGGCGCTGGCAGAGCTACATGAGCTGGGTCTCTCCAAAGACATCGTGCGCTCCAGCGTCGTGGTTTCGCTGGAACCCGCGATGATTGCTTTGAGTAAAAAGTCGCTGACAGAAGATTTTCTAAAAGGTTTTGACCGCAGTCTGGGCAGCATGTTGAGCGATGGAAAGTACCGCGAAATCCGCGAACGCTACGTGCCTTGCACCGCTTCTGTTGAAACATTGGGTTGCAAATAAGCGCACTTTGTTACCAAATATTGGCTCAGGCAAACCAGCCGTGTAAAAACCAGCGCGGATTCGCATCTGGCGCCTGCAGCCGATCACGGTAAATCCACAACAAACCATGCTGCGCACTGCGCGCCACAAAGTAATCGCGCAGCACTGGTACGCCTTCCAGCCACCCCGTCTCCAACCGCTGCGGCCCTGCCAGTACTTCCAAGGCGCCTTGGTATTGCGGCTGCGTCTGGTGCACCTGCAGCGGCAATGGTGCAGCCAGCAGCCAGGTCGGATAGATCGCAGCATTCGGATGAATTTTCAAGGGAAAAAGGCCTGCAACGCCCGCAGAATGTGCGTAAGCAGCTCCTGATTTAGGAGCATCTTTAACATCCCATGTACTCCAGCGCTGCATGCATTCAGGCACATGGCTGGCATACGGCTGCACGCTTTGCACCTGCTCTTTGCCCAAACGGGCGCCCAGGCGCTCAAGCGTCTGGTGCAGGCTGTCGCCCTTGCGCTGGTCTTCCGGCAGCAGGCTCCAGCTTTCGCCAGGCATCGCCTGCGTTTGCAGCGTGCGCAGACGCAAGTGAAGCACAGGCGCGGGCAAGCTAACGCGCGCCAGTTGCTCGCCCAACAGGCGTTGCAAATGCTGCATGTCCTGTGTCGGGTGCGCAGTACGCAGCTCAAGCCGCCCCCGCTGACCACCGCTGTGGTGGGCGTCCACATGCTGCACATTTGAACGCCGTGCATCCAGCTCCCACACCAGCTCCAGTGTCAGCACACCCAGTTGACGTGCGCGCAGCCACACCAGCAATTGCGACAGCAAGCGGCGCGCACCGAACAGCAGGGCTGGCGCCGACTCCACACTGGCCGTCAGTTCGAGCGGCACGTCAAACACCTCGGGCAATGTGATCCACGGGTACAGCTCGGCGCGATGGCCATAGGCCTGGTCCAGCGCATCCACCAGCCCCGCGCCAAAGCGGCGCACCAGCCCGCCGCGCGGCAGCGCGCGCATCTGCCCCCAAGTGCGCACCCCCAGCCGCACAAACGTAGGCAGATGCACGCGTGCTGCAGCCAGTACTTTGACCGGCAAGGCGTCCACAGGCGCGTCAGGCGCGGCACTCCACAAACGCCCCAATGCTATTAAAGATGTAGCGCCTTGCGCCTGCTGTATGCGCGCTACAGGCTTGTTTTTCTGATGAAATAACTGCAGCAATGCCGCACGCCCACCAAACAGGCGCTCGCTGGCCGAGATCTCCAGTACCAGTGCATCTTCCACGCGCGCGACCAGCGGCGTGAAGCACAGCGCATTCCAGGCCAGCGCGGTGTGGATGTCAGCCGGTATGGGTGCGTCTGTCGGCGCATCAGGCGCGGGCTGTAGTGCGATCCAGTGCATGGATAGAAGCCAGCGCACGTGTGCGCACAGGGGGCGGACGGCGCTCTGGACGCGCAGCCGCCAGCAGCGAATCCAGCAGGGCACCACGCGCCCGCAGATGCAGAGGCGCATCCAGCGGCGGGCCACGTCGCTTGAGTATCTGAATCTGCAAAGCGTCTGAGTCGGCATCGTTACTTGGCGCAATCTGCAGGCGCAGCGCAGCGGGAGATGCTTCGCTCTGTGCTTGCTGTGGACGCATCACGAACAACAGTTTGTGAAATTCGGTGGCCGCCATTTGCAGACGGCGAAGCTGATCCGACCGCACCTGCGGCAACCAGGCCAGCACCGCGTCCACCTCGGCGCAACGCAGCACCTGCTCGGTCGCCCACAGACGCTGGGCGGCGGTCTGCGCACCCACATGCAACAGACGCTGCAGTGCCAAGCCCTGCGCCGACAGCGATGGCGCAAACGGCACTTGCGGCGCACCCACCAGCACCACAGGACCGTGTCCGCTGCGCGCCAGCGCTGGCAACAGCAGTCGCCACTCGCTGTGCATGCCATCGGGTTGCAGCAACTCCGTCAGCGCCCCCAGCGGCCAGCCGCCACCCGGCAACTGTGCGTCCAGCAGCGCGTCCCCCGTGGGCAATATCTGCGTGGCAGACTGGGCCAGCGTGTGCGCATGCCAGACATCGGCATGGATGTCTTCCGGTGCCACCATCTCTCTGGACGACACTTTGTGGATGAGCGCAAGCGCAGGCATGGCAAGGGTTTCGACTTGTAACTGTATTTATGTACAGTATATAGCACCGACTGTAACAATGCAAAACCAAGGGCCTGCCTACAATGACTTCGTACCACCACATCTCTGCAAGGCCTTCTGTGAAAAAAGCGATCTCCACGGTTCTCTTCACCCTGTCTTTCATGGCCGCAGCGCAAGCGCAAGACGCACTGCAATCGGCCATCGCCGCGCCCCACCGCACGCCAGCCTTTGCCGCCCGCGATGTCTGGCGCCACCCGTATGAAACGCTGAGCTTCTTTGGCATTCGCCCCGACATGACCGTGGTGGAGATCAGCCCTGGCGGCGGCTGGTACACCGAAATCCTCGCACCCTATTTGATGGCCAAAGGCCAACTGGTGCTGGCCGCTGACGATCCGGATTCCGACAGCCAATACGCCCGCAACAGCATTGCGCGCCTGCAAAAGAAACTGGCGGCCCAGCCCGAGCTGTACGGCAAGGTGCGCATCGGGGTGTTTGCACCACCGAAGAAGCTGCAGTACATCGCACCGCAAAGCGCCGACCTGGTGCTGACCTTCCGCAATGTGCACAACTGGGTTGATGCTGGCGGTGAAGACAACGTCAAGGCCGTGTTTGCCAGCGCTTACGCGAGCCTGAAATCCGGCGGCGTGTTCGGCGTCGTCGAGCACCGCCTGCCCGCCAGCCGCGTTCAGGACGCGAAAGCCAGCAACGGTTATGTGCAGGTGGACTATGTGACGCGGATTGCGCAAAGCGTGGGCTTCAAACTGGCTGGCACATCCGAGGTCAATGCCAACCCCAAAGACACTGCCGACCACACCAACGGCGTCTGGGCATTGCCGCCGACCTATGCCAACAAGGATGTGGATCGGGAGAAATACACCGCCATTGGCGAGAGCGACCGCATGACCTTGAAGTTCGTCAAGCCCTGAGCCCGCGCACATGCATCCACGCCTTCGACACTGGCACAGCAGTTGGTGCCTGATGCTGCTGCTGGCCTGCGACAGCAGCCACGCCACGCTGGGCGAGAAACGCAGCACTAGCGCGGCGAGCACAACAGCTTCGACCATCGCAGCGCCGCAATTGCGCGCCCAGGCATCAACGCTGCAGACCGCAGGCGTTACCCAGCAGACCACCCAATTGCCCAACGGCACCAGCGTCGTCGAATACATGGACCGCAACGGCACCGTATTTGCCGTGACATGGGAAGGCCCGGTGCTGCCGGATTTGCCCGCCACGTTGGGGCGCTACTTTGCGCAGTTCAAATCCGAGGTCCAGCAGTTGGGCACCGCCAGTCGCCGGGCTGGCGTACTGAATCTGCGCGACAGCGATCTGGTCGTGCATTCCGAAGGGCGCATGCGCCGTTTTTCAGGCTACGCCTATGTAGTGAGCCTGGTACCCCCTGGACTGAATCTGCAAGATGTACTGCCCTGAGATGTTTCACACTGCGGCGCTGCTGCGCCGCCTGCGCGCAAGTCTGTTGACGGGCCTCTTTGCCAGCGTTCTGTGCGCATGTGGCGGCGGAGGAGGAGGTGGCAGCAGTGCAGTGGTCGGCGGTGGCGGTGGCGGCAGTGTCACGCCTCCTGCAGCGAGCAACGCGATTCCGGTCACGGTAGACGCCGGCCCCAGCGGCAATGAGGTCAACCTGCTCTACACCAGCGTCACGCTGTGCACGCCACAAACCAGCGTGTGCCAGACCATAGACCACGTGATGGTAGACACCGGCTCCAGCGGCCTGCGTATCCTGTCTTCGGTACTGTCACCGACGCTGAATTTGCCCAAGCAAAACAGCACGGCCGGCACACCCCTGGTGAACTGCGCACAGTTCATCGATGGCAGCTTTACCTGGGGGCCGGTGGTGCGTGCCGATGTGATGCTGGGCACCAAGCTGGCGTCGAATCTCCCTGTGCAAATCGTTGCCGACTCGAGTGTGCGCGCGCTGTCCGCCAATTGCGCCAGCGGCGACGAGCAAGCCACCGCGCAGGCACTGGGCGCCAATGGCATTCTGGGAGTCGGCCTGTCCAGGGAAGATTGCGGCACCGGCTGCACCACGCAAGCCAGCAACGGTTATTACTTTCGTTGTACCGCAGCCGACTGCAAATCGGTGGTCGCATCCACAGCCAGTCTCGCGCAGCAATTGCAAAACCCCATCTTGAGCTTTGCCACTGACAACAACGGTTTGGTGATTGACCTGCCTGCGGCCAACCCGCTAGGCGCACCCAGCCTGAACGGCACGATGTATCTGGGCCTGGGCACGCAGACCAACAACCAGGTCGGCGCTGCCAAGGTCTTCGCCACCGGCAGCTCCGGCCTGTTCACTACCAATCTGGATGGACGCGTTTACTTTCGCAGTTTCATTGACACCGGCTCCAACGGCATTTACTTTGACAGCAATACCCTGACCCAGTGCAGCGGTGCCAACATCAGCAGCGACTTCTATTGCCCTGCCAGCACGCAGTCCCTGCTGGCCACACTGACAGCCGACAACGGTGCCACCAACACCAATGCGTTTGCTGTGGGCAATGCGGCATCCCTGTTTGCCACCCGTGCCAATGCCGTGCAACCCATGCTGGCGGGAATCATTGGCAGCACGCGTACGTTTGACTGGGGCCTGCCCTTCTTTTACGGCAAGCGCGTGGGGTTTGCATTCGAGGGGCAGACGACCACGATGGGTGTCGGCCCTTTCTTCGCCTACTAAGGCTTATTCACGCAAAGGCCTTAGGCCTGCACCACGCTTTGCCCAATCTCGGGCCACTTGCGGCGAATGTAAAACCAGGCCAGCAGGCCAATGCACATCATCAGCACAGAGGCCGTGGCCAGTGCGATCGTGGAGTGCATCACCAGCGGCGAAATGACACCGGCAACGATGCCGTTGGCCGTGGACCCCACAAACATCTGCAAGCTCGACGCCATGCCGCGCCGCTCGGGGTGCAGGTCCAACACCAGCAGCGTCACCACCGGCACCATCATGGCCCAGCCAAACGAGAAGATGCCTATCGGGAACATTGCCCAGCTGACATGCGCGGTGAACAGCAGATTGGCCACCAGATTGATGGTGCCGATCACCAGCATGATCAGAAAGCCGTTGCGGATCTGGCGCTTGGGGGCGATCTTGCCGGCGACGCGGCCGCTGACAAAGGCACCGGCCATGATGCCGCCAATGGTCAGCAGGAAAAACCAGAAGAACTGTTGCGGCTGCAGACCCAGATGCTCGCCCAGAAACACGGGGGCACTCAATACATACAAGAACATGCCGTTGAATGGAATGCCGCTGGCCAGCGCCAACAGCAAAAAGCGCGGATCAGAACCAAGCTGCCAATAGCCCGCCATCAGGTTGCGCGGATGGAATGCCTGGCGCTGCGTGTCATGCAGTGTCTCGGGCAGCAACTTGTAAATCGCCGTCCACAGCACAACGCCAACAAAAGTCAGGAACCAGAAGATCACGTGCCAGTTGGCGTGGATGAAGATCCAGCCGCCAATCATCGGAGCGATGGCGGGTGCCACGCCGAAAAAGATCGTGACCTGGCTCATCACCTTTTGCGCCTGGTTGGGCGGGAACATATCGCGGATCACCGCACGGGACACCACGATGCCCGCGCCCGTAGACAGGCCCTGCACCGCGCGGAAGAAAATCAGCTGACCAATGCTTTGCGACAGCGCGCAGCCGATGGACGCAACGGTAAATGCAAACAGGCCCCACAGCACCACCGGTCGGCGGCCAAAGCTGTCGGAGATCGCGCCATGGAACAGGCTCATGAAGGCAAAGCCGAACAGGTAAGCCGACAGCGTTTGCTGCATCTGCACCGCCGAGGCGTCCAGCGATTGGGCGATCCCGGCAAAGGCTGGCAAATAGGTGTCGATGGAGAACGGGCCTAGCATGCCCAGGAGCGCCAGCAGGATGGAAAACGCCCACTGCGGGGCGCGCCAGAGGGATTGCGCGTCGGGGTTCATGTCATTCTCAAATTCGTGTGGTTATGCCATTGGAACACGGCAGAACCGTTTCCGTTCACGAACGGTGCGTTGCCACACGGACTTTTGATCGGCTGAGGAATACGGTGAGGCGTACTTCAACCCTTATCCATTTATGGAGCTCCTATGACACACCACCGACTGGCCTGCGCCCTGATTGCGCTGGCCCTGCTACCGACCACCAGTGTGCTGGCGCAAGGCAATAGCCGAAACGATGACAGGCGTGACGACAACTGCCGCAATGACCGCAGCCGCTGCGTGGTCAACCGCGACCGCCCCGCTCCACCGGCGCAACCCGCGTGGCGCAATGACCGATCCGATGACCGCCGAGACGATAGGCGCGATGACAGACGTGACGATAGACGTGATGACCGCCGCAACGACTGGCGCGACGGCAATCGCGGTGCCGGACCCGATCATTCCTTTTACCGCGGCAACCGCCTGCCACCGCAATACAGAACGTACCAGTACGTCGTGGAAGACTATCGCGGCCACGGACTGCATTCGCCCCCACGCGGCTACCACTGGGTGCAAACCGGCAGCGACTATGTGCTGGTAGCGATTGCCACTGGCGTTATTCTGGAATTGCTACTCGGCCGCTGACCGCTGGCGCGCGATTTCTGCGCGCTTCATCGCCAGATAGGCTGCGCGATCCACTTCATGCAGTTGGCGCGGATAGCGTTCGCTTTGCTGATACCAAGTTTGCAGTCGGTTCTCTGTCTGCGAGCCCGGCGACAGCGACAGCGAACGCAGATAGGCATCAATGGCCAAGTAGTAGCGCATGGTGTTGCGCTCTATCAATCCGCGCACACCGCCTACCAGTGCCGCCGTGTTGCCGTCAACCGGATCCTGTGTGCTGAAACCCACCTTGTCTTTGCCCGTTGAGCCGAGATAGGCTGCAAATGCGAGTTGCCCTGCCAGATTGACCTGGTAGGCATACGTCAAATGCAGAAAGGTTTTGGATTGCGGCAAGGCCACTGCCTCCAGAACAATCGTGTATGCACTGGTTCCCCAGGGACCGCGCTGCGCGCTCATCTCCACATGCAACTCGGCCGCTGAACTGCGCAACCGGCGAAACGCGAAATCAATGCGCGTGGCATCCGCCAGTGACTGTGGTGTTTTCTTGCCGATATATACGCCCAACAAGCCCTCCGGTGTTACCACGCATTGTTTGGTATTGATGTGCAAGATCAGGATGTCGCACCAGGCCGCGGGCTTGTCCAGACTGCTGCTCGCCAACTCCATGGGGAAATCCAGCACGGCAAATACCTCGCCCTGAATCTGCCGCCCTGATTCGGATGACGAGATCACCAGCGGCTGCCCGTAGGGATTGTTTTGCAGGCGCGGTTGCAGCTGACGGTAGGTTTGCAGCAACCGCGTGGCGCCCTGGGCATCGCCCGTTTCCTGCGCTGCCTTTGCACATGTCATTGTCATGACCATTGAGGGCACCAGTACCAGCAACGTCTTGTACAGACGATTGCGCCATGTGTGCCCCATCACAACCAATACCCAAAGCGGCTGGCCAGCCATTCCTTGATGCGGTCGCCCACCGGGCGTTCAGACCACTCTTGCAGACTCACGGGTTTGGAGGACTTCAAATCTTCAGCAAACGCATCTTCCATCGCTGCTGCAAACGCGGCGTCGAACACCATCACGTTGAGCTCCGAGTTGTGCAGAAAACTGCGCGTGTCCATATTGGCCGAGCCTACGGTCGACCACACTCCGTCAATCACTGCCGTTTTGGCATGCAAAACAGCGATCTGCAGTTCATAGATCTGCACGCCATCCGTCAGCATGCGCTGGTAGGTGGCATGCCCGGCGTAAAAGGCGGGGCCACTTTCGCGCACCCCCGGCAACACCAATTTGACTTCCACCCCGCGCAACGCAGCTTCGCTGAGCGCCTGGCGTACCTGGTCATCCGGCACAAAGTAGGCACAGGTAATGTGTATGGACCGCTTCGCCGAGCGGATGGCCAGCAGATGGGCGCGATAAATTTCCTGATCACCACCCGGCTCACTGGCCAACACACGCACCAGCGTGTCACCCGCCTTGGGCAATGGCGGAAAGAAGTTGCTGCCCACCAATGTGGTGCTATTCAACTCAAACCAGGTATTCAAAAACTCCCATTGCAGTGACGCCACCGCCGGGCCTTCGATCTTTACGTGCGTATCGCGCCAGCCGATGTTGGACGTCTTGCGGGATTTGGAACGAAACAACGAACTGTTGGAATACGTGCTGCTAATGTTCACGCCACCAGTGAATCCCACCTTGCCATCCACCACCAGAATCTTGCGGTGATCGCGGTGATTGGGGTCCCAGTTTCCGTTGGTCTTCAGGGGATTGACAGGATTGAAGGCCTGCAACTGAATGCCTGCATCACGCATGTTCTGAAAGAATGCATCGGGTGTGCCGATAGTGCCTACGGCGTCGTACAACACATGCACATGGACGCCGGCGCGCTGCTTGGCTATCAACAGCTCCGCAAACTGAATGCCCACTGGGTCCTGGTCAAAGATGTAGGTTTCCAGATTGATGTGGTTGGTGGCTGCTTTGATGGCTGCGATCATGGCGCCCATGGTTTGCGGGCCGTCATACAGCAGTGTCAGCTTGTTTCCCGGAATAAGAGGTTTACTGGTGGCCTGCTCCTCCAGTGCAGCCGCGGCGCTGACATCGAGGTAATTCGGGCCCCAGCGCCGTGCCATGACTGTCTTGGCCGCTGGCGCAGACATGGCTCCGCGGGGCGTGGCGACAGTAGGCAGCGTGCCTGCCGCTGGCTGCTCATTCACAAAACCTTCACCACGCAAACTGCCACAACCCGCCAACATCAGCGTGCACAGCGCAAGAGGAATTGCGCTTCCTATCTTGCCCATGCCGTGTACTCCTTGAAAGCGGATCAAACAATAAGCTTCAGCATAGCTGAGTGAAACGGCTAGCGTCCGTGTGGTGCCGCACCGACATGGCATACCTGCATTCCTAATATCCAGGCACAAAATACGGGGTGTGCCATGATGATTTTTCTTGATTTTCTACTGGTAATAGGTGCCATTGTGTTGGTTCTCGGCACGGTGGCTTCTGCCTCAAAAAACCGGCGCCAACGCAAGACCGATGGCTGGCCCACGCAAGGCATCTGGATGCACCCTCAGCGGGATGAATAGCAGCTGAGTTCGCTGGCGAACACAGCGTGTTCGCCAACGGGGGTATAAGAGTGTATTGACTGTATCGACTCCCTTCGGGAATCAGCAGGCCATTTCACCAAAGGGCTTCATGCAAACGCACACTGTGGCCAACGGCAACAGGTAAGCCCCATGCTACCTACACACGGGAAATCCCCCCAGCTTTTCAGGGTGGCATTGTTGCTGGGCCTGATCCTCACGGCCATATTCTTCTACACACTGTCCATAGGCAACTTCAGCGCCAGCGTTCTGGCAGCGCTGGCCATGCTACTGCTGCTTTATCTTGGCTCTCTTCTCCAAGCCCAGAAAAAACTCAACGCCGATTTGCAGACAGCCAACTCCACGCTGCGCGTCAGCGAGGTCAAGCTGACGGTCACGCTGGATTCCATAGGCGACGGCGTGATTGCGACAGATCGCAACGCCTGCGTCACCTTACTCAATCCCGTCGCCCAGCAGCTCACCGGCTGGACCGAAGCCCTGGCGGTAGGCCGCCCCGTGGACGAAGTCTTTCGCATCCTGAGCAAAGCCACCCGCTTGCCCACCAAAATTCCAGTTGCCGCCGCCCTGGAACATGGAACCGTACAAGGCCTGGCGAACCACACGATCCTGCTATCACGCGATGGACAGGAGTTTGATATTGCGGACAGTTGTGCCCCGATCCGGGACGCTTCCGAAGAAATTGTGGGCGCTGTGCTGGTGTTTCGCAATATCACTGCACAGTATGTGGTGGAGCAGGCGCTGCGTGACAGCTCCGAACTAAACCAGACTGTGCTGAACAACATGGTGGACGGTATCGTCACGATGCTGGCGGATGATGGAAAAATTGCCACCACCAACCCGGCCTTCAACAACATGTTTGGCTACGACGCGGGTGAGCTCGAAGGCACGGACTTTACCCATTTGATCGACGGCTACGACGCGTCGGGCGCGTCGGACTTGAAGGCCTACTTCGCCATCCACAATCTTGCGCCAGGCAAGGAGTCTCAAGTGATGGGCCGCCGCAAGGATGGCGGCAGCTTTCCACTGGAAATTGTGGGCAGCCCCATGCAGCAAGGCAATCTGCAGTATTTCACCGCCATCGTGTGCGACATCAGTGTGCGACGCGACGCTGAAGATGCACGGCGCAAGAGCGAAGCACGACTCGGCGGTATCGTGGCCACCATAATCGACGGCGTGATTGCTGCGGATGCCAGTTTCAATATCACGCTGTTCAATTCCGCGGCAGAAGACATGTTTGGCCTGAGCCGCGAAGAAGTCCTGGGCACCAGTCTGGAGAGATTGGTACCGGAGCGACACCGTGCCGAACACGGCGTCTCCAAACAGGTGTTAGGCAGACAGGCCGAAATTACCGGCTTGCATGCGAATGGCCGCGAGTTTCCGATGCAGGCCACGATGACCATGCTCGAAGCCAATGGCGAAAAGGTGTTCACCGTCGTCATGCGTGACGTGACCGAGCGCAAGGTGCTTGACCAGGAGCTGCATGCCGCCAGCGTCGCTTTGCAGCGCGCCAAGTTTTCTGCAGATAAAGCCAACCAGGCGAAATCGGAATTCCTGTCGAACATGAGCCACGAGTTGCGCTCTCCGCTCAACGCCATCCTGGGCTTTGCGCAGTTGATGGAGTCGGGTGTTCCCGCGCCCACCGAACTGCAAAAGTCCAATATCGACCAGATCCTGCGAGCTGGCTGGTACCTACTGGAGTTGATCAACGAGATTCTGGATTTGTCAATGATCGAATCGGGCAAGCTGTCCATGTCGATGGAACCCATTTCGTTGAGGGATTTGCTGCCGGACTGCGATGCCATGATTCAGGCGCAGGCACTGCGCAGCGGTATCCAGGTGAAGTTTCACAACCTGGCTGCGGCGTATTCGGTGAGGGCCGACCGCACCCGCGTCAAGCAGGTACTGGTGAACCTGCTCTCGAATGCTGTCAAGTACAACAGGCCGCGCGGGCGCGTCGATGTACATTGCATCGCCGGACCCCTTGTGGAAGGCACGACACAGCGCATCCGTATCAGCGTGCGCGATACCGGCGAAGGCCTGTCACCGACCAAGTTGACGCAACTCTTTCAGCCCTTCAACCGACTCGGACAGGAGGCAGGCACGGAGGAAGGCAATGGCATTGGCCTAGTTGTCAGCAAGCGCCTGGTGGAACTGATGGGCGGCACCATTGGGGTCAACAGCGCAAGCGGTGTGGGCAGCGAGTTCTGGTTTGAGCTGGACCGGATCGCACCACAAGAATTGGGCTCCCATCATCCAACGATGTCGATATTGCACCCCCCCCTGCACGAGGGCATGGCTTTGAAGACGCTACTGTACGTGGAAGACAACAAAGCCAATATGGATCTGGTGGCGCAGTTGATTGCACGCCGCCCCGATATTCGCCTGCTGGGTGCAGCAGACGGTATGCGCGGCATCGAGCTAGCGCGCAAGCACCACCCGGATGTGATCCTGATGGACATCAACCTGCCAGGCATCAGCGGCCTGCAGGCGCTGCAATTGCTGCAGGAAGACCCCCAGACCGCAAAGATTCCCGTACTGGCGCTCAGCGCCAATGCGATGGACAGAGACATTGAAAAAGGCCTGGAAGCCGGCTTTCTGCGCTACCTGACCAAGCCCATCCGCATTGACGCATTCATGAATGCGCTGGATGTCGCACTGCAGTCATCCAACAACATAAAAACTTACACACCACCATTGGAAACACCATGATGATCAGCAACTCGGAAATTCAAAAAGCCAACATCCTGATCGTCGACGACCAGGAACCCAACATTGCGCTGCTGCAGCAATTGCTCACACAGGCAGGCTACACCGGGGTCAGCGCAACCACCGACCCTACCCAGGTGTGCAGCCTGCACCGCAAAAACAATTACGACCTGATCCTGCTGGATCTGCAAATGCCGGTGATGGACGGCTTTGTAGTCATGGAGGGTCTGAAGGCCAATCTGACGGACAGCTATATGCCGGTCATCGTGCTGACCGCACAGCCCGGCCACAAATTGCGTGCCTTGCAGGCGGGAGCCAAGGACTTCATCAGCAAACCACTCGATCTGATCGAGGTGAAAACGCGTATCCACAACATGCTGGAAGTACGGCTGCTGTACCGCAAACTGGAAGATTTCAACCGTGAGCTGGAGCAAACCGTGCTGGAGCGCACTGCCGAGCTGCGTGAAAGCGAAGCCCGCTACCGCAGCCTCACGGAGCTGGCGTCTGACTGGTACTGGGAGCAGGATGAAAACGGCAATTTCACCAAAGTGTCAGGCCCGGTACTGGAAATGCTGGGTATACAAACGCCCGCGCTGGAAGGCCATGCGGCGGAGGCAAAGACGGACTGCTGGAATAACTCTGAACGGGAAGAGCTGCGCAGCACCATCGCTGCGCGTCGGCCATTTCTGGACTTTGCGTTCCACCGCACTAATCCCGACGGAACGCTACAGGAATTCCGCGTCAGTGGTGAACCCATGTTCAATCAGAAAAGTCAGTTTCTGGGCTATCGCGGCATTGGCATGGAAATCACGCAGAACCATTGACCCGCACATTACAGATCGCCCCACATGTCACCTCTGCACCACCCCCACCAAAACCACCTGCTGGCAGCTTTACCCCAATCCAGTTTCGATAGCTTTGCCCAAGAGCTGGAACTGGTTGCGCTGCCTCTAGGGCAGATGCTCTACGAGCCTGGCACGCAATTGCGCCACGCCCTGTTTCCCATCAACAGCATTGTCTCGCTGCACTACGTTACCGAAACCGGTGCTTCTGCGGAAACCGCGGGCGTGGGCAACGAAGGCGTGGTGGGGATATCGCTCTTCATGGGAGGCGAAACCACGTCCAGTTCGGCCGTCGTGCAAACCGCAGGACATGCATACAAGCTAGAGCGCAGCATTCTCAAACGGGAATTCAACCTGGCAGGACCGCTGCAACAGCTTTTGCTGCGTTACGCGCAGGCATTGATGACGCAAATGGCTCAGACGGCGGTATGCAACCGGCATCACTCCGTAGAACAACAACTGAGCCGTTGGTTGCTACTGACGATGGACCGTGTACCGACCCGGGAGTTGGTGATGACACAAGAGCTGGTAGCCAGCATGCTGGGCGTGCGCCGGGAAAGTGTGACCGAGGCCGCAGGCAATCTGCAGACCGCGGGCTTCATCAGCTACCGCCGCGGTCACATCAGCGTGCTGAACCGCAAGGGCCTGGAAACCCACACCTGCGAATGCTATGGCGTGGTCCGCAAAGAACTGGCGCGTCTGTTGACCGACGTGCGCGCCCCTATTACTACTTGAAGTCAAAAGAAAAAAGCCTGCCAGGCCAGATATGTATCTGGCCTGGCAGGCTTGATAAGCGTTTAGCTGAGCTTAAGGACGAATAGCGATCTCGTTCTTCACGGAATTCACGCCCTTTACACCCCAGGCGATCGATTCCGCAGTGGAACGCTCGGTGGCGCTCTTGGCAAAGCCGGACAGCATCACGGTGCCCTTCATGGTTTCCACACTGATGGCCGAAGCATCAACTTGCTTGTTGTCGACGAACCGGGCCTTCACCTGGGTGGTGATGGTCGAATCGTCGACATAGGCGCCGACTGATTCCTGACCGCGGGTTACCGCGCAGCCGGTGGCCGACAGTGTGGCGACAGCCAGCATAGAGGCGCTGAGAATGAAAGCGAATGATTTGCGTTGGATCATGGTAAATCTCCTGTAGAACAATTAACCCTGACTCCAGGAAGCGGCGCCAGATGGTGATTGCACTTTAGGTTTCGGCCAATTTTTCGTCGGTGCGTTGGCGCACGCAGCCTCAAGCTATCGCAATGACCCAGCAAGAGTCTGTCGGCAAGTTGGTCCATGGAAGCGACTGCCCCACTGCCAGAAGCTGCGCACCTTCCACGCCAGCAGCAGCAATCGCGTTACGGGCCTCCTCGCGCAACAGTATGAAGCGCAGTGTCTGCGTGCCACGCACCAGTTTGATTTCTGCACGCGGCCAATGCAACGGCAGGCATGGCGTCAACGTGATGTGCTCAGCAGTTTGTTGCAGCCCCAGGATGGATTCCACCGCCGCGCGGTGCATCCATGCAGCGGCACCGGTGTACCAGCTCCAGCCGCCGCGCCCCACATACGGTGGCGCGCTGTACACATCGGCCGCCATCACGTAGGGCTCCAACCCATAGACGGCGCCTCGTGACGCATGGGCCGCCCGATGGGCAGGGCTCAGATAGGTGAAATAGCGATACGCCTTGTCCGGGTCTTGCAGCATCTTGGGCTGCGAGACAGCTAGCTTGGCTGTCGCCATCAAGGCCCACACGCCTGCATGGGAGTACTGCCCACCGTTCTCTCGCACACCTGGCGGATAGGCTTGTATGTACCCGGCAGCAGGCACGGTATGCGCGAACGGTGGCGTCAGCAACTTCAGCAGGCCTGCTTGGGTATCCACCAGCATCGCCTCGGCGGACGCCATGGCTTCGATTTGTTTTGGCACGGAAGCAGCACCCGACAACACCGACCAGGCTTGCGCTATCAAATCCTGCTGGCCTTCCGGGTTGTCATGGGCACCCAAGGGACTGCCATCGTCAAAGAACGCCCGGCGAAACCACTTGCCGTCCCACGCAACACCTTCCAAGGCCTGCTGCCAACCTTGCATCGCCTGCTCCCAGCGCGCGACGCGCTCTGGTTGGGCACGCTCGCGTGCCAGGGCTATAAAGCCCGGAACCATGCTGCACAAGAACCACGCCAACCAGACGGACTCACCCCGACCCTGATCACCGACACGGTTCATGCCGTCATTCCAGTCACCACCGCCCATCAGCGGCAGACCATGCACGCCGACGCGCAGACTGCGGTCAAGGGCGCGCGCCGCGTGCTCAAAGACCGAGTCGGTTTGTGCGCTGACGGTTGGCGTGAAATAGGCATCTTCTGCGCCCTCGGGAATTTCCATGCCCTCCAGAAATGGAACCGCTTCGTCCAACAGCGCCACATCACCGGTGGCGCGCAGATAGTGCAGACAGGCATAAGGCAGCCACAGCAGGTCATCCGAAAAATGTGTGCGAACGCCGGCGCCGCCCGGTGCATGCCACCAGTGCTGCACATCTCCTGCTGCAAATTGGCGCGATGCACACAGCACAATCTGCGCGCGCAGCATGTCGGGTGCTGCCCAAGCCAATGCCATCGCGTCTTGTAACTGGTCTCTGAACCCCGTTGCGCCGCCAGCCTGGTAAAAGCCGGACTTGGCCCAGAGACGGCAAGAGACTGCCTGGTACAACAGCCAGCGGTTGACCATTGCGTCAAAAAGTGGGTCAGGGGTTTCCACGGTGGTCGCGCCCAGCAGTTGATCCCAGCGTTGCGCAAGCTGTTCGCTGCGCAATGCGCTGCCCTGCGCGGCAGATTTTCTTGCCAGTTGCAGACTCTCGTCTGCGTTGTCCGCATACCCCAGGATAAAGACACATTGCGATGTAGCCCCTGCGCCCAGATCCATGCCCATTGATAGCGCGGCGCACGGGTCCAGTCCGTCGCCACGCGACTGGCCCCAGTCCTCTGGCAGTACAAGGCGCCCCTGGACATCGAAACATTCACGGCGGTCACAGGTCCAGTCGGCTTCGCTGCCGTACGGAACCTGAACGCTCAGGAATGCCGTGCCTCCGCCCAGCCCCGTCGCGGTATCAATTTGGGTCGCACGCAACACATGCAGTGCATTTGCTCCGCTGTGCTCCTGGGAAAACCGTGTGAACACGCTGGCACGGTCTGCACGGCGTGATCCCATCAGCCAGGCGACGACGCCCGTGATGCGCAGGTGCTGCGTGCGCTCACCGCTGTTGGTCAGCGTGATCTGCAATTCCTTGACACTGGTGTGCGCGTCGACAGACCAGCGCGCATGTACCTGCAGGTTGCGATGGGTATGGCGGATGCTGGTGTAGCCCTGTCCGTGCACGACCTGGTAGCTTGCGTCATGGGCACCATAGGCATTGGGCGCCACGCTCCAGACATCACCAGAGCGACGCTCCTGAATCAGAAACCATTCAGCCGCAGGGTCGCGCACAGGATCGTTGGCCCAGGCGGTCAACTGGGCCATGCGACTGTTGCGCGCCCAGGTATAGCCTCCACCCGATTCGGAAATGTGGGCACCGAAATCCGGGTTGGCCAGCACATTGATCCACGGACGCGTGGGACGGCTTCCGTCGCGCACATCAAAGCGAAACTCGCTGCCTGTCTCCTGAAAATATCCTTGCGCGGGATTGTTCACCACGTCGCGGCTTCCAGTGGGGCTGACCACCACAGGCGAGCGGCCTTCGCGTGCCTGCAGCGCCAGAGCGTGGCGTTCCATCCATTCCTGCACATGGTGCGACAGCGGCCTGCCATCCGCGTGCAAATGCAGACGCGCCAGCGCCTTCAGTGTGGAGAGCTCCGGCGTGGACAGCGTATCGGTACGCAACACATGAAAGGCCGGCATGGGCACATCGCTACGGGCATGTGTTCCCGCTGCATGGCGCTCGCGCAAGGCTTCCACCTCACGTTGCAGTTCCATCGCATACGACGCCGGTTCCGCATTGAGGATGACCAGATCGCAGGCAACGCCACCCCAGGTCCATAGCCCCATGGCCTGCGTCAGTGAACGCAGCATGCCGAGGCCGTGCAGAGCGCCAATCGACACCAGCAACAGAGGGCGATCACCCGAGATGCCGAAGCGCCACAACACCTTGCGGTCACAGAAGCGCGGCCCGGTCTGCACTGAAGGATCACGCGGCGGACGGGCGCGCGACAGGGTTTGCGTCAGGGCACTGGTGAGCAACTGTGAGGCAGCGAAAGTATCGGGACTGATGCGCAGCGACCGCAAACGGATGCCAGCCAGCGTCGCTGACATCAGCGAAGCACGGCGGATATGGCCACTCTGGCGGTATTTGTCCACCACGGCGCGCAACGTATTTCCATTGTCACTCACCGCGGTGGCGAAGGTCAGTTGTACTTTGGCGTTGGGTGGAATCTTCAGCGCCACTGCGAGGCAGGCCATCGGGTCCAGGCCCGTGCCGAGCTGGGTGGCAGCACCCAATCCGGTGGTCGGCACGCTGTCCAGCCGGGCCAGGGGATTTGCAGGCCCACGATTGCGTCCCAGCCACTGCTGCCTGTCAGTCTGTACACGCAGGGTGATGGTCGATGCATCGGTAGAGGCCAGGAAGTGCGCCATGTGCACGCCTGCATCGGTGTCCAGTCGCGGTCTGCGCTCGAACAGTATGGCCTGGTGCGAAGCAAGCCATTGCGCCTGCACAAAGAGATTGCTGAATGCCGGGTGTGCTTCATCAGCAGAGGGCGGAGCCAGCGTGACCTCTATCGTAGAAATGAGCTCCAACGCAATCGGTATGTCGCTCAGGTTGTGCAATTCGATCTGGCGAAACTCGATGTCATCCTCCGGGCTGACCCAGACCGTCGTACGGCTGTGCAACTCCGGCCAGCTGGCATCGAAACACATGCGATCTGCATGGTGCACTGTGCGGTAACTGGCCTGTGGGTCCGCCGCTGGATGGTGTGTGACTGACGAGAGCGGATCATTGCCCCGGCGCAAATAGATGAAATTTCCGCAGTCATCCTGCAGTGCGTCATCGCGCTCCCGGGTAATACCCGTCGCACCCCAATGGCTCCAGCCCGCGCCATTGGCACGCAGTGCTACGCCATAGCGGCCGTTGGACAGCAGATGCGTGGGCAATACGGCCTGTTCATGCGGCAGTACTTCGCGCAGCATGCTGGGCGAACGGCGGCGCTGGCGCTTCTGCAGCTGCTGGCCACGGTCCAGCTCCGTGAGCAACGAAACTTCGCGCGGAATACGGTCCTGCAGCAGGGACTCGACCGCCTGTATCGCAGCGGCGCCCATGCCCCAGCGCTGGGCACAACCTTGCAGCAACACGTTGGCCAGTGCTACCAGCGTCATGCCCTGGTGGTGGGCCATATAGGTTTCCACCGGCGCATAGGACTTGTCAGACGGCTTGCGCGCTGGCGAGAAGTCCAGCGCATCCATGAAGCCGTATTCGCTGCGCGCGCCCATCTCCTCCAGCATTCGGAAATTTTGTACCGCGCGTTGCGGCGAAACCATGGCAGCCAGTGCAGTTGCGTAGGGTGCGATGACCAATTCGTCAGCAGGTGTGCGTCGCAATGCGAGGCGGGGCACGCCCTGCGGGGCGTACTGGAACGCCAGCGTGTGGTCCCGCGCTGCATACGCCGATTCGGATATGCCCCAAGGTACACCCTGCTTCGCAGCGAACGCCATTTGCTCCAGCACGGCCGTCGCACTGGCTTCGCGCAATGCGCTACCCTGTGGTTCGTCCATCAACAAGCGCGGCATCAAGTACTCGAACATCGAGCCGCTCCATGAGCGCAGGCCCACATGGCGCCCCACCGCAAAGAACATGCGACCCAGCGACGCCCAATGCCGCATGGGTACATCACCCTTGGCTATGGAAATGATGCTGGTCAGTCGTGCTTCCGATGCCAACAGGTCATAGAAACCTGAATCCCATTGCCGCTCCGTGACGCGATAGCCGATGTGAAACAGGTGGCGCTTCTCGTTGTACAGGAAACCAAACTCTGCCTCCCACGCCATCTGCTCAAAAGCTTGCGCCAGCGCATGCAGGCGCTGCTGCTGCACCGTTTCCTGTTCCTGCTTCGACAGCTCGGTACAGGCCTGCGCAGCGGCCAGCGCCAGCGCGCTGAAATTGCCGCTGTCTACTGTCGATATATACGCGGGCGTCAGCACTACGCAACTCTGGGTGTCATACCAGTTGTAAAAATGTCCGCGGTGGCGCTCCAGTTTTTGCAGCGTTCCAAGCGTGGCCTCGAGCCGGTCCAGCAGGTCAGGCGTACTGATCCAGCCGAATTGGCGCGCGCAGGCCGCGCTGACCAAGTACATGCCCATGTTCGTGGGAGAGGTACGGTGCGCCACCATGTCCTGCGGCGTGATCTGCAGATTGTCAGGTGGCAGATGGTTGTCTTCCGGCCCGACACAGCGCTCGAACAACCGCCACGTATCCCGCGCGATGCCCTCCAGGTACAGGCGGTCCTGCAAGGTCAATGGGGCCTGCTCGCCAATGCGCCAGGTTCGGCTGACGCTCCACGTCCAGAACGGTGACGCGGCCCACAAGAGACAGATCATCAGCGCCGGTATCGATAGTGCACCTGATGCCACAGCCATGCACAACAGCAAAGTCAGCGCGATAACTGGCTCCTTCCAGTGCAGTGCCACCAGCCCACCCCAACTCGAACGCGCCTGGCTTTGTGCCGCTTCCGCAGTGGTCCACTGCAACAAATGGCGATGGCTCCAGAACGTGCGGTACAGCGAACGCGCGATCGCGTCGAGCGCAACCATCGCGCTTTGCAGCAGTTGGGCAAATTGCCATAAGCCGCCCCACAGCGCGCGCAGCAAACCGGCAATGGCCTCAAAGTAAAAGTGCTCTTTGGCCAGACCGCGCCGGTAGGACAGGAAGCCCGCCGCTGCGCCCATAACCGGCCCCACACACAGCGCAATGGCAATAACCCACAATACGCGCGCAGGCGACAGGCTCTCGCCGACCAACGCCAGCGCCAGACATGCCAGTGACGCCGGAGCGACCAGCGATCGGCGCAGGTTGTCCAGCATCTTCCATGCACTGACCGCAGGAAAATGCAAACCCCGCGTTCCAAACGAAGATCCCAGCAACACGGGCAGCAACTGCCAGTCCCCGCGCATCCAGCGGTGCATCCGGGAAGCAGCTACATCCGCGTGCGAAGGCGCGTCTTCGAGGACGGTGAGATCCGACACCGAACCGCAACGGGCCAGCGATCCCTCCAGCAAATCATGGCTGAGTATTTGGCCTTCGGGCAAGCGGCCCGACAGCACTGCGTGCACGGCCTGCACATGCAGAAGCCCTTTGCCAGTGAATGTGCCTTCAGAAAACACGTCCTGGTACACCTCGGAACTCGCGGCACTGTAAGGATCCATGCCGCATTGGCCGGAGAACAACCAGTGAAACGGAGTTTGCCTCGCACTTTCCGGCAGCGGTGTCACAACGCGTGGCTGCAAGATTGCGTAGCCGCTCACGACCGACTTTCCGTCGGCAGCGAGTTGCGGCTGATTGCAAGGATGTGCGGCTACCGCCACCAACTCCCGCAAGCGGCCCGGAGGCAACTGGGTATCGCTGTCCAGCGTCAACACATAGCGCGTGGCGTGCGCAGTGATGGAGATGGCACCCAAATCCAGAAACGCCTGGTCAAACCCATGGGCCAGCTCGGTCACCAGCAGTTCCAGCTTGCCACGTTTGCGCTCCCAACCCATCCAGCATTGCTCGGTCTTGCTGTACTTGCGCAAACGGTGCAGCAACAAAAACCGGCCATTTGTCTCTGGTCTGGACGCTTCTGCGTATTTGGCGTTTAGCGCGGTAATGCCGTCCACTGCTCTTTGGAGCAAGGCGGTGTCAGCGAGCGTGTGCTGGGTTGGCGCATCGGCCCAGTCGCTGAGTAATGCAAATTGCACAAAGCGCTCCGGGTTGGCCAGGTAGTGCATTTCCAGGCGACTCACCACCGCAGCAATCGACGCCGGAGATGTCAGCATGCAGGGCACGACGACCATGGTCTGGTGCGCAGCGGGAATACCGTCGCGCCAGGCCAGGCGTGGCAGGTAGCGGGGCTTGAGCGACTCGGCAATCAGCCGGTTGGTAATGGCAACCGCCCCTTCCGAGGCCGGAAAGACCAGCAATACCAGAGCTGTCCAGAAAAGCCAGGTGTGGGCGTCCACTACATGCATCTTGCTGCCCAATCCCGCCCATAACAATAGACCGGTCCAGACCGCCAACACAACCATATAGAGCGGGAAGGCCCATTTGCGCATGAGCCCTCTGCCGCGCGAAAGCCATGGCGTTGCCATACCCAATGCCAGAAGGATCTCAGTGCGTCCGCCGCCAGACAACCAGTACTGCGCCAATCCCCTGCCAGCATCGTCGCTGGTTCGCATGTACTCCAGCAACATCTGAGCCACGGACACTTCGCTGCGGCCACTGCGCTCGGCCATACGCTCAATCGCATGCAGCGTCTGGTCGCGGGTCACACGGGCCTCTGCCGCGAAAATCGGTGAGGCCTCCATGCACAGAGTGAGCACATTGGTTCTGTCAATGATGTCCGCCCAATCGACGTCGCCTATCACCCGCAGGGACGTCAAGCCATTGCTGACGCTCAGGTTATCGGCCGCTTGCTCTGCACTTTGCCAAGCCAGCGCCGCCGCCACATCGGGCAATGCCTGCATCAGCCATGCCTGTATCGCCTCGTGTGCGCCACCATCCTCTGTGCCACGCCAATCTTGAAAGCGCTGTGCCAGTTGGGCCAGAAAAATCCGCTCCACTCCGCGCAATGCAAGCTGCTGACGGACAGTTTCCAACTGGTCAATGCGTAGTTCGTCAATCTGGTCAAACGCCAGATTGGCCAACTCACGCGCAGCTTTATTGCTGGCCACACGTTCCGCCAATCGACGCAGGTTTTCAATCAGCACTACGCGCAACGTGGTGGGCAGGGCCCATATCTCGCTGAGCTTGAGTTCGCAGGACTCCTGGTACGCATCCAGGTACTCCATCAGCAGCGATTCGTCGAATGCGCCGTCCGTGTGGGCGACGAAAGCCCATGCCACGCCATAAATGCGAGGCAAGCCTTGCAGTGGCGCGTCTCGCAATGTCGGCAATTTGCGGAAGTAGCTGGCAGGCATTGCCTCATGCACTTCCTGCAGCTGCGATTCGACGAGGTGAAAGTTGTCCAGTAACCATTCGGCCGCGGGGCTTACGTCATAACCATTGCTGGCTTGCATGCCGATGAAGGTGTGGGCCTCGCGCAGTACCGCAACATTGCTTTTCAGGCGCGGAGAGAAGGTGGTTCCCAGCGCGTTGGGTACGCTCGCAAAGTGTGTCAGGCCAAGGCTGCGACCATGTTGTGCAAATCGCTGTGCACCGAATATTTCTGCACGTATCGGAGCGGGCAATGCGCCCCGGTCCGCATCCAGCAACCTGCGCAGTTCGGGCGATGCGAGGTTGACCCAGCCAGGCATCGCACGCAATACCATGGCTTAGATGGTGGACAGAATAATCCAGCCCAGAAAAGCCACGGAGGCACAAGTCGTCACCAAGCGTGCAGCAGCAAACACATGCACGCGTTGCGCGATGTTCCAGAAAAGGTCCAATCCCCCGCTCTTGCGGCTGCAGCCACTGAGGTGCTCACACAGTGTCAAAAGCTCCTGCGCGGAAAAAGCGGGTGCCTCATGGACCCGCGCGGTGCTGCCTGCATAGGTGTAGTTGGATCGATGTTGCATAGCTGCCCTCCTAGGAATATGAGATTCGTTGAGGGGATGATGCCGAGCGGTGGACAAGGTGTCCGTGCAATACCGCACGGACACCTTTTGAGGCCTATGGCCCACTCATGGCGCTGGTAGGTATCCACGCAATGAATGCGCCCGTCCACAGTCGCGCGGGCGAGTTCTGGCTACCTTCAAGCGGTCCTGCTCGACGCATCTGTCTGGTGGGTTACATGACCGTAATTTTCTGGAGAACACCATGAGCTTGGGAACCATACTGTTGGTCGTGCTGATACTTCTGTTGGTTGGGGCTATTCCGACCTGGCCCCACAGTGCCAACTGGGGTTATGGCCCTAGTGGTGGATTGGGACTGGTTGTCATCATCTTGATCGTCTTGCTAATGACCGGCCGGCTCTGACGGGACAACAACCGGACCCCAAAAAAAGGGCCCTGGCGGGCCCTTTTTTAATGCAACTTCTATGTCTACTTGCCGAACCGGGCCTTAGCCATCGCCAGGCAGTTGTCTTTGGCGGCCCCTGCCAGCACATCGCATCGTTCTTTTTCAACTTTGTATGCCGCGTCTAGCTTGTCGGCATTGGCATCGTTGCGCGCATCGGTGATTTTTTCCTGGGCCTTGGCTTGGGCCTGATTGGTGGTCTTTTGCGCTGCGCCCGCTGCTTCTGCAGTTTCGAGTTGCAGCTTGGCATCGGCCTTGGCGCTCACTTCGGCGGCCTTGGCTTCCTTCAGGCATACGTCCTTGAAGTTGCCAGCCAGGTCATCGCACTTTTCTTTGGAAATCGCATATTGCGCTTCCGCCTTGGTATCCGCCACGGCGCGGCGGGCCTTGTTGGAAGGCTCGTACGTTGCGTTCAGTTGTGCCTTGGCCACTTTTTCATTGCCCTTTGCTTCCAGGACGCAAATGTCCTTGGCATTGCCTGCAAGTGAATCGCAGGCCTTGTCTGCAACTTTGTAGTCGGCTTCGATTTTGTCTTGCGCAGCCTTGTGCGCTTCCTTGGTCATGGTTTGGGCCGAAACCAGGGCACAACAGCTCAGACCCAATGCCAGTGTCAGCAGTTTGATGGATGGAGTTTTCATAGTGATTCCTTTGAGTAGGTTGAGAAAGTGGAATTAGCGTTCGCCAGTTACTTCGACATCAACGCGACGGTCTGGTTGCAGGCAAGCAATGAGTGCCTTGGTAGGGCGTGTGCCTTTGCAATCTTCGGGTTTGGTGACAGGAGCGCTCTCGCCATTACCAACGGTGGTGATTCGGCTGGAATCGATGCCGGACGACACCAGATAAGTCTTGACCGCGTCTGCGCGCTCCAAGGACAGTTTCTGGTTGTATTGCGTGGAACCCAGGCGGTCAGTGTTGCCAGCGACAGCAATCGTGCGGAAACGTGTACCTGACAGATTGCGGATGAAGCCATCCAGTGCTTCCTTGCCTTGTACGCTCAGACCTGCCTTGTCAAAGCCGAACAGGGAGTCCGCCGAGAAATGCACGCGTTGAGGTTGCACAACTACTGGAGGTGCTGGGGCAACAACCACAGGCGCTGGAGGTGGGGGAGGAGGTGCGACCACTGGCGCAGGAGCTACTACTGGCGCCACATAGGCGGGCGCTGGTGCATAGACCGGCTTGGCCTTGCGTCCGAACGGGAACACAAGTGCGACCGAGAATTGATTGACATCACCCCAGTTGTTCACGCCGTCCTTGACGCGGTAACGCTCTGCTTCTCCACGAACCAGCAGCGAAGGACTGATTTCATATTGCAAGCCCAGACCGACTTTGGCATTTGTGTCTTGCTGGCTGGGGTTGGATGCCATGGTCGGCAGCAAAGCGGTGCCGCTGAAGTTGTCGCGGGTATTGGCGTACTGCACACCCAGGCGCGCCGATGCAGACCAGCGTTGGCTCAATGGCAGGGTGTAAATGGCGTCCAGATTCACGCCATCAATTTCATAGCGGCCGTTGAAGGTGCCAGTGGGCATAACAGCTTTGTAAGTGAACTTGCCCAGATTGAAATAGCCGAATTCCCACGAGAAATGGGGAGTGACCTGATAGCCACCAAAAATCTTGTAAGCGGTATCTTGTCGCTCGTTGGTCAACGACAAAGGTGTACTGGAGAAGCCCAGCACACTGTTGGTCGTTGTCTGTTCGTTGATCTGGTTATGCGACTGACCCGCGGAAAGGCCGCCATACCAGTAGCCTGAATCCTGTGTGCCTTGCGCATTCGCAGAGACAGACATCAAGGCGCCCAGACCAGCCAAGCTGAGCATATGCAGGGGAGTTAACTTCTTCATTTGTAATCCTTCTTTCGGTTAGGTTGTACGGTTGGAACAGAGCGGATTGTTCAATTCGGAGCCATTGCAGTCCGTGCGGCAATGCACACAAATGCAATAAAAACAACGGTCCACACGTGCGTTGCCGCACGGAACTGAACAGCCCTTTTGGCGATGCTGTCTGCATCCAATCACTACCGAGAAACACCATGAAACAGGCCACTGCCCTCACCAACGTCGCGACCATGCGCCGCGAAGCCCGCAAACACATTGAAGAAGGCGCTGTCACTGTCGACTACAGTGCCAACCGCGAGGAAGTTCTGAAGCAGCTCAATGAAGCGCTGGCCACCGAGCTGGTGTGCGTATTGCGCTATCGCCGTCACTACTTCATGGCGCGTGGCATCCACTCGCGCGGTGTGGCCGAGGAATTTCTCGCACACTCGAATGAGGAATTGGGTCATGCGGACCGCTTGGCCGCGCGCATCGTGCAATTGGGCGGCGAACCCGACTTCAACCCGGCCGAATTGACAGCACGCAGCCACGCGGAATATGTGGAAGCCGACTCCCTGAACGGAATGATCAAGGAAGATCTCATTGCAGAACGCATCGCTATTCAGAGCTATCGCGAAATGATTCAATACATAGGCCACGCGGATCCAACCACCAGCGATTTGCTCAAGTCCATCCTCGCCGTGGAGGAGGAGCACGCCGACGAACTGTCGGACCTGCTGGCCGACCTGCCCGCCCACCACGTCACGACCAAGGTCTAGCCAGACCTTGCAACCACACGGCGAAGAGGGTTTAGCACTCCTCGACGTAGAGTGCTAATATTGCGGTTCTGAACAAAGGAGTTCTGAAATGACCTATGCCTTAGCTACCCCTGCCAGCACACTGAATACGGCCAATCCATGGTCGGTCGTGCCATCGCTTGGCAATCTGGATGCCTACATTTCAGCCGCCAACCGCCTGCCCATGCTCACTTTGGAAGAAGAGCAGGAATTTTCGCGCAAGTTCAAGAATGAGAATGATCTTGAAGCTGCCGGTAAGTTAGTGCTCTCTCACTTGCGTCTGGTGGTGTCCGTATCCCGCCAATACCTGGGTTACGGTCTGCCCCACGGCGACCTGATCCAGGAAGGCAATGTGGGCCTGATGAAGGCCGTCAAGCGCTTTGACCCGGACCAGGGCGTGCGCCTGGTGAGCTACGCGATGCACTGGATCAAGGCCGAAATCCATGAATACATCCTGAAGAACTGGCGCATGGTCAAGGTCGCGACGACCAAGGCCCAGCGTAAGTTGTTCTTCAATCTGCGCTCTATGAAGGCGCGCTACAAGAGCGACGATGCCGCCGCCGATCTGGGCACGCACCGCGAAACCCTGAACCCCGAGCAGATCGAGGCGATGGCGCGCGAGCTCAACGTCAAGCCGGAAGAAGTCATCGAGATGGAAACCCGGCTGTCGGGCGGCGATGTACTGCTGGACCCAAGCCCGTCGGACGATGGCGAAGAGGCCTTTGGCCCGATTGCTTACCTGACCGATAACAACCACGAACCCGTGGCGATGATCGAAGCGCATCAGCGCGATGTCTTGGCATCTGAAGGGATTGCGACCGCATTGGACGCATTGGATGCACGCAGCCGCCGCATCGTGGAAGAACGCTGGCTGAAGGTCAACGACGACAACTCTGGTGGCATGACGCTGCATGAGTTGGCAGCCGAATACGGTGTCAGCGCCGAGCGTATCCGCCAAATTGAGGTGGCGGCGATGAAGAAGATGAAGACGGCACTGGCGTCATACGCCTGAACGCCTTATTTCTCGGCCTACTTTTCTGCCTGTTTACGCCACAGCTGGATATTGGTTTCCACCAGCTTCTTCATGGCGTTGTCCGCTACCAACTGGTACAACGCTTTGGCGATGCGCCCACGCATCTCGCCAGTGTTGCAGGGTGATAAATGGGACAGTGTGAGGTACAAGCCTTCGTTGCTCACCGCAACGGATGAGGTTTTCAGACTGGTGTAATCGAGCTTGGCCGCCAAGGCCAGGCCCGGATCTTCCTCATAGACTACGTATTCCACCCGCCCCACCGAGAGCATGCGAAATGCCTGCTCGAGTTGGGGGACTTCATCAATCTGTAAAGACGCTTTGGCATAGCGATCAAAGCCTTCGCCAAAACTGTTGTTGATGACTGTCAGCCCTCTGCGCCCCCGCAGATCGCTCCAGGCTTTGTAGGGAAAGGTTTCGTTGGAGCGGGTCCAGATAACGGTGCGTGTCCCCCGGAAAGCAGGGTAAAAGTAATCCATGTACTCCAACCGGGGCATGGTGAGAAAAGCCCCTGCAATCAGATCAATGCGCCCGCTTTTAGCCTCTTCCTGCACGCGCGCCCACGAACCCACATACTTCACCGTGATGGGTAGTCCAATCGCCTTGGACAGCAGTTGCATCAGGTCTGCGTTGGCGCCGATCAGTCGGGTACCGTCCAAGGGATCGCGCCAGAGGTAAGGCGAGTACTCCGGGTTACCCGTAGCGACAAGGGATTTGCAGGCAGCCGTCTGCGCCGCGGCACTACCGCCTATGGCAAGCAGTAACAGCGTCGCGCAAAGGCAATGGTTTCCAACTTTGAGAATGCGCCTTCCGGTGCTTTTTATTTTCATAGCCTGCCGCTGGTGTCAACGCCACATGGCCAGTACAGTCTAGCGGCAAGTGGTCGTTCATGTAAACAAAGAAAACGCCCCGCTGTTGCTTGCCAGACGCTACGCAACGGCAAACGCTTTGCGACACAATACATTGCCAGCCTCGGCCCGCAGGGGCATACCTTCCTGTTTTGGTCTGCCCGCCATGCTTCACAAAAATCCACTGCCCGCTCTCTTTTTTATAGCTGCTTACGCAATCTCTGCGGGCGCTGAGGCCCAATTTGTCACCAAAAATACAAATCTCTGGCCAACCAAACCGCTGCGCATCATCGTTGGCTTTCCTGGTGGCTCGTCGCCCGATCTGACGGCCCGGGCCCTGGCCGAGCCGCTGTCCAAATCGCTGGGCCAGGCGGTGATTGTGGAAAACAAGGTGGGAGCGGCCGGCAACATCGCGACGGACTATGTTGCCAAAGCCACGGATCACCACACCATCGGTTTGATGATCAACGGCAACATGACGATTGCCAAACTGCTCAACCCCAAGTTGCCGTACGACCCGCTGAAAGACTTGCAGCCGATCAGCCTGGTGGGTTACTCGCCGCTGGTATTGGTGGCGCCCGCGTCAGCTCCGGGCGCAACGGCGCAGGACTTTCTGGCCATCGCCCGCCAGGGTGGTGACCGCTGGAACTACGGTACTCCAGGTGTCGGCACGGTCGGCCACTTGGGCATGGAATTGCTGAAATCCAAAACCGGGCTGGCTGCAGTGCATGTACCTTACCCCGGTTACCCACAGGTAGCGACCGCACTGATCTCCGGCGACCTGCAGCTCTCGCTCTTGCCTCCCGCTCTGGCCAGCGCGCAAATCCGCGCGGGCAAGCTCAGAGCGATCGCAGTTACCGCTAGCGTGCGCAGCGCGCTGGTGCCCAACATTCCCAGCTTGTCGGAAGCAGGCGTGAAAGATTTGAACCTCGAAATCTGGAATGCGGTAGCAGCGCCCAACAGTTTGCCCAAACCCATCGCCGCGCGGCTGTCAGCCCTGATCAGCGAGATCGTGCGCACACCCGAGATGCGGCAAAAGCTGTTTCAGCAAGGCTGGACGGTGATGGGTACGTCGGCCGAAGGTCTGGCGAACCGGGTGAAGGCAGATACCGCGCTCTTGAGCGGCATCATTACCGCGCAGCACATCTCCATCGACTAACACTTTAGTCGCCGAGCAGTTCACCAATGGGTTGAAGGTCTTCCACCCTGTCGCACACCGATTTGATGACCATGACGATGGGTACGCCCAGCAGCAAGCCCCAGACGCCCCACATCCAGCCCCAGAAAATCAGCGCCACCAAGGTTGCGACCGGGCTCATGCGGCTGGTGCGGGTGGTGAGCCAGGGCAGTAGCAGATTACCCACCAGGGTGTGAATCAACAGCGAGATGCCGCCAACCAGCAGCGCCATTTGAATGCTGTTGAATTGCATGAAGGCCAACAAGCTGCTCGCTCCCATCATGGCGACCGAGCCAGCGTAAGGAATCAGGTTGGTCACGGCGGCAATGATGCCCCAGACGATGACGTTGTCCATGCCAATGGCCCAAAACATCAGGCTGGTCGACACGCCGACCACCACGCTGACAAAAATCTGCACCAGCAAATACCTCTCGATCTGCATACGGATGTCATCCAGTACATGCACCGTGATTTTTTTCTTCTGCAGACTAACGCCGGATATCTTGACCAGTTTTCGCCGAAAAGTATTGCCAGAACCCAGTGCAAAGTAGGTCAAGAAGGCCACCAGCGTCAGTTGTCCGGCAAATGCGAGCAGGCCCATCGTGCCGCTCCACAAGTAATCACGCACATTGAAATGCGGCCGCTCCACGGCCACCCGCATTACGCCCTTCTGCGCCGCAGCTTTCACAGCGTTGTCCTGGCCCACCTGTTCCAGCTGCGCAGCAGCCTGTTGCACCGCGTCCAGCGCACTGGTGTTGGATACCCCGCCGGGGTGCAAAGCCTGGCGCAACTTCTGCGCTGCCACGGGCAGGGCATCCAGCAATTCAGATGCACTGCCCGACAGCGAATAGCCCGCCCCGCCAAAGGCACCCGCCAGACTGAGCAACACCAGGGCCGCGCCAACCCAGCGGGATACACCGCGACGCTCCAGCCACGCAATCAGGGGTGAAAGCGCGTATGTCAGAAGGATACTGAGCATGAGCGGAATGAACACCTGAGCCGCCCAGTGCAGCGCGAAGATGCTGGCCAGCGCCGCCAACACAAAGAGAGACGCACTGCGTACGTCCACCGGCATATGCAGAAGTACCGGGTCAGGTTTTGCGGGTGATGGCTCCGACGCAGGCACGGGGTCGAGAGCAGGCGCGGCTGTGACTGTGGCTGTGGGCGCTTCGGCCAAGTCTGTCTGGTCTTCCATCACTGTCTTCGCAAGTAGTAAGTGGGCAGTATCTGCAAGTTGCGCTGCAGCCACTGTACGCTGGCACACGGACAGCGGGTCCCCAAAAAGGGACAGTGACGTTGCAGTCGCTTACTGGATCAAACCGTTCTTCAATGCGTAATATGTCAAATCGCTGTTGGATGCTAGGTTCAATTTCTCCATGATCCGGGTGCGGTACGTACTGACTGTCTTGGCACTGAGAAACATGTTTTCCGCAATGCTGCCCACCGCTTCACCTTTGGCCAGCCGAAGGAAAACATGCAGCTCGCGCTGAGACAACTTCTCATGCAGTGGTTTGTCCACTCCACCCACCAGCGCCTCGGCCAGCCGTTCGGCCACTGCGGGGGTGATGAATTTGCGCCCCCCAAATACCGTGCGAATGGCTTCTGCAATTTGCTCGGGATCACAATCCTTGCTCAGATAGCCGCTCGCGCCCTGCTGCAACAAGGCGGTCGCATAGTGCGTTTCCGGCAGGGCGCTAAGTATCAACACCGGCAAGTCGGGCACACGCTCCTTGATGGCTGCCAGCGCCTCCACTCCCCCCTGGTCACCCATGGAAAGGTCCATTAGCATGACATCGACCCCGCCAGCCTTCGCGATTTCAAGTGCTTCACGGCCATTGGCCGCCTCAGCAACGACTTCCAGGTCTGCATGGGCGGCAAAGAACTGCCGCAGCCCGGCGCGCAAAATGGCATGGTCATCGACAATCGCAACACGAATCATGGAATCCCGCTCTTTCTGGGCTTGATGCTTTGTATTCTAGGATAGCCGCATGAACACACAAATAACTACCGTCGTAAAGCGCAATCCGATTGCCATCCTGATGCTGGTGTTCGCCTCGGTTGCCGTGGTGTGGATCACCGAAGACTCCAACCAACGCGCTGCGACTCTGGTGCAAAAGCTCGGCTCGATTGCAGAGAATCGCCTCCATCTCTATGACCTGACCAAGGGCGTGCTGGACGCGGAGTCCGGGCAGCGCGGCTACCTGCTGACAGGCCGGGAAGAGTATCTGATTCCCTATGACGATGCCCTCAAAAGTATCGAGATTGCATTCAAACTTCTGGATGCCGCCTACTATGCGGACCCGAATGCAGCGGTACGGCTCACCAAGCTGCACGAGTTAGTGGGAAACAAGCTCTCGGAACTCGCCATCACCGTGCGCATGCAAAAAGAGGGCAAGCAGCAAACCGGCAAAGACTTCATGTTCAGCGGCATCGGTCGGGAGTACATGGACGCCATTCGGGGGGTGGGCGATGAACTGCTGGCGATCGAAACGTCGCGGCTGAACTCCAGTCAGAGAGAAGTGTCTGACATCCTGTTATTCAGCCGCGTCGGGGTTGCACTGCTCAGCGCCATCAGCTTGCTGCTGGTGATGCTGAATATGCGCCACAACCAGTCCTTGCGAGCCCAGCAGGATCTGCATCAACAGGCGATGCATGCCGAACAGGAGCGCCTGCAGGATGTGGTGACCGAGCGCACAGCGCAACTGGTGGAATTGAACAACCACCTGCAAACCGCGCGCGAAGATGAGCGCCACCGGATTGCGCGCGATCTGCATGATGAACTCGGCGCCTTGCTCACTGCCGCCAAACTGGATATCGCGCATATCAGGGCTTATTTGGGCGCGGGTTCAGAGGGCGCGACTGAGCGGTTGAACCATGCGGTCAAAACCCTCAACGCCGGGATTGCGATGAAGCAACGCATCATTGAAGACCTCTGGCCTTCTTCCTTGGGGGACTTGGGGCTGGTCGCCACGCTGGAAATTCTGGGCCGCGAGTTTTCTCAGCGGGCGAGTGTGCAAGTGCATTGCGAACTGGAACCCGTTGAATTGAGGCCAAGTGCCAACCTGGTGATCTACCGCCTGGTACAGGAAGCCACCACCAACATCGCCAAATACGCCGAAGCCCGCAACGTATGGCTGGACCTGGTTGCCCGGGATGGATTTGTCGAAATTTCGGTACGTGACGATGGAACCGGTTTTGATATCAGCCAGATGAGCGGCAACCCGCATGGGCTGTTGGGCATGCGGTTTCGGGTAGAGGCAGAACTGGGCACGCTGGACATCACTTCGACACCGGGTCAAGGCACACAGATTCGTGCCCGGATCCCGGAAGCATTGGTGCTGCCTGCCAGTTGATTTCAAGCCGCAAGTGACAAAGGCAACAGGCGGTGATATTCCTTTTTGGCAGAGGCATAGCATTCGCAGGTGTGCTTCTCCAGACGCGGGCGGTCCAGGACCTCGATGTGGCCGCGGCGGTAGCGGATCATTCCGGCCAGTTGCAACTTGTGCGCCGCAACCGTAATGCCTTCGCGGCGTACGCCCAGCAAGTTGGCCGCAAGTTCGTGGGTCATATTCAGCTCATTCGAGGATGAACGGTCCAGGCCCAACAAAAGGCGGCGGGACAGTTGCTGCTCAATCGAGTGATAGCGATTGCAAACCGCGGTCTGGGCCACTTGTCCCAGCATGGACTGGGCATAACGCAGCATGATCTTCATTACGGCGCCGGAGCGCTCCACCTCACTCTTCACAAAATGGGCGCTAAGCCGGAACGCCTTGCCCGCACTTTGTACGACGGCTTCGCTGGGAAGAGCGTCTTCGCCCAAAAAAAGTGAAACGCCGACAACACCATCGTTGCCCACCAATGCCACTTCTGCCGATGAACCCTCCTGCGTGAGGAGCATCAACGATGCCATGGCCGTCGTAGGGAAGTACACATATTCTGGCGTCCTTCCTGCAGCACACAGTACTTGGTGCAATGACAATTCCACCAGCTCCATGTGATCCTGCCAACGGTCTGCATCAGCCTTGGGCAATGCGGCGAGCAACTGGTTTTGCAATGCGCCATACGTGGTGTGAATCATGAGAGCTCTCCTGGATGGATGGAAGCCCTATGGTCTCGAGTTCTGCCCGTTTGCGGTATCAGTGGCCACCACCACGTTGGGTGGGCGCCGTCCTACAAAGGGTACTAAGGCGTCGAATCACCACCCGGTTGGCGCGCATAGCTGACTGTCAGCATTTCCCACTGGTGGCCATCAGGTTCATTCCAATACACCATGCGCCCGCCATAGTCGGTGTTGATCTGCCTATCCTGCGGGCCACGTACGTTGCTACGGTACGCAATGCCAGCGGCCCGGATGCGCGCAAGAATGGCGTCGAATTCAACATCGCTCACACGAAAGCAGAAGTGGTACACCTCGAAAGCCTCATCGGTATCAATGAAATCCAGCGTGAGCCCGGAATTTACAAAGACCGGCGAGAACGGCCCTAACCCCGTCTCGGCCCAGGGCACGTCCAGCAATTCGGCCAATAGCTTGGCCGATGCAACTTTGTTCTTGGACGGAACGATGGTGTGGTCGAGTTCGATAGGCATGGCATGGAATCCCGGTTGAATTTACAAGATCGTCAAAGCGCCCTCACCAGCATATAGACGCCCAGCACAATCAGCCCCACAAAGAACCAGCGGCGAAAGGCCTCTGGATTCAGGCGGTTGCGTACATATTGCCCCAGGTACATGCCGCCTAGAGCGGGCAGCACCGCCAGCAACGAGCTTGCTGCAGCCTCTATTTTGTAATGGCCACTCAAGGCGAGCGCAGCTGCCAGCGCCACAGTGGATACCGTGAAAGACAGTCCCAAGGCCTGGATGAGGTCATCTTTGGCGAAGCCCAGCGCGCTGAGATACGGCACTGCCGGAATGACAAATACGCCGGTTGCACCAGTAATCAGGCCCGTGAGCACGCCGATCAACGGCGACAACCACGGCTCCATTCGGCGGGGTACGGTGAAGCGGCGCGCCACAATGCCAACGCCACCATAGACCGCCAGAATTGCGCCCAGCGCAGCACTGGCAGCGGAAGAAGAATTCCCCGTAAGCACTCCGATACCGAGGAAGGTGCCCAGGCACAGCGCCAGCATCATGGTCGCCAGGCGCCGGGCCAGTGCGAGGAATTGCGGGCCAGTCAACAGCTGCCAGAGATTCGTCACCAGCGACGGAACGATCAGCATGGCCGCAGCGGTGGCAGGCGGCATGGTCAAGCTCAACAAGCCCATCGCTACCGTCGGCAAGCCCATTCCGACCACGCCCTTGACGAACCCCGCCGCTACAAATGTCAGGCCAACGAACAGCAGGAGCAGATGGGATTCGTTCATAGGCCCGCAATGCGCGACGGGTAATGCAGATTAGCGCGCCTGTTTGAGCAACTGCTGGATGTCCGACACCAGCGCCGCGGCGCCGCTGCCGTAGCGGGTAAACAGGCGCAACTGGCCTTGCGTGTCGTAGATATAGCTACCGGCTGAATGGTCCATCGTGTAGCTGGTGGGCGTTTTGCCATCCACCTTCTTGAAGTAGATCTTGTAGTCCTTCGCCAGCGCAACTAGCTTCTCGGGCGTGGTGTACAGCGCCAGGAAGGTTGGGTCGAAATTGCCCATGTAGGCCTTCAGGACCTCGGGTGTGTCGCGCGCGGGATCAACCGTCACAAACAGGCCCTGCAATTTGTCACCGTCCTTGCCGAGTGACTTCCTCACCTCGGCCAGTTCGGCCATGGTCGTGGGACAGACATCGGGACATTGCGTGTAGCCAAAGAACAGCACGACCACCTTGCCTTTGAAGTCTGCCAAATGGCGCACTTGGCCGTTGTGGTCCGTCAGCTCAAAGTCGTGGGCATACGCAGCGCCTGTCACGTCGATCGCCTGAAAACTGGGTTTCTGCTCGGAACAGGCAGTAAAAAGTCCTGCAACGCCCGCCAATATTGCGTAAGCAGCTATGTTTTTTATAGCAAATCGAAACTGCATGGTGGGCCTTACAGAACGTAATGGTCGATCAGCAAGGCCGCGAACAGCACGCTGAGATGAATCAAGGAAAAGCGGAAGGTGGCACGCGACAGCTCGTCGGTGTAGTGGCGCAGCAGCTTCCACGCATAGCCACAAAAACCCAAGCTAAGGACAACCGCCACCACCAGGTAGAGCCACGAACTCATGCCGTAGATATAGGGCAACAGGCAGGCCGCAAACAGGATCAGCGTGTACAGAAAAATGTGCAGCCGCGTGAACTCGCTGCCGTGGGTGACCGGCAGCATTGGCAGGCCGGACTTGCGGTAGTCCTCCACGCGGTACAGCGCAAGTGCCCAGAAGTGCGGCGGTGTCCAAAAGAAGATGATCAGGAACAGGATGATGGCTTCCGGGCCCACATCACCCGTCATCGCAGCCCAGCCCAACACGGGCGGCATCGCACCGGACGCACCACCGATCACGATGTTTTGCGGCGTCATGGGTTTGAGGATCACGGTATAGACCACGGCGTAGCCGACAAAGGTCGCAAAGGTCAGCCACATCGTCAGCGGATTGACCCACACATACAGAAGCACTGAACCCGCAATACACAGCAGCGCTGAGAAGATCAATGTCTGTACATCGCTCAGCTCACCGCGCGCTGTGGGGCGCCAGGCGGTGCGCTTCATCTTGGAGTCAATACCTTTTTCGACAATGCAGTTAAACGCGGCGGCAGCACCGGCCACCAGATAAATACCAAGACAGGCAATGGCAGCCAGGCCGGTTTGCGCCAGCGTGGGCACACCGGGCACGGCCAGCACCATACCGATCAGTGCACAGAACACAATCAACTGGATCACGCGCGGTTTGGTCAGCGCATGGAACTGGCGCAGCACCGACATCGCACCGGGAGAAACAATGGCATTCATGAGGAAAACTTTGCGGCCGATTGCGGCACAGAAGGAGAAGAAGAAATTCGGCTGATGGTTCGAGTGACGGTGAGCGCCCAGACCAGCACCACCATCATGGCCCCTGCGCCGCCGGTATGCAACACGGCAGCCACCAAGGGCCAGTCCAGCACGACATTGGAGAGGCCCGTGACCAGTTGCAGTATCAGCAAGGCAGCCAGCCAACGCGCCAAGCCATTCAGTGCCGACCTGCGCCACATGCGCCACGCCAACCATGCCAGCACCAGCGCCGTCAGTCCGGCCAACATGCGGTGTGCGAAATGGATGGCCGTCAGCGCTTGCACGGTAATGTGGCTGCCATCCGGATTCAGCCCCAGCGGACGCCACAGCGTGAAACCTTGGGCAAAGTCCATGGCCGGCCACCATTGGCCCTGGCATTGCGGGAACTCGGTACAGGCCAGCACGGCGTAATTGGTACTAACCCAAGCGCCAGACAGGGCCTGCAGCAACAGCAGCAACAGCGCAGCCGCTGTCCAGAAACGCAATACAGGTGGCACAGCGCCTCCAACCGCTTTCGACGCTGCGGCGGCCTGCACTGCCAGCAACACCAGCAACAGATAACCACCCAGCAAATGCAGCGACACAATCGCCGGAAAGAGTTTCATCGTGACTGTCAGCGCGCCGAACGCGCCCTGCACGCAAACCCAAACCAGTGTGACGGTCGGCCACCAAGGACTCACGCCAACACTCCGAGTGGACTTACGACGTTCCAGCCAAGCCATCACGGTCAACGCGATGATCAATACGCCCACACCTGTCGCAAGATAGCGGTGCACCATCTCCACCCACGCCTTGCCGTGCGTCACTGGGCCGGTCGGCATGGCGGTCTGGGCGGCGGTGATTTCAGCGTGCGCGCCCAGCGGGCTGGCGCTACCGTAACAGCCTGGCCAATCGGGGCAGCCCAGACCGCTGTCGGTCAGTCGCGTAAATGCGCCGAACAGCACGAGGTCAAACGTCAGAAACAGCGTCAGCAAGGTGAGCGCCTGCACCCGGCTCATCGGAGAATCCTTGCGCGAACGCAGGCCCACCCACAACAGCGGGCCCGCGGCCAGCGCGATGCCCATCAGCATCATGCGCAGCAGCGGCGAGAGGTCGTACAAAGAAGCTTGCATGGATTACTTGGAAGCTGGCGCAGTACGCCCTTCCTTGTCCCAGAACGCCGAGGCACGCATCAGGTTGGAGAGGTCGCGCTTCGCTTTGTAAACACCCTTGTCATCCATGTTGGGCGGAAAGCGCATCATCCAGTTGCCAATCGGGTCCACGATGTACAGGTGCTCGGGCAAAGCATGGCCGTCTTGCGGCTGCAGCCATTGCGCCAACGCGGCGGCAGGCACACGCAGCACCGTGGCCGATTTCAGTGCCGGTTGCAGGCTCTCGGCCACCGGTGCGTCATCGCTGATCAGCCAGACCCAGTCCAAGCGATCCTTGTCTTTGCCCAGCCCTTCACGCAATTGGCGTTGCAAGAAGAGGTGGCGTTGGCACAAAGCGTCGCAGGCACCGCCCGCCACGCTGACCAGCACCCACTGGTCCTTGAGGGTACGCAAGTTCACAGACTGGCCGTCCAAAGTGGTGCCCACCACATCCGGCAAGGGGCGCTGTGGATCGATCAGCTCACCAAAGTTACGGCGGCCATCAGGGCGGACCACGTAGTAGGTGAAATACGAAGCGATGACCGGCGCAGCGCATAGCAGCATCACCATGAACATCTTCCAACGGCCCGAGCGTGTGCGCGCTGGCAATTCGGTAGACAGTTGGTCCGGATTGGGCAGAGAGTGCACCGTCAGCCCCAAAGGCTGGTCGTGTTGAGAAGATTCACTGGACATGGGGCGGTGGCTTTGAAGATGAAAAATAACGAGGGCGCAGAACAACAAACCAGAGGTACAAGCCCGCAATCAGCGCGGCAATCGCAAACCACTGAACGGCATAGCCATAGTGCTTGTCCACGCCGAAATTCACGATAGGCCAATCACGCAGCAGCCCGTCGCTGGCCGCGCCGGTTTGCTGCAAGGTCATGGCCATCAGCGGCAAGCCAGTCTCTGTCTTGTACGCAGCCAAGTCCAGATTTTGCCGGATCGTGCCGGGCTGTTCCTGACCCGGTGCATATAGCTTGCTGGGTGGTAAGGCCATGCGTCCCTGCACCTCGACCACACCGGGTGGCGTTTGCACGTTCAGCAAGTGCGAGCGATTCTGGAAGTCGCGCGCGACCCAGCCGCGCTGCACGACGATGGCCGCGCGTGTGCCTTCCAGCATAAGCGGCGTCATCACAAAGAACCCCACCCGGCCTTGCATCTGGCGGTTGTCCAGATACACGGTATGCGCTGCGTCCCAGGTGCCACGCAGCAATGCAGGCTGGTGCACCAGGGCTTGCAGATCGAACGACTTTTCCAGTGCCACAGCGTTCAGCGTGGGTTTGCCAGCCTGACCGTCAATCGCTGCTTGCAGCGCCAGTTTCTCCGCCGCGCGGCGCAACTGCCACTGCCCCAGCGATGCAGTCACCGCCAGCCCAAGAATGGCGGCCACTGTGATGACCAGTGTGCGTGCGCGTGCATTCACGGGATAATCCATCCCATGTCATATCTGGTCGCACTTGCTTTTGTCGTCATTCTGGGCAGCCTGGCTGCAGCCTTGTATTTCATGATGCGTGGAGGGCAATCGGAAATGGCCAAGTCCAAGCGCATGGCGCGCGCGCTGGCGATGCGGGTTGGTTTTTCCATTTTGCTGTTTGTCTGCGTGCTGGTGTCATGGAAGATGGGGTGGATCCACCCGACCGGTATTGCACAAGGACAATAAATTTTCCTGAAAATCAAAAAGGCACCGCATGCGGTGCCTTTTTTGTTGAGGGCAATGCGCCTCAATGTGCCTTAGAGCCAGTACACCAGGATGTACAGACCCAGCCACACTACGTCCACGAAGTGCCAGTACCAGGCAGCACCTTCAAAGCCGAAATGCTTGTCAGCGCTGAAGTGACCCTTTTGCAGGCGCAGCGTGATGAACAGCAGCATCAGCATGCCGACGAACACGTGAAAACCGTGGAAGCCGGTCAACATGAAGAAGGTCGAACCGTAGACGCCGGAGCTGAGTTTGAGGTTCAGTTCAGAGTACGCGTGATGGTATTCGTAACCTTGCACGAACAGGAAAGTCACGCCCAGCAATACGGTGACCCACATGAACTTGATCGTTTTGCTGATATTGTTTTCCAGCAGCGCATGGTGGGCAATGGTCAGTGTCACGCCCGAAGTCAACAGCAACGCAGTGTTGATAGTAGGCAGTGGCCATGGGCCCATGGTGGTAAATGGCTCAACGATGTTGGCAGGCGATGCTGTCACACCCGCGGCAATGCTGGGCCAGACGGCTTTGAAATCAGGCCACAGAACGGCGTTTTCCAGGCTACCCAGTGCAGGCACAGAGTGCATGCGGGCCCACCAGAGCGCGGTGAAGAAGGCGCCGAAGAACATCACTTCGGAAAAGATAAACCAGGTCATGCTCCAACGGAACGAGATGTCGATCTTGTGGCCGTACTGACCACCCAAGCTCTCCGTAATCGCATCGCCGAACCATTGGTACAGCACAAACAGCCAGAACGCCAGACCGAAGAACAAGCTGTACATGCCCCAATGCGCGCCGTTGACCCACTGGCCTGCGCCTAGGATCACGAAGAACAGGCCCAGGGCGGCCATCGCAGGATGGCGCGACGGGCCGGGTACAAAGTAGTACGGTGTTGTGCCGTGTGATGTTGAACTCATTTTCTTCTCCTATACCAATCAGTTGGGGACAGAGCTAAAGATCTGTCCCGCAAGTTATTTACTTCGCGACCACCCAATTCACCAGGGCAATCAGACCCACAACAATCAATAAAACACTGACAAAGCCGACCAGCACGACGTGCATGGGATTGACCTTGGCAAAATCATCTTTATGGCCCTTGCGGCTACGAATACCAGCAAACGACCAAGCCACCAGCTTCAGGCTGTGCAGGAATGAGGGGCGGGGCTGCTTCTCAGCCACAGACTCACCCATCACGCACCCACCACGGCAGGCGCGCCGTCCTTGGTTTGCGCGACTGGTGCAGCAGGTGTCTTACCACCCACTTCAAAAAACGTATACGACAACGTAATGGTGTGCACATCCCGAGACAGCTTGGGATCAATCACAAACACCACTGGCCAGGACTTTTTTTCACCCGGCTCCAGCGTGTATTGGTTGAAGCAGAAACACTCCACCTTGTTGAAGTGGGCCTGCGCCTGCTGCGGGGCATAGCTGGGAATGGCTTGCGCCGCCATACGGCGGTTCTGCACATTCTGGAACTCGTACATCACCGTGGTCAGCTCACCGGGGTGCACTTGCAAAGAGCGGGTTGCGGGCTTGAATTCCCAAGGACCGCGGCTGTTGGCATCGAATTCCACCGTGATGGTGCGGCTCGTATCCACCTGCGTATTGCTGTTGTAGCTGCCCTTGGTGCCCGAGATCACTTGCTCACCCAAGGCGAGGATGTTGATGCCGGTCACTTCACAAATCGACTTATAGATCGGCACCAGCGCGTACCCAAAGGCGAACATGCCGACCGTCACCACGGCCAGCTTGCGCACCATCTTGAGATTTTCGGGCTTCAGTGCCATACCGTTAGCGGCTCAGCATCACCATCTTGGCCATGAAACCAAGAAAAAACACCACTGCCACAGACGCCAGAATCAGGCCGGTGCGCAGGTTGGCTTTCTTTTGCTCAGGGGTTGCCATGGTCACTTATACAAAGAGATCAGGCAACGATGCGGGTCGCAGTAGCGTCCAGCTTCGGCGGTGTTTCAAAGGTATGGAACGGCGCAGGCGAAGGAACTTCCCACTCCAGACCTTCGGCGGCTTCCCAAGGTTTTTGCGCGGCTTTTTCGCCCTTGCCCATCATCGTGGGCAACACCACGAACAGGAAGAAGTACACCTGCGCCAGACCGAAGGCGAACGCACCTACCGATGCCACGGCGTTGAAATCAGCGAACTGCATCGGGTAGTCGGCATAGCGACGCGGCATACCGGCCAGACCCAGGAAGTGCATCGGGAAGAAGGTTACGTTGAAGGCGATCAGCGACCACCAGAAGTGGATCTTGCCGCGGGTTTCGTTGTACATCACACCAGTCCACTTCGGCGACCAGTAGTAGTAACCGGCGAACATCGCGTACAGCGAGCCGGCCACCAGCACATAGTGGAAGTGGGCAACAACGTAATAGGTGTCCTGCAACTGGATGTCAATCGGCGCCATCGCGAGGATCAGGCCGGTAAAGCCACCCATCGTGAACACAAAGATGAAGCCCACAGCGAACAGCATAGGCGTTTCAAACGTCATGGAGCCTTGCCACATCGTGGCGATCCAGTTGAAGATCTTCACAGCGGTAGGCACGGCGATCAGCATCGTGGCGTACATGAAGAACAGCTGGCCCGTCACCGGCATGCCGGTGGTGAACATGTGGTGCGCCCACACGATGAAAGACAGGATGGCGATGGACGATGTCGCGTACACCATGGAGGCGTAACCGAACAGGCGCTTGCGTGCGAACGCAGGAACGATCTGGCTGACGATGCCGAAGGCCGGCAAGATCATGATGTACACCTCCGGGTGGCCGAAGAACCAGAAGATGTGTTGGTACATCACCGGGTCACCGCCGCCAGCGGGGTTGAAGAAGCTGGTGCCGAAGTGGCGGTCCGTCAGCGTCATCGTGATCGCGCCAGCCAGCACGGGCATCACGGCGATCAGCAAGTAGGCGGTGATCAGCCAGGTCCAGGCGAACATCGGCATCTTCATCAGCGTCATGCCAGGCGCGCGCATGTTCAGGATGGTCACGATGATGTTGATCGAGCCCATGATGGACGAAGCGCCCAAGATGTGCATCGCAAAAATGCCGGCGTCCATCGACGGGCCTTGTTGCAGTGTCAGTGGTGCGTACAGCGTCCAGCCAGCAGCAGGTGCGCCGCCAGGCATGAAGAACGAGCCGACCAGCATCAATGCGGCGGGAATCATCAGCCAGAAGCTGAAGTTGTTCATGCGGGCAAATGCCATGTCACCGGCGCCGATTTGCAGCGGGATCATCCAGTTCGCAAAGCCGACGAAGCCCGGCATGATTGCGCCGAACACCATGATCAGGCCGTGCATCGTGGTCAGCGAGTTGAACAGCTCAGGGTTGACCAGTTGCAGACCAGGCTGGAACAGCTCGGCACGGATCAGCAGCGCCAATACGCCACCGATCATCAACATGGTGAACGAAAACAGCAGGTACAGCGTACCGATGTCCTTGTGGTTGGTGGCAAACACCCAACGACGCCAGCCTTCGGGGGCATGGTGGTCGTGGTGGTCGTCATGGGCGTGATCGGGGTGGCCTGCAACTGCGCTCATTTGGATTTCCTTCTGAATTCTCTATTCGGTCTTGCAACAGGACTTGGACTTACTTGCGCAAAGCATGCACATCGGCAGGCTGCACGAGTTGCCCGGTCTTGTTGGACCAGTTGTTCTTGGTGTAGCTGATAACCGCAGCAATATCGGTATCGCTCAGCGCCTTCCAGGACGGCATGGCGTTGTTGTTCTGGCCGTTCAACAGCACCAGAATCTGCTTGTTCTTGTCAGCATCCAGCACCACAGCGGAGCCATCCACGGGCTTGATCGCGCCGCCGCCCTTGCCGTTGGCCTGATGGCAAGCCACGCAATTCTTGGCGTAAACCTGTTCGCCGCGCTTGGTGATGTCGGCCAGAGTCCAGACCTTGGTCGGGTCGTCCAGCTTGGCAGCCATCTTTTTCTGCTCAGCACCCACCCACTTGGAATAGTCCTCAGCGGACAACACCTTCACGTGGATAGGCATGTAGGCGTGTTCCTTGCCACACAGTTCCTGGCACTGTCCATAGAAGTCGCCTGTCTCTTCGGCGCGGAACCAGGTGTCACGCACAAAACCGGGGATCGCATCCTGCTTGATGCCGAACTGCGGCACAGCAAAGGCGTGGATCACGTCGTTGGCAGTGGTGATGATGCGAATCTTCTTGCCCACGGGGACGACCAGCGGGTTGTCGACCTTCAACAGGTAGTTGTCCACCACTTCGCCCTTCTTGGGGCCGCCATTGTTGGACATTTCACGTTGCTCGGTGTCGATGGTGGACACGAAGCCAATGCCTTCGCCTTCGCCTTTGAGGTAGTCGTAACCCCATTTCCACTGCATGCCAGTGGCCTTGATGGTCAGATCGGCGTTGGTCGTGTCTTTCATCGCCACGACGGATTTGGTGGCCATCAGGCCCATGATCACGACGATGATGAAGGGAATAGCGGTCCAGGCGATTTCAACGGCAACGCTTTCGTGGAAGGTAGCGGCTTTGTGGCCCACCGACTTGCGGTGCTTCCAGATGGAATAGAACATGACCGCGAACACGGCCACGAACACCACGGTACACACGATCAGCATGAACCAGTGGAGCCAAGCCTGTTCGGCGGCGATTTTGGTGGCCGCATGAGGCAGATTCAACTGGTTGACCGCCGGACCACCGGGCAAGTCACCCGTGGCATGGGCCAGCGTCAAAACTGCGGATGCTGCCCAAGCAGACACCACCAGTCCCAATGAAGCCAACCGGTTCAAAATGCTCTTCATCGCTCTTACCTCTTCAATATGTAGATTTCTAGCCGTCTTTGGGGGGTGATTCTATCCGACAGAGTAGGGCTATTTCCTCTGACTCAGGGCCTTGCGCATTTCATCCAGACTGACACGGGTCTCCGGCGCTACCCCCAATCGTGCGGGTGGCTTGAAAGCATGACCGTAGATCACCTCAAAGCTCAATTGCAAACGGCCATCCGCGGTTTTGGTCGCCAATTGGGCCAAGCCAGCGTGCAATTTCGCCAGCCAACCGCGCCCGCGCAGGGCCGGGAATCGCCCGGAATGCAGATTGCGCCCCAGCCCGCGCAACTCGGCCAGCAGGGTTTGCGGCGTACTAAAACTCAGGGTGATGCGCTCCATGTCCATCACCGGCTCGGCAAACCCTTGCCCGACCAGCATGTCGCCCCAGTCGTGCATGTCGGTAAACGTGTGCGTCGGTGGCGGCCAGCCGAATTCCGCATACAGCGGACGCAATTCGCGCAGCGTGTCTGGACCCAGACAGGAAAACATCAGAAAACCGTCCACATCCACCAGGCTGTGCCATTGGGCGATCAGCGCCTGCGGATCGGCGGCCATATGCAGCGCCATATTGGCCCACAGCATCTGCACCGGTTGCTCAGGCTTGGCGTAAACCGTCTTCGGGGCGCTCCAGGTGGCAGGGTTCCACCACGGATTTGCTATTCTTTTGTGAGCTGCTTGCGCTTTATCTACGCTGCTTTCAAGCGCAAACGCCTTGGATTTCGGGTAGCGCTTGGTTAGCAGCGCATGCGCCTGCAGTCCACCTTGCAGCGGTTCCCAATGCAGCCACTCTGATGGCTTTTTGACAATCCACTCCAACCGCTCTTCCATGCGCCGCGCCACTTCTTCGTGCAGCCACGGCGATGCATCCGGCACGCGCGCAGCCCAGCGCGCGGCGGCGGCGGGGGAAATAGTGGGGGGGCGTTGGGTAGACATGAGGGAGGAGTGGGGCGCCTTTGAAGGCGTGGCGAGTATATTGGCTGGATGGTGGTCGACTTGTTTCAACGGCTATTGCGCAGGCTGCCCAGCCAGTGCGCGGTCTGCCACCGCTGGCCCGCACACCCGATCTGCGAAGCCTGCGTCGCCCAATTCGGCCAACCTGTTCCGCGTTGCCAGACTTGCGCTCTCCCCGTACTGGCAAGCATGCGTCGCTGCGGCGCCTGCATCGTCGCCCCGCCGACTTTGGACCAATGTCTTGCTGCGGTGCCCTACACCTACCCTTGGGCCGGATTGGTTCAGGAGTTCAAGTTCCACGAACACACAGCGTGGGCTCGCTCTTTTGGAACCTTGCTGCGTAGCGCGCCTTGGGTGGAACCGGCGTTGGAGGCCGCCGACTACGTATTGCCCCTGCCTTTGTCCAAAGAGCGGCTGCAATGGCGCGGTTTCAACCAGGCACTGCTACTGGCCCGTGCGCTGGAACCTACCAAAGTAAAGCACGACCTGCTGCTGCGCATTAAAGACACGCCGCCGCAAAGCGCATTGCCACGGCATGAGCGGCTGGGCAGTGTGCAGGGTGCGTTTGCGGTTGACCCGTTGCTGGCTCTTCGTTTGAAAGATCGTCGAGTGGTGTTGGTGGACGACGTGATGACCAGTGGGGCTTCATTGCACTCTGCTGCCAAGGTGTTGCGGCAGGCTGGTGTGGCGCATATCACGGCTGTTGTGTTTGCGCGGACTGAATAGCTCCGTCGTTCGTAAGAAAGACTTCTTTCGCCCGCTGACGGCACGGGGTAAGCCCCAAAGCGAATGTCCCCCGGGGCCGTGAGGGCCCCTCCTCCTTGATTTCGCAATGAGGCCTACCCCGCACCATCCGCTTGAAAAGTAGTAGCCTGAGCTGAATTCAAAGCCATCGCATGCTAACAATTTGCCGGAGCGGGCGGGGGACACGGAGCAAAACATCTACCCCGCCCGATCGGGCCCGCTGAAAGCATTTTTTATGCACTGGATAATTCACGCATGTTTCACATCGTCCTCGTCGAACCCGAAATACCGCCGAATACCGGTAACGTCATCCGGCTGGCTGCCAATACCGGCTGCACCTTGCACCTGGTCGAACCGCTGGGTTTCTCGATGGACGACAAACATATGCGGCGGGCTGGGCTGGATTACCACGAGTACGCCACGCTGCGCCGCCATAGCAATTGGCAGGCCTTTCTGGAAACGGAGAAACCAGCACCCGAGCGCCTGTTCACGCTGACCACGCGCGGCACGCGCAGTCCATTCGAGGTCAAGTTTCAGCCGGGTGACTGGCTGGTGTTTGGCTCCGAAACAAAAGGCATTTCCGACACCGTGCGCGCGTCGTTTGGCACTGGCCAAAGTCTGAAATTGCCGATGCGCGAAGGTCAGCGCAGCCTCAATCTATCAAACGCGGTCGCCGTGACCGTGTTCGAGGCCTGGCGGCAAAACAATTTTTCTTAAGGGTATTGCCGCGACAGCGACTCGGCCACACACACCGGCTTGGTCGCACCTTCGCGCTCAATCGTCACCTCCCAAGTGGACTGGTAGCCATTGTTGTCGATAGGGTCGCACTGCAACAGCTTCATACGTGCGCGCAGTCGACTGTCTACTGGCACTGGCGACACGAAGCGCACCTTGTTGAGTCCGTAGTTCACGCCCATGCGGGTTTCGGTCACTGTGAGTGCGTTCTCGAAGAATTTGGGGATCATCGACAGCGTCAGAAAGCCATGCGCGATAGGGGCGCCAAACGGGCCTTTCTTGGCCCGCTCCACATCGACGTGAATCCACTGGTGGTCGCCCGTGGCCTGGGCGAACAGGTTGATGTGCTCCTGCGTGACGGTGATCCAGTCGCTGGTGGCGACTTCCTGGCCCACACAGGCAGCGAGATCGGAGATTTTTTCAAAGGTTTTCATGGCACCACTGTAGCCATCTCAAGCCGCCCCGACTGTCAGTCGTGTGACATAAACCGGACAATTTGCCGCCGGGCCGCCCCAAGGCAAATTAGCCCCCACGGGGGGCCGCGACCCGCGCAGCGGTGGAGCGTGGGGGCACTATTTATCCAGCCATTGGCAAATAGGCTGCCATTGCTCCAGATCACGCTCCACACGGCTCTTCGACACGTCGAACAGCGACAGTCCGCGGGCCGCAGCGTGGACATAGTTCTGCGTGTCGCGCAAATAACCCAACACCGGCAGCTTCAGCGAATCGACAAACTCGTGCAGTTTGTCGGCGGAAATCGTGCGGGCATCTACCCGCATGCCGACGATGCCGATCTTGGCCTTGAGCGTGTGTTTGCTTTGCGCCAGCTCGTCCAGAAAGGCGCGCGTCGCAAAGATGTCAAACACGCTGGGCTGCAGTGGCACGACGATATGGTCGGCCATTTTCAGGATTTCCTTGAGCGCCTTGCCGTGCAGACCCGCTGGCGTGTCCAGCACCACGTGGGTCGTCCCCTTAGGAGGTTTGGCAATCTGGTCGTCGCCGATATCCCAGGAAGCGATGGGCCGCGCAGCACCCGGACGCAGGCTTAGCCAGAGCCGGGAAGACTGCTGACGGTCCGCATCGCCCAGCATCACGGCATGCCCTTTAGCGGCGAAATAGCCCGCAATATTGGTCGACAGCGTGGACTTGCCGACCCCGCCTTTGGGGTTGGCTACGACAACTACGGGCATGGCGCGCTCCTGAGTGTGACAGTTTGCGCTATGTTACGGGCATGAACGCCCCCAGCACAAGCCCTGAAGATAGCCCCCAAGCTCCGCCGCTGCGCGGGTCGCTGCCCCCCGAGGGTGCCACCCCGCCTTGGGGCGACCCGGCGGCGAGTTCATCAGCCTCCCAACCCGGAATCTACGTGGTCGCAGCCCATCCCAACTGGAAAGACTCCCGCGCCAACCGCCGTTTGCTGCAGGCCGCACAAGCGCTGGCCACCGTCCAGGTGTGCGACGTCTTTGGCCAGTACGCCGATTACTCCATCGACGTCCCCCGCGAACAAAAGGCCTTGCACGCCGCGCAACTGGTGGTGCTTCTGCACCCCGTCCAGTGGTACAGCATGCCGGCGCTGCTCAAACTATGGGTAGACGAAGTGCTGGCCTACGGCTGGGCCTATGGCGGGGGTACGGCCTTGCAAGGCAAAGACATGTGGCTGGTCGCAACCACTGGCGGCTCGGAAGAGGCCTACCACCCCAGCGGCTACAACCGCTACTTCTTCGACGCCTTCATGCCCCCCTACGAGCAAACCGCGCACCTCTGCGGCATGCGTTTCCTGCCACCGCTGGTGCTGCATGGTGCGCATGCAGTATCGGAGGCCGACCTTGCGGCGCATGTGGACGTGTTTGCCCAGCGGCTGCAGTCGTATCCGGATTGGCCGGAGCTAGAAGAGCTGGAGGTGTGTGAGGCTTGCGATGTGCCGGCCTCGGATCGGCCGGAGAACTGACATGGAACACGCCCCCACTTGGCTGATCAACAGCTTCATTTATCTCAGCGCCGCGGTGATCGCTGTGCCACTGAGCCGCGCACTTGGTCTGGGCTCCATCATTGGCTACCTGGCCGCAGGCATCGCGATCGGGCCCTGGGGGCTGGGACTGGTGACGAATGTGGAGGACATCCTGCACTTCGCCGAGTTTGGCGTGGTACTGATGCTGTTCCTCGTAGGACTGGAGCTGGAGCCACGCCGCTTGTGGAGCATGCGCCGGCCGATCTTTGGCTGGGGCAGTGCGCAGGTGTTCGGTTGTGCCGTGTTACTGATGCTCATTGCGCTGCCGTTTGGCGTGAGCTGGCAAATAGCTATCGTGGCCGGGCTGGGGCTGGCGCTTTCCAGCACGGCGATTGCGCTGCAGGTGATGGAAGAGCGCAACCTGCTGCCGACGCAAAGCGGGCAGGCTGCGTTTTCCATTTTGCTGTTTCAGGACGTGGCGGCCATTCCCATCCTTGCCTTGCTGCCTTTGCTGGGCTTTGCCCCCAATGAAAATGAGGCCACGGCGCCCGTACAGCATGCGTGGGAAGCTCTCAAAATCATAGCAGTCATTGCGGGCATTGTGCTTGGCGGGCGCCTTTTGTTGCGCCCATTGTTCCGCTGGATTGCGCGCTCCAACACACCCGAGATATTTACCGCCACGGCACTGCTACTGGTCGTAGGCATCGCCGCATTGATGCTGAGCGTGGGCCTGTCGATGGCGCTGGGCGCGTTTCTGGCGGGCGTGCTGCTGGCTGAGAGCGAATACCGGCGCGAGCTGGAAACGGATATTGAACCGTTCAAGGGCTTGTTGCTCGGCTTGTTCTTCATCGCGGTCGGCATGGGCATCGACTTTGGCGTGCTGCGCGAATCGCCCGGGATTGTGGCGGCGCTGGTAGTGGGCTTTCTGACCTGCAAGGGCATCGTTATTTACACGCTGGCACGCACTATCGGCCTGCCTATGCAGGAACGCCCGGTGTTCGCACTGTTGCTGGCGCAAGGCGGCGAATTTGCTTTCGTGGTGTTCCAGGCCGCATCAGGCTCGCATGTGTTCTCGGACCGCGTGGCGTCACTGTTGATTGGCTCGGTGGCAGTGTCGATGTTGGTGAGCCCCCTGATACTGGTGGCCATTGACCGTTTCGTCGCGCCGCGCTTTGCGAATTGCGGCATGCCACAGCTGGATGAGATTTCAGAGCAGCAGGAAGCGCCGATCATCATCGCCGGCTTCGGCCGCTACGGGCAGATCGTCGGACGCCTGCTGCTGGCACAAGGCATTGGCGCGACGGTGTTGGACCACGACGCCGACATGATCGAAGCGGTGCGCAGCTTTGGCTACCGCGTGTTTTACGGCGATGCGACCCGATTGGACTTGCTGCGCACGGCGGGTGCGGACAAAGCCAAGATTCTGGTGCTGGCGGTGGACGACGTGGAACAGTCGCTGGCGATCGTGGATATGGTCAAAGAGCACTTCCCCAACCTGGAGATCGTGGCTCGTGCCCGGGACGTGACGCACTGGAACAAGCTGCGCGAACGCGGTGTGATGCGGGTGGAGCGGGAATTGTTTGAGTCCAGCCTGCGCACCGGGCGCAGCGTGCTGGAACTCTTGGGCGATGAGCCACACGTGGCGCGCCAGGCCGCGATGCGCTTTCGCCAGCACAACCTGGAGCTCTTCGAGAAGATGCATCCGCACTACAAGGACCGCAAGAAACTGATTGCAGTTGCGACAGAGGGGCGCCTGCAACTCGAAGAGCAGATGGCGCAGGAGCGCGCCGAGAAAGAGCGCCTGCGCCCCAAGCAATGGGATAGCTGAATTGCGCGCCGCTTAAGCAGAAGCGGCTGCTGCGCCTGCGAGGAAGTCGGCCTTGCCCAGATCGACACCGTTGTGACGCAGGATCAAATATGCAGTTGTCGCATGGAAGTACAGATTGGCCGTTGCGCGGTACTTCAGGTAAGCCTCACCAGACATATTGAGCACCTTGTTGGGACCAGCGGGGATAGCCATCGCCTTCTCTTCGGTGCCATCAATCTGCTCCGGCTTTACCGTGGCAAGGTAGTCCAGCGTTTTCTCGATGCGCTGCTGCAGCTCTTCCAGCGTGGTTTCCGTATCGTCAAACTTGGGCGCGTCCACGCCGGACAGGCGCGCAACGCACAGCTTGGCCGAGTCGCAAGCGATCTGCACCTGACGGATGAACGGCAGCATGTCGGGTGCCAGACGGTCGTTCAGCAGAACGGCAATGTCGAACTTGCGGGCTTCGGCACTGGCTTTGGCCTTGTCCAGGAAATGGCTGAGGTTGCGCAGTACGTTTTTGAACACGGGAACGCTGGAGGAATACATGGAGGTAGACATGGGGTTCTTTTCGATCAAACAGAGGAGGGAGCGCTTTGTAGCATGGCAGGCGCCATATTGCTCGTGTAGGCCTATTGCTTACGGCTTATTGCAGGCCATCCCACAACAGCTTCACGCCTGTCAGAAACATGCCTGCATAGATAAAACGGTAAAACAGAACCTGACTGATGCGCCGCGCCATGCGCACGCCCACCCACACCCCAATCGGCGCGATGGGCAGCAGCAGCAGGCTGGTCGCCATGTTGCGCATGTCCAGCAGGCCCAACACGCCATACGGAATCCACTTGCACAGGTTCACCACGAAGAAGAAAAATGCCATCGTCGCGGTGAACTTCACCGGGCTGAGTTTGAGCGGGATTACATAGGCATTGATCGGCGGCCCACCCGCGTGGGCGATGAAGCTGGTAAAGCCAGACGTGGTGGTGAGCAAGGCGCCCAGCCAGCGCGGCGGTGGCCTGCTTGCGGGATGCGGTGGAAACAGCAGGCGCTGGGCCAGAAACAGCAAGGTGAAAGCGCCAACAATCGCCGCAACCGTATGCGCATTGAGCAGTTTGAACAGCAATGCCCCAATCACAATACCCAGCACGCCAAACGGCAGCAGGAAGCGCAACAACGTCCAATCGAAGTCCTTGCGAAATGCAGCGACCCCCAGTAAGTCCATCAACAGCAGCACCGGCATCAGGATTGCGGCGGCTTCGGGCACGCTGACGGCCAGCGCCATCATCGGCACGGCCAGCGAACCAAAGCCAGCGCCAAACCCGCTTTTGCTAATGCCCAGCAGCAAAACTGCTGGCACGCTGACCAGATAGAAGACCGGATCCGTAATGAAAGGCAAGGCCATCAAACCCTTTCCAGAACCAACGCAATGCCCTGGCCAACGCCAATACACATGGTGCACAGCGCGTAACGGCCTTCGCCCTGGTGCAGCTGGTTCACGGCAGTGGCCACCAACCGCGCGCCGGACGCGCCCAGCGGATGGCCCAGTGCGATGGCGCCGCCCCAACGGTTGACCCGCGAGTCGTTGTCATCCAGCCCCAAAGTGCGCAAAACCGCCAGCGCTTGTGCGGCGAAAGCTTCGTTGAGTTCGATCACATCCATGTCGTCCAACCTCAACCCGCATTGCGCCAGCACTTTGCGGGTAGCGGGCACCGGGCCAATACCCATGGTGCGCGGCTCGACCCCTGCTACCGCCATGCCAACGATGCGCGCGCGGGGCGCCAGGCCATGGCGGGCCGCACACTCCGCATTGGCCAGCAACACGGCGGCGGCACCGTCATTGACGCCGGAAGCGTTGCCTGCCGTGACAGTTCCACCCTCGCGAACGATGGGCTTCAGGCGGGCCAGATCATCCAAACTGACGTCGCGTGGATGCTCGTCCTTCGCAAACTGGGTAGTTGCGCCTTTTTTGCCCGGCAGAGTCACTGGAACAATCTCTTCGCCAAACAGCCCCGCAGCCTGGGCAGCCAGCGCCTTGGTTTGGCTGGAATGCGCAAACGCGTCTTGGTCCGCGCGGGAAATGCCCAGCGCATCGGCCAAGTTCTCGGCGGTTTGCGGCATGCTGTCCACGCCGTAGAGTGCCTCCATACGCGGATTGATGAAACGCCAGCCGATAGTGGTGTCGTACACCGCGTTGTTGCGGCCAAAGGCAGTATCCATCTTGGGCATGACGAACGGCGCCCGGCTCATGCTCTCCGCCCCACCCGCTATCAAAAGCGTAGCTTCTCCCGCTTTGATCGCGCGCGCTGCTGTGCCAATCGCATCCAAACCCGAGCCGCACAGTCGGTTAATGGTGGCACCCGGCACCGCAGTAGGGAGGCCCGCCAGCAGCGCTGCCATGCGCGCCACATTGCGGTTGTCCTCTCCAGCTTGGTTGGCACAACCCAGCAGCACATCGTCCAGCACCGCCCAGTCCACACCCGGGTTGCGGGACTTTAGGGCAATGAGCGGCAGAGCGGCCAAATCGTCGGTGCGCAAGCCGGACAATGCGCCGCCGTAGCGGCCAATGGGCGTACGGATGGCATCACAGATCAGTGCGTCAATGGACATGGCGGAATCTCCGGATCGAGGTAAGAGGCAGTGGTCGACTGTATCCAAACCAGCCACCAGCCAGGGACGCCGGGGTGTCAATGCCGTGCTAATCTTGCCGCATGTTTAGCCCCTCACAAGCGGACGTGCGCCGCTTTTTCTGCTCCGTTTACGCCAAAGCCCGCACGGGGCAGGCGATGGAAGCTATCGAAACAATAGCGTCTCAATGGATGGATGAACATCCCGAGTACGCCATGGATTTTGCCGATGTGGAGCGGGCACTCACCACCATGTACGAGAGCGATCCAGGCCGCACCAATCCATTCCTGCATTTGTCCATGCATCTATCCATCAGCGAACAGTGCAGCATCGACCAGCCCCGCGGCATCCGGCAAGCGGTGGAATTACTCACACACCGCCGCAATTCCCTGCATACGGCCCACCACGAGGTCATGGAATGCTTGGGAACCATGTTGTGGGAAAGCCAGCAAAACGGAAAACCACCAGACGGGGACGCTTACATCGCCTGCGTTCAGCACCACGCCACCCGGAACTGACCCAGATGCTTTAGGTTTGGTCAGCCGTTTGTCAGCAAATGTCATCTGTTGGCTTCAAACAACGCTGCTTGTTGGCTTCAAACAACGTCACTTTTTGCCATTTTGATCCGCGTCACATACCGGTAACGGGAATGTCATCCTTTGAAATTACACTTGGTCACAATAGTGAATCGAATATGTATGGGGCGCGCTTTTGCGTGCCCCTATGACTTTTAGACCTCTAATGATTGATACCAAGCGCCCTCCCTTCCACTTTGCACAATACCTAGGAACTCTATGAACTCCCTGGGGATGGAATACGGCTACAACCAGCGCGACCCCTCCAGGCGCGCAAAAGGCATTGCTATTGTCGTGCTCGTGCACGTGCTGATTGGCTATGTATTAGTGACTGGCATGGCGCGCACAGGACTCAACATTCTGAAGAAGCCTCTGGAAGCCGTTGTGGTGCAGGAAGTGATCATTCCGCCCCCTCCGCCACCTCCGCCGCCTCCCAAGCAAGTTGAAAAAGTGACAGACGCTCCGAAGGTGGACGCTCCCCCTCCATTTGTGCCTCCTCCGGATACGACACCCCCCGTGAGCACGGCGCCTACTATTGTTGCGACTGCTGCGCCGCCTCCTGCTCCGGTGGTGATCGCGCCACCACCACCGCCACCTCCAGACAATGCGAAGGCGCAAATCACGTCCCTGGAGAACGAGTACTCCATCAAAGTACGGGCGATGCTGAATTCCACCAAGCGCTATCCGACGGGTCGCAAGGCCAGTCAGGAACGTCCACAAGGCAAGGTCAAGGTGTGGTTTATCGTCACCCGAACAGGCACTTTGGTCGACGCTGGCGTGCTGCAATCATCTGAGTCCAATCTGCTAGACGACGCGGCGCTGGCCACCGTACGCCGTGGCACGTATCCTGCGTTCCCTCCGAACACCTGGGTGGGCGAAGAACAGCACAAGTTTGTTGCCGAAATTGAATTCACGCCGCCAAGTTCCTAAACAACGATCGTCGTCCGTTTTATTTTCCCCTCCCCTCCTCAACCTGTACTGAAAAAGAGAGAAACCATGAAAAAGTTCAAACCCTCGCAAGTGGCGTTGTTGGTCAGCGCGTTGTGCGCCGCACCCACGCTGTGGGCCCAATCCGCAACCACCGATATCGGCAAGATTTCCGTGCAAGGCGCCCCTGGCACCGGCCTGATCGTTCAGGAAGAAACCCCCAAAGCACGCTCTTCCGTCACCAAGGCGCACATTGAGTCGCTGACGCCCACCGCCAGCCCTTACCAGGCCATCGAAATGCTGCCTGGCGTCAACACATACAGCTACGATGCAACCGGCCTGTTTGGCGGTTCGCTGACCATTCGCGGCGCCAACAGCGACCAGATGGGCTTCACTATCAATGGCGCACCTGTCAATGATTCGGGCAATTTCGCGGTGTATCCACAGGAATACGCTGACAACGAAAACATGTGCGAAATTTTCGTTACCCAAGGCTCCACCGACAATGAAGCACCTCACGTCGGCGCTTCTGGCGGCAACGTGGGGATGGTGACTTGTGCGCCGACCGACAAGTTCGGCGTTACCGTCGCCCAGACCGTTGGCGACCTGAATCATCTTAAGACTTTTGTCCGCCTGAACACTGGCAAATTCGCCAACGATATGGCCAAGTTGTTCATTTCGTACTCCCACTCCAAGGCCGACAAGTTCAAGGGCCCAGGCATTGCTGATAAGAATCACGTTGACTTTGCCGCTCAGTTCAAACCTACCAGCAGCCTGGAATTCTCGACCAGCTTTCTGTACAACAAAGCGGTTAACAACAACCTGCTGTCGCTGTCCACAGCTCAGCTAGCGCAGTATGGCCCTGGCAGAGACTTCAGTGTGGTTGTTCCAACGCACTTGCCACCAGCCGCCGGCACCGCACAAAACGAAACTTCCCGCAACCCGGCATTTGTCGACAACTACTACGGCTACCAACTCAACCCGTTCTTGAACTACCTGTGGACCGGCAAAGTCGAGTTCAAAGCGAGCAAGGACGTTTCTATTTCTGCTGAACCGTATTTTTGGTACGGCTTTGGCAACGGCGGCACCAGCCTGCAAAACTTGTCTGAGTCCAACAATGGCAATCGCCTGGGTGGCGGTATTACCGACCTCAATGGCGACGGCGACACGTTGGACACCATCATGGTGTACCGCGCCTCTGTGACCCGCACATTCCGCCCTGGCATTACGCTCAAAACCAATGTGCGTGTGGGTGACAACAACATCATGGCAGGCTACTGGATGGAGAAAGCCCGTCACTTCCAGACCCAACCTGCAGTCCGCATTGATAACTTGGGCAATGCCGCAGACATCTGGTTTGAAAATCCGGATCTGTTCATTCGCCGCCAGAATGGCACCTACTATCAGGGTCGTGACCAGATGACCATCAGCACGGCGCAATCGCTGTTCCTGCAGGACACGGTCAACCTGTTGAACGACAAAATGAATCTGCAAGTGGCAGTTCGTCAATCGGAAATCAATCGCGACTTCACCAACTACGCCAATGAAAACACCGGCAACGGCAACACATTTGGTGGTGCAGACTACAAAGTCAATAAAACCTACAGCAAGTTGCTGCCAAGCATTGGCATCCGTTACGCGCTGAGTGCAGAGAGCTCGGTATTCGGCAATTTGACTGACAACATGAAGGCGCCAGGCAACTTCAGCTACCAGACTCTGCTGACTGGTACCAGCTACACCAATGGCGTGTTGACACCCGGATACATCACACGTGACCCACGCGTGGAAATGGAAACTTCGACCAATCTGGATCTGGGCTATCGTTACGCCAGCGATGCCACAACATTCTCTGGCACGGTGTTTTACAACTCATTCCGCAACCGCATTGCGAGCTCGTACGACCCCGTGGCCGGCTTCTCCACTGATTACAACGTCGGTGGTGTGACTACTCAAGGTCTGGAGCTGGAGTCTGGCTACAAGTTCGATCCGAAATGGTCTGTGTACGGTTCCTTGTCGTTTACACGCAGTGTGATGGCAGACAATTTGCAGACAAGTGCCACAGTGACAGCAGCCACAGCTGGCAAGATCTTGCCAGCTACCCCTGAGCAAATGGCCAGCTTGCGCTTCAACTACAACACCGACACGTGGTACGGTAACGTCGACATGAAGTACACCGGAAAGACTTACTCCACTCTCGTAAACGATGAATGGGTTGATGCTTCCAACGTGTTTGGCCTGACAGCCGGCTATCGCTTTGCAGACAATGGTCCGTTCAAGAAGGCATCTCTGCAATTCAACGTCAGCAACCTGTTCAACACAAACTACCTGCGACTGTCTGGTAGCAGCGGTAGCCAGTTCAAGGTTAACGCGGCCGGCGCTCCTCTGTACTACGTGGGCTCCCCCCGTTTTGTGGCTCTCACATTGCGCACGGACTTCTAATAGACCGGGCGTAATCGCAGCTTTCACCAACGTGTGAATTGACCGCCAAGGCGTGCCCGACAGGGCACTCACCTTGGCGGTTTTCATTTGGGGCGCAGAATCCCCAACATCACGGACCATCTTCTGGGTAAACAACATGAAAAAGTCTTTGCGGAGCATCCTGAGTTTCACAGCCAGCCTGGCACTACCCGCCCTGCTCTTGGCTGCTCCTGCGGGCCCCGCGCCAATCACCTTGTCGCTTATTGGGATGAACGATTTCCACGGAAACATCGCGCCGCCGGTCGGTAGCGTGTTGGTGCCCGATCCAACCAATCCGAACGGCGCACGCGTCAGCCTCGGCGGCGCGGCCTATCTGTCCACGCTGGTCAAGGCCCTGAAAGCGCAAAACCCGGGGCGCACGCTGGTGGTCGGAGCCGGCGACTTGATCGGTGCTTCGCAGATCAGCTCCAACCTGTTCCATGACGAACCGACCATCGAGATCCTGAACCAGATAGGTTTGGACATCAGCAGCGTCGGCAACCATGAATTTGACCGCGGCCGCACCGAGTTGTTGCGCCAAGCTAAGGGGGGCTGCTATCCGGCGAGCCCGGATGGCAGCGGCAAACCGGGTGTCGATACCTGCATGCACGACGGCCGCTATCCTGGGGCGAAATACCAGTACCTTGCGGCGAATGTGGTTGATACCGCCACCGGCAAACCCCTGTTCCCGGCCTACACCATCCGTAACATGGGTGGCGTCAAGGTAGGCTTCATCGGCATGACCCTCAAGGACACACCCAGCGTCGTCTCACCCTCGGGCGTGGCTGGCCTGCGCTTTGATGACGAGGTTGAAACGGTCAAACGCCTTGTGCCCGAGATGCGCGCAAAGGGGGCGACTGTCTTCGTGGTGCTGATCCACCAGGGTGGCTCGACGAAAGCCAAAACCGTAATGGACAAGTCCTGCCCCGGCTTCTATGGCGACATCCTGGACCTGTCAGACCGGCTGGACCCGGCAATTGACGTCATCGTCAGTGGCCACACGCATCAGGAGTACGTTTGCTTCCGCCCCAACGGTCGCCTGATCACGCAAACCGGATCCTATGGCCGACTGCTCAGCAAGATCGACATCACGGTCGATGGCAGAACCAAAAAGGTCATCGCCAAGGACGCCAACAACCACCTGGTGCTCAACGATATCGGCGTCAAGGACACCAACGGGAATCTACTGCCAGTTCCTGCTGGTTACCAGGTCCTGACCAAGGACCCGGCGATTGAGCGCATCGTCAAACGCTATGGCGATCTGAGCAAGCCCATTACCGATGTACCTGTCGGCCGCCTGGTTGTGCCGCTGGACCGGAAGATCAACGCTTCCGGTGAAACCACTCTGGGAAGCCTGGTCGCTGACATCTATCTGGCTGCGAGTTCGGATTCCAGCTATGGCGACAAAGCCGCGCAGATTGCATTCGTCAATGGCGGCAGCCTGCGTGCCGACCTCTCCAGCACAGCCATCAGCTTCGGCAGCCTGTTCAATGTTATGCCCTTCGGCAACAACCTGGTGACCATGGACTTGACCGGCGCGCAAATCCTGCGCCTGCTGGAGCAACAGTGGGAAAAGCCACAGCCGCCAACCAGCAACCGCGTGATGCCAACCTCCAACGGTTTTAGCTACAGTTGGGACGCGGCCCAGCCAGCTGGCGCTGAATCTGGCCAAGGCCACCGCGTTGTGCCTGGCTCGATGAAGCTCCATAGCGAGCCGATCGCGATGGACAGGGTCTACCGCATCACCGTCAACAGCTTCATGGCCGACGGCGGCGACAACTACACAGTGCTCAAGCAAGGCAAGAACGCCCAGGCTGGCGAGATCGATCTGGTAGCCGCCAAGCTGTACTTCAGGGTCAAGGGCGTCGTGCCAGAGCCTTCCTTGGGCCGCATCACCCGCGTCAACTGACCGTTGTGAGCCAACAAAAAAAGGCCGCTGACAGCGGCCTTTTTTCATGGGGAGACGAATTAGCGGAAGCGCTTCTCGGGAACCGTTTTCAGTTCCGTTGGAAGCTTGCTCAGGTACGTCGCCAGTTCCTTCAGCTCAGCATTCGAGAACTGCTTGGCAATGCCACCCATGATGGCATTGCTGCGTCCCACGTTGGCGTTGTTTTCAGCTTTGTAAGACTTGAGCGCCACCAACAGGTAGTCACCATGCTGGCCTGCAATTTTGGGGTATGAAGGGTCAATCGGGGCGCTCAGGCTCTTGCCGTGGCAGGATTCGCAATTGCCCTTGGTCAACAACTCGGCTGCCTTGCCGGTCGCGGCAGGCGCGTCACCCAGTGCAGCAGCGCCTTCGACCACACCACTGGTGGAATAGAAAGCCGCCAGATCGGCGATGTCCTGGTCGGTCAGGGAGTCAGCAATACCGCGCATGGAAGGGTGCTTGCGCTCGCCTTTCTTGTAGGCATTCAAAGCGACAGTAATGTAGCCCGCACCCTGACCAGAGATCTTGGGCACCTTGTGGATTTCGGGGAAGCTTGCCTGGTAGCCAATGATTCCGTGGCAGCCAATACACATGGCGTTCTTCTTCTCACCGGCTTTGGCGTCGCCCTTGATATCTTCGGCGTGGACAGAAACTGCGGTCACGGAAGCGACAAGCAAGGCGGACAGGGACAAAAGCAATTTGTTCATTTTGCGATGACAATCAGACGGTGATTGGTAGAAATGGGCTGGGCCATTATATCGACCACTGTGCCCGTGCCAGATGGCCATTTCGGCACCTTTTTTGCCATCGACTTCAACCACCGCTGATCCATGAAATTCCACGGAACCAAGAATTACGTCGCCACGCAAGACCTGATGCTGTCGGTCAATGCCGCCATTACGCTGCAACGCCCGCTCTTAGTCAAAGGCGAGCCTGGAACGGGCAAGACCATGCTGGCCGAAGAAGTGGCCCAGGCGCTGGATATGCCGTTACTGCAATGGCACATCAAATCCACCACCAAGGCCCAGCAAGGCCTGTACGAATACGATGCGGTCAGCCGCCTGCGCGACTCCCAACTGTCGGACATCGATGGCGGCGAGCGCGTCAAGGACATTCACAACTACATCATCAAGGGCGTGCTGTGGCAGGCCTTCACCGCCGACAAGCCAGTCGCATTGCTGATCGACGAGATCGACAAGGCCGACATCGAGTTCCCAAACGACCTGCTGCGTGAAATCGACCGCATGGAGTTCTACTGCTACGAGACGCGGGAGCTGATCAAGGCCAAGCACCGCCCGCTGGTGTTCATCACTTCCAACAATGAGAAAGAATTGCCAGACGCCTTCCTGCGCCGTTGCTTCTTCCACTACATCAAATTCCCTGATGCCGACACGATGAAAAACATCGTGGACGTGCACTTCCCCGGCCTGAAGAAAGAATTGCTGAATGCGGCGATGAAGTCATTCTTTGAAGTGCGGGGTCTGCCAGGCCTGAAGAAAAAACCTTCCACCAGCGAGCTGCTGGATTGGCTCAAACTCTTGCTGGCCGAAGATATTCCCGCCGAAGCACTGCACAGCAAGGACGACAAAATGGCTGTGCCGCCTCTGGTGGGTGCATTGTTGAAGAACGAGCAAGACGTCACGCTGTTTGAAAAACTGATGTTCATGCAACGTCATAACCGCTAAGACCCGTCCATGAACAAGCTGTTGATTGAAGGCCTGTCGGATGCTGTCGGCTTTGTCGGAGGCGCTCTGTTAGGTTTCTGGGCCGGGCGCATGCTCGGCTGGGACATCTTTGCACCCGGCTACGGCAATGCCAGCATAGGCGGCATTGTGCTGACGGGACTGGGCGGTGGCTTGGGCTTGCAATTGGCGCGCCGCTGGCGCCGCGCACGCGATAACGACATCACAAAATAGACATGGCACTGGTTCATCCCGTCACCCTGGAAGACCGCGGCGTGCGGCTGGAGCCGCTTGGCCTGCAGCATGAGGAAGGCCTGCGTGAAGCTGCCTGCGATGGCGAGCTATGGAATATCCGGGTTACTTCCGTCCCCGAGCCCGAGAAGGTGCGCGCCTATATCGAGTTGGCACTGTCGCATCGACAGGAAGGTCATCGCTTTCCATTTGTGGTGCTGGACGTCGCCACGGGCAAAGTGCTTGGAAGCACCAGCTACCACGACATATTGGAGCCAGTGAAGCGCGTAGAAATCGGCTGGACCTGGTACGGCAAAAGCAGTCAACGTAGCCACGTCAACACGACAGCCAAGCTGCTGTTGCTGACACATGCCTTTGAAACACTGGGCTGCCATGTCGTCGGCTGGCGCACCGATAACTTCAACTTCGCGTCGCAAGCCGCGATTGAACGCCTGGGCGCGAAGAAGGACGGCATCATTCGCGGCCACGCGTTGCGCCGCGATGGAACGATTCGCGACACCGTGATGTACAGCATGCGTTCGGGTGAATGGCCGGAAGCCAAAGCCCAATTGCTGTACCTCCGGGACAAGCCCCGTTAGGAGACCGCGATGTTGCTGGACTTCTTTTACACCCTGCGCTCGGCCAAGCTGCCAGTCTCCGTCAAGGAATACCTGACGCTGCTGGAAGCCCTGCAAAAAGGCGTGGTCGGGCCCAATTCGCCCGCGCCCGACGATGATTCAGAACCTACGGGTTACAAGGTCGATGACTTCTACTACCTGAGCCGCACTACGCTGGTGAAGGACGAAAAACACTACGACAAGTTTGACCGCGCCTTTGCCGCCTACTTCAAGGGCATTGAGCTGGTCGCCGATTTCACCAAGGACATTCCGCTGGAGTGGCTGCGCAAGAATCTGGAACTCAACCTCAGCCCCGAAGAACTCGCCAAGATCGAGAAAATGGGCTGGGACGAGCTGATGGAGGCGTTGAAAAAACGCTTGGAAGAGCAGAAGGAGCGCCACGAAGGCGGATCGAAATGGATAGGCACGGGCGGTACATCACCTTTCGGTGCCAATGGCCAGAACCCGCAGGGCATACGCATTGGACAGGACAAGGGGCGCAACAAGAGCGCCGTCAAGGTCTGGGACCAGCGCGCTTACAAAGACTACGACGACACGCAAGAGCTGGGCACGCGCAACATCAAGGTCGCGTTGCGCCGCCTGCGCAAATTTGCCCGCGAAGGCCATGAGGACGAGCTCGACCTGGACGAAACCATCAGCAAGACGGCGGCCAATGCGGGCTACCTTGACATCAAAATGCGGCCCGAGCGCCACAACAACGTCAAGGTGCTGCTGTTGATGGACGTAGGCGGCACGATGGACGAGCACATAGCTCGCGTCGAAGAATTGTTCAGCGCCACCAAGACGGAGTTCAAGCACCTGGAGTTCTATTACTTCCACAACTGTGTCTACGACTTCATGTGGAAGAACAACCGCCGCCGATTTGCCGAAAAGTTTGAGACCTGGGACATCATCCGCAAGTACAACAAGGATTACAAACTGATCTTCGTGGGCGACGCGACGATGAGCCCGTATGAAATATTGCAACCCGGTGGCAGCGTGGAGTACAACAACGAGGAGGCCGGTGCCGAGTGGCTGCAGCGCCTGTTGCATGCTTTCCCCAAGTTCGCGTGGATCAACCCTGAACCGCAGGGCGTATGGCAGTACCGCCAGAGCATCAGCGTGATCCAGCAAATCGTGCACAACCGCATGTACCCGCTGACGCTCAAAGGCCTGGAAGAGGCGATGCGGCATCTGACCAAGTGACGGCTTGGCGGGTCAGCCCCGAACCTCTGTCACCTAGCGCGCAGGAGCCGACCTTACAATTCCGGCTTCGTCTCCGTAGTTCAATGGATAGAACGGCCCCCTCCTAAGGGGCAGATACAGGTTCGATTCCTGTCGGGGGCACCATATTTTCTCGAGAAGTGGTATGTGTTGCGGCCCCGTCGATATCGGGCCAAGTTAGGTTCAACACGAAGTCAGACAACTTCGCTTCTATCGGCAGTTGCGACAACAAAATCGCGAAAGCGTGGACCCAGTGGCGCAGATGTGCACCGCGTGGAGGCCCATAATTGCTACCCATCAAGACGCTTTGCAAGGAATTGGTATGCGCGGCATGTTCGGACTGGTCGGTCTATTGCTAGTAGTTGCCATCGTCGGCCTGCTGGCCAAGAAGAATTTGAGCTCGCTTAGCGGTGCGCCTGCACCTGCAGCAACCTCTGCTGGCGTGACACTGCCGGTCTCGACACCCGGTGCGACCGTCAAAGATCAGAGCCATCAGATTCAGCAGCAGGTCAAGCAACAGGTAGAGAGCGCCGTGCAACAGCCGCGCGCGATGCCTGAAGACACAAAGTGACTGCTGGCCGTTCGTGATATCCATCCTGGCAGCCAAGCTGCTCTCGCTGATCACCCAGCCACTGGCCTGGGTAGCGCTCCTGCTATTGGCTGCCGTGATGCTGTGGCAGCGACCGAAGGCCGCGCGCAGACTGGCGACTACCGCGCTGTGCTTGCTACTGCTGATCGGCTGGCAACCCTTGCCAGACATGATGGTGCGACATCTGGAGAGCCAGTTCGCAGAAGTTCCGCCGGGTGCGGACATGCAACGATTTGCCGGCGTCATCGTATTGGGCGGAGCGCTGGAGCCAGCGTTTCAAACCACACCGCACAGCCAACCGGTACTGAACGACGCAGCTGAACGCATGACCGCAGTGTTGCCGCTGTTGCTGCGCAACCCGCAGCTCACCATCGTGTTCACCGGCGGCGAAGGCCGACTGATGGAGACCGGCCTGACCGAAGCGCAGCGGGCTCAGATTTTCTTCGACAGCCAGGGAATTGCGGCTGGCAAAGTACTTTATGAATCGGCTTCGCGCAACACCTATGAAAACGCCGTGCTCACTGCGCAGATGCCAGGCATAGATATCACCAAACCCTGGCTACTGCTGACATCGGCCTGGCATATGCCGCGTTCTATGGCGACCTTTCAGAAGGCAGGCTGGAATGTGACGGCGTATCCGGTGGACTTCCGCACGGGTGAACCGACGCCATGGACTGAGTATTCATTGGCACGCGGCGCTCAGCGCTGGCAACTGGCGCTGCACGAGCTATTGGGTTTGCTGATGTACCGGCTGGCGGACAGGGCCTAGTCAGTCGAGCGTACGACGCGCGACGACCTTGTCGATACGGCGGCCTTCGAGCGCGCTGACTTCAAACTTCCAGCTTCCCAGCGTGATGTGCTCACCCACCGCGGGCAAACGCCCGATGACCGACAGGATCAGGCCCGCGACGGTGTTGTAGCGGCCACGCTCTTCCTGTGGTAACTCATCAATCTCCAGCCGCGCCTTGAGTTCGCCCACTGGCATCAGTCCATCCAGTTCCCATGAGCCGTCAGCCGTCTGCGTAGCCCAGGCTTGGGCTTGCACACTGGGTTTCAGTTCACCGGTGATGGCTTCCAGCAAATCGTTCGGTGTGATCAGGCCCTGCACCACACCGTATTCGTCCACGACGAACACCATGCGTGCGGACTTCGTGCGGAACTGCTCAATCAGCTCCATGCCACTCAGCGTCTCGGGTACATACACTGCCGGGTCGACCAGCGCACCGATGGCAAATGGATAACGCGTGCCGCGCTCCAGCAGACGCGCGACGCTGATGGTTCCGACCACTTCATCCAGCGAGCCACGGCATACCGGATACCAGGAATGCACTTTTTTGTCACCGGTTGCGCTGGCTTGCTCCAGGCATTGGGCCACTGTCAGCGATGCATCCAGCCATTCGATATCGACTCGCGGCAGCATCATCGACGTGAGATGCCGTTCGTCCAGATGGAACACGTTGCGCACCATCTGGTGCTCGTGTTCCTCGATGATGCCGGCATCCACGCCCTCTTCCAGGCTGGCGTCAATCTCGGCTTCGGTCACGCCGCGCGTGTCGGTGGTGTCAATTCGCAAGAGCCTCAGGATGGCATGTGTGCAGAACGACAGCAGTTGCACAAAGGGCCGTGCAATGCGCGCCACCCAGGTCATGGGTCGCGACATCCAGCGCGCCACGGTCTCGGGGTACAACTGGCCAATGCGCTTGGGCACCAACTCGCCAAACAGGATGGTGATGAAGGTGATGGTGGTGATCACGATGGCCGTTGCCGAGATTTCGGACGCACGGTGCGAAATGCCAAAGGTCAGCTCCAGCCACTTAGAAACGTTGTCACTGAATGCCGCCTCGCCCACCACGGCGTTCAGCATGCCGATACCGGTGATACCCACCTGCACGACGGATAGGAATTGCGTCGGGTTGTCCAGCAGTTTCAACGCTGCCGCTGCGCCGCCGTCTCCTGCGTCCGCCAGATTCTGCAGGCGCACCTTGCGGCTGGCGGTGAGCGCAAGCTCCGACATTGCAAACGCGCCGTTCAGCAGCGTCAACACCATGATCAGAAAAAAATCCATGAAACCCGAGCGAGAATGAACACCATGGCAATGTACCTTATCGGCGATGTGCAAGGCTGCGATGACGCACTGCAACGGCTGCTCCAAAAAATCGCGTTCTCGCCGAGCCGCGACACGCTCATCCTGCTGGGTGATCTGGTCAACCGAGGACCGTCTTCAGAGGCCGTGTTACGCAGGCTGAAGGGTTATGGCGCCAGTGCTCGCTGCCTGTTGGGCAACCACGACTTGCACCTATTGGCTGTCAGCCATGGCGCACGTAGCGTGCATTCCAAGGACACGATCAGCGACATCCTGAACGCCCGGGATCGCGACGCACTTCTGGATTGGTTGCGCCACCAGCGCATGGCGATGCTGGAGCAGATTGGCGGCAAGCCACTGCTGATGGTGCATGCGGGCGTCTTGCCGCAGTGGACAGCGCAGCAGGCCTTGTCGCTGGCGCAAGAGGTGGAAGTGGTGCTGCGCAGTGACCAGGCCCACGCGTTCTTCCACGCAATGTACGGCAACCAGCCAGACCATTGGAACGACACACTGGAAGGCGCAGAACGGCTGCGCGTCATCGTCAATGCGCTGACAAGGCTGCGGTTTTGCAGTGCTGAGGGCGCGATGGAATTCAAATCCACCGAAGGCGCGGGCAATGCGCCAGAGGGCTATATGCCGTGGTTTGAAGTGCCGGGCCGCAAAACCAAAGATGTGGCAGTCGCGTTTGGCCACTGGTCCACGCTGGGTTGGCTGAACCGACCCGATGTGCTGTCGCTGGACACAGGCTGTGTCTGGGGCGGTTGTCTCAGCGCGCTACGGCTGGATGCACTGCCAGCGCCGCAGGGCTGGACAAGTGAACTGATTCAAGAACAATGCGCGCAGGCCCTCAAGCCTGGCGCCGCTTGAACTAACTAGTCTGCCTTGAACAGCGCCGCCACCTTGCGCTTGGGGCGGATGTTGCTGGAAATGCTGCGGGTTGCAGGCTTGGCCGATGCTTCCCATGACGGCGTGGCGGCAGCGGCGTCGGCCACAGCAGTTGGCTCATAGGGCTTGTCGAAAAACGGATCGCGCGGTGCGGGCGCGGGGCGCTTGTAGTCGTTGCGCGGCGCGCGTTCACGGAAACCTTCATCGCGGGAGCCACGGCCCTCACCACGACCTTCACGGCTCTCACCGCGTCCAGCACTGCGGCCATTGTCACCGCCGCTTTGTGCGTCGGCTTCGTGGTACATGCGGCGGCCATCGTTGATGCGGCCTTGCTTGCGAATGTCCGGCTGGTCTTCTTCAAACTCCACCGCTTCGAGTTCGATCTTGGTCTTGATCAGCTTCTCGATGTCCGCCAGCAGGCGTGCATCGTTGCCGCCACCCACAAAAGTCACGGCCAGACCGGATGCGCCAGCGCGGCCGGTGCGGCCAATGCGGTGCACATAGTCTTCGGCGTTGAACGGGATGTCAAAGTTGAACACCGCAGGTACGTCCTTGATGTCCAGACCGCGGGCGGCCACATCGGTACACACCAGCAGATCGACTTCGCCCTTTTTGAACGACTCCAGCGCTTTGAGGCGCTCGTCCTGGCTCTTGTCACCGTGCAGCGCAGCGGTCTTCAGGCCTTCACGTTCCAGCGAACGGGCCAGACGGGCGCAGCCCAGCTTGCTGTTGACGAATACAAACGCTTGCTTCATGCCGCGCTGTTTCAGGATCTGGTGCAGCGCGTGGCGCTTGCTGTCTTCGTTGACGCTGTAGAAATGCTGCTCAACGGTGGAAGCCGTCGCGTTGGAACGCGCCACTTCGATGGTGACCGGGTTTTGCAGGTAGCTGTTGGCCAGGCGTTTGATTTCGGGCGAGAAGGTCGCCGAAAACAGCAGCGTGGTGCGGCTCTTGGGCAGGTAGGACAGGATGCGCTGCAAGTCCGGCAAAAAGCCAATGTCCAGCATGCGGTCCGCTTCGTCCAATACGACGTATTCGACCTGGTTCAGGACGGCGTTTTTGGCTTCGATATGGTCCAGCAGGCGACCGGGCGTAGCGACCAGCACTTCAACGCCTTTTTTCAGCTCCAGCGTCTGGGGCTTCATGTCCATGCCACCAAACACCACAGCGCTGCGCAGGTTCGTGTACTTGGCGTACAGCTTGACCTGCTGGGCAACCTGGTCGGCCAGCTCACGCGTGGGCAGCAGCACCAGCGCGCGCACCGGGTGGCGGGCAGGCGAAGTCGAAGGGTTTTCGTGCTTCATCATGCGCTGCAGCAGCGGCAGCGCGAACGCGGCAGTCTTGCCGGTACCGGTTTGGGCGGCGCCCATGACGTCCTTGCCAGCCAGCACAACGGGGATGGCCTGGGCCTGGATCGGGGTCATCGATTCGTAGCCCATCTCAGCCACAGCTCGGGCAAGCGGCGCGGCCAATTGCAGCTGGGCAAAGGCCATGATGGGGGTGTCCGCGTTCAGTTCGTTGGAAACTGCGGGGGCAACAGAGGGAGTCAGTTCAGTATTCAAGTCGGTCAGGCATAGCCAGTTGTGTGCTATCCATCCGATAGCGGGTCGCGCCCGGTAGTCCGGGGCAAACCCGCATTATCCCCTATAAGGCAGTTTTTGACCCAATTTCAGGTCATTGGGCCAGGAAACCGTCTGTTTACAGTGTCGAGGCGGTAAAAGTGTCGCACCGCTTCACACTGCCGTTTTTGAACCCGGTATCAAACCAGCGCTGGCGCTGGGCGCTCGTGCCGTGGGTAAAGCTCTCGGGCACCACGTGCCCGCCACCGGCACTTTGCAAGGCGTCGTCGCCAATCTTGGCAGCGGCGTTCATGGCTTCCTCCACATCACCTTGCTCCAACAACTGGCGGGCATTGTTGGCGTGATGGGCCCAGACGCCGGCCAGGCAGTCAGCCTGTAGCTCCAGCTTTACGCTCAGGGCGTTGTATTCGGTTTTGCTGACCCGTCCTTGCATTTGCTGCATTTTGGCGCTGATGCCCAGCAGGTTTTGCACATGGTGACCAACCTCATGGGCGATCACATAGGCCTGGGCAAAGTCGCCGGGGGCGCCCAAGCGTTTTTGCAGGGTTTCGTAAAAACCCAGATCGATATAGACCTTTTGATCGCCCGGGCAGTAAAACGGTCCCATGGCCGACTGGCCCTGACCGCAGGCGGTAGGCGTAGCGCCGCGGAACAGTACCAGCTTGGGCTTTTGGTAGGTTGCGCCGCCCTTGGTGAAGACGTCGGTCCAGACATCTTCGGTATCGGCCAGCACGGTAGATACAAACTTGGCCATGCGGTCGTCTGCAGGCGGACGGTGCGCGGGGGCCTGCTGCACTTGGGGTGCGGGGCCGCCTTCACCACTGAGCAGGCCCAGAATGGTCAGCGGGTTCACGCCCAGTACCCAGCCGCCCAGCAGCGCGACGACGATGGTGCCAATGCCTATGCCGCGGCCACCAACCAGGCCCCCCAAACCTCCGCCTCCACCACCGCCCTGATCGCGGCGGTCTTCCACATTGTCGGATTCGCGGTTGCCTTCCCATTTCATGGTGTGGCCTTTCTAAGACTTACGCCTTGGGTTGAGTAGAGGTTTCAATGAACTGGGCCAGCTCGGCTGACCAGTCGGCCGACCCGGGATGAAGTTCTTGCAAGGACTCCACCTCGACACCAGCGTCCGCCAGCATTTTTTCGGAGGCACCGTTGATACGCTCCTGGTGCGCCTTCTTGTCCAGATAAACCACCCGTTTGATGCCGACCTGGATGATGGACTGAACGCACTTCGGGCAAGGGTATTGGGTGGCGTAGATGGTGGAACCATGCAGCGGCAATGAGGTGCAGTTGAGGATGGCGTTCTGCTCGGCATGCACGATATAGCTATGGCGCGAATTCAGCGGGTCGGTGTCATCGTCTAGCCAGTAGCTCTCGTCGTCATCGTCACAACCGCGCGGCAGGCCGTTGTAGCCGACACCAGAAATTTTGTTGTCCGGGCTGACGATGCAGGCCCCGTTGCGCTTGCGCGCGTCTTTGGAGCGGCCTGACGCCAGCAGCGCCACGCCCATGAACATCGAATGCCAGTGGAGCAAGGGAAGGTTTTTCATGGTTCAGGCAATGGAGGTACGCTCGATCAATCGGTCGTCCCCCAAGACTATCAGGGAAAACAACAGTTCATCCAGGCTGTTGGCCAACGAGGTCTTGCGCTCCAGCAAAGGCGTGGCCTTGGGGTTAATCACGACAAAGTCAGCCTCGCATCCTGGCAACAGGTTGCCGGTCACACCTTCCAGCCCCATCGCCCGCGCGGCACCCGCCGTGTGCTGCCACCACAGATGTTGTGGGCTGAGTGACAAGCCTTCCTTGAGGTGCCCCTCACGCCCTACGTAATACGCCGCCAGCATGGTGTGGAAAGGGCTGAACGCCGTTCCACCGCCCACATCACTGGCCAATCCATACATGAAGCCCGCCTCGTCTGCCTTCACATAGTCAAAGAAGCCGCTACCCAGAAACAGGTTGCTGGTCGGGCACACCGCAGCGGCGGTGCCAGTGTCGTGCATCAGAGCACGATCCTCTGCATCGAGGTGAATGCAATGGGCATAGACTGCGCGCGGCCGCAACAGGCCAAAGTCGCCGTAGCTGCTGAGGTAGCTGCGCGATTTCGGGAATAGCTCGGCGGCCCAGCGGATCTCGTCATGGTTTTCGGCGACGTGGGACTGGATCCATACGTCCGAATACTGTTTGGCCAGCTCGCCCGCGCCATGCAGTTGCGCGTCCGTGCAAGTGGGCGAAAACCGCGGCGTGATCGCATAGCCCAATCGGTCTTTGCCGTGCCAGCGCTGAATCAGCGCCTCGGTATCGCGCAGGCTTTGCTCGGTAGCGGTGGTACCTGCGCCCGGCTGGTTCAGCAAATCGGCTGGCGCATTGCGGTCCATCAGGCACATGCCGGTGACCATGCGCATGCGATTGGCCTGTGCCGCTACAAACAGGGCGTCTACCGATTGCGGATGCGAAGTTGCAAAAGCCAGCGCGCTGGTGACTCCGTTGCGCAACAACTCTGCTATGAAAAAAGTAGCTGCTTGCGCACAGTATTCGGGCGCTGCGAAGCATTTTTCCTCTGGAAATGTGTAGTTCTCCAACCACGGCAGCAGTCCGTCTGCGGGCGAGCCGATGACATTGGTTTGCGGATAGTGCACATGCATATCGACAAACCCCGGCGCGATGATGCGGCCAGGCAGGTGTTCTACCTTCAGATCGGAGTACTTCGGCGATAACACGCTCCACGCACCAATCGCTTGGACTACCTGCGTGCCTGCATCATTTGTGTCGATGACCAGCAGGCCGTCTTCTTCGAAGAGAGCACGTGGTGTCGCTCCGTCGTTTGGAGCAAACCAGAGCAGGGATGCGCGGTAGGCTTTCATGCTTGTGAGCTTAGCATCCCGTTGAGGCTGGATACAGGGTGCTTTTGTACCTGCCGGCGTTGGGTATGCCGGAAGGCCTCATCAGTCCCCTGCGGGTCCAGCAAATCGGCTTCCCGGCATACCCAACACCAGCGAGTCGAGATGAAATTGATGTGCCAATGTTCAGGACAAAACTACCGCTCAGGGTCGGGTCAGTGTGCCTTGCTTCCGGTAGCCGATTTTCTGTTCGCGAAGAGAACAGCATGAGGCCACCGGGAGCAATGCGCAATGACCCGCGCAGACCAAGGAAGTTCACCGCAAAGTACAGCTATCACCCATCCCCGTCCGCCACACACGAACCTGCGTCAATCCAGGCAACCGCACCGCCAGATCACGCCAGATAAAAGTACACAGGTTTTCCAGCGTAGCAGGGCCCAGACCCGGCACTTCGTCCAGCAAATGGTGGTCGAGCTGCGCGCGCAGATGCTCGATGGCGCGCCGCACCAGCCCCAAATCCACGACCATGCCGGTTTTAGGGTCGGGCTTGCCACTCAATGTCACCTCAGCGTTGTAGGTGTGACCATGGATGCGGCGGCTGCCCTCTGCCTCAACTTCCCGTTTGAGCGTATGGGCTGCGTCAAAGAAGAAGCCCTGGCTAATCTCGAAATGTTTTCCGGAGGTATTCATCGTATGCCCGTGATCTTGTGGGTTTGCAAAGACAGGCGCCATGCGGGGCGCTGCATGCATTGTTGGATGCACATTTCGGTATTGGAGCTGCGTAGCACGTTGTCCATGGGTTGCAGATAGCGGTGTGTGAAGTCGGCCGCTTCCAGCGCATCCAGGTCCAGACCAGCTTGCGGCCAGACAACTTTCAGCTCATGACCACTCCTTTGCACCCATGGCGCACCGGCCTTGGGGCTAACGCAAACCCAATCGATACCCTCGGGCGCGGCGATGCTGCCGTTGGTTTCCACGGCGATCTGAAAGCCCCGTGCATGCAGGGCTTCAATGAGTTCCGCATCCACCTGCAACAACGGCTCACCACCGGTCATCACGACAAAGCGGTGCGCGCTATCGGCGGCGGGCCATTGCTGGGCAATGCGCTCGGCCAGGGCCTCAGCGGTCGTGAACTTGCCACCCAGCGTACCGTCGGTGCCGACAAAGTCGGTGTCGCAAAACTTGCAGACCGCAGTCTCCCGGTCCTGCTCGCGGCCTGACCACAGGTTGCAACCGGCAAAACGGCAAAACACAGCTGGGCGCCCAGCATTGGCGCCCTCTCCCTGCAATGTGTAGAAAATTTCCTTGACCTGGTAGCTCATGACCAAGCCGCGGGCTGAACGCCCAGGAGGTTTTTGTACATGGTAGTCCTCTACATGGCTCCGAATAAACAACCAGGCCCGCCGGAGCTGCGGGCCTGAGGGCGCTATTTTAATGCGCCCACAAATAGCGCATGGCTACCCACCTGGATCAGCGGGCTCAAGCGAAGCTGGCAAACACGGCGTCGAGCCGTTCTATATGTTTGGCAAGCGCTGACGGCTCTATGAAGCTGGCATTGAAACTGTTCAAGGCCAACTGGTAAGCATGCTGCGAAGTCAAGCCCAACGCAGCAAAGGTCTGCGTGAAGTTCTCGTTCATGTAGCCGCCAAAATACGCCGGGTCGTCCGAATTGATGGTGGCAACGATGCCTGCGTCCAGCATGCGACCGATGTTGTGCTCTTTGAGCGTGGGGAACACGCGCAGCTTCAAATTCGACAACGGGCATACGGTCAGCGGAATCTTGTCTTTCGCCAGACGCTGCATCAGCGCCGCATCGTGGATGGCTTGCACGCCGTGGTCAATACGTTCGACCTTCAACACATCCAGCGCGCTCCAGATATAGGCCGGCGGTGCTTCTTCGCCGGCGTGCGCCACAAGACGAAAACCCAGCTCACGCGCGCGCGCATAGACCTTGGCAAACTTCTCGGGCGGGTGACCTACTTCGCTGGAAGCGAGGCCAATGCCCACGATCTTGTCGCGCAGCGGCAGCGCTTCTTCGAGGCACTCAAATGCCTCTTCCTCACTCAGGTGGCGCAGGAAGCACAGGATCAGCGAGGCCGTCATACCGAACTTGGCGGGGGCATCGGCACAGGCGCGATACAGGCCATTGATAACGACGTCCGCGCTCAGGCCATGGCCGGTGTGTGTCTGGGTATCAAAGAAGATCTCGGTATGCAGCACGTTGTCTGCCTGCGCACGCGCCAGGTAGGCGCAGGTCATGTCGTAGAAGTCCTGTTCGGTCTTCAACACCATCGTGCCTTCGTGGTAAATGTCCAAAAACTCTTGCAGGTTGTTGAACACATAGGCATCGCGCAAGGCCTGCTCGCTCGGGAAGCGCAGCGCCACATTGTTGCGTTTTGCCAGCGCAAACATCAGCTCCGGCTCGAGCGAACCCTCGATGTGCATGTGCAATTCAGCTTTGGGCATGGCTGCCAGCAAAGCGGGCAAGCGGTCTGTTGCGACGGGTTTATGTTTCATGTTCATTCAATCTGTTCGGTGCGGGCAATGGTAACGGCTCAACGTCTGGATTTGAGGCGCGACTGGGATTCGGCATCCCGCAAATCCCGCACCTCGGAAAGCTGGGCCCACAAGGCCTCGACCAGGCGCTTGTTGTCTTCGTAATAGCGCTTTCCAAAGATCAGGTAGTAGTCCTTGACGATCAGCGGGGGTGTCACTTTTTCAATCTGCCCCTGGAACTCGGCCAACTTCATGGTTTCCTCGCCCTGCTCGGTCACCATGACGCCGAACTGCGACCGCCTGGCCATCAGCATCCTGAATACCGTTTCCGGATCACCGGCAGACTGATCCACCGGGATGGCCATCCGGTTCAGGTCGGCCACTACCGAGTAGCCACGCTGTGCAATCACACGGCTCGAAAGGCCCATGAACTTCTTGCCGTCCCAGTTACCGCTGGCGCCGGAAGCGCGAAAAAGAGAGTAACTGCTGGATAGCATGCGCCGCGAAGGGTCCAGTTGCCCATCGGCAGTGGCGGGGTAGACCGCAAATGCCGCCCGCTCTTCGCTGTAGCTGGCGCCAACGGCACCGGCATAAACGCCCTTGTCGACGTCACGCAGGCAGCGCAACCAAGGCAAAGGCACCTGTTCAAAGGCAATGTGTTGTAGCGAGCCAGAGGTCTGCAGCAAGGGAACGCCCAGCTTGTTGACCCAGGGCCGCAGGGCTGTCGCGTCGTAACACACGCTCACCACACGCGACTGGGCCTGGGCCGTCGCCAGCGGGCAGCCCCAGATACAAGCAATCAACAGGCAGGCAAAAAGTCGCATCATGTGACCGAATGGCAAGACCCCCTGTTGCAAATACTACGCCAAACCTCGGTGAACAGTGCCCCGGGGTCATAAAAAAAGGCCACCGAAGCGGTGGCCTTTTTCCAGATTACTGCGGTGGATTACTTTCCGCCAGGGATCTTGCCTTCCACACCCTTGACATAGAAGTTCAGGCCGCCGAGGAACTTGTCATCTGCGGTTGCATCCTTGGCGATTTGTTCCTTGCCAGTGTTGTCGACGATAGGGCCTTTCCAAATGACAAAGGTGCCTTCCTTCAGGCCCTTCTTCACTTCATCGACCTTGGCCTTGGTTGCTGCAGGCACGTCTTCGGCGATGGACACGATATCAATCGCGCCTTCTTTCACACCCCACCAGCTCATGCCGCTGGACCACTTGCCTTCCAGTGCGTCCTTGGTGGCCTTGATGTAGTACGGGCCCCAGTTGATCACGCTGGATGCCAGGTGGGCTTTGGGACCGTAGGCGGTCATGTCGGAATCCCAGCCAAAGGCGCGCTTGCCCTTGTCCTGTGCCGTCTTCAGCACAGCGGGGGAATCGGTGTTCTGGAACAAAACGTCGGCACCGCCATTGATCAGGCTGGTTGCAGCTTCGGTTTCTTTTGGCGGGTTGAACCACTCGCCCACCCAGACCACCTTGGTCTTGACCTTGGGGTTCACCGACTGCGCGCCCAGCGTAAAGCTGTTGATGTTGCGGATCACTTCGGGAATCGGGATCGAACCGACCACACCCAGCGTGTTGCTCTTGGTCATTGCGCCCGCGATCACGCCGGCCATGTACGCGCCTTCGTAGGTGCGGCTGTCGTAGGTGCGCATGTTGTCGGCGGTCTTGTAGCCGGTCGCGTGTTCGAACTTCACGTCCTTGAACTCGGGCGCCAGCTTCAGCATGGGTTCCATGTAGCCAAAGGTGGTGCCGAAAATCAGCTTGTTGCCTTGCGAGGCCATGTCGCGGATCACGCGCTCGGCGTCGGCCGACTCAGGCACGTTCTCTACAAACGAGGTCTTGATCTTGTCGCCGAATTCTTTTTCCAACGCCTTGCGGCCGTTGTCGTGCGCAAAGGTCCAACCGCCGTCGCCCACGGGGCCTACGTAAGCAAACGCAATCTTCAAGGGTTCGGCCTTGGCCACGGGTGCCGAAGCTGCGGGTGCAGGCGCCGGTTCTTCCTTCTTGCCGCAAGCCACCAGGGCGGCAGCGGCCACCACGGAGAGCGCAGTCACTTTCAACAGCGAGCGTTTGTACAGGTCGGTCATGTCAATTCCTTTAAAAATCAGGTTTGCCGTAAAAAATCAGGAGCCGGGATAAAAAGGTTTACCAATGGACGCTGGCATATTAATCCGAATCCACTTGGGATTGCGGGAGATCAGTGCCAGCACCAGGATGGTGGCCAGGTAGGGCAACATGCTCAGGAACTGGCTGGGAATCTCAACCCCCGCGCCCTGCAAATGGAACTGCAACATCGTCACCCCACCAAACAGATAGGCCCCAAGCAATACACGTGCCGGGCGCCAGGTCGAGAAGGTAGTCAGCGCCAGTGCGATCCAGCCTTTGCCCGCAACCATGCCTTCCACCCACAGCGGCGTGTACACCGTAGCGATGTAAGCCCCGGCCAGCCCACACAGCGCGCCTCCCACAACCACCGCCGCCAGTCGGATGCGCCGCACCGGGTAGCCCAACGCATGGGCCGACTCCGGGCTTTCGCCCACGCTGCGCAAAATCAGGCCGCTGCGCGTGCGGTACAGAAACCAGATCAACACCAGCGCAAAGATCACCGTCAGATAGACCAGCGGGTGGTGGCGAAACAGCGCCGGGCCAAACCAGGGAATGTCGGACAGCCAAGGAATCGCAAAGGTTGCGCGCTCTGGGATTTTTTCCTGCACGTAGGCGATTCCGGCAAACGCCGAGAACCCCCCGCCGAACAGGCTGAGTGCAAGGCCAGTGGCGTACTGATTGGTGTTGAGCCAGATCACCAGCACGCCAAACAGCCCCGCCAACAACGCACCTGCGACCATGCCCGCAACAAACCCCAGCGAGAAACTGCCGGTGTGCACGACGGTCGCAAAACCAGCAATCGCGGCGCACAGCATGATGCCTTCGGCGCCCAGATTGACGATACCCGCCTTCTCGTTGATCAACAGGCCCAGCGAGGCCAGCGCCAGCACGGTGCCCGCGTTCAGCGTGGCGGCAAGAAGCAATGCGTAGGATTCCATCAGTGCGCCCCCGCCTTCTGGACGACACCCTGCGCCCAGCGCAAGCGGTAGTTGACTAGCGTGTCACACGCCAACAGCGTGAACAGCAGCAGCCCCTGGAACACACCGGTCAGCGACTTCGGTAAACCCAGGCGCGACTGCGCGAGTTCGCCGCCGATATAGAACATGCTCATCAACAAGGCTGACAGCACCATGCCTACCGGGTGCAGCCGCCCGACGAAAGCCACGATGATGGCCGCGAAACCGTAGCCTGCGGGCACATACGGCGTGAGTTGCCCGATGGGGCCAGCAACTTCCAGCGCACCGGCCAGACCCGCCAAGCCACCCGATATCAACAACGCAGTCCACAAGGCACCGCGCGCCGAGAAACCAGCATACCGCGCCGCGGCCGGTGCCAAGCCACCCACCTGCTGCGCAAAACCAGCACGCGTTCGGAACAGAAACACCCACAGCCCCCCCACGCCCACCAGCGCAAACAGCACGCCGATGGAAACGCGGGAGCCATCGAACAGCCGCGGAATGCGGGTCGCGGCTTCAAAGGTTTTGCTTTGTGGAAAGTTGTAGCCGTTCGGGTCTTTCCAAGGGCCATAGACCATGTAGCCCAGCAATTGCACGGCCACATAGACCAGCATCAGGCTGACCAGAATTTCATTCGCGTTGAACTTGTCGCGCAGGAAGGCGGTGATCGCTGCCCAAAACATGCCACCCGCAATGCCGGCCAGCACAATGGGCACAACAATCCAGCCGCCCGTCGCCTTCTCTGCCAGCAGCGCCACGCCACTGGCGAAAATCGCACCCATCACATACTGGCCTTCGGCGCCGATGTTCCAGACGTTAGAGCGAAAGCACACCGCCAGCCCCAACGCAATCAGCAGCAAGGGCGTGGCCTTGACCAGCAACTCGCCCAAGGCGTAGCCGGATTTGATGGGTTCCCAGAAAAACACCAGCAATCCGGCCAGCGGGTCTTTGCCCAATGCGGCGAACAGGATCACGCCGATGATGACGGTGCACAGTAACGCGAGCAGCGGCGAGCCGTAGCTCCATACCTTCGAGGGCTGCGGTCTTGCTTCCAGCTTAAGCATGGGCCGTCTCCTGTGTCGTCGATTCAGGCCACAAGCCGCTCATCCATTCGCCCAGCATCTCTATCGTCGCCTCGGCCACTGGCACCGACGGCGACAATTTGCCACGCGCCATCACGTGCAGGCGGTCGCTCAGCTCAAACAATTCATCCAGTTCTTCGCTGACTACCAGCACCGCGCAGCCCGCATCGCGCAGCGCCAAAATCTCGCCACGGATTTGCGCTGCAGCGCCCACGTCCACGCCCCAGGTCGGCTGTGCGACGATGAACAGCGTGGGGTGCGATTCGATCTCGCGACCCACAATGAATTTCTGCAGGTTGCCGCCGGACAGCGAGCGCGCCACGGCCTGCGGCCCACCGGCCTTGACGCCAAAGCTGGCAATGATGCGTGCCGCATGGGCCTGCAACTTAGCAATGCCAATCCAGCCACCCGCCACACGCGGATGCGAAATGTCTTCGGTGCGGGTCAGCAGCATGTTTTGCGCCAGGCTCAGCGTGGGCACTGCGCCGCGGCCAAGCCGCTCTTCGGGCACGAAATGCAGGCCCAGCTTGCGTCGCCCACCAGGATGCAGGTGTGACACGTCGACCGCGCCCATGTGAACGCTGCCGGTCGCTGCGCGGCAATCTTCTCCCGACAATGCGTACAGCAGTTCCTTCTGCCCGTTCCCAGAAACACCGGCAATACCGACGACCTCGCCCGCGCGCACCTGCAGGTCCACACCCGCGAGGTCCACGCCAAACTGGTCTTCGCGTGCCAGACGCAGATTCTTGACCGTCAGCACCGCGTCGCCCGCAGTGTGCGGCCGGTGTTCCAGTTGCGGCGGCTCGGCGCCAATCATCAGGCGCGACAGCGATGCATTGCTCTCTTCTGCGGGTTTGCACACGCCGGTGACTTTGCCGCCGCGCAATACCGTGCAGGCAGTGCACAACGCGCGGATTTCATGCAGTTTGTGGCTGATGTACAAAATGCTGCAGCCCTCGGAGGCCAGCTTGCGCAACACCACAAAGAGCTTTTCGACCGCCTGCGGCGTCAGCACGCTGGTCGGCTCATCCAGGATCAGCAGCTTGGGGTTGGCCAGCAGTGCGCGAATGATTTCGACGCGCTGCATCTCGCCGACGCTCAGCGTGTGGACAGGCCGGGTCGGGTCAATGTCAAGCCCGTATTCCTGCGCCTTGGCGGTGATGCTCTGGCTCACCTCTTCGAGCTTCAGGCGTTTGTCCAGCCCCAGCCAGACGTTTTCGGCAACCGTGATGGTGTCAAACAGGCTGAAATGCTGGAACACCATGCTGATGCCCACGGCGCGGGCTTCGTGCGGGTTGCGGATATTGACCAGTTGACCATCCATGTGCACCGTACCTGCATCGGGCTTGACCGCGCCGTAGATGATCTTCATCAGCGTGGACTTGCCGGCCCCGTTTTCGCCCAGCACTGCGTGGATTTCACCGGGCAGAACTTCCAGCGAGACATCACTATTGGCAACTACGCCCGGATAGGACTTGGTAATGCCGTGAAGCTGGAGGCGCGGTGGAGCCATGAAGTGGATGGATTTGCGGACAGTAAACGCGGTGCAGATTTGTCAGTGCAAGTTTGATGCCACCGTGGAATTCGGGTGTTCTCTATGCTACAACGGAACCATGAGCATTCAACCCCTGCGATTCATACGCCGTGGCGAGAGCGTCACGCTGCACGACATCCCGCCCGACCGCACCCTCCTGGAGGTGCTGCGCGAAGACCTGCACTGCACCGGAACCAAGGAGGGCTGCGGCGAAGGCGATTGCGGCGCCTGCACGGTCGTCGTCGGCGAGCCCCATGGTGACGCCCTGCAGTACCGCGCCATCAACAGTTGCATTCGCCTCGCCCACTCCATCGACGGCATGGCACTGTGGACCGTCGAAGACCTGGCTGACGCCAAGCAGACCCCACACCCCGTGCAACAAGCCATGGTGCAGTGCCACGGCTCCCAATGCGGCTTTTGCACGCCCGGCTTTGTGATGAGCCTGTTTGCGCTGTACCAACAGCACCAGAAAACACAAGCGCCCGTGCATCGCGCGGACGCGATGGAAGCCTTATCTGGCAACCTGTGCCGCTGCACCGGCTATCGGCCTATCCTGGACGCCGCGCAGACCATGATGCACTGGCCTTCCGCGCCTGTCGATGAATCCGGCTTGCTATCAAAAATGAAGCTGCTTACGCACACCAGCAGAGCGCTACAGCCCGATTCGGCATACATTTCCCCCCGAAATCTGCCAGATTTTCTGGCAGCAAGGTCCCGGTATCCCGATGCCCAACTGGTCGCCGGTTGCACCGATGTCGGCCTGTGGGTTACCAAACAGCACAAGCAGTTTGCCCGCGTGCTGGACATCACCCAGGTGGCCGAGCTGCGGCGCATTGAAGACTACCCGCGCCACATCGCCATCGGTGCTGCCGCGCCGCTGACCGATGCTTTTGCGGCACTGGTGGCCGACCGACCCCAGCTCCACAGTTTCGCCCACCGCTTTGCCGGCTTGCCCGTGCGCAACTCCGGCACGCTCGGCGGCAACGTGGCCAACGGGTCGCCGATCGGCGATTCGATGCCCTTGCTAATTGCGCTGGGCGCGAACATCGTGCTGATGCGTGTGCACAAGGGCAAGGTGGCTCACCGCGAAATGCCGCTGGAAGCGCTGTACACGGGGTACCGCACCAACGTGATGGCGAAAGACGAAGTGCTGGCCTGGATCAAGGTGCCCAAGGCGAGTGCAGACGAATTTAGCCGCGTTTACAAAATCTCCAAACGATTTGAAGACGACATCTCCGCCGTCTGTCTGGCCATCGCGGTGCACGTCAAAGGCAATGAGGTCGTCAAGGCGTCCGTCGGCGTCGGCGGAGTTGCCGCCACGCCGGTGCGTGCCCGCAAGACCGAAGCCGCGCTGCTGGGCCAGCCATGGACCTCAGCCACTGTGCAAAAGGCCGCCGAGGTTTTGCAAGCCGAGTTCAATCCGATTTCCGACATGCGCGCAAGCAGCGGCTACCGCGTGGACGTATTGGGTGGGCTGGTGCAACGCTTCTGGCTGGAAAGTCAGGGGACAAGTTTGGTCAGCCTCGAACAGCTATCCGGAGCTGAAGCATGAACACCGCCAGCCATCCCGCGCACGAAAGTGCGGCCGCGCAGGTCAGCGGCAACGCCATCTATGTGGACGACATGCCCGAGGTGCGCGGCACCTTGCATGCCGCGCCCATCCTGTCCACCCTCGCCCATGCGAAATTGTTGGGCGTAGACGGCACGGCTGCGTTGTCGATGCCGGGCGTTGTCGGTTTGGTACTGACCGGCGATATTCCCGGAGACCCCATGCTGGCCGCGTTTGCCGGTGACGAGCCGGTGTTTGCGATTGATACCGTGCAGCACATCGGCCAGGTGATTGGCCTGGTGGTTGCCAAAACCGTGATGCAGGCACGCCGCGCCGCGCGCAAAGTGCAATTGAAGCTCGAGGCCTTACCCGCCGTGCTGAACGTGCACGATGCGCTCTCTGCCAAAAGCTTTGTGCTGCCACCCGTTACCGTGCGCCGTGGTGACGCAGCCGCCGCGTTGAAGAAGTCGCCCCACCGCATCAAAGGAACCCTGGAGGTCGGCGGCCAGGAGCACTTTTATCTGGAAGGCCAGATCGCCTACGCGCTGCCGCAGGAACAGCACCAATGGGTCATCCACAGCAGCACACAGCACCCCGGCGAGATACAGCACTGGGTGGCACACGCACTGGGCATAGATAACCACGCAGTACGCGTGGAGTGCCGGCGCATGGGGGGAGGGTTTGGCGGCAAGGAAACGCAGGCAGGCCATCTGGCCGTCTGGGCCGCGCTGGCCGCGAACAAATTCAAGGCACCTGTGAAGCTGCGTCTGGACCGCGACGATGATTTCATGGTCACCGGCAAGCGCCATCCGTTTGCCTATGAATACACCGCGGGCTTTGACGACACGGGGCGCTTGACTGCGCTGCAACTGATGATGGCGGTGAACTGCGGCTTCAGCGCCGACCTGTCCGGCCCGGTGGCGGACCGCGCGGTCTTTCACAGCGACAACGCCTACTACCTGCAGGATGTGGACATCACGTCCTACCGCTGCAAGACCAACACGCAGAGCCACACGGCCTTTCGCGGCTTCGGCGGGCCGCAAGGCGTGATCCTGATCGAAACCATCATGGGCGACATTGCCCGTACGCTGAAGCTGGACCCGCTAGATGTGCGCATGCGCAACCTGTACAGCGACGAGGTGGTGCCTGCGACCGGGGAAAAGCGCGACACCACGCACTATCAGATGAAGGTAGAGGACAACATCCTCGCACCGCTGCTATCAAAACTGGAGCTGTCTGCGCACTACCGAAGACGCGCACAGGCCATTTCAGCATGGAACTCCGAGAGCCCGGTGTTGAAACGCGGCATCGCGATCACCCCGGTCAAGTTCGGCATCAGCTTCACTGCCACGCTATTCAACCAGGCTGGTGCTCTGGTGCATGTCTATACCGATGGCAGCGTGCAGGTGAACCATGGCGGCACCGAGATGGGCCAGGGCCTGCACACCAAGGTCGCGCAAATCGTGGCCGATGAGCTGGGCGTGCCGTTCGCGCGCGTACTGTGCACGGCCAGCGATACCAGCAAAGTACCCAATGCTTCCGCCACCGCCGCATCGGCGGGGACCGACCTGAATGGCCGCGCCGCGCAGTTCGCAGCGCGCAATGTGCGCGACAACCTGGCTGCGTTTGTCGGCGGGCTGGACATGTGTGGTGCGGGCGCCATTCGTTTCAAGAACGGCGAGGTGTTCTCACCCAAAGCCACGCGCAGTTTTGACGACGTGGTGAAGCTGGCCTACGCGAACCGCATCCAGCTATGGAGCGACGGCTTCTATCGCACGCCCAAGATCCACTACGACAAGGCCACGCTGACCGGCCGGCCGTTCTATTACTTTGCCTACGGCGCTGCCTGCACCGAAGTCGCCATCGACACGCTAACCGGCGAGAGCAAGGTGCTCAAGGTCGACATTCTGCACGATGTGGGCCGCAGCATCAACGAGGCGATTGACATCGGCCAGATCGAAGGCGGCTTTGTGCAGGGCATGGGCTGGCTCACGACTGAGCAACTGGTCTGGAACGACAAAGGCTACTTGTCTACCCACGCACCCAGCACCTACAAGATTCCGACTGCAGGCGACGTACCGCAGCACTTCAACGTCGCTTTGTGGCCTGAGCCCAACCGGGAAGACAACGTGGGCGGCAGCAAGGCGGTGGGCGAACCGCCGTTCATGCTGGCGATCAGCGTCTACGAAGCTTTGCGCGATGCCGTTGCACAGGCGCGCAATGACGGCACCACAGTGCAATTGACTGCCCCAGCAACGGCCGAGAATGTATTGACAGCCTTGAAGCGCGCGCCGGTCGCGCGCTAAACCTCAAGCTTCGGGCTTGTAAAACTGCACGTTGTTTTTGCCCAGATTTTTGGCCTGGTACATGGCCAGATCGGCGGCATTCAACAAGTTGCCGATTTCGTTACCGTCTTGCGGAAAGCGGCTGATGCCTATGCTGGCGGTCACGTGTGCGGCCTGCCCGCACAGGTCGTAGGCGGCCTCCAGCGCCTCCAGTATCTTTTTCGCAATGCGCCGGGCGCTATCCGCATCATCGTGTGCTTCGATCAGCACCACGAATTCGTCGCCCCCCAAACGCGCCACCAGATCGCTTCCGCGTACGCAGGACTGGATGCGCTGCGTAACCTGCTGCAACAGCAAGTCGCCCATGTCGTGGCCCAGTTCATCGTTGACTTCCTTGAAGTGGTCCAGATCGATGAACAGGATGGAGAACATGCCGCGCTTGCGCTCCATGCGCCCCGCCGTGCGCTTCAGCGCATCCATGAACATTGCGCGATTGGGCAAACCTGTCAGGCCGTCGTGGTACGCCCGGTATTGCAGGTCTTCATGCGCCCGCTTCTTCTCATCGATATCAACCAATGCGGTCAAAACGCAGTCCAGCCCGTCATAGGTAATCCGCTGTGACGAGTACTGCACCCAGAAGGTCACGCCATGTGCGTCTTTGAGCTGGACCTCCAGGTCTTGCACCTTGCCCGTCGCCTGCAAACTCGCCATGACACGGTCGCGGTCGCCGGAATTGGCATAAAAGTCACGCGGCTGCACATTCGGCAAATCGGTTGCAGTGATCTTGAACTGCGCCATGCCATGGTCATTCATGTACACAACAGCCCCGTCAGCAATGCGGGTGATGGCAATGGGCATGGGCGCGTACTGCAGTACATCCTTGAGCTGATCCTTGCTTTGCCGCAGGGCATCCTGAAACGCTTCGTTCTGTAGAACCAGTCGCCGCGAGAACTGAAAAGCACCCACCAGCAACACAGCGACGACAACCGACATGACGATCAGGATTAACAGGGTCATGTCCCGTGCCGCGAGTCCCAGCGTGTAGGAAAAATCGTCTTCCAGTGGCGTCAACTTGCCGTTGATGACATCCAGCTCAGTCAGGAAGTCGCGCCCCTGCTCGGGGGACAGCGCCGCCAGGCTGGCTGTCGCCCGGATACGCGCACCCACATCGGTGAGCTCTTCAATGTGTTGGTCCGCCTCGGTCCAGATGGCAATGGCTCTTGCGATATGCGGCACTGTACGAAACTTGCGAAAGAGAAAAATCATGCCCTCGATGTCATTGGGATGATTGCGCCCTTGCAGAAAGCCGTCGTAGGCGACCTTCAAATCGGGATACGGTTTCTCCAGCTCAAGGCGCGCGCGACGGTCACCTTGGTTGACCGCCAAGGCGGACATATATGCCTGGTAATCCTTATCGTCCCCATACAGCGTGTAGCGTGACAGCGCATAGATGGCGTCCTTTTGCCCCTTGGACCAGAGACCTTCGCCTTGCACATAGGCCCGTCCTGCCGACAAAAGATAGATGCTGACGCTGGCGAACAGGAACAGCCCCAAGACCAGCGCGGCAAATACCCAGACGATGACGAACAGCCGTCGCCGCCTCGGGTCTGGAGCCACCTGCACCGGCAGGCCGGGCTGTTGAGACATCTTCAGTACTCCCCTGAAAATTCTGCTGTCCCCTGATTTTCTGAATTCTTTCAAGTCCGGCGACCGTGTCGCTTGCCCGTATTGATTTTGACCAGCAGTTTCACCGCACTATAGCGTGCGGTGCCCTTTTTGGTCACAGTATCAGCAAGGCCCGAAAGTCATTCACATTGGTGAAGGTTGGGCCGGTGACAAACAAATCCCCCAGCGGACCAAAGAAGCCGCAGGCATCGTTGCGGTCCAGATAATCCGGCAGCTTGTGGCCCAACGCAGCCGCGCGCGCCAATGTGTCGGGCAGCACCCGCGCACCTGCATTGTCTTGTGTGCCATCGATACCATCGGTGTCCGCAGCGAGCGCGAACACACCAGATTGACCCTGCAGACCGGCCGCAAGTCCCATGCAAAACTCACCAGCCCGCCCACCCTGTCCGCGCGCTGCGCCGGGCGCCAATGGGCGAACGGTGACTGTGGTTTCACCGCCGCTTAAAACAACACAGGGCCGCGCGAATGCTTGAAAGGGCTGGCTCTGACCCGCCACGGCGAGTGCGAGCGCGGCGTGCACCTTGCCCACTTCGCGCGACTCGCCCTCCATGGCGTCACTGAGGATGTAGGCATTCAAACCCGCCAAGCGCGCGGCCTCGGCAGCCGCCTCCAGCGATTGCTGGGGCGTGGCAATCAGTTGCACTGTGTGGTGCGCGAACACCGCGTCTGCTGGCTTCGGAGTCTCCAGGTCCCCCCGCTGCAAACGCCCACGCACGGATTCAGGAATTGCGATGCCATAGCGTTCCAGCACCGCAAGCGCCTGTTCGCAGGTACTGGGGTCAGGCACAGTGGGCCCGCTGGCAATCACCGAGGGCTCATCGCCCGGCACATCGCTGATCAGCAGTGTCACCACGCGCGCTGGTGCGCAGGCTGCGGCCAGGCGCCCACCCTTGATCGCAGACAGATGCTTGCGCACGCAATTCATCTCGCCAATCGTCGCACCGCTTTCCAGCAGGGCCTTGTTGATGCGCTGCTTGTCCGCCAGCGCCAGCCCTTCTGCGGGCAGCGTCAACAACGACGAGCCGCCGCCCGAAATCAGGCACACGACCAGGTCGTTTTCAGTCAAGCCCTGCGTCATTGACAGCATGCGACGCGTAGCCTCCAGCCCTGCGGCATCGGGCACCGGATGCGCAGCTTCTACGACCTCGATGCGCGCAGGAACGGAGCTATCGCGCGGTGGCGTATGGTCGTAGCGGGTGATCACCAGCCCCTGCATGGGTGCCTCCTGCGGCCACAACGCATCAAATGCATGCGCCATCGCACCCGAGGCCTTGCCCGCACCCAGTACCAGCGTACGCCCCTTTGGTGGCGTGGGCAAAAATTCCGCCAACGTGTGGGCTGGCAAGGCGCGGCGTACGGCGGTCCAGTACAGGAACTCCAGAAATGCCTGCGGCGCACGCGCCGGGTTGGGTGCCACAAGATTGCTTACGTTAGGATCAGATGGGTTCATTGCCCCATTTTGACAAACCCAACACAACACTGCTTCATGCCCAGTCTCGATACCAGCCTCGCCTTCTTCGCAGCCTCCGTTTTGCTGGCGCTAGCGCCCGGACCGGACAACGTGTTTGTGCTGCTGCACTCCGCAATGCACGGCCGCCGCGCGGGCTTGCTGGTCGTGGCCGGGCTGTGCAGTGGGCTCTTGTTCCATACCGCCGCGGTCGCACTGGGTCTGGCAGCATTGCTGGCGGCGTCTGCCACTGCGTTTACCGTGCTGAAGCTGTGTGGCGCGGCGTATCTGCTATGGCTGGCCTGGGGCGCCTGGAACGCGCCAGCCAGCATGGGGCCGGGTGAAGGCAAGGGCAATGACGGTGGCGCCATGCCGCCGATGAAAACCTATCTGCGCGGCGTGGTGATGAATGTCACCAACCCCAAGGTGGCGATTTTCTTTTTGGCGTTTCTGCCGCAGTTTGTGGACACGGCCAAAGGCGATGTGCCGCTGCAAATCATGGCACTGGGCGCGATCTTCATGCTGGCCGCGTTTCTGACCTTTGGCTGCATTGCCTGGTTTGCCGCAGGCTTTGGTGCGCGGCTGCGTGAATCGGCGCGCGCGCAACGTCTGCTGAACCGCACGGCCGCCGTGATCTTCGCCGCGTTGGCGCTCAAACTTGCGTTGGCACAGCGTTGACATACAACAGGAGGCACCATGATTGAGCTGTATTACGTTCCTGCGACTGCCTCTATGGCGCCGCATATCGTTCTGGAAGAACTGGGCATTCCATTCACGTTGAAGCGCATTGACCAGGATGGCGGCGAACTGGACTCGCCCGAATACCGCAAGCTCAACCCGAATGGCCTGATCCCTGTGCTCATCGACAACGGCAACGTGCTGTTTGAAACGGCGGCGATCTGCCTGCATCTGTCGGATTGCCATCCGCAGGCGGGCTTGATGCCAGCCATCGGCACGCCGGAGCGCGCGCAAGTCTACAAATGGATGAGCTGGCTATCGACCACCATGCAGCAGGCGCTGATCAACTACTTTTATCCGCAACGCCTGGCAGCAAGCGAAGACGCGATTGCCCAAGTCAAAGCGCATGCCGAACAAAAAGTGCAGGCTTGCCTGGACCAGCTGGATGCGCAACTGGCCACCAACAATGGCGCATGGCTGCTGGGTGACACCTACTTGTTGCCTGACCTGTACGCGATGATGCTGTGCCGCTGGACCCGCAACTTTGCGGGCCGCAAGGCCAGAGAGCTTCCGCACATTGCGCCTTGGTTGCAGCGGGTGCTGGCGCGCCCTGCGGTGCTGCGGGTCTATGCCCGCGAGGAGATCCAGCAGCCCTGGGTTTAGGACTGCTGGAGAGGCCCGCTTTACATCACGCGGGCCATTGCCTTCGCAGGATTGACCAGCGTACGACGCCCATCGGCAGACTTTTCCGATGTCTCGCGGATGATAGTAATCACTTCCGTCGGCTTCAGTGACGGCTTGGCTGCCAGCAGCTTGGCCGCCAGGTTGGCCACATTGGGTGACGCCATCGATGTGCCCGACAGCGCGACCTTGTTGCCACCTGGCAAGAAGCTTTGCACCTGGTAGCCATTGGCATGCACAGCCACGGTAGGGCCATAGCTGGTGAACGGCGCTTCGTCCCCAGCCTTGTCTACCGCACCCACGGTCAGCAGGTTTGGCAAAACGATGCTGGACGGAATGAATTCGCCAAAGGTTGCATCTGAATTCGCGTTGCCCGCTGCAGTGACAAACAAGATTTCAGGCGCGCTGGCAAATGCCTTGGTCAACGCTTTTTTCTCGATTTCAAACAGCTCCCGTGCGGTCTTCTGGCGCTCATCGGTGGTTTTACCGATGCCGCATTTCTCCAGCTCTTCTTCATAGCTCTTGACCGTGCCACCCCAGCTCATGTTCACAACCCGTACCTTGTTGCGCTTGAAGAAATCCACATACGCCTGATTGGCCTTGGCGCCGCGTTCGGCCAGTTCCTTACTCGGGCAGGGTTCAGGCATCAGCTTGTAGCCAAAAGAGATGCGGGCTACGGCCAGACGCGCATAAGGGTTTCCTTCGACGGTGATGCCAGCAACGTGGGTGCCGTGCACATAGTTGCCTGACAGGCCCAACTGTTCCACCGTGGGCTTGAACTCTTCGGGCTTCAGGCCGGAGAAGAATTTCTTGACCTCGCTGGCCTCAGGGCTGTCGATGTTGGAGGTCATGTCCGAAAAGCCTTTGGTGCGCGCCAGCATTTCAGGCAGCTTGGGTTGCAGCGCTGCAGGAATCGGAAATAGTTCGCCAGTCGCAGGACGGGACTCCAGATCAAACGCAATCAGTGCGGGCTTGCCTTTGGCATCGGTCAGAACCTGGCCGGGGAAGAGCTTGGTATCCACGCCACTGTCCCAGACGGCAACATTGACGGTCTTGTACTTTCCGGTGGCCGGCAGCGTCACATTGCGCGAAGCCCAAATGTCCTGCTTCTCCACCTTGTGGGCATCGAGGTAGGCGGTGTAGGTGGCAATCAGCGTCTGCTTCAGCGGCAGCGCGGTTTCCAGCGCGTAGCGGGCATTGATGATGCCAGGGGCAACGTCAGAACTCAGTGCGCCGTTCTTGTCCACCGTGGCCTGCATCACACTGCGAACGCCCCCCATGATCAGACCTTCGCCAATGCGTTCGGAGCTTGCCTTGTAGCTGCGAATGTCATTCGCAATCACTTCGAAGGGGTAGCCGTCGAGTTCCTTGCGGATCGCAGTGCCCACGGCTTCAAAATACGCAGGCGTATTGATACCGCCGGTTTGCTTGGCCGCAGCCGCCATCGCCCGCACACGCAGACCCGACAGCAGCTTGTCAGCAGGCTTTTCTTCCAGTGCGCGCATCGCATTGGCACCGGCCAGCGCCGCATCGTAGTTGCCGGCCAGAAAATCCAGTTGCCACAAGCTGGCCAGGAAACCTCGCTGCACGGCCTTGTCGCCAATGTCGTACTTGGCCAATACCGATTCCATATCCGCGCGCACCGGTGTGGTCACTTTGGCAAACAGGACCTTGTCGCGCACCACGTTCTCCAGCGGATCGGTCACCTTGTAGCTGAAACGGGGAATATCCGCTTCCTTGTCGATGCGTTGCTTGTCGGCGGCCAGCGCGGGTAACGCCAACGCCAGGGCGAGTGTCAGAACAGTGGGTTTCAAAATGCCAGAAATGCGAGACATGGATGGACTCCCTTGGTGGAATAAATGAACACTCAACTGAGCGCACAAGCGCAGCAGTGTAGACCGTGCGGCCAAATAAAACAGCCCCAGGGTCCGCTGGACCCCGGGGCTGCAACGTCGGCTTACTTGGAGGCAGCCGCTGCTTTGGCCACGCCAGCGAAGTCACCGGCAGCAATAACCGACAGGCTTTCGATCTTGAAGACCTGTTTGACGGCCTGGTTGACTTGCTCCAGCGTCAGCGCGGCGACCTTGGCCTCGATGTCCTTGTCGAAAGCCATCGTGCGCTCGTAGCTCAGGTACTCCGACAGGCGGCGCGACAGCATTGCGTCTTCGGTACGGTTGACTTCCTCGCCTTGGCGCCAGGCTTTCTTGGCCTCGGTCAATTCGGTCGCGGTGAAGCCCTCGGCCAACACCTTCTGCATTTCTTCTTTCAGCGCCACTTCCACCTTGGCGGTGTTTTGCGGAGCGCTGATCGTGAAGGCCAGCCACAGACCCGTGGGGTCCAACGCGGGTGCGCTGAACTGCGAGCCCACACCGTAGGAGAGGCCTTCCTTCTGGCGGATGCGATCCGCCAGACGGCTCTTCAGCGCGCCGCCACCAATCATGTGATTGGCCAGCACCAGTGCTGGGTAGTTGGGCGCGCTGTCCTTGATCGGCACGGGCAGGATGGTCAGCATCACGCTGTTGGCCTTGTCAGGCGTTTCCAGCGTCACTTTCTGGCCATCCACAAGCTTGATGCTGCGTGTCACGCGCACATACGGTTGCTGCGCTTTCCAGGCACCAAACAGGCTGGTCAGCTGGGTCTTCAGTGTCGCCACATCAAAGTCACCCACGGCAGAGAAGGTCGCATTGCCAGCGCCGTAGAACGCTTGCTGGAAGGCGCGAACGTCTTCCACCTTGACGGCCTTGACGGCGGCCAATTGCTCTTCAAACGTCAACGCGTGCCGCACATGGCCAGCGGGTGTCGCGTCTGTCAGGCGACGCATGGCTACCAGGGCTTGCGGTTGTGGTTCTGGAATCGATTGCTCGATACGGCCAATCGTTGCGAGCTGCTGCTCGGTGAATTCCTTGGCTGGGTAAGCGGGCTTGGACACGACCTGGGCCAGCAGATCCAGCGCTGCAGGCAGGTTGCTACGCACCGTGGTGATCGTGGCTGTTACGCCTTCGGCACCGCCTGCAACAGAAACCTGCGCCTTCAGTTTGTCGAAGCTGTCCTTGATTTCCTGACGACTCAACTTGTCAGTACCCATCAACAATTGCTGGGCAGCCATTTCGCCGACCTGCGACTTGCCACGCAAGGACTCCTCGCTGCCGATGCGCAACTGCAAGGCCACACTCACAGTCTCGCCCTTGGACTTCTTGGGCAGCAACGCGAGCTTCATGCCATTGGACAATACGGAGCGCTGTGTGCGCTTCTCGATGTTGTCTGGACTCGGGTCGAACACCTCGCCCTGTGCAACCACGGCGCGGCCTTTGTACTCTGTGACCAGCGCCGCGATGTCGGGCGTTGTGGGAATGGTGGAACGGTCGGCAATGTCAGTCGGGACGAACTTGCCCAGCGTACGGTTGGTGGTCTTGAAATAGGTGTTGGCTGCGGCCTGCACACTGGCCAGATCGAGCTTTTCAACACGGTCACGGTTGATGAAGAACAGGCGCCAGTCGCCGGCGGCGAGCGCTTCGGTCAGACCAATGGTCAGGTTTGCCGTGTTGTTCATCGTCAGGTCGATGTTCTTCAACAGTTGCTGCTTGGCGCGGTCCAACTCGGCTTGGGTAATGGGCTGTGCGGAAAAACCTTCCATGACCTTCAGCAGCGCGTCCTGCGCGGCGTCCAGGTTGCCGTCCTTGGCAACGGCCGCACCATAGATGCGGTAGCTGGGTTCCAGGTTGCTGACCGATTCGACCTGCAACTTGTTGGCCAGCTTAGTTTCGATCAGGGCCTTGTGCAGGCGTCCGGCCGGGGCATCCACCAAGATGCGATCCAGCGCCGTGACTGCCACAGCATCAGCATGCGCGCCAGGCGCTACGTGGTAACCGGCGCCGACAAACTGCGTGCCACCGGAGCGGCGCACGACCACCGAGCGCTCACCGTCCTGTACCGGCTCTGCGGTATAGGTAGGCTGGATCACGCGCGAGGGACGGGGGATCTTGCCGAAATATTCCTGCACTTGCTTCAACACCTTGGCTTCGTCAAAGCGGCCAGCAACCATCAGGATGGCGTTGTCGGGCTGGTAGTAGTTTTTGTAGAAGGCGCGCAGGCGGGGAATGTTGACCTGCTCGATATCGGAACGCGCGCCGATGGTGGACTTGCCGTAGTTGTGCCAGTCAAAAGCGATGGCCTGCATGCGCTCGGTGGTCACGCCGATCGGGTCGCTCTCGCCCATCTCAAACTCGTTGCGCACCACGGTCATCTCGCCCTTGTTGGTCTTCGGGTTCCACAAGTCGTTCTGATCGATGGCAGCGTTGACCATGCGGTCGGCTTCCATGGCCAACATCAGGCGCAGGTTTTCGTCGTTGGCCGGGAACACCGAGAAATAGTTGGTGCGGTCGTACCAGGTCGTGCCGTTGAATTCGCCGCCGACGGCGTTGAGCACTTCGACCGGAGTCTTGGTGCCCTTCTTCACGCCAAAGTTGGCGCTGGGCTTGAACAACAAATGCTCCAGCAAGTGGGCCATGCCGGTTTCACCATAGTTTTCGTGGCGCGAGCCGACCATATAGACGATGTTGGTGGTCAGGGTCGGCTTGCTGGCGTCGGGGAACAGCAATACGCGCAGGCCGTTGGCCAGGCGGTATTCGGTCAGGCCTTCGACCGAGGTCACCTTGGTAACCGGGGCGGTAGCAGATGCTTTGGATGCGGCGGGTGCTGCAGCTTGCGCAGCGGATGCCAGAGAAAGGGAAAGCAAGCCTGCCGACAGCAAGGCCAGAGAAAGATTTTTCAATTTCAAAACAGTAACTCCAGAGTGGAAAGGCCGGGCCACTATGCCATAGCTTGCACCGGCAAATCGGCAAGCCCGCTGGCAGTTATGACCCCGTGGTCAGTTTGGCTGCGGCTGGCGCTTTACTGGGCGGCAGCGCCCTGCTCAAACCACGTTCTGATCAGCGCACGCTCTGCATCGGTAATGCCCGTCGCATTGTTCAGCGGCATGATTTTGCTGACTACCGCCTGCTGGTAAATCGCCTGCGCATGTTGCTTCACACTTTCGGCCGAGTCCAGCCGCACATTCTTCATTTGCACTGCCTCGCCGTGGCACATATAGCAGCGCTGTGCCAACACAGGCTGCAGTTTCTCATAGCCAATTGTGGCTGTGACGCCCGCGGAATGTGCGTAAGCAGCTCCTGAATTCATAGCATTCCCGGCGCCAACCGCACCCGGTGTTGGCGCCAACCAGACCACCACACCCAGAATCGCCGCCACACCGGCCGTCACATAGGGCCACGGATGCGGGTTGCGACCCAACTTGAAACCATGGCGCAGCACGAAGAACTGACGGATCGCCGCACCCGCGCCCATCATCGCAATCAGCACCAGCCAATTCATCGCATGGCTGTAGGTAAAGCTGTAGTGGTTGCTTAGCATGGCAAACAGCACCGGCAACGTGAAGTAGGTGTTGTGCACGCTGCGCTGCTTGCCACGCCAGCCATGCACCGGATCAACCGGCTGTCCGGCCTGAATGCTGGCCACCATCTTGCGCTGGCCCGGAATGATCCAGAACAACACATTGGCGCTCATGCTGGTGGCGATCATCGCGCCGACCAACAGGAAGGCCGCGCGACCGGCAAACCACTGGCACGCCAGGTACGCCGCCACACACACCAGCACGGCCATCAACAGACCGACGATGCGATCGCCATGTTTGCGCTGGCCCACCACGCGACAGATGGTGTCGTACAGCAGCCAGAACACCACCAGAAATCCGAGCGCCACCAGAACTGCCGTGTTGGGCGACCAGTCCATGCGCGATTTGTCCACCAGATAGGTACCGGCATTCCATAGGTAGGACACGGTGAACAGCGCAAAGCCGGTCAGCCAGGTGCTGTAGCTTTCCCAGTAAAACCAGTGCAAAAGCGCGGGCAGTTGGGGCGGTGCGCCAGCGAACTTGACCGGGTGGTAGAAGCCGCCGCCATGCACGGCCCACAACTCGCCGCTGACACCGTCGCGCTTGAGCTGTTCGTCCACCGGGGGGGTCAGACTGCTGTCCAGAAACACAAAATAAAACGAGGAGCCCACCCAGGCAATCGCGGTGATCACATGCGCCCAGCGCAACAACAGATTGGCCCACTCCAGCAAATAGCTTTCCATCCTTACTCTCCTTGACTTGTACGCACTTGCAAGAGTTGGGCCGCCACCCCAATGGCGATCACCTCGGGGCGCTTGTCCGCAATACCGGGCACGCCAATCGGACAAGTGACATGTGCCAACTCTTCTTCGCTGAATCCGCGCGCCAGCAACTGCTGGCGGAACGACGCCCATTTGGTCTTGCTGCCGATCAGGCCCACATAAGGCAGATCGGCGCGCGCGCGCTGGCGCTTGAGGCAGGCCGCCACAATGTCCAGATCTTCCGCATGGCTGAAGCTCATGATCAGCACGCGGGACTGCGCCACCAGTTGGTCCACCGCCGCATGCACGGGATCGGAATGCTCACACTGCACGTTGTCCGGCACCTGCACCGGAAACACCTGGTCCCGGCTATCCAACCACTGCACGGTAAAGGGCAGCGCAGCCAACACCTGCACCAGCGCGACCCCCACATGCCCTGCACCAAACAATGCAACTGGCTCGCGCTCGGCGGCAAGTTCCCGTTGCAAACGACCGATATCGGTGGCACCCACCCGCTCCAACCGCGCATGCACCACGCCGCCACAGCATTGCCCCAGACTTGGCCCGAGCGCAAAGCGCTCTTCACGTGGCGCCTCGCCAGACGCAAGCATCTGTCGCGCCATTGCTATGGCACTGAATTCCATGTGTCCACCGCCAATGGTGCCCAATAAATCCTGACCAAACACGGCCATCCACGCACCCGCCTCGCGGGGCACGGAACCTTGCACGCGCAGCACACGCACCAGCACCGCGGGCCCGATGTGTAAGCGTTGCAACAACTGATGGATAGCATTCACACTTGGATACCTTTAAAACTAAACCGCAGATGCATTCGTCCGGGAAATGGGGCACAGTATCTGCCAGAGACACCAGAATGAGGCAAGCCGTGACACCGATTGGCCGTGATGCACCGCGTTGGAACGCCACCCCCCGATTTTTCTTCTGCCATGCGCTGTGGGCTTGCGTTGCCGCGTTGATTGCCGGCTGTGCCTCCAAACCCCCCGAGCCCGTGGTCGTGGCTCCGCCCCCACCCCAACCACCGGTCGTCGTGGCACCACCGCCACCGGTCGCACCGCCCGTCTTTTCTTCCGGCCCGGTTTCCACTGCGATTACCCCCAAGGCTTACCGCATGGATGCCGCCAGCCTTCTGTATGCGAAGTACAGCGATCGCATCTACAAAGGCAAGATGCCGCCCCTGCTCTATGCGATTGGCGTTCTGGACGTCGAGATTGATGGGCGCGGACAGGTCGTTCGCATCCAGTGGCTGCGCGCACCCAGCCAGGCGCCCGAGGTTGTCAAGGAAATTGAGCGCATGATTCGCGCCGCCTCGCCTCTGCCCGCACCCCTCAAGATGGGGCGGGTGGTCTACACCGAGACTTGGCTGTGGCACAAAAGCGGCAAGTTCCAACTCGATACCCTGTCGGAAGGCCAGTACTAGGAGCCGCGGTAGGTGGAGTAGCTCCACGGGCTGACCAACAGCGGCACGTGGTAATGCGCGGCTGCATCTGCCACACCAAAGTCGATGCTGACCTTGTCCAGAAAGTTGGGCTGCGGCAATGCAACGCCGCGCGACGCGAAATAGCCGCCCACAGAAAAAACCAGCCGGTAAGTGCCGACCTTCAGACTGGCGTTGTCATACAGAGGCCCGTCCGGGTTTCGTCCATCGGCATTCAGCACAAAACGCTTCACCAAAGTGGCCGCATCTCCCTGGGTAGTGAACAGCGCCACCTCCATGCCAGCGGCAGGGCATCCATGCGTGGTGTCCAGTACGTGTGTGCTCAAGCCCATGGCGGGTCCTCGGGGTTGTTAAGTTTGGTTTCGATAATAGGGTATTGCGGCCTGCCTGGCCCGATTCTGGCTATCATGACCTGCATGGATTCCACCTCCCTCTACCCTCGCGATCTGGTCGGCTATGGCAGCCAGGTGCCGCATGCGCAATGGCCCGGTGAGGCACGCGTGGCAGTGCAGTTTGTCCTGAACTACGAAGAAGGCGGCGAGAACAGCGTGCTGCATGGCGACGCGGGCTCCGAGCAATTTCTGTCCGAGATGTTCAACCCGGCCAGCTACCCGGACCGGCACATCAGCATGGAGGGCATTTACGAATACGGCTCGCGCGTTGGCGTGTGGCGCATCCTGCGCGAGTTTGAAAAACGCGGCTTGCCATTGACGGTGTTTGGTGTTGGCATGGCCTTGCAACGCCACCCCGAAGTCGCAAAAGCCTGCACGGCGTTGGGCCACGAGATCGCCTGCCATGGCTGGCGCTGGATTCACTACCAGAACGTGGATGAAGCGACCGAGCGCGAGCACATGCGACTGGGCATGCAAGCGATTGAGGCCATCACCGGAACACGCCCGCTGGGCTGGTACACCGGCCGCGACAGCCCGAACACGCGCCGCCTGGTCGCCGACTACGGCGGCTTTGCCTATGACAGCGACTACTACGGCGACGACCTGCCGTTCTGGATGCCGGTCAAGAAAACCGATGGCACCGTGGTGCAGCAACTGATAGTCCCCTACACGCTGGACTGCAATGACATGCGCTTCGCGTTGCCGCAGGGCTACTCCCATGCTGATCCGTTTTTCCAATACCTCAAAGACACGTTTGACACGTTGTACGCAGAAGGGGCCGAGCGCCCAGCGATGATGAGTATCGGCATGCACTGCCGCTTGCTGGGTCGCCCCGGACGTATCACCGCGCTGCAGCGTTTCCTGGACCATATCGCCACCCACGACCGCGTCTGGGTCTGCAGGCGCATAGACATCGCCAACCACTGGCGAACCACCCATCCAGCTCTTACCCACCCCGCACCATGACAGCCACTCTGGAACAACTTAATGGGGCGGACCTGATAGACGCCCTGGCCCTGCTGGATGGCGTGTACGAGCACAGCCCGTGGATCGCACAAGCCGCATTGGCGCAAAGGCCGTTTGTCTCACTGGCTCACCTGAAATACGCCTTGGTGCAGGTCGTGCAGAAGGCATCCGTAGAGGCCCAGTTGGGTCTGATCCGCGCCCATCCCGAGCTGGCGGGCAAGGCGATGATCGACAAGGGCCTGACCGCGGAATCCACGTCCGAGCAAAGCCGCGCAGGCCTGACACATTGCACGCCAGAAGAATTTGAAAAACTGGGCGCGCTGAACAGTGCCTACAACACCCGCTTCGGCTTCCCCTTCATCCTTGCGGTGCGCGGGCCGCGCGGTGCCGGACTCAAACGGCACGCCATCATTGCGACGATGGAGCGGCGCCTGCACGCACACCCCGATCAGGAGCGCGAAGAATGCCTGCGCAATATCCACCGCATTGCCGAGCTGCGCCTGAATGACAAATTCGGACACGTACCCGCCGCAGGCGATCAGGTCTGGGACTGGCAGGAGACACTGGCCCAATTCTCTGAGCCTGAGTTTGAAGCCTTGGGGCAATTGACGGTCACCTACCTGACCGACGCCCACCTGGGGGCGGCCCACCAGATCGCGCAGGACATGCGCGACTGCGGTTGCGACACGGTGCACATCGATGCGGTAGGCAACGTGGTGGGCCGCTATACGGGCACCGATCCGCACGCACGCGCCCTGATGACTGGCAGCCACTACGACACGGTGCGTAACGGCGGAAAATACGATGGCCGATTGGGAATTTACGTGCCGCTGGCCTGTATTGAGGCTTTGCACGCAGATGAACGGCGCTTGCCATTCACCATCGAGGTCATTGGTTTCGCGGAGGAAGAAGGCCAGCGTTACCGGGCCACTTTCCTGGGCTCCAGCGCTTTGACCGGAGAGTTTCAGGATGCCTGGCTGGACCAGCAGGATGCCAAGGGCATTTCGATGCGTGAGGCGATGCAGCACGCCGGGCTGCGCATTGCAGACATCCCTGACATTCGCCGCAAGGCGGAGAACTATCTGGGGTTTGTCGAAGTGCATATCGAGCAAGGCCCGGTCCTGAACCAGTTGGGCCTCCCTCTGGGCATCGTCACCTCGATCAATGCCAGCGCGCGTTTCTCCGGCGAAGTCACAGGCATGGCCAGCCATGCTGGCACGACGCCCATGGGCGTGCGCCGTGATGCGGCCACAGCCGTCGCAGAGCTGGTACTTTTTATCGAACGCCGCGCCGCGCAAGACGTTGGCAGTGTCGGCACGGTGGGCATGCTGCAAGTGCCGGCAGGCTCGGTCAATGTGGTGCCGGGCAAATGCCAGTTCTCCATCGACATGCGCGCACCCAGCGATGTTCAGCGCGATGCGTTAATGAAGGATGTGTTGGCCGAGTTTGACGCGATTTGCAGCCGACGCGGCGTACAGGGCCAGTTGACCGAGACCATGCGCGCCAGCGCCGCGCCCAGTGATCCCCAATGGCAACTCCGCTGGGAAAAGGCCGTCGCCGCGCTGGGCTTGCCACTGCATCGCATGCCCAGCGGTGCGGGCCATGACGCCATGAAGCTTCATACGCTGTTACCGCAAGCCATGCTGTTTGTGCGCGGCGAAACCGGTGGTATCAGCCACAACCCGCTGGAATCCACGACCAGCGACGACATGGAACTGGCGGTGCAGGCCTTCGGCCAATTGCTGCATGCGCTGGCAGAAGAAAAGACCAATGACTGACTACGCACGACTCGACCAATGGATAGATGCGCATTTCGATGAGGAAGTGCGCTTCCTGCAAGCCCTGGTGCAGGTACCCACCGACACACCGCCAGGCAACAACGCGCCCCATGCGGTGCGTACTGCCGAACTGTTGACAGCAATGGGGTTGCCACCCGAGCAATACCCGGTGCCCGCAGAACTAGTGCACGCCGCTGGCATGCAGTCCATCACCAATCTGGTAGTGCGCCGCCGGTATGGCGATGGCCTTACCGTTGCGCTGAATGCCCATGGTGATGTGGTGCCGCCCGGTGACGGCTGGACGCACAAGCCCTATGGCGGCGAGATAGCAGACGGCAAGATGTTTGGCCGCGCAACTGCCGTCAGCAAGAGCGACTTCGCCACCTACACCTTTGCATTGCGTGCGCTGGAGGCGATGCAGGCACCGCTCAAAGGTGGCATCGAACTGCTGTTCACGTACGACGAAGAATTTGGCGGCGAACTGGGCCCGGGCTGGCTGCTGCGCGAGAAACTTACCCACGCCAACTTATTGATTGCGGCGGGCTTTTCTTACCAGGTCATCACCGCGCACAACGGCTGCCTGCAAATGGAAGTGACCGTCCACGGCACGATGGCGCACGCGGCGATTCCCGACACCGGCGTGGATGCCTTGCAAGCCGCAGTCCACATACTGCAGGCCCTGTACGCGCAGAATGCCGAATACAAAAAGGTTCGCTCTGCCGTTCCCGGCATCACGCATCCCTATCTGAACGTCGGCCGCATAGAAGGCGGCACCAACACCAACGTCGTGCCCGGCAAGGTCAGTTTCAAGCTGGACCGCCGCATGATCCCGGAAGAAAACCCCAAACAAGTGGAAGCACGCATCCGTGAAGTGATTGCACAAGCGGCCGCGCAATGCCCTGGCATCTCCATCGATATACAGCGCCTGCTGATGGCGCACTCCATGCAGCCGCTGCCAGGCAACCAGCCGCTGGTCGATGCGATACAGCGCCACGGCGAAGAAATTTTTGGCGAAGCATTGCCCGCAATGGGTACGCCCCTGTACACCGATGTGCGCCTGTTCGCCGCAGCAGGCATTCCCGGCGTGATCTACGGCGCCGGCCCGCGCACGGTGATGGAATCGCATGCCAAGCGTGCAGACGAACGACTGGATCTGGAAGACCTGCGCCGCGCAACCAAGGTCATCGCGCGCGTGCTCTTCGATCTGCTGTCGGCGCGCTGAATTCGCGAACCCTGCATGCCCTGGCACGCCAAACTCGCGATCGATTACCGATTGGAACTAGGGCGCACCGTCGCCCGCCATGAACACAGTGGCCCGCTGCGCCTGCTGCAAAGCCTGTACCCCGAAGGTGACACCGTGTGCCACAACGTGCTGGTACACCCACCGGGTGGCTTGGTCGGTGGCGATACGCTGGAACTCCAGGTCGAAGTTGGCAGCGGATCGCATGCGCTGATCACGACGCCAGGCGCCACCCGTTTTTACCGCAGCGATGGCGAGCCTGCACTGCAGACCACATGCTTGGCGTTGGCACCCGATGCGCGCCTGGAGTGGCTGCCGCTGGAGGCGCTTTGCTACAGCGGCTGCCTCGCTGAAAACCGCCTCACGATGGACTTGCAGCCAAGCGCCGAAATGCTGGGCTGGGATGTCACCGCACTGGGCTTGCCCAATGCCGAGCAACCTTTTGTCAAAGGCCGTTTCACACAACACATCGAAGTCCCTGGCGTGTGGCTCGAGCGTGGACATCTGGACGCGCTGGACCATCGCCTGCTGAACAGCCCACTCGGATTGGCCGGCAACGCCTGCATCGCCAGCCTGTTTTTTGTGGCTGGCAATGTGCTGCAGCGCAGCAGAAAAGAGCAGGCACTGGAAGCTACGCGCGTGCTACTCGCCGCCAGCCCATTGGCCACCACCAGCGGCGTGACATGCCCCAACCCGCAAGTGATGGTGGTGCGCGTATTGGCACCCGTGGTCGAACCTGCGATGACGCTGCTGCGTGAGATACGCGCCTGCTGGCGACACGAATTTTGGCAAAAAGAAGCAACTAACCCCCGCATTTGGTCCATGTAGTGCTATCCTTTTGATAACACACCCGGCCATGCAAGCTACAAACTGCGTTCGCCACACTCCCCTGCGGGAGGGTGCCTGCCCGCACCATGGCCGCCCTTGAGAACGATCTGGCCACCTGTTCCGCGTTGGTCGTGGATGGGAACCCCACTTCACGTTCGATACTGATTTCCCAATTGCGGGACTTTGGCTTGCCCACAGTCGTTCAAGCTGCACGCACTGCCGACGCACGACGTCAACTCGAATACCGCACCTTCGACTTCGTGCTGTGCGAGCAGCATTTCCCCGGCGAGTCGACGTCCGGCCAGGATCTGCTGGACGACTTGCGGCGCAACCAGTTGCTGCCCTTCTCCACCATCTTCATCATGATCACTGGAGAGGCCACCTATGCCACCGTGGCCGAAGCGGCCGAGTCGGCGTTGGATGGCTATTTGCTCAAGCCGCACAAGGCCACCCAACTGCAGGAGCGCATCAACACCGCGCGCATCCGCAAAGTCTCGCTGCAGGAGATCTTCGGAGCCATTGAAGAGGAACAGTTTGAGGAGGCCGCACGGCTGTGCATGGAGCGCTTTGAATCCAAAGGCATGTTCTGGCTATACGCCGCGCGCATTGGCGCCGAACTGCTGCTGCGCATAGGCAAATTTTCAGAGGCGCAGACGCTGTACCAGGCCGTCATCGCGGCCAAGACCTTGCCGTGGGCCAAACTGGGCGTGGCCCGCGCACAGCTGGAGTCGGGGCAGGTGACGCAGGCCGCCAGCGTGCTGGAGCGGCTGATCGGTGAAGACCCGAACTTCGCCGACGCCTATGACGTGATGGGCCGCGCGCACTTCGAGTTGGGCAAATTCGACAAGGCGCTGGAAACCTACAAGATGGCCGCGATGCTGACGCCCTCCTCCATCAGCCGCCTGCAAAACCTGGCGATGATGACTTACTACGAAGGCGATCACACCGAAGCCGAGAAGCTGCTGGACAAGACCACGCGCATGGGCCTGGAATCCAAGATGTTCGATGCGCAAACGCTGGTGCTGCTGGCCTTCACCCGCCTTGAACTGGCTGATCGCAAGGGTTTGCAGCGCTGCCACGATGACTTTGTACGCCTGATCGACAAATCACCCGATAACGCCCGTCTGAAGCGCCTGTCCGAAGTGGTGATTGCGCTCAACCTGATACAGCAACACCAGTTCGCCCAATCAGTCGACGCCGTACGCACGCTGGCCCACAAGGCACGCAATCCGGAGTTTGATTTCGAGTCCGCCAGCAACATGCTGGCCTTGATGGCACAGCTGGCGCATAAGGCCATACAGCTCAATGACGTGGAAGATGCGGTGGATATCATCGGTCGGCGCTTTTGCAGCAACCGCTCGCTGACCGAGCTGCTGGCCGCCAGCGCCAAGGCGTACCTGCCCTACGCCGAGCGCATACGCGGCGCGCAAGCCAGTGTGTTGGAACAGGCGGAAACCGCAATGGCACTGAGCATGTCCGGCAACCCGACAGCGGCCGTCAAGAACCTGCTGCTGCATGGCAAGGACACCTTGAACGCAAGGCTGATAGACAACGCCTACCAGCTGCTGCAAAAACACGCGGCCAAAATTCCGGAAGCTGCGTCACTGAGCCTGGCCGTCAGCGAACTGCGCAAGCAGTTTGGGACAGGTGCGATGCGCGCCTCGTTGGGCGAACAAAAACGCCAGGCGGGTGGCCTGGCGTTGCGCACGGGAACCCGGCCTGCGCCGGAGAAGATCCCGAATACGGTGGTCTGAACGGGATTACTGTTTCAGCGCTTCGACCGAGACAGTGATGACCACGTCATCGCTGACTGCAGGTGCGTACTTGCCAGCACCGAAGTCACTGCGCTTGATGGTCACGGAAGCATCAGCACCTACCGCTTCCTTCTTGGCCATAGGGTGCACAGTGGCAACAAAGCTGTTGACCGTCAGCGTTACAGGCTTGGTCACGCCTTTGATGGTCAAATTGCCATCAACGGTGGCTGGCTTGTCACCGACGAAATTGACCTTGGTCGATTTGAAAGTCGCGGTCGGGAATTTTTCGGTGCTCAGGAAGTCATCGCCCTGGATGTGGCCGTTGAACACGGTAGAACCGGTATTGACGGACTTCATATCAATCACGACATCGACGGAACCAGTCTTGGCTGCCGCGTCCAGCACCACGGTACCAGTGGTCTTGTCAAACTTGTGCGCCTGGGTGGACAGACCCATGTGGGTGTAGCCGAAGCGGGCGAAGGAATGGGATGAGTCCAGTACATAGGTCACTGGTTCGGCCATGGCAACGCCGCTGACAAAGGTTGCCGCGAGGGCGATGGCTGCAAAAGAAATACGCATGAAAAACTCCTGTTTGGTTTGAGTTGGGTTGAAAAAAGAATTACAGCTTGCCGACGCCTGTCAGCGCCAGCTTGAACTTGACCTGCACGTCATCCGCCACCATCGACGTATCAGTCCATTCACCTTCGCCGATCTTGAATGCCAGACGCTTCAGCACAAAGGTGCCCGTGGCGGTGGTGGTGGGACCGGCTTGTGTCAGCACCACAGGCACGACGACGTCGCGCACATTGCCTTTGATAGTCAGCTTGCCGGTGACTTCAATCTTGCCAGGGCCTGCTCCCTTGACAGAGCTGGATTGGAAGGTGGCTTGCGGGAACTTGGCGGTGCTGAACCAGGCGGCTTTAGGCAGTTCGGCATCGGTCTCCGGCGAACCAAACGAGGCACTGGCAACATCAATAGTGAAAGCCATCTTGCTGGCTTCTGGCTTCGCCGGGTCAAACGTGACTTGCGCATCAAACTTCTTGAAGCGTCCTTCAACTGGCACGCCCATTTGCTTTGACACAAACGAAATCTCGCTTTGTGCAGGCACCAGCTTTTGCTGTGCGAATGCGGGTGCACCCATCAGAGCGGTCACGGCCAATACAGGCAGCAGCAATTTGGAAGCAATATGTTTCATGGTCTTTCCTCGGAAAACAATCAATGCCGTGTTCAACGTTTGGACGGCAGCATCCGGCTAATCAAGCCGTCGCGGTCAATGAACTGATGCTTGATGGCAGCGCCCACATGCGCCGCTACCAAGGCCAACAGCAAAAATGCAGCATAGCCATGCCATGGCTTTATTGCTTCGGCAAGGGCTTTATCCGCCGTCAGCAGATCGGGCAAGGGCAATACGCCAAACACGACGATGGGGAAACCAGCAGCCGAGCTATAAGCCCAACCGAGTAGCGGAACGATGAAGAACAATGCGTACAGACCGTGGTGCGTGGCGTGGTACGCCACCATTTGCCAGCGCGGCATGGCGTTTTCGATCTCGGCCGGCAGTGCTGGCGGCTTGTGTGTCAGGCGCCAAACCAAGCGCGCCACAGACAGCACCAGGATGGTGATACCCGCCCACTTGTGCCAGTTGTAGAGCTTGAGTCGCTGCGGAGAGAAAGGCAGGTCGGCCATGTACCAGCCCACTCCAATCATCCCAAGCAGCGCCACGGCCAGCAACCAGTGCAGCACGATGGCAGTCAATGTATAGCGTGTTGAGGGTGTAGCTGATGTAGACATGACCTGAAGTCTAGGCCCACTGCATGTATTTATTTTGAACTTTATTGTCGATTACGTTCAAAAATTGTGAAATAGAGTTACTTCAGGGTCTGAGTCCTAAGGCAGCGCTACTTCTGGATCATGCGTGTCGGGTACTCTTTTCCGTACGTGTCCCCCGGGCCGTGAGGGCCCTCCTCCTTGACCTCCCGGAAAAGAGTACCCAACCCACCTGATCGTGCACGGTGTTGGCGCACCAATGTCCTGAATTCACTTGTGGCCACTACTTCTCAACCGGCAGGTGTGGGGTGTGCGTTTTGCGCAGGTAAAGGAGGAGCCCGCAAAGCGGGCGGGGGACACGGAGCAAAACGCATACCCCGCGACTGCTGCGGGCGAACGAAACGCTCAGAAAGAACCTAAATGGCAACCAAGGAGCGAACCCCGTCAATCTCCATATTGGCCCCCTTGCCCCGAGCCAACGCCGCACCCCGCTCCATCACCACATAGTCATCGGCCAATTCCTGTGCAAAGTCGTAATACTGCTCAACGAGAACGATGGCCATCGTTCCCCGATCGGCCAGCATGCGAATCACGCGACCAATGTCTTTGATGATGCTGGGCTGTATGCCTTCGGTCGGCTCGTCCAGGATCAGCACGCGCGGCGCACCGGCCAGTGCGCGCGCAATCGCTAACTGCTGCTGTTGCCCACCCGACAGATCACCACCCCGCCGCCCCAGCATTTGCTTTAGCACTGGGAACAACTCGAACAATTCTTCGGGAATCGGCGTGCCCGCGGGCTTGCCAGCCAGACCCATACGCAAGTTGTCCTCCACGGTCAGTCGCGCGAAAATTTCGCGGCCCTGCGGCACATAGCCCAGACCGGCGCGGGCCCGCTCGTATGGCGTCGCCTTGATGATGGACTTGCCGTCCATCTCAATACTTCCGCTCTTGACCGGCACCAGGCCCATCATGGATTTCAGCAGGCTGGTCTTGCCTACGCCGTTGCGCCCCAGAATCACCGTGACCTTGCCAGCCTCTGCGGAGATACTCATGTCCCGCAGGATGTGCGAGCCGCCGTAGTACTGGTTGAGGTTCTTGATCTCTAACATTCAGCGCCCCAAATACACTTCGATCACACGTTCATCGGCCTGCACCTGCGCCAACGTGCCCTGTGCCAACACGGAACCATCGCACAGCACCGTCACGATATCGGAGATGGTGTTGATGAAGCTCATGTCGTGCTCCACCACCATCATCGAATGCTTGCCTTTCAGCGACAGAAATAGCTCGGCCGTACGCTCGGTTTCTTCGTCGGTCATACCGGCCACAGGCTCGTCCAGCAGCAGCAGTTTGGGGTCTTGCATCAGCAGCATGCCGATTTCCAGCCACTGCTTCTGGCCGTGGCTCAGCGTGCCCGCGAGTGCAGTGACCTGACTGGCAAGGTGGATTGTGTGCAGCACTTCAGCGACACGGTCGGACTGCGCCGAGTCAAGCCGGAAAAACATTGAGGCGCGCACACCCTTGTGGGTCTTGAGTGCCAGCTCCAGGTTTTCAAACACGGTCAGTTGCTCGAACACTGTTGGCTTCTGGAACTTGCGGCCAATGCCCAATTGCGCAATCTGCGGCTCGTTGTAGCGCAGCAGATCTATCGTACTGCCGAAAAACACGGTGCCACTGTCGGGTCGCGTCTTGCCGGTGATGATGTCCATCATCGTGGTCTTGCCTGCGCCATTGGGGCCGATGATGCAACGCAGCTCACCCGGTGCAATGTCCAACGACAGACCGTTGATGGCCTTGAAGCCATCGAAACTGCGGTGCACATCGTCCAGGTACAGGATGCGGCCATGGGTCGTATCGACCTCGCCGTCCTGCACCAACCGCGAAAAGCCTGCAGTACGGCCACCCGATTCCGTCTGCCCGGTTTTCGCTGCAAGCGCGGCCATATGCGCTTCCACTCGCCGTGCGCCCTGCTCCAGCAAATCGGGGGTCATTTCGTGCCTCCCTTCGCGCTACGGCGATCGCGCAACTGCTTCAACAGCCCGACCACACCGCCCGGCAAATACAGCGTTACGCCGATGAACAATGCGCCCAGCACATACAACCAGAACTCTGGGTAGGTCACGGTCAGCCAGCTCTTCATGCCATTGACCAGGAAGGCGCCGACGATAGGACCGATCAGCGTGGCACGCCCACCAACCGCGGCCCAGATCGCGATCTCGATGCTGTTGGCGGGACTCATTTCGCTGGGGTTGATGATGCCGACCTGGGGTACATACAAGGCACCTGCCACGCCGCACATCATGGCCGACAGAGTCCATATCGTCAGCTTGAAACCGACCGGCGAATAGCCGCTGAACATCACGCGGGTTTCCGCGTCACGCACGGCCTGCAACACGCGGCCAAACTTCGACTTGACCAGCCAGCGGCCCATCAGGAAGAACCCCAGCAATACGACAGCGGTCAGCACAAACAAAAACATGCGCATGCTGGGGGTCGCAATGGGCAGATTCAGAATGCGCTTGAAATCGGTGAACCCATTGTTGCCGCCAAAGCCGGTTTCGTTGCGGAAGAACAGCAGCATTGCAGCGAAGGTCATCGCCTGCGTGATGATGGAAAAGTACACGCCCTTGATGCGCGAACGGAACGCAAAGTAACCAAAGACAAAGGCGACCAGGCCAGGCACCAAGACAATCAAAAAGAGCGTAGCGATAAAGCTATCGGAGAAGGTCCAATGCCAGGGCAAGGTCTTCCAGTCCAGAAACACCATGAAGTCCGGCAGCTCGCTTTTGTAGTTGCCATCCAGCCCGATCTGGCGCATCAAATACATGCCCATCGCGTAGCCACCCAGCGCAAAGAACAGGCCGTGGCCCAAGCTCAGAATACCGGTGTAGCCCCAGATCAAATCCATCGCCAACGCGCAGATCGCGTAACACATGATCTTGCCGACCAGCGCGACGGCGAAGTCGCTCATGTGGAAGATGCTGCCAGCTGGGACGATCAGATTCAGCAGCGGAACAATGCCGCACAGCACCGCGAGTGCGGCGAACCAACCGGCCCAGCCACCGCGGGTCAGCAATGGCTCGCGGCCCGGCAACTCGATGCGGGCAGGGGTAGGTACAGCGCTCATGCTTCAGCGCTCCGACCCTTCATCGCGAAGATGCCTTGCGGCCGCTTCTGGATGAAGATGATGATGAACACCAGCACGGCGATTTTGGCCAGCACGGCGCCGGTCCAGCCCTCCAGCAATTTGTTCAGCACACCAAGGCCCAGGCCAGCGTAAACGGTTCCAGCCAGTTGTCCAACGCCACCCAGCACCACCACCATGAACGCATCGACGATGTAACTCTGACCCAGGTCTGGCCCCACGTTGCCAATCTGGCTCAACGCGCAACCGGCCAGCCCTGCAATGCCGGAGCCCAGTGCAAACGCCAGCGTATCAATACGCGCCGTGTTGACGCCCATGCAGGATGCGATGGGGCGGTTTTGCGTGACGCCGCGCACAAACAAACCGAGGCGGGTTTTCTCGATCAAGAACCAGACGGACACCAGCACTGCGAATGCAAACACCACGATGATCATTCGGTTGTAAGGCAAGGACAGATTGCCCATCACCTGAAATCCGCCGCTCATCCAGCTCGGATTTTCAACGCCGACGTTTTGCGCGCCAAACAGTGTGCGCACGCCTTGCATCAGCATCAGGCTGATGCCCCAGGTCGCAAGCAATGTCTCCAGCGGGCGGCCATACAAAAAGCGGATCACACCGCGCTCCAGCGCTGCGCCGACTAAAGCCGACGCCATGAAGGCCATCGGCAGTGCCACCGGCAGATACCAGTCAAACCAGCCCGGCGCGTACCGCTGAAACAGGCCTTGCACGACATAGGTGGCATAGGCACCAATCATCATCAACTCGCCATGCGCCATATTGATGACGCCCATCAGGCCATAGGTAATCGCCAGGCCCAGGGCCACCAGCAACAGAATGGAGCCAAGGCTGATACCGCTGAAGATGGCGCCCAGCCGGTCACCCCAGGCCAGACGCGCTTCGACTTTCTGCAAGGCGATTTGCAGCGCACTTTTGACGGCGGGGTCGGTTTCTGTGGCGATGCGCTCCAGCAGCAAGGTCTTGGTCGCGGCCTGCGAGCTCTCGGTCAACGCCCGCACAGCTTCCAGTCGTTTGACTGCATCGGCGCTGGAAAGCAAGGCCGCCGCACGCAGCAGCCCCAGGCTTTCGCGGATATCAACCACAGTCTCTTGCGAGAAGGCGCGCTCGATCATCGCCAGACGGCCTTCGTCCACTTCGCCCTGAAGGGCCTTCACCGCGTCACGGCGCACAGCCTCGACGGGTGACATCAATTTGAGGGAAGCCAGAGCGGCTTCAATTTCACCGCGCATGCGGTTGTTGTTCGATATATCTTCTGCTGTGTCGGGCAATGGCACCGTGGCACCTGTCACCGGATCGATCGCACCATCGGCCTTCACAATGACCGGGACGCCGGCGACCAGCTTGACCGCGTCATCGGCCATGGCCTGGATGAATTCCAACGTCTTCTCGTCCGCATCCTTGGTAGCTGCATGCAAGGCCGAAATACGCGCCTCACCCTCTCCATTTGCCATGGCTTTTGCGGCTGCAGGCGTTAAGGAATGCGCGTGAGCAGCTACTAAAAGTGTAGCAATCAGTACAAGGAATTTATTCAGCATGAAGGCTTTCACCAAACCCCGACACACCAGGTGTCGGGGTTGATCTCAGACGGACAACTTACTTCTTGACAGGTTCGTCAGGTTTGGAAGCGTTGCCTTCAATGTACGGAGACCATGGCTTGGCTTTGACCGGGCCAGGTGTCTTCCACACCACGTTGAACTGGCCGTCGGCTTTGATTTCGCCGATGAACACACTCTTGTGCAGGTGGTGGTTCTTCTCATCCATCTTGGAAACGATGCCGGAAGGTGCCTTGAAAGTCTGACCCGACATGGCGGCAATGACCTTGTCCACATCGGTGGTACCAGCCTTTTCAACCGCTTGCTTCCACATGTTGATGCCGATGTAAGTCGCTTCCATCGGGTCGTTGGTCAATGGCTTGTCTTTGTGACCGGCGATGCCCTTGGCCTTGGCGTAGTCAGACCACTTCTTGATGAACTCGGTGTTGGTCGGGTTCTTGATCGACATGAAGTAGTTCCATGCTGCCAAATGGCCGACCAGCGGCTTGGTATCCACGCCGCGCAGCTCTTCTTCACCCACGGAGAACGCAACCACTGGCACGTCCTTGGCCTTCAGGCCTGCGTTGCCCAGCTCCTTGTAGAAAGGAACGTTGGAGTCACCGTTGATGGTCGACACCACGGCAGTCTTGCCACCCGCTGCGAATTTCTTCACGTCAGCCACGATGGTTTGGTAGTCAGAGTGACCAAACGGCGTGTACTTCTCGTCGATGTCAGTGTCTTTCACGCCCTTGCTCTTCAGGTAAGCGCGTAGGATCTTGTTGGTGGTGCGAGGGTAGACATAGTCGGTACCCAGCAGCACCCAACGCTTGGCGCCGCCGCCTTCTTTGCTCATCAAATAGTCGACGGCAGGAATCGCTTGCTGATTCGGCGCGGCGCCGGTGTAGAACACGTTCTTGGACAGCTCTTCACCTTCGTACTGCACGGGGTAGAACAGCAGGCCGTTCATTTCCTCGACGACTGGCAACACGGACTTGCGCGACACCGAAGTCCAGCAACCGAAAATCACCGAGACCTTGTCCTGACCCAGCAATTGCTTGGTCTTTTCAGCGAACAGGGGCCAGTTGGAAGCTGGGTCAACGACCACGGGCTCCAGCTTCTTGCCGAGCACGCCGCCTTTGGCGTTGATTTCGTCAATCGCCATCAACACGGTGTCTTTCAACACGGTTTCAGAAATCGCCATCGTGCCGGACAGGCTGTGCAGGATGCCGACCTTGATGGTGTCAGCGGCGTGGGCGGGCAGAGCGGACAGGCCGCCCAGGGCGATGGCGGCGGTGAGTGCCTTGAGGGTCAGGCGACGGGATGAGGAACGTTGCATGTGGGCTTCTCCAGCAGAAAATAGGGTTGATCAGGCGAGTTGGCTTTGGGCTGGGCACAGGCTGCAGTGAGCTTTGCGCTTCAGACGATTCAATCCTAGGGATTACCCGCAACCCGGGATATACGCCGACTGGCGTATATCCCAAGCCCCTACGCTTCGTGGGGCGCTTAAGATGTATGCAGCAAAAACACAATGAGGAGCAGACACATGGCAAACAAGAAATTGTTATTGGACTTCATTCAAGAGCACGAAAAATCCCGTGCCAATGAAGTATTCATGACCCAACCCCTGGGCGGCAACACCGTCAAGGACTACACGTGGGGCCAAACCATGGGCGAGGCCCGGCGCATGGCTTCTTACCTGAAAGCCCAGAACTTCGAGCCGGGCGCACGCATCGCGATCCTGTCCAAAAACTGCGCCCACTTCATCATGGCCGAGCTGGCCATCTGGATGGCCGGTTACACAACGGTCGCGATCTTCCCCACCGAAACCGCCGAGACAGTCGGCTACGTCCTGAACCACAGTGGCGCCAGCCTGCTGTTTGTCGGCAAGCTGGATACCTGGGAGCAACAGATTGCTGGCGTCCCCAAAGATCTGCCTTGCGTCGCATTGCCACTGGCGCCCAAGACCACATTCACAACGTGGGACTCGATCATTGCCCGCACCGAACCGCTGGCGGGCCACGCGACCCGAGGCCCCAAAGACCTGGCATTGCTGATGTACACCTCCGGCTCCACCGGCCAGCCCAAAGGCGTGATGCACAACTTCGAAGGAGCCACGGATGCGGCCCAAGGCTTCGTCGATTACATCAAGCGTGGCCTGGGCGAAGGGTCCGAAATCCGCGTGCTGTCTTACTTGCCACTGGCGCATATCTTCGAGCGCGCCTGTGTCGAATGCGCCTGCCTGCTGGATGGACGGGCACACGTGTACTTCGCGGAGAGCCTGGACACCTTCCTGGCCGACCTGAACCGCGCACGACCCACGCTGTTTGTATCCGTGCCGCGTTTGTGGCTCAAATTCCAGCAAGGCGTGTTCGCGAAGATGCCGCCGAAGAAGTTGGACCGCCTGCTCAGCATTCCGATTCTCGGCCGCATCGTTGGCAGAAAGGTCCTGCGCGGACTGGGCCTGGACCAGGTCAAATTTGCCAACAGCGGCTCGGCCCCGATTCCACCGCAACTGATCGACTGGTACCGCCGTATCGGGCTGAACCTGCTCGAAGGCTACGGCATGACCGAAGACTTTGCCTACTCACACGCCTCCACGGACGAATTCCATGCGCCAGGCTATGTAGGCATTCCGCAAAAAGGCGTGCAGGTGAAGCTGAGCGAAGAAGGTGAAATCCTGATCAAGTCACCCGGCACCATGGTGGGCTACTACAAGCGCCCCGATCTGGACGCCGAAGTGTTCACGGCCGATGGTTTCTTCCGCACCGGTGACAAGGGCGAGCGCCAGCCCAATGGCCTGCTGAAGCTAACAGGTCGCGTCAAGGAAATGTTCAAGACGTCCAAGGGCAAGTATGTGGCTCCAGCGCCTATCGAAAATCAGATCAACGCGAACCCATTGATTGAGTTGAGCATGGTTTCCGGCGTAGGCCAGCCTTCTGCGTATGCCATCGTCGTTTTGGCGGAGAGCGTGCGCCCCAAGCAAAACGATCCGGAATTCCGTGCCCATGTGGAAGCCGAGCTCACGCAGTTGCTAAAAGATGTCAACAGCAACCTGGCGGACTACGAAAAGCTGCAAATGCTGGTCGTGGCGAAAGAACCCTGGTCAGTCGAGAACGGCCTGCTGACCCCAACGATGAAGATTCGTCGCAACCGTATTGAAGGTGCGATCGAGACACGCGTTGAGGGCTGGTTCAAGGGAAGCTCTAAAGTCCTTTGGGCTTGAGAGGAACTCTGAGCTGCTGAGCTCGCCGTAGGGCCAGGGTGGACTGTTTTGCTACGTGTCCCCCGGCCTTCGGCCTCCTCCTTTACCTTCGCAAAACAGCCCGCCCTAACCCTGCGGCTACGTCGGGATGTAATTGGTTTGCCGCCGAGTGCGCGCCAAGATTTTTTCAGAATCGGGTGGGGTACCTGTTTTACGCAGGTAAAGGAGGAGCGCCCAACGGGCGCGGGGGACACGGAGTAAAACAGGTACCCCGCCTGATCCCGCGCAGACGGAAGCAAACGGAAGCTAAGAACCCCGCCTCTTCTCCCGCAACATAAACAGATAAAGCGACTCCACCTTCTCTCGCGCCCACGGCGTCTTGCGCAGAAATTTCAGGCTGGAAGAAACACTGGGCTCAAAAGTAAAGCAGCGAATCGGCACACGCTGGCCCAAATCTTCCCAGCCATAGTGCTCGGACAGTTGCGTCACTATGTCTTCAAGTTTGACGCCATGCAAAGGGTTGCGCGGCTGCTCGGGGGCGATTGGTGCGTCGCTCATGTGCTGCCTTCAAACTGCGGCTGCAGTTGACGGATACGCCCCAGCGCCTTGTTGGCGGCGGCGGTGCGAGTCTCTACGCCCAGCTTCACAAATACGCGTTCCAGATGTTTTTTTACGGTCATGGGGCTGCTGCCCAGAATGTCGCCAATGTCTTTGTTGGTCTTGCCTTTGACGACCCAATATAGCACCTCGGCCTCGCGTGCGGTGAGCTGCAAGCTCAGGCGAATCGCCTCGATCACCGCAGCGTCCGACGACTCGCGCATCACCAGCAACCAGTCACCACCTGCGTCTGTGTCGCCGATTTGCTGGTGCAGATTGACGATCAGTTTGGCCGCCCCTTTTTCAATCGTCAGGCCGGACACTTCCTGCCGATCTGCAACGCGTGCCACGCAATGGTCCAACCAGTCGCGCAGCGGTGGTGGTGCGATGGCGTTGCTTGCTTCAAAGTACCGTTCCAGCAGTCCACGCGCCAGCGGTGTTTGCCATAGCACGCTGCCATCGGATTGGCGCACCGCGATGCTGGCGTAGCCAAACGCGTCCAGCGCATTGCGCGCCTGGCGGCGTTCGCGTGCTCCCTGCAGATGCACGGCCATGCGCGCCATCACCTCTTTAGGTTTGATCGGCTTGGTGACATAGTCCACGCCGCCGGATTCCAGCGCGGCCACCAGGTATTCGGTCTCGGTCAGGCCGGTCATGAAGATGATGGGGATATGTGCCGTCAAGGCAGACGCCTTCAATCGGCGCGCGACCTCAAAGCCGTCCATGCCGGGCATCATCGCGTCCAGCAATACGATATCCGGCAGCGCCTGCGCCGCACGGGCCAGCGCGGTCTCGCCCGAAGTTGCCAGCAAGACGGTGTAACCGGACTCATCCAGCGCGTCGTGCAGCACCGCGAGGTTGTCGGGCACGTCGTCGACGATCAACACGACGTCGCTGTTGGCACGGTCCAGCGTGCCATCGAGTTTTGCGCGATCCAGTGTGAGGTTCATGTCAGTGGATGGGCGCAACATCGAGCGTTTTTTGCAATTGCGCGAGCATGGTTTCAAACTGGTACTGGCGCGCCAGTTTGTCCATCGCACCCACAAACGCCTCGCAATCCGGATGTGCATGCGCAATCGATTCCAGCTGGTTCATCACGCCGCGGTAATAGCCCAGCCGCACCAACTCTTGCAACGCCAACAACTCGGCGCGCGGCGGTGCGTGCAGCTCTGTGACCACAGGTGCGGGCGTGGAGCTTGGTGGAATGGCTGCGGTATCCAACCACACCAATTCCAGCTTCCGCTCCAGCCAGTCCAGCAGCTCCGAATGCCGCACCGGCTTGACGATGAAATCCTCCGGCGGCAGGCCCAGGCCGTTGTCCAGGCCGCGGTCAAACGCATTGGCCGAGACGATAGCCACATGGGTTTGTGCCAAGCCCAGCGCGCGCACGCGGCGCAAGGTCTCCCAACCATCAATGCCTGGCATCGCCAGATCCAGCAGCAGTACATCCGGCACTAGCCCAGCTGCCAACAAATCGAGGCAGTCGTGGCCGCTGGCTGCGGTGCGCACTTCAAAGCCCAAGGGTGTCAGCAGTTGCACCAGCAAATCGCGGTCTGCCTCTTCGTTGTCCACCACCAGAATCTTGCGGCGCACGCCCGCATAACCGCGCCGCGCTTTGGCGGCAGGCACAGCCGCGCGCTCCGGCGCACCCGACACTGGCACATGCAACTCCGGCAAGAACAAACGCACCTGGAAAATGGAGCCTTGCCCTGGTTCGCTGGTCACAATCAGTTCGCCGCCCATCAGATCGGTCAGCATCTTCGCGATCGTCAGCCCCAGCCCCGAACCCGTTGTGCCCGCAGGGCCTGTTGCTGCGCTGTCGCCGCGCGTAAAGGGCTCGAAGATGCGCTCCAGTTCCTGCGCCGACATACCCGGCCCGGTGTCCAGAATTTCAATATGCGCCATCTCGCGCGCATAGCGAAGGCGCAATGTCACGCCACCGCTCTGCGTGAACTTGATCGCATTGCCCAGCAGGTTGAACACGATCTGCCGCACGCGCTTTTCGTCCGCGCGCACCCAGTCCGGGATGCTGCCGCGCACTTCGTAATCAAACGACAAGCCCTTGTCGGACGCTTGCAACTCGAACATGCTGGCGATTTCGTGCATGCCATCGGCAAAGCGCATGGGTTTGACATTCAGCGTGAGCTTGCCGGACTCGATATGCGCCATGTCCAGCGTGCCTTCAATCAAAGAGAGCAAATGCTCGCCGCCGCGCTTGATCACGCTGACCGCTTGTTTGCGGTGCGGCGGAATCGCGGCGTCTTCGCCCATCAATTGCGCGTAACCCAAAATGCTGTTGAGCGGCGTGCGCAGCTCGTGACTGATCGCGCTGATGTAGCGGCTCTTGGCCTGGTTTGCGTGTTCGGCCGCCCGCTTGGCCTGCTGCAGTGCTTCGTCCGTCTGGCGGTGCGATTCGATTTCCTGCATCAGCAAGTGCGTTTGCCGGTTCGATTCTTCCTGCGCCACCTGCCGGCTCTTGTGCGCCAGAACCAGCCACCACGCGCCTATGCACGAGAGCACCAGCAGCGCCGCAAACGCCTTGCCAAAACCGGAGCGCAAAGCCTCCTGCACCGCCGTCGCATCACCCGCCATGCTGCCCAGCGCTGCCAGCTCCTGCCGGTAGAACATCGCGAACACCGTCGCCAGCAGCGGCACGATCACACCAAGCAACAACAAGAAGTGCCCCAGCCCCGAATCCAGATACGGCCAGGTGCGCTTGGGCAACAGCCAGCGCAATGTTGCCGACCATTGCGACGACAGACTCGCATGCGGCTTGCAGGCGTCGCCGCAGCGCGCGTCCAGCGTGCAGCAGAGCGAACAGATCGGCCCCTGGTAGGCGGGGCAATGCGCCATGTCCGGACCTTCGTATTCGCGCTCGCAGATGACGCAGCGGTGTACGGCCAGTTTTTCAGCAAACGCGGGTGCAGTCTCAGTGCGGGCAATGTAGTAGCGGCCTTTGGTCGCCCACGCTATCGCCGGGGCGGCGATCAGCGCAGTGATCATCGCAATCACCGCCGAAAACGCCTGCGCCAACGGACCGAAGAAACCCAGATGCGCTGCAATCGACAACCCAGACGCCAACGCCATCGCGCCCACGCCCACCGGGTTGATGTCGTACAAATAGGCGCGCTTGAACTCAATGCCTTTGGGCGACAGGCCCAGCGGCTTGTTGATCACCAGATCGGCTACCACCGCCATGATCCACGCGATCGCGATATTCGAATACAGCCCCAGCACCTCGCCCAGCGCCTGGAACACATTCATCTCCATCAGCATGAAGGCGATCAGGCTGTTGAACAGCACCCACACCACGCGCCCCGGGTGGCTGTGCGTAAGCCGGGAGAAAAAATTACTCCAGGCCAGCGACCCGGCGTAGGCGTTTGTGACGTTAATCTTGAGTTGTGACACGACCACAAAAATAGCCGTAGCCGCGACCGCCCAGCCCAGCACCGGGAACACATACTCATAGGCAGCTAGGTACATCTGGTTCGGGTCCACCGCCCTGTCGCTGGGCACGCTATGGCCCATCGCCAGATACGCCAGAAACGCGCCGCCCAGCATCTTCAACACGCCGGGAACGATCCAACCGGGGCCACCGACCAACACCGCGGCCCACCAGCGCTTGCGGTTGGCCGCCGTCTTTTGTGGCATGAAGCGCAGGTAATCGGCTTGCTCGCCCATTTGCGTGATCAATGCGATGCCCACGGTTAGCGCAGCACCAAACAAGTGCACGTCAAACGCGCCGCCCTTGCCGGATTCACCAGCATAGTGCGTGATGCCCGCAAATGCGGCGGGGTCGCGCACCGCCACAAACGCATAGGGCACGACCAGCATCAACAGCCACAGCCCCTGCGTCCAGACCTGCAAGGCGCTGATCGCCGACACGCCGTGGCTGACCAACGGAATCACCACCAGCGCGCAGATCAGGTAGCCCCAGGTCGGCGGTATGTCCAGCGCCAGCTCCAGCGCGTAGGCCATCACCGCCGCCTCCAGCGCAAAGAAGATGAAGGTGAAAGACGCGTAGATCAGCGAGGTCAGCGTCGAGCCTATGTAGCCAAACCCGGCACCGCGAGTCAGCAAATCCATGTCCACGCCATGGCGGGCGGCGTAAATGCTGATCGGCAAGCCCGCCAGAAGAATGATCAGTCCGGTCGCCAGAATGGCCCACAGTGCATTGACAAACCCGTACTGCACCAACAGCGTGGCGCCGACCGCCTCCAGGATCAGGAAGGATGCCGCGCCAAAGGCCGTATGCGCCACGCGCCACTCCGACCATTTGCGAAACCGCTGCGGCGTGAAGCGCAGCGCATAGTCCTCCATGGTTTCCCGCGCCACCCAGTTGTTGTAGTCGCGCCGAATCTTCACCACGCGCTGCGGTGGGCTGAAGGAACTGGGCGGGGGAGGCAGGTCGCTGTGCACTGGCTGAAAGTGCACTTTCTATGCCATCACTCCCCCATAGGGCACGGCACTTGCTATAACTCTTCCATGGAACTCACACCTAGAGAGAAAGACAAGCTGCTGATCTTCACCGCCGCGCTCCTGGCCGAGCGGCGCAAAGCCCGCGGCCTGAAGCTCAACTACCCAGAATCCATCGCGCTGATCAGCGCCGCCGTGATGGAGGGCGCACGCGACGGCAAGACCGTGGCGCAGTTGATGAGCGAGGGCCGTGCCGTGCTGACCCGCGCCGATGTAATGGATGGCATCGCCGAGATGATTCCAGACATCCAGGTTGAAGCTACCTTCCCCGACGGCACCAAGCTGGTCACCGTGCACCAACCCATTGTCTGAACGCGATTGTTTTAAAAGACTATTTTTCGGAGACTTTTCATGCGCACCCCCAACCGATCCGCTCTGTTTTTGATAGCTGCTTGCGCAATATCTGCGAGCGCCAGAGCCCATACCGGCCATGGAACCCATAGCCTGATGGAAGGCCTTACCCATCCTTTTGGCCTGGACCATTTGCTGGCCATGGTGGCGGTGGGGGTCTGGTCGGTGAATGCCCTGCCTGACAACAAGGTCTGGCAAGGGCCTGCCACATTCATGCTGGCGCTGGTCGTCAGTGCGGTTTTGGGCGCCAGCGGCGTGACGCTGCCCTACCTGGAACACGCGGTTGCGCTGTCGGTGGTTCTTTTTGGCGCGATGCTGGTTTTCGCCACCAAGCCCATACCCAAGTCTCTCGGTCTGGGGCTGATCGCCGCCGCGGCCTCGCTACACGGCCTAGCGCACGGAGCCGAGGCGCCAGACACCGGATTCATGGGCTACGCCGCTGGCTTCCTGCTGACCACCGGCGTGCTGCACATCGGCGGCGTCACCGTCGGCCTCTCTGTGCGCCGCTGGCTGGCAGAACGCAGCACCACCGTCCTCGCCAGCATGGGCACGCTGCTCGGCTTCACGGGCCTCTACCTGTTCACACAGGTCTGAGGGTCACACCATGATCCCCGGCGAAATTCTTTGCGACGAAGGCGAACACCCGCTCAACACGGGCCGCCGCACGTTGACGGTCGTGGTCACAAACACCGCAGACCGGCCTATTCAAGTCGGCTCGCATTACCACTTTGCCGAAACCAACGGCGCGCTGGGGTTTGACCGCGCTGCCGCGCAGGGCATGCGGCTGAACATCGCGTCTGGCTCGGCCGTGCGCTTTGAGCCAGGCCAACAGCGCACGGTAGAGCTGGTGGACTTCAGTGGCGACCGCATCGTTTACGGCTTTCGCGGTTTAGTGCAAGGGAAGCTTTGATATGGCAACGATTGGACGCCGCGCCTACGCGGAAATCTTTGGCCCCACGGTCGGCGACCGCGTGCGTCTGGCCGACACCGGCTTGCTGATCGAGGTCGAGAAGGACTACACGCTAGCCGCAGGCAGCTACGGCGAAGAAGTGAAGTTTGGCGGTGGCAAGACGATTCGCGACGGCATGGCGCAGAGCCAGCGCACGCGCTACGAAGGCGCGGTCGACTGCGTGATGACCAACGCACTGATCCTGGACCACTGGGGCATCGTCAAGGCCGACATCGGTTTGAAGGGTGGCCGCATCGTCGCCATCGGCAAAGCGGGCAACCCGGACACGCAACCGGGCGTGGACATCATCATCGGCCCGGGCACCGAGGTCATCAGCTGCGAAGGCAACATCGTCACTGCCGGTGGCATCGACAGCCACATCCATTTCATCTGCCCGCAGCAAATCGAAGAGGCCATGGCCAGCGGCGTGACCACAATGCTGGGCGGCGGCACCGGCCCTGCGACCGGAACCTTTGCCACGACATCCACACCCGGCCCGTGGAACATCGAGCGCATGCTGCAAGCGGCCGACGCGTTCCCGATGAACCTGGGCTTTCTGGGCAAAGGCAACGCCTCATTGCCCGCCGCGCTGCACGAGCAAATCCAGGCGGGCGTGATCGGCCTGAAGCTGCACGAAGACTGGGGCACAACGCCCGCGGCGATCAGCAACTGCCTGGACGTAGCCGATGAAACCGACACGCAAGTTGCGATCCATTCCGACACGTTGAACGAGTCCGGCTTTGTCGAAGACACCATCGCGGCTACCAAGGGCCGCGGCCTGTGCGCCTTCCACACCGAAGGGGCGGGCGGCGGGCACGCACCCGACATCCTGCGCGTCGTGGGCCAGGCGAACTTTCTACCCAGCTCGACGAATCCGACGATGCCGTACACCGTCAACACGCTGGACGAGCATGTGGACATGCTGATGGTGTGCCACCATCTGGACGCGGGCATTGCCGAAGACCTGGCGTTTGCCGAGAGCCGTATCCGCAAGGAAACCATCGCCGCCGAAGACATCCTGCACGACCTGGGCGCGATCAGCATGATGAGCAGCGACAGCCAGGCCATGGGCCGCGTCGGCGAAGTCATCATCCGCACCTGGCAAACTGCCCACAAGATGAAAGCGCAGCGCGGCACATTGCCCGAAGACTCCGTGCGCAACGACAACTTCCGCGCCAAACGCTACATCGCCAAGTACACGATCAACCCCGCGATCTCGCACGGCATCAGCCACGAAGTCGGCAGCATCGAAGTTGGCAAGTGGGCCGATCTGGTGGTGTGGAAACCAGCCTTCTTCGGAGCCAAGCCCGCACTGATCATCAAAGGCGGCTTCATCGCGTATGCAGCGATGGGCGACCCGAATGCGTCTATCCCGACGCCGCAGCCTGTGCACTACCGCCCGATGTTCGGCGCGTACGGTGGCGCCGTTGCCAAAGGCTCGTTCACGTTCGTGTCTCAAGCCGGTTTGAATGCAGGCATCAAAGAGCGCTTTGGCCTCGCCAAGAACATCACTGCCGTGAAAAACGTGCGCGGCATCCGCAAGCAGCACATGGTCCACAACAGCTACCTGCCGGTGATGGAGATTGATGCGCAGACCTACAGCGTTCGCGCCGACGGCCAACTGCTGACTTGCGAGCCGGCAGTCAGCCTGCCGCTCGCGCAACGCTATTTCCTGTTTTGAGCTTATGTCTGCCCTGCCACTGCACATCCGACTGGATGACTTAAGCGACCCGCGCATTGCCATTTTTCTGGAAGAGCATTTGCAGGACATGCGGGCCACGTCGCCGCCCGAGAGCGTGCATGCGCTGGATCTCTCCAAGCTGCGTGACCCCGGCGTGCATTTCTGGTCGGCCTGGTTGCCGGCAGGGACTGGCAACTTGGATGGCAGGCTGGTCGGCACTGGCGCGATCAAGCGCCTGGATGCGCAACATGCAGAACTGAAATCGATGCGCACCGCCGCAACACTTCGCGGCATGGGCATCGCCAAACAGGTGTTGCTGCATATCGTCGAACAAGCCCGCGCGCTCGGGTTTCAGCGCCTGAGCCTGGAGACCGGCACCCAGTCCTTCTTCGCGCCCGCACACAGCCTCTATCTCGCGCACGGCTTCGAGCCCTGCGGCCCGTTTGGCAGCTACACGCTGGACCCGAACAGCCGTTACCTGACGATGGCCTTGTAGCGGATCGGGGCCACGTGCCCTCTGCGCCACAATCAGCCATCTTCACTGCATAGCCACCGCCCATGCTTCGTGTCTCCGTTTTCTGCCTTGCCTGCGCTCTGGCCTGCAGCGTCAGCCTTGCCGCCCCAGACGAAGACCTGCTGGGCAAAGCCGCTGGCTATCCCGTCGCACCTAAATTGGCGCAAGCTTTTCAGGAGCCCTTCCGCGTGGGTTCGTTCAGCGCGATGGACAGTATCTCGCCGCACTGCGTGCTCGAACCTTCGGCACAGCCCCAGCCATTGCCCAAGGCATCTAGCGAGCCCGCCCTTCGCTACAAGTACGACGGTAAAGCGCTGACGCTGGACGACTACATGCAACGCCAGCGCGCTACCGCGGTGCTGGTCTTGCACGACGGGCAGATCGTCGCTGAGCGCAGCAACTACGACCGTAAACCCGAACAACGCCTGCTGTCCAACTCAATGGCCAAAACCATCGTGGCGCTGGGCATAGGCAAGGCGCTGGAGGAAGGCCGCATCCGCTCACTGGAAGACACCGCTGCCACCTACGCGCCCCAACTCGCGGGCACCTTGTATGGCGAAACCAAGCTGATCAACCTGATGCGTATGGCCTCTGGTGCGCAGTTTGTCGAAGATTATTCCGGCAAGGACGATCTCGCGCGTTTCAACCAGGCGGCCCGCACCGGCGGCATTGCCGCCGGTGCCAAAGTCATCACCGAACGTGTGGCAACCGAGGGCACGCTGTTCAACTACGCCAGTGCCGAAACCCAGATGCTGGGTCTGGCGCTGCGCGGCGCGACGGGACAGACGCTGTGCCAGTACATCGGCGAAAAACTCTGGCAACCGCTGGGCGCAGAAGCGCGCGCCACCTGGCTGACCAACCCTGTCGACAAAGTCGAGCAATCTGCTGGCAACTTCAATGCCACCGTGCACGACTACGCACGTTTGGGGCTGCTGCTGGCCAACGACGGCGTGCGCGACGGCAAAGTAGTGATCGCCAAAGACTACCTGCTGCGCATGACCGACGCCAGCCAGCAGCCACCCCAATTCCGCCCCGGCACGATGCAGAACAAGGGCAGCACCTACGTGGGCTACGGCTTGCAAACCTGGCTGTGGCCGGGCAGCCACCGCCGCTTCGTGCTGCTTGGCATTTATGGGCAAGCCATTTTTGTAGACCCCGAGCTCAAACTCGTCATCGTGCACATGGCCGTCGCCAAAGACGCCTCGGGCGACGCCAGCGGCACCCACATGGGCGTCGAGCGCAGCGCGCTGTGGCGCGGCATAGTTGCTGCTTACGGCAATTGGTAAGGAACACTCATGCTTCAAGTCTCCAAATGCATCCCCCAAGGCCAGGGCCTCGCGCCTGTGCTGCTTAAACGCGCATCCACCGTCGAACTCGACTGGGACGTGCGCCAAAAGAGCCGCTTTGACGCGACCGACTCTCTGGGCCGGGCGCTGGGCATCTTTCTGCCCCGCGGCACCGCGGTGCGCGGCGGCGATGTGCTGCTGGCCGAAGATGGCTCGCTGATCAAGGTGGTCGCCGCGCCCCAATCGGTATTGAAGATCACGCATTGCACCGAGCACGGCACGCCCTACGATCTGATACGCGCGGCCTACCACCTGGGCAATCGCCATGTACCCATTGAGTTGAAGCCTGACCACCTGAAGATTGAGCCGGATCACGTGTTGGCCGACATGCTGCGCGCGATGCACCTGATCGTCAATGCGGTGGACGAAGCGTTTGAGCCGGAGAACGGCGCGTATGCGACGGGCGGACATACGGGCGGCCACGCGCACGGTGGACATGGCCACAGCCATGGCGACCACGACCACAGTGACCATGACCATAGCCACGCGCATCCTCCAGCCAAATCCAAGCTCGCCTCCATCCCTATTGCAGCAGCCCCCGCCGCGCCCCACGTGCACGGCCCGGGCTGCGGACACAACCACTAGGCAACGCCCACCATGCTCGATAGCAGCCTGATGCAATTGATGTGGCTGGCCTCACCGGCCTTGCCCATTGGTGGGTTTTCATACTCTGAATGCCTGGAAGCAGCCGTAGATACCGCACGAGCCGCTACAGAAAGTGAAGCATCCGCCTGGTTGGTCGATCAACTGCACCTGAGCCTGTCGCGCTCCGATCTGCCCGCCGTGGCGCAAGCCATCCCCGCCTGGCGTGATGGCGACAACGCGCGCATCGCCGAACTGAACACCTGGGTTTTGCAAACCCGCGAGAGCAGCGAACTGCGTGCGCAAACCGAACAAATGGGCAAGAGCCTGCTGGAATGGCTGCGCAACCACACGACTGCCACGCCTGCGCAAATCGCCGTACTGGCAGGCCAGGCGCCCACCTACCCCATCGCCTACGCACTCGCCGCCAGCGCCACGCAAGCACCGGTGCGCGAATGCCTGCTGGCCTACGCCTTTGGCTGGGCCGAGAACATGACGCAAGCGGCGATCAAGTCCGTACCGCTGGGTCAAAGCGCGGGGCAACGCATCCTGTCCGCGCTCACCGCCGAAATCCCTAGCGCGATTGACCACGCCTTGAGTGTGACCGACGACAACCGGCAAGCCTTCTCCCCAATGCTGGCCATTCTGAGCAGCCAGCACGAAGTTCAATATTCAAGGCTTTTCAGATCGTAATTGGCCCCCAAGGCGCATAAAACGTGCGTAAGCAGCTCCTCTATTTATAGCAACCACCATGTCCACACTGCACCACATCCCCAACCGCACCAAGAACCTGCCACCCCTGCGCGTGGGCATCGGCGGCCCGGTCGGCTCCGGCAAGACCACGCTCTTGGAAATGCTGTGCAAGGCGATGCGCGAGCAATACGACCTGGTCGCGATCACCAACGATATCTACACCAAGGAAGACCAGCGCCTGCTGACCGTCAGTGGCGCGCTGCCTGCGGACCGCATCATGGGCGTGGAGACCGGCGGCTGCCCGCACACCGCGATCCGCGAAGACTGCTCGATCAATCTGGAGGCGATTGACCGAATGCTGGAAGACCACCCCAACGCGGACATCGTGTTTGTAGAGAGCGGCGGCGACAACCTGGCCGCAACCTTCAGCCCCGAGCTCTCTGACCTGACGATTTACGTGATCGACGTAGCAGCGGGCGAGAAGATTCCGCGCAAGGGCGGCCCCGGCATCACCAAGAGCGATTTGTTCGTCATCAACAAGACAGATCTCGCGCCGTACGTGGGCGCGAACCTGGATGTAATGCATGCCGACACCACCCGCATGCGCACGACGCCCAAAGGCTTGAAGCCTTTTGTGATGACCAACCTGAAAACGCTCAGCGGCTTGCAGGATGTGATCAGCTTCATTGAAGTGCGAGGAATGCTGCGACCTGCCTAGCGCTGGCATTTTGGTACCTGCGTGGTAACCCGCAGTCTCTAGAATCCGCCATTCAATATCAAGGAAGGTAAGGGATGAAGCGTCAATTCGTCTTTGCAGTTTTAGTTGGCTTGCTGCAGCTCAGCACCACCGCGTGTCTCGCGCAGGGCGTCTTCAAATGGGTCGACGCTGACGGCAAGGTCCACTACGGCTCACAACCGCCTCCCGAACAAAAGGCAACGGAGCCGGTGAAGATACGCAGCGAGACCAGTTTCGGTGGTAACAACTACGGCCCCTCCGCAAAGTCCGAGTACAACGCCGACGGCACCAAAAAAATCCCGAAAGAGGTCGAGGAGTTTCGCGATGGTGCGATCAAGGCGTTAAAAAAAGTGGACTCCAAGAAGGAAGGTTTGTCGTGTGCAACTGCGGTGGAGAACGTACAGTCCCAGTTCGACAGCATGATTGAAGTCGGGCAGCGCAACACCAAGGACGGTTATATCTCAGCCTCTGAATACGAAGCCACTGCAGCCAAACTTCGCAAAGCAAAATCTGAAACTACCTTGGGCGAATGCGAGTCATCAACGGGTAACAAGCGCGCGTTTTTTCAATGCATGTCCAGTGATCGCAACCACATACTCGGCTGCTCGAGCCAGCACCCGTTCTGATTCGCAGAGGCCCTTGCGCCCCAGGACTTGAATCCTTTAGTGGATATTCGTATCCGGAATCAGCGAAGGACGGCACGGGCCGGGTTTCGCCAGCCGCTCGGCCACAATGCGCAACACGGACGGGTTCCACACCATGCCGATGTGGCTGCTGCGCACTTCCACATCCTGCGCAACCTGTGCATCTTCATCGCCGTGGCGGCATGTCTGCCAGGCCACCACGCCGTCGGTGCGGCTGTAGATGGATAGCGTTGGCACCTTGGGTGCGCGGCGCAAGCGCTGGCACAGTCTTTCATCAATTTTGGGCTCGGCGCCACTGAGTTTGCGGTACAGCCATCCGACATTGGTGTAGTCCGCCTCGGCGTTGAAGGGCGTGCCCATCGTGATCACCTGGCGCACGCCGCCGCCAAGCAGCTTGGCCACTTCGCGGGCGTAGACGCCGCCCAAACTCCAGCCGATCAGCGTCGCGCTTTGCTTATGCTCGCCTAACATGGCGGCAACGTCCTTTGCCAGATCGGCCAGCCAGGCATGCACATCGCCTTGTGGCCCACGGTTCAAGCCGCGGCCCCAGTTCAAGGCCGTATAGCCCAAAGACTCGCAATGCTCGCGCAGCGTAGCGACCGAAGAAGGGCCTGCGCCCAAGCCCGGGAAGATCACCACAGGATGACCGTCGCCAACGCGGGCGGCGGGCTCGCGCAACAGCATCCACTTGTGGCTGACAAGCTCTAACGCCGCACGCAAAGGCTCGGTACCCAAAAGCGCCAGCGAGGGGCGGCAAATGGGCTCCATGGCAGTTGGCGCGGCGGTGGTTGAGGTGTTAAGGCTCGAATTCATCATGGAGCCTATGATCCGCCGCCTGCGTCCTACAGACCATAGGCTTGAGTCGCGATTGCTTGTAGGACAAGGCCGCAGAAAGAGGGTACCCAGTGCCTCAGTTACACTTGAGGGCATGGAAGCTTGGCCGAGCGGTTTAAGGCACCGGTCTTGAAAACCGGCGAGGGTTTATCCCCTCCGTGAGTTCGAATCTCACAGCTTCCGCCAAATTTGTTGTGTCCCTAGACCCAAAAGCGTGCCGCTTCGGAACGCTTATGCTTCCTAAAACGTTCGTCAGTGATATGCACCTCTAGGAAGCGCTCATCTTTTGAGCAAAAATCTCCTCCTAGGTAGCTAAAAACACAAATTTGTTGGTTCTGGCGGAATGGTTATGTGGTGCTGCGGCACGGTTATGTTTCCTCCCGGGCACGAGCGTGCAGACGGGCTCTTCTAGTCGAATCGACCTGACGTCCATCCATATCTGCGTGGACTCAAAAAAGCATTTGCACCGTTGCTGCACGGTATGCGTATTATTTGAGGAAGCATTGACTGAGCGCGCGTGCAAATGTATGTCGCAGACATTTCCAGGAGCTTGCTTAGTCAGGGAGACTTTCGACGGGATTTTTTCTCTGGAAAGTATTCATCAGGAGTGCTAGGAAGATACTTCGCGAGCTGCGTCAATTCAGAAGCCAAACGCGCAATCCGATCACGAGGTGAGAGGGGGGGCTCAGATTGCTCCATATACAACGAGTGCTGCCCTTCGTTCCAGTGAGATCGATTTCGGGCCTGGAACGTGAAGGAAGTCGATACGTATGGAATGAGCTCAACTTGAAGCTCACTTGCGTGACCGATTTTTCCGGCCATTCCTTCAAGACCGGTACGTGCAACGATTTTTAGCTCGGTGTATGCAATATCAGCAATTGGGGGAGCCAGCTTGTCTTCCACTCGGAGCAGGTCCCGCATCAACCGGAACCCCAAACCGTTGTGTAGCGACAGAATTTCTTTCGGATGCTGCAGAGTGGCATAGAGCGCATACCAAACAAGCAATTCCGGCCGATCAATACTTCGCAATACCTCCAAATGCTCAAGAGAGCCAGGGGCTGTGTGGAGTTGCTTCAAATTGCGCCGCTGTTTCCGCGATTTCGTGACCTCCATTCCTAGCCACAAAGCCAGCTTCTCGGCGTAGGGATCGAGCTTGCTGGACCGGGTTTGGCTTGCGTACTTAGGCTCACTCTCGTCGGATCGCAGGTACTTCTTCACGGTGTTGCGAGCCAGGCCTGTACGCCTGGAAATCTCACGGATGGACATCTGTTCTCGCAGTGCCCAACGTCTGATGACATTCAATGTCGC